>JAFZKP010000025.1 GCA_017553625.1 Bacteroidales bacterium
CCGTTCGAAGTTCCCAGAGATTACAGGTAAGATGGTTGAGAACACCCTCGTTCAGGCTGACATCACAGTCAACAAAAACATGGTTCCGTTCGACAGCCGTTCACCATTCCAGACCTCAGGTCTGCGCGTCGGTACTCCAGCTATCACAACACGTGGTTTGAAGGAAGACATGATGGAGCCTATCGTTGACATGATTGACGATGTCATCAGCCACATCGACGACACCAAGAAACTCGAGGCTGTGAAAGCTAAAGTTAACGAAATGATGGCTGACAGACCATTGTTTGCTTGGTAATAATGAGGTTCCTCACCCCTTCGGGGTTCGAAATGACAAATCATATTATTATAATAAAAGTGGCGCGGCTTCGCCGCGCCATATTTTTTTCTTATTTTGATGTTGTCATTCCGAGCGGAACGGAGTGAAGCGAGGAATCTATAACGAAATCACCTCGTCCATTCTGATGTCATTCGGCTCGGTTGGCACTTCGTCAACGAGTTGGAAATCAAAACAGATTCCTATTCGCCTGACATTCAGATGTTTACAGAGAAATCGGTCGTAGTAACCACGACCTCGTCCTATGCGGTTGCCGTTGCGGTCGAAAGCGACACCTGGAACCACGATGAGGTCGTAGCTGCCAGTATAAGGCTCGTTTTGAGGCTCGAGGATGTTGAAATCGCCTACGACGAAGCCAGTGTTTTCGGCAAGTTCCACAGGGATGATGTCATCGCCGACAACGGTAGGAAGGATGATTTTCTTTTCGTGGCGCCATTTCTCGAGGAAGGCCTGAGTCTGAACCTCATCAGGTAAAGCGCTGTAAAGCATCACGATGTGAGCGTTTTGAAAATCGGGATGCTGTTCTAATTTTGACAAAATAATTTCAGACTGCTCAAGAAGCTGTTCTTTGGTGTGCTGTTTCTTGAGGAGTTTTATCTGGGCTCGTAATTCTTTTTTATCCATTATCTAAACCATCGTGTTAAATTTCCTCTTAAAAACAGATAATAAACTGCGATTCCGACCCAGCTGGTGATTATAACGAAAGCGCTTATTAATATTTTGCTGAACAGATTGATTGGTTGGCTAAGGATTTCGAGAACAGCCACCACACCGAGGATTACACCTACCACATAAATAATTGTTGCTGCCATAGTTTCAAATTTTTTCGCAAAATTACAAAATATTGGCGAATTGTGCGGTTATTAAAGAAATTTATTATCTTTGCAAAAAAGAATTACTATGAAAAAGCTGTTGATTTTTGTCATCCTTCTTGCCGTTTTGGCTTTGTTTATGAAAGTGACTGTTCCTGCACCTGAGAAGCATCATGAGATTGCGAAGGTGAAACTCAACGAGTTGTTCAAAGAGAAAGTCTCAACTTTGAAAGGTGTCGTTGAACTCATTGAAGGCGACAGGATGGAAGAGCACATGTATGCCGAGTTCATCACGAAAGGTCTTGAAATTAGAGATTATTTCGTCTGCAACGCCGGATTTTTGGAATATGAAGGCAAGGAATACATGCTCACGCTCGGGATGTTCAACCACGTCTTTGTCTCAACCGATTATATCGATGAGATTAAAAAGGTGAGCGAGAAGGTGGAGGAGGTCAAGGAGAAATTAGAGTAATTTTATCCAATAAATTCCGCAAATTTTTCAGCTTGTTCTTTCAGTTGGGCTTTTTGTTCATCTGTGAGAACGAATTTCCCTTCTGTCCAAGCTTCGAGGCCGAGGGCGATACCTGTTTGCGGTTCTTTCATCACATCCATTTTAATAAATTCAAGAAGTTCGTTGAGTTTCGCGCGGCATGACATTGTCTGGTTTTTGCCGCCAGCGCCGCATGCAGTCACTTTTTTGCCTACAACGGCTGAAGGATTTGCAAAGTTGCTGATATCCATCGGGCGTGAAAGCCAGTCGAGGAGGTTTTTGAGAAGTCCCGGATAGCTGAAGTTATATTCAGGCGTAAAAATCCAGATGCCGTCGGCGGCGAGCACTTCCTTGCGGACACGCTTCACAGGTTCAGGAGTTGCTGTTTCCAAGTCTTGATTCATGAGAGGAACATCTTCAAATTCAAGATAACGGGTATTGAAGCGGTCGGAGAGCATGTTTTCGGCCAGTTTAGCCAGTTGACGGTTAAAAGATTGTTTTCTTAAAGAGCCGATGATGAAGAGGATAGTTTTCATAGTGAAAATTTTTAAATTTTTTTGCAAAAATAAGGAAAAATGTGTAATTTTGCAACAAATAAACAAAAACCTACAATATATGAATAATAATAACATTATAACTACACAGAATACAAGCGTTACACCGCTTGTTGACGATTTGCGTCAAATAATAAATGAAGCTCGCAACCGTGTTGCAGTTAATGTCAATGCTGAACTCACTTTGATGTATTGGCATATTGGAGAGCGCATAAACCGCGAAGTGCTTGGAAATGAACGCGCTGAATATGGAAGATTAATTGTGTCGCAGGTTGCGACACAATTGCAAAAAGACTTTGGCTCAAAGGGCTTTGAAGAAAGAAATATCCGTCGAATGATGAGTTTTGCAAATCTATTTCCTGATTTTCAAATTGTGTCGGCACTGTCGACACAATTGTCTTGGTCTCATTTTGTTGAAGTTATACCTTTAAAAGACAGTATTCAACAAGAGTTTTATTTAACACTTGCTGCTTCAGAACGATGGTCGGTTCGCCAAGTCGAAGCTGGAAGTACGCCCGATGTTCCACTTCACCCGCAAACGCATAGAGGCTCATATATGCATCTGCTTCGTGGCTTTGAAAGTTTATAAGGAATTAGACAGAATACTCAAACTCAGCGGAATCAAATTAAGCATAGACAAAGTACTGAGAATGGCTAAAACGGTGACGACTATACAAGTTCGACTGCCTCTCAACAGACACGCTGTAATTATTTCAATAGATTAACTAATTTGCAAAATCCATCTTCGCCTAATCCTATTGCTGTCAAACTTTGACGTCTGATTTTTCTCCCAACTATCAGACGGTCTTCTCGTTCTAGTTTATTCCATATTCTTTCGCCAAGCAGTTTTTTCCAATGTTCTTCTGCACGAACCACGACAAATACAGTTTTACAATTCATCGTTAAATGTTGAATTAGCATTCTTGAAAAATACTGTGACGGCATGATTCTTCCTTTGGCTAAATCCTTATAACTTGTGGAAGCGTAGCCCACATATTCAATAACTGATAGCCGTGAATATAGAGGGTCAAAAGCTTCGTCGCTTTTGGGTATTTCAGCAGCTTTCCTGAATTTTTCAATCATGTCATACCAGTAGTTGTCAACCAATGTGTGAGCCTCAAGGCATGTAATATCCAATTCACCTGGTTTTAGATTAGGGCAAAACATGGAGTCTGCATCAAGGTCAGTTTGTTCATGGAGATGTTTATAAATTGCTTCGCGATAGTATATTCCCAAAGCTTTTGCCAACAATCTTTTCTGCCAATCTTTAAATCCCGGATTAAGACTTAGCAGCACAACCCTTGAGGTAAGAGGATTGCCCATAAATGGTTTAGGCCACTTTTGAATCCGATATTTATATTCAGCATCGTTATTTCGATTATGTTCGCTAATATAAGCCTTATCGCATTTTAACACACATTGTGCATTATCATCATATAGTGTTGAACCTCCCGGCAATGGTTCTACATACTCAAGACGTGATTTCCACGGATTCATGGACAAAACCTCTTCTTCCGAGATAGGTATTCTGTCAAGTGGAGTTGGACTACACCATAATTTTTTGATTTCGTCAGCACCAACGTAATGTCGCTTAACTAATTCGTCATAATAATTTTTCACATCTGCAAAATAGGGATTCTGTGCAAGAGGAAATCTATAGAGATTCCGAATCTCATCCTGAAACAATTCCACTAACTGCTTCAAGTTGATTTTATCATCGAAGACAAAATTGTCAATGAGATTGAATTCGCCACCCCGTATCATTCCAATATAATTGGATATGGTTCCGCAAATGGTTTCTGTCCTATCTGGGTGTTCTTTACATTGTTCGTTTAGTTCATCGAAAAAATCGTATCCATGATACACGCAATTTGCTATCTCTGCCAATTTATCTTCCTTGCAAGAATAGGAAAACTCATGAGCAAAACTATCGAAATATTCTCTGATTGATTTGGTCGGTTTATATAATGCTTCCATAGTTTGATGAGCTGAATTCAATTTATAAATGCAACTTTAAATTATAAGATTCAAGTTTACGGGTGCAAAATTAGAAAAAAAAATATTCACGCGGGGTAAGGAAATTCAATTTTTTTTCTTGGTCGATTATTCAACTTGTTCTGTATCAACAGAATATTATCGTCTGTAAGATTTTCAAAAGAGGTTCCTTTGGGCAAATACTGCCTGATGAGACCGTTCATGTTCTCGTTTGCGCCCCGTTCCCAGGAGTGATAAGGATGGGCGAAATAGTAATCCACGCCCAAAGCTTCCGCGATGGCTTTGTGTTCGGCGAACTCCTTGCCATTGTCGGAAGTGATGGTGTGCAGCATCCCTTTGAAAGGAAGAAGCATTTGGATGGCCTTGTCGTTGATAGACACATCGGCAGCTGTCGGTTTTTGCATCCAACCGGAATAGTATGTGATTACATTACGACCCGTACATCTTGATATTTCATCAAGATATTGCTTTTTTTCTTTAACTAGGTAAGAGATTCTTTCGTTTCCTTGTCTTTTGTTAAAATTGCTAAAGATTTCACTCCAACTTGGCATGGTTTTAATTTTTTTAATTGAGAATTCCACTTACAGTGACGGCATTCTCATCATACACGGAATATTGTTCGTAATAATCGCCTTTTTTATTCCATGTTTGATTAAGAATAGGATTGTTGTTTTGATAGTCTTGCATAATCATATTAAAATCCTCCGTCAGATTATTTTTTTTGTTGTTATTTGATTCTTTTTTCATTTTGAATGAATACTTAATCGCTGCAAAGATAATAAAAATTTTGGAGATTGCAGCCGTCTCTTTGAAATTTTTCTTTAACCTCCACAAAATTGTTTGCGTTCGCCTATGGAGAAAATTGAAAATCTTGGGAATTTTTTATTGAAAATCTTGGGAATTTTGCAAAAAACAATTGCCGAACAAGTTGTCTTTCTCGGCAATTTGCTTCATTTTGTGAAATGTCTTATTACCTTGCGAAATCTGTCAAAAAAATCACTTTTCGCAAGGTAATAACAATACAAACAACCGTCACTTTGCAATTTTGTGGCATTATGCTTTGCAATTTTGCGGTAAGCCCATAAAACCACGTGCGTTCGCCTATGGAGAAAATTGAAAATCTTGGGAATATTATATTGAAAAATTTGGGAATTTTACATAAAAACAATTGCCGAACAAGATATTTTGTCCGGCAATTTGTTGAGTTAGGATTTTGTCGGACAATCTATATCGAAAGTTGTTCCATAAGAGAACGAACAAGTTCATCCGAGATTATTCCGACGACCTCACCCTCAGAAGTTGCCATGTTTATTCTTTCTGCGGCTTTTTTTTCACGAGAAGATAATTCAATAACAGGTATTTCTTGAATAGGATTATCAACCTCTAGTTGAGAAATGCAATATGTTGTCATAGTGTTTTAATTTTCAAAGTAATTACTGAAAAAATGATGATTCTTGCCTGCTTCAAAATAGTGTTTTCGTTTCATCCAAATAAGACCATCTCCTTTTGAAATCACCATTACATCAACGGGACCGCCTACAGTTTCCTGATCAGGACTAACTTTTCGTTTTAAAGAGGTTAGTGTAATTAAACTTTCTGCAAAATCAGATAAATCTTCCTTTTCCAAACTTGCCACAGATTTTACAAATGGTGAGGTGTATTGCACAAATTGAGCCTGTTGACTTAAATTCATGAAAGTTTGAATGAAAGGTTCAATAGAAATCCCTTGAATTTGCTTTGCTAAAATGGAATTATTCGGCATTATTGCCGTTGCCAATTTCTGTGTAAAGGATCTTATTGTTGTGGCCAAGCTATTTGCATAAATTGACTGAACCTGTGGAGAAATGCCACTCAGTATTGTGTGCATTACGTCGGTTTGCGCAAATGGACAAATAGATGCATCGTTTGCATTGCTGATTTTAGCTGGAATTTGATGTCTAATTGCTAATACACCGTCAATAATGCAACCAACTTCACATGAAAATACTGATGGATATATTTCTTCTTCTCCGTAGCCAGTAAAGACTAACCCTGATAATCCTGTAGGAAGAATTCCTTTTGTAAGAAGATTAACTAATAAATCTTTTGCGTCATTATTGCTTAGTGTCAATCCTGATTTTTTCAATTCACTAATACATATATCTAATTCGGTGGAGACATTATTGTATAAGAAATCTTTTGTGTTATCTGTGAATCCTTCTAGGTAATCAGGATTAATGTTGTTGCATATGTTTGTAAATACCTGTGTTAGTTGTGTTGATGGCACATTGTGTTGTAAATCGAGACAGAATCCTTTTATGTATAGCTTCAGAAAATTTAATGCCTCTGTTGTATCATAACAATAATATTGTTTCTTTTTAATGAAATCAAAAAAATTGTTAACATACTCACTTACATGAGAAAATGATTTCTCTTTCAGGATTTTTCTATATTCTTTGATGATGATCTCCCATGGAGTGCCTACCAATTCTGCATTTCCATATATTGCTATTGCTACTGGATGATGTTTGGAAAGAGAAAATAGTTTATTTGCACTATTTAAAACTTTCCTTCCCCCACCAATCGTCACCGCACTATCAGCTGCAATTGCAACTGCATGCTTGTTCATTACACCAATTATAGCAGTCATTTTGTATGATTTATGACTGCAAAGATAATAAAAATTTTGGAAATTGCAGCCGTCTCTTTGAAATTTTTCTTTAACCTCCACAAAATTGTTTGCGTTCGCCTATGGAGAAAATTGAAAATATTGGGAATTTTTTATTGAAAAATTCAGGATTTTTCTTGCCGTATCGGAAAAATTTGTAATTTTACAATCGATTTCAAGGTGAAATCACGAAGCGTTATGCCTCGTCTTGTGACTGAAAACGTGAGAAATTTTCAACTGTAACACAAGAGAGCGTAATGGCTCCGCGCATATAGCGTGGACTGTTGCCGCATCTTTGTTACAGGTTTTCTCACGACCCTCAGTCTAAGACGTGGTGTACAGTGCCACGCTTTATGTTAATGTAATTGCTCGTTGTGGTACGGAAGAGCTTAATTATTAAATAACAATAACATGGGTAAAAAACATTGCTTATTATTACTTGGTTTGCTTTTGGTGTTATCATTTGTGTCTTGTACTTCTGTATACGATGTCACATCTTCTAATAACCAGACACGTTTTCTTAGAAAAGGATCAAAAGTATTAGTACTAACTTCTGAAGATGGAGCTTATGGTTCAGAGGTATATAAAGGTTCTGGACTGAAGTTATCAAGAAAAATCCAATCCGTTCTTGCTGATTATCAATGCAACACTCAAATCGATTTGGATAACAGCAGATATAAAGACCTAGAAGGAAAAGATTTGTCAAGTTACGATTATATAATTGTCCCGATAATAACGCATTGGGAAGACAGGGCAACGGCATGGTCCGGTATTCCTGATAGAGTTTCATTTTCTATGTTCATTTACAACAATGATGGGACTCTTATAACATCTACTGATATAGAATCAAAAAGTGCAGCTGCAACTTTTTTAAACAATGACCCAAGTGAATTAATTGTCCCATCACTACAAAAGTATTTCTCTAAAGCTTTTTAGTTTAATATTTAGAAATACTACAAAATTTATATGTAGACAATAAAGTAGAGCCGTCACATTGTGGCGGCTCTACTTTATTATCGAACTGGTCGAAGATTATTTCCCTTCACTCAGTTTCTTATATCCTTCGTAGCGAAGTTTAGCAAACTGCTCGGTCTTGGCGAACAATTCTTTTGCCTCTTCTGGGAAGGTCTTGAGAAGTGAGTGATGATGTAAATTTCCCAATAGATTATGCCCACCAAGGAATATATTTGCGATATTTGCGGGATTGGTTTCCAGGATCGTCCTCCTTGATCAGATGGACATCCAACGCATCTTTAATAATACGCGAGACTATGGCTGAATTGTGTTCTTCAATGCCCAGTCTGTCACGGAATGTTTGATTGGTCATTTTATCATTAGAGACATATTTCAAACAAGCGTGTTGATAACAGGCATTTTGCCTTTCTGTTTTATCCATTTTTCTAAGATTTTTATAGGCAAAAATGGTTACAATAGTTCTGTTTTCCTGTACCGTTATTTTAATTGGAGGTAGTTGATAAAGCTCCACTAATGATATGATTTTGTCTAAACCGCTTCCTTTCTCCTCACAAAAACCCATCCTTCGCATAATGTCAGTCAATCGTTCGTTGCGAGAACCATACTCATCAATAAAACGGTCCGACTGAATAATAGGTTGTCCTGGATTTGATATTTCGATTCTGTCGTCATAAATTTCGATGGTAGGGAATCCTTTTACTGAAAAATCTTGATGAATGATGCAGTTGGCTATAAGCTCTCGAACGGCAATTTCGGGATACATACGGACATCTTTTCTCAGCGATTTCCCTATTTCTTCATTGGCAGGCAATTGACCATTGACCCAATCTATCAAACTGGTAAAGCCTAAAGCATACCCTTTATTACTAATGGTGTCTCTTTCTGTTTCCACTTTGTTGTTACCCTTATACTTGATAACTCTGACCGCTTTTCTTGACAAGCTGGAGAAATCTTGCAAGTTTTTGGCAAGTAAAAGTGTTCCAAGATTTGTAATTGCATATTGCCCATCATATTCGCTGATTATGCTTTCTTCGCTTAGACGAGTTGCTACATTCTGTAAATTGGAAGGATAAGGCAGATGCATCAGGTCAAAATACGTTTCAGTACTTAAATATTGGGGTATATCCGTGAGCGTTATATTTTTTATGGCAATATTGAGCAAAAACTTATCAGTCAATTCGTTCTTCCAAATTTGTTTTTCTTTTTCGGGATAGTCAATTAACTTCCTTGTGGAACTATTTACTCGTATATAACCAACATTCAAGAATTTGACTGGCACATTTTCAGTCGCTGGAATTTTGTATAAAGCAATATTTATTCCTGTATCATATTCAAAATCAAAACATTGAAAATCTATTCTTGGATTAAGTCTGTTAAGCAGCCAAACCTCCAATTCTTCGTTGCCAACCATTTTTTGTTTGGAATAAAAAGAAGTTCCAATAATCTGATGAGTGTTATTTTCAATGCCGAATAATAGGTAAGAATATGGTAGGTTGTGCAAACAAGCACTATTTGAGAGTGCCGAAATACGTTCTCCAATTTCTTCTTTGCTGTGAAAATTTTCTTTAAACTCCACTGTTTCCGATTCTTTTGACAATGAGACAAGATGGTCAACCAATTTTCTTAATTCTAATACTTCCATATTTTTACCTATTAAATAATCTGTTACTAAGCCTTTATCAAATAACTATCAAATAAAAACTTGTTGATAATCAACAATATTGTTCTTATAAAGCTTTGATTTATCAAATAACCGTCAAATAAAACGGTGGTTTTTATTCTTTGTAATCCAATTGCAAAAATAATGCTTTTTATATTAAATGCAATAAAAAATTATAACTACAACAAAAAAACCGACGCATCTTTTTATCGACGCGCCGGTTTTTTCATTTCGGAAATTCTTTATTCTGTCTTCTGACTACTGTCTTCTGGCTTCTTAAAGACTATTTCCCTTCACTCAGTTTCTTATATCCTTCATATCTCAGTTTAGCAAACTGCTCGGTCTTGGCGAACAATTCTTTTGCCTCTTCTGGGAAGGTTTTGAGGAGTGAGTTGTAACGGACTTCGCCCATGATGAAGTTCTGGAACTTGCTCCAGTCAGGCTCTTTCGAGTCGAGGTGGAAACCGTTCTGACCTGCTTCTTCCTCAGCTGGGTTGAAGCGCCAGAGGTGCCAGTAACCGCAATCGACGGCGAGTTTCTCTTCCATCTGTGAGTGACCCATACCAATCTTGATACCGTGGTTGATACATGGAGCGTAGCAGATGATGAGTGATGGTCCCGGATAAGCTTCAGCTTCCTTGATTGCCTTGAAATACTGGGCTTGTGATGAACCCATCGCCACCTGTGCCACATATACGTAGCCGTAGCTCTTGGCAATCATGCCGAGGTCTTTCTTGCGAACCTTCTTACCTGATGCAGCGAACTTGGCGACAGCGCCGGCTGGTGTAGCCTTTGATGACTGACCGCCTGTGTTCGAGTAAACCTCAGTGTCGAGGACGAGGACGTTGACGTCTTCGCCTGATGCCAACACGTGGTCTAAGCCGCCGAATCCGATATCGTATGCCCAACCGTCACCACCGAAGATCCACTGTGACTTCTTCACGAGATGATCTTTGAGGTCGAGAATCTGCATGCACTTGTCGCAGCCGCATTTCTCGCAACCGGCAACGATCTTGTCAGCCAACTCGGCTGTCTTGATGCCGTCTTCACGGTTGTCGATCCAAGCCTGGAACAACTTCTTGAGGTCGTCGCTGCAGCACTTGCAGTTGGCGATAGCGTCTTTCATGATGAGCTCGATGCGGTCGCGGAGCTTACGTGTGGCTGTTGCCATACCGAGACCGAACTCAGCGTTGTCTTCGAACAATGAGTTAGCCCATGCCACGCCCTTGCCTGAACGGTTGTTCTTGCAGTAAGGTGTCGCAGGTGCCGAACCGCCGTAGATTGACGAGCAACCTGTTGCGTTGGCGACCAACATTCTCTCACCGAAGAGTTGTGTGATGGTCTTGATATAAGGTGTCTCACCGCAGCCTGCGCAAGCGCCCGAGAACTCGAACAATGGCTGTGCGAACTGGCTGTTCTTGGTGTTGGCGTATTTGTCGATGAGGTTGTCTTTGTAGGTGACTTTCTTCTGACCGTACTCCCAGTTCTTGGCTTCGTCGAGCTGGCTCTCCAACGGTTTCATCACCAATGCTTTCTCCTTAGCAGGGCAGACGTCGGCGCAGTTGCCGCAGCCTGTACAGTCTAACACTGAAACCTGCATTCTGAAGTGCATGCCTGCCAATTCCTTCGGCATCTTGACGTCGATGGCGTTCATGCCCTTCGGAGCTTTCTTCATCTCTGCATCTGTCATGACGACCGGGCGGATTGCTGCGTGAGGGCAGACCAAAGCGCACTGGTTGCACTGGATACAGTTGGCTGGGTTCCACTCAGGAACGACGGTGGCGACGCCACGTTTCTCGTAGGCTGTTGTACCTGCCGGGAATGTACCGTCGACGATGTCTTTGAATGCGCTCACTGGGAGGTCGTTACCGCACTGGGCGACCATCGGACGCATCACCTTGTTGATGAACTCAGGATCGTTAGCGTTATGCTCAAACACGAAGTCGGTTGTGCAGTCGAGTTTTGCCCATTCGGCCGGGATTTCAACCTTTGTGATCTCACCGCCGCGGTCAACAGCTGCGTAGTTCATGTTGACGATGTCTTCACCCTTCTTACCGTAGCTCTTCACGATGAACTTCTTCATCTGCTGCACTGCGAGGTCGTAAGGGATAACGCCTGAAATCTTGAAGAATGCACTCTGGAGGATGGTGTTGGTACGGTTGCCCAAGCCGATCTCGTTAGCAATCTTAGTAGCGTCGATGATGTACA
>JAFZKP010000004.1 GCA_017553625.1 Bacteroidales bacterium
AAAGGCTTCTTCTTCGGTCCGCGCCGCGAGATGATAACACCTTGGAGCACCAACGCCGTCGAAATTACTCAAAACATGGGCATTCGCGGCGTTTCTCGTATCGAGGAATTCCATCCCGTCGAGGAAAACGACAACAGCTTCGACCCGATGCTGCAAAACAAATACCACGACCTCGACCAGAACGTGTTTTTCATCGACCGCAAGCCTGAGCCGCTGAAATATATCACCGACATCGACGCCTACAACAACGAGGAAGGCCTCGCGCTCAGCCAGGAAGAGATTGATTATCTGAAAGGTATAAGCAAGAAAATCGGCCGCGCCCTCACCGACTCGGAGGTCTACGGCTTCGCACAGGTCAACTCGGAGCACTGCCGCCACAAAATCTTCAACGGCACCTTTATTATTAATGGCAAGGAGATGCCCGACACTCTCTTTGCGCTCATCAAGAAGACCTCGAAGACCAACACCAACCGCCTCGTTTCGGCATATAAAGACAACGTCGCCTTCATCCTCGGACCGAAGGTCGAACAATTCGCACCGGCAACACAGCATAAAGCCGACTTCTTCAAAATCAAAGATATAGACACTGTTATTTCTGTTAAAGCAGAAACACATAACTTCCCGACAACCGTCGAGCCGTTCAACGGAGCAGCAACCGGAACTGGTGGTGAGATCCGTGACCGTCTCGCTGGCGGTAGAGGCTCTATCCCGTTGGCAGGAACAGCCGTCTACATGACTTGCTACCCTCGTAACGACGAGAACCGCGAGTGGGAAGACAATTTCAAGGCACGTCCGTGGCTCTATCAGACCCCTGAAGAGCTGCTCATCAAGGCATCGAACGGCGCTTCGGACTTCGGAAACAAGTTCGGACAGCCGCTCATCAACGGATCACTTCTTACCTTTGAACACAGCGAAAACGACAATAAAACCAACGACTACGGCTACGACAAGGTCATCATGCTCGCAGGCGGCATCGGATTTGCTCCAGCCGACGACAGCATGAAGGAAGACCCTGAGCCGGGCGACCTTATCATTGTTTTGGGCGGCGACAACTACCGCATCGGAATGGGCGGCGCCGCGGTCTCGAGCGTGGGAACAGGCCAGTATTCCAACGCCATCGAGCTCAACGCCGTGCAGCGTGCCAACCCAGAGATGCAGAAACGCGTGGCAAACGTCATCCGCGCCATGGTGGAAAACGACAGCAACCCTGTGCGTTCGATCCACGACCACGGCGCCGGCGGTCACCTCAACTGCCTCAGCGAGCTCATCGACAAGAGCGGCGGCACAGTCTACGTCGATAACCTCCCTGTCGGCGACCCTACCCTTTCCGACAAGGAGATAATCGGAAACGAGTCGCAGGAACGTATGGGACTCCTTGTAAATAAACAAGATACGGAAATCATCCGCCAGACCGCCGAACGCGAGCGCGCACCCTATTATATGGTTGGCGAGTCGACCGACGACCAGCGTTTAAGATTTGTCCGCAAAAACGGCGTAAATCCTATCGATCTGAGTCTCTCCGACTTCTTCGGAAGCGCTCCAAAGACCGTTTTGACCGACAACGACGTCGATTATAAATTCAAGAAAGTCGAATATCAGAATAATAAATTCGAAGATTACCTCAAGAAGGTGCTTCAACTCGAAGGCGTGGCTTGCAAAGACTGGCTCACCAACAAGGTTGACCGCTCCGTTACGGGCCGCGTCGCCTTGCAGCAGTGCGCTGGCGAAGTTCAATTACCGCTCACCGACCTCGGCATCATGGCACTTGATTATCAAGGTATTAGAGGCATTGGAACAGCACTCGGACATGCTCCTGCGGCAGCTTTGATAAGTCCTGAAGCAGGCTCGAGACTGTCTGTTGCCGAGTCACTTACCAACTTGGTTTGGGCTCCAATCGAAGAGAACCTCAAAGGCGTTTCGTTGAGCGCCAACTGGATGTGGCCAGCCAAGAATCCAGGCGAGAACGCACGACTCTACCGCGCCGTTAAAGCTTTGAGTGACTTCGTGTTAGCACTCGGCATCAACGTCCCGACAGGTAAAGACTCATTGTCGATGACTCAGAAATACAAAAACGGTCAGAAGGTCCTCGCTCCTGGCACTGTCATCGTGACGGCAGCAGGCGAAGTCACCGACATCCGTAAAGCCGTTAAGCCAGTGGTTGTCAACGACAAAGACAGCGAGATTCTGTACATCGACTTCTCGAAAGACGCCTTCAAACTCGGAGGCAGCAGCTTTGCGCAAATCATCAACAGAGTTGGCGAAAATACTCCTAATATCGTTGATACTGAATACTTTAAGAAGTGCTTCAACACCTTGCAGAAGCTCCTTGAGCAGAAACTCGTCATGGCAGGTCACGACGTGTCGGCAGGCGGTTTGATCACCACCTTGCTTGAGATGACATTCGCCAACAATGAAGGCGGCATGGACATCGACCTCAGCGCATTCGCGGGCAACGACCTCATCAGCGTGGCATTCAGTGAGCAACCAGCTGTCGTTATCCAAGTTAAAGATAAGAAAGTCAAAGAGTTACTCGACAAAGAAGGCATTAAATATACCGTCATCGGCAAACCAAACAGCAAGCGCAGCATTTCGTTGAAGAAAGATAATGAAGCTTACGAATTGGATATCAACGCTTTACGCGACCTCTGGTATAAGAGCTCATATCTCCTCGACAGAAAACAGAGTGGCGAAGCGAAAGCTAAAGAACGTTTCGCAAACTATAAGAATCAAGCACTGAAGTTCGATTTCGGCAATTTCACAGGCAAGGCTAAAGATTTGGGCATCGACATGCATCGTCGCACACCTTCGGGCATAAAAGCCGCCATCATCCGTGAAAAAGGCTGCCAATGTGACCGCGAAATGGCTTACGCGCTCTACACCGCCGGATTCGATGTCAAGGATGTGCACATGACCGACCTCGTAAGCGGCCGCGAAGACCTCAACGACGTGAATATGATAGTGTTTGTTGGCGGTTTCAGCAACTCCGACGTTCTCGGTTCGGCAAAAGGCTGGGCTGGAGCATTCCTTTACAACGAGAAGGCGCGCAAAGCTCTCGAGAACTTCTACAAACGTCCGGATACCATGAGTCTCGGTGTGTGCAACGGCTGCCAGCTCATGACCGAGCTCAACCTCATCTACCCTGACCACAACAAGCATCCGCGCATGATTCACAACGACTCGCACAAGTTCGAGTCAGGATTTGTGAACGTAAACATCGCCGACAGCAACAGCATCATGCTTTCAAGCCTCAAAGGCCGTCGTCTCGGTGTGTGGATTGCTCACGGCGAGGGCAAGTTCAACTTCCCATACGGCAAGGAAAAATACAACATCGCGTTGACCTACAGCTACGACGGATACCCGGCAAATCCTAACGGTTCGCCATGGTCAGTAGCCGGCATCTGCTCCGCCGACGGCCGTCACCTCGCGATGATGCCGCACCTCGAACGCGCCTTCCTCCCATGGCAGTGGCCATACTATCCACAGAACCGCAAAGACGATGAAGTGGCACCATGGATCGAGGCGTTTGTGAATGCATTAAATTGGATTAAAAAGAATCGTGAATAACAAAAAAGAAAAAATTTTCTCAAACAGCTGCATATATAAAAATAAAGTTGTAATTTTGCAGTCAGAAAAGTCGTGATAGGACGATGTCAATGAGTAGTGCGAAGCCCCCGCCCGCATAGCATCACACAAAAGTGTAACCCTCCATCACGCATTAAGGGGCGAGACTTAAGGCATCTAAATAGATGCCTTTTTCATTATTCATTCCTAATAGCTGTTATACAATACTGAACTTTCTCATGTGTCCTTCGGCGTATGCCAACAGTCATTTTGACTTTACCGATACATATTATCTCATATTCCATAATCATGATTCTTTCAAAAGGTTTTTGGTTTTTACTATCAGATTTGGTCTTTTGAATAGAGACTTTCTTCGCTCCGGCAAGAATAGAATCTAGTTGCATGACAGCTAAAGTCGAAAGATAGTTTTTGGCCGCATGTTCACTGGTTTCAATAATCGAAACCATACGTATATTTATATAATCTTTCAATGAGATATTATATTTCCTCTGTAATGGATTTTTCTCTTTCCATTCACGATAAAAATCTCGAATTATTCCTTCACGTACTTTGATACTATCTAAGGAATCATCTTTTGGTATTTGTGTTATATTCATATTAAATTTGTGTTAGTTCTTTTCATTGAGATGATACTGTGTTGTTAAATAACTCCAAAACTCTGTTGCACATCTTCTGATATAAAACATACGCTCTTCCAATGTTTTTGTTTTTGATAAAATCAAACTATGATTTGTAAAACCGACATGCAGGAAGGCTTCCATTTCTTCTTCTGTAAAATCGCCAGTTGTCAACTGGCGAATTTCCAACTCACTGATATTCAATGTATAAAAATCGTCAATTGGCAACTGACGATTTTCGAATACATCTTTCCAACCTTCATAAAAAGTTCTCATCATCTTAATATTTGACTCCGAATACCCTCTCAATCCTGGCATTTCTTTCTGCAATAGTTCGAAGATTATTTTTATTGCATTGCTGCCCCATTTCGCCGAACGGCTGTTGATGGAAATAAACCGCCCGATTGCGTAGTTAAGGTATAAAACTTCCTTGTTTACATGTTGAATCGCGCGATAACGGCTTTGCGTTATGGCATCTTTCAAGGCTTTCACCGCCTGTAAATAATCTTGTGTAATCATTAAAGATTCCATAAATTTTTAATTTAATTGTTAAACAAATATAACGACAATATCAACTTGTCGTTTGAGTTTCATGTTGCAAAAATATAAAAATTATTTCAAAAAAGCAACTTTTACAAAAGATTTTTTCATCAAAGATGATATATTCTATTGATATATAATGATTTTACAACCATTTCACCAACTATTTTTGGCAGTATTACAAAAACAATAATCCCCGAACCCATTTGATTTTTCAATAAGCTCGGGGACTTTTATTTGAAGATTGTAAGATTACTTCAACCTCATATTTCGCCAGCTGTTAACTGCATTTTCACTGACGTTGGTGGTCGGAGTCTGAACTTTCTCATTGGTGAGGAATGACTCACGTTTCACGTTGTCTTTGATGTATTTATCAAGGTCTCCGTAGCTGACATCGCCTTTGGTTTCCTGAAGTTTTTTCAAAAGGTAATATGTGAACAAGCCGTGACCTTGTTCTTTATATGTCATTGCTGTTTCTGCCCCAGATGCTGCGGAAAACACAACTGTATTACCTTTAAGAGTTTCTTTTTTGGCTTCGCGGGCCACACCGCGAGCGGCAACAAGCATTGAACCTTCCTTGTTTGCTCCGCTAAAGCATGCATCCATGAAATAAGTTATACTGGTGGCGTTTGAAGCTGCAAGTGTTGTATATAGTTTGTTAAGACTGTAACAAGTGGCAGTGTTTGTGCCTTTACCATCAGTAGGGACGATATAAGCATCACCTGTATGTTCATCCGAAATGCCATGACCACAATAATAAACGATAGCTTTTGAGTTGTCAAATAAACTCATTGCCTGAACCATCTTGTCGACACCGCCAGAAATGATGCCTGCTGTAGCATCTTGATAAAACCAGACTTGTCTTTCAGGCACACCTAATGTTTTGATGCAGTATTCCTTGAACACTTCTCCATCGTGAACTGCGAAATCTACATTATCTACAAATGCATAATGTTCATTTGCAATAATAAGGACAAAGGTGTCACTTGCTTTGCGTTCGGTTTTAGGGATGTTTACGTCAACATCAGCTGATATTGCGTTTGCCAAAGTAGGCTGTGTATATGTTACAGGTTGGACGGCAGTCTGCTGAACCGATTGTAGTTGTTGAACTGGTTGTACTTGTTGAATTGGCTGCATTTGTTGCTGCACTATTACAGGTTGCTCAATAGGTTCTATTTTAGTTGGCTTATATTTTGGCGTTGTCAAATACAACTGTTCTGTGATAGATTCTGCATCACGCTCAATATCTGCACGGAAATCTGTCATCGCTTTTTTTGTGGCATCTACCACAACGACCAATGCATCTCTTCCATAATAAAACCCTATAGAAGATTCATCAGACACATCATAAGAATAAGTTTTTATAACATTATTGTTATCATAGATGTTAACTTTTAATCTTATGTTACATGAAAACTTATTGGTGGGACATCCTAAAATATTTGCAGTCAATAATGTGAAACCAGATACAAGAGGATAAAGGATGTTGAGCTTGGGGGCATAATTCTCGCATATAACCTCAATTCTGCCATAATATGCTGAATCATCTTTGTCAAAGATGTTTTCTTGAATCTCATCCATTACCACTGGTTTTATGTAAGTGTTTACAACTGATTGCAGATTCTTTTTTAAATTTGGAGATACACTAAAATCCACCTTCATTTTTGGTAATTGTTGGGGTATTGATGGATTGTTTGTTTTAAGCATAGCTGCTTGATATGTATTACACCCAGACAATGTTAGTAGTATTGCTGAAGTTATCAACAATAATCTGAATATTTGTATTTTTTTCATAATACTTAGGTTTATTTCAAATTCATTTCTCTCCAGCTGTCAACTGCGTTTTCACTCACGTTCGTTGTCGGTGTTTGAACCTTCTCGTTAGTGAGGAATGACTCACGTTTCACGTTGTCTTTGATGTATTTGTCGAGGTCTCCGTAGCTGACATCGCCTTTGGTTTCCTGAAGTTTTTTCAAAAGGTAATATGTGAACAAGCCATGGCCTTTTTCCTTGTATGTCATTGCTGTTTCTGCCCCAGATGCTGCAGAAAATACTACTGTATTGCCTTTAAGAGTCTCTTTTTTGGCTTCACGGGCCACACCGCGAGCGGCAACAAGCATTGAGCCTTCTTTGTTAGCTCCACTGAAGCATGCATCCATGAAATAAGTGATACTGGTGGCGTTTGAAGCTGCAAGTGTCGTATATAGTTTGTTAAGACTGTAACAAGTGGCTGTATTTGTGCCTTTGCCATCAGTAGGGACGATATAAGCGTCACCAGTGTGTTCATCCGGAATGCCATGACCACAATAATAAACGATAGCCTTTGAGTTGTCAAATAAACTCATTGCCTGAACCATCTTATCGACACCTCCTGATATAATACCAGCTGAAGCGTCTTTATAGAACCATACTTGTCTTTCTGGCACGCCCAAAGTGTTTATGCAGTATTCCTTAAAAATCTCTCCATCGTGAACTGCGAAATCTACATTATCTACAAATGCATAATGTTCATTTGCAATAATTAGGACAAAGGTGTCACTTGCTTTTCGCCCTGTTTTAGGAATGTTGACATCAACATCTGATTGGATTGATTTTTCTGTAACTGTTTGTGCCGGCTGATTCACAACTTGTTGTTGAACTGGTTGGATTTGTTGTTGGGCGATAGCAGGTTGCTGATAGTAATTGTTATTAGGATACTTTGGCACGGCTGATTCATTTATCTTTTGCGTAATCATATCGGCATCACGCTCAATGTCTTTTCTGAAATCTGCCAGCACTTTTTTAGTGACATCAACCAAAACCACACCATTACCTCTTCCATAATAAAATCCTAAAAGAGATTTATCAGTTGCACGATATTTATATTTTTTTATGATTTCATTATTATTATCATAAATATTAAATTGCATTTTTATATCCCATTTTGTAACATCAATAGGGAAACCTAAAAAATTGGCAGTGAATAATGTACAGGCTGAGAGCATAAGCCATGTCTGGTTATTAGCCTCGTCTAACCTCTCACATACCGCCTCAATTCTACCATTCGAGTTTGATGGTGCTCCATATGATATGATATTATGTTTTAATTCTTCAGTTATTGTTTTTTCAACAATTTCGAAATCTATATCAGCACTTGCACCTAAAAAAGAATTGTTGCTTTTTTTAAAAGTCACCTGCATGCATGGCAGTTTTTGTTTAATTGGGGGATTTGTAGTACTAACCAAAGATTCGTTGTATATTGAACAACTTGACAAGGCAAGAGTTACAGCCAACGTGGCAAATACTAATTTAATAATGTGTACCTTTTTCATATTGATAAATTTTTAGTTTTACTTTTTTCTTATTTCAACTGTTTTTTCAATCACCTGCATTGTCTCATCGTTGATGCGGTTTTTGCGTAACCATTTCATGAACTTGTCGGCTGGAATTTCGGGAACATATTCGCCATCTTCCGATATTGGGAGCGAGAACTGGTTTTTAGAGAAAACAACAAGTATAGTATTGAATTCAACTGTTTTGTCAGTGACCAGAATGGTCTCTTCTCGGAAAGGATAAATAGGGTCTTTCGTTGAAAGAAAATTGTACTTTGTTCCGCTTTTCACTGCACGAACTTCTCCGTTCTCGTTTTCGTATGGTAACATGCAGTATATAGGGTCAAGATTCTCGTCGCGAAGGAAAATCGCTACATAGCCTTTTGATGCCGATTTGAAATCAATAGAAAACTTGTCATTGTTTTTGAAACGTTCGTTTTCCATTCCGTTGCAAAGTATTTTTATATCCATTTCAGTTTCGGCATTTTTGATTTCCCTTGCCTTACCCCAAACTTTGGCTATTATGACCATTACGTCGTTTTCATAGAAGGTCTTGACTTCCGGTTCCTTGGTGTCGTCAATCCATAAACCTTTAGATTCTGTGCCGCCCATGGAAATGAACCCTGTTTCCACTTTGCCATCAACAACTTTTGTAGTAGTGGTATTGGTTTGCGACACCACCGTGCCGAATTCCTTTGCCATGGCCTCGTTGCGTGCGCGTTCAATGGCAATATTTAGGGCTTCGGTTCTTGAAACGTTATCAGGAACAACGTAACGGTATTCACCACTCACATTGACAGCTTTCTGGGCGTTGCCCACAAAAGCCAAAGCCAGCAAAATGATTGAAAAAACTAATCTTTTCATGGTTTAGAAGCCTAAAATCTCATCAAGTTGTTCGGCAAGCTTATCCGATTTCTTGTTCATCTCCTCGCGAATGGCGTCTTTTGCCGCCGCCTTTGCCATATCGCTGTTGTACATAATCACAACTCTAACCTCTTTATTCTTGTTTTTAAGGTCGCGATAAAGCTCCAAGGCAATTATGGTTCTGCCAATTTTTTGTTGAATAAGACTTTTCGCCGCCATCACCGATTCAGTGGCGGAAACAGCTTCTTCTGAATTAAGTTGATTGTTTTCAACACGGCTGTCGATGAGAGCGCCCACTTCGGTTGAGATATTGCCTGCCAACTCTATTTTTGCGAGATTCACTGCCTGCATCTTGGCTGCGTCATAGTTTCCGCCTACTGACATGGCTTCACCTTTTATAAATTTAGGGAAACCTGTATTTAAATCTATTTCATACTGCATCTCGTAAAGGTGGTCGAGTTGTTTTTCCATAGGCAGTGAACCTGGAGCCACTTTCCAGCCATCTTTTTGCAGCTGTTTCGCCGCTTTACGTGCGTCTTTTGAAGCTTTTTCCTTGGCTTGGTCTTTGGTGAATTTCTGCATTTCCTTGCGTTCCTTCATGAACTCTTTGTAATCTTTTTCTTGTGCGTTACAGAACGCTGTGAATGCGAACAGCATAACGGCTGTCATTAATAAATGTAAGGTTTTTTTCATTAGTTAATCCTCCATCCGTGTCAGCTCCACCACAGAAAATAACCAGTTAATTAATAAAGGAAGCGTGGAACTGTATGCCAATCTCTGAATGAAGGTCGTAGGAAAAACCTAAAGTTGAAGAATGGGGATAGCCCACGCTATAATAGCGCGAACCATTATACTATTCTTGCAACTTTTAATGAAAATTTCCTACGTTTTCATTCACAAGACGAGCATAACGCTTCGTTAATTTCAATAAATAGTGGTTTAATTGCTTAAACCAAGTGCAAATATACAAATTTTTAAATAATCTTAGAAAATTTTTGAAAAATTTAGCGTGCCGGAGGCACGCCACCTCATTTACCCCGCACAAGCGCAGCACAGTGTGGGGGTCTCGCAGAGCCTAATAGTCCAAAATATCAAGTTGGCGGCGCGCCGTTCCGGCGCGCCTCATAATTTTAATTATATAATATCCCATCACAAATCGCCCCAGGCGTTGCCTGGGGCTAATAAGATGGCGTGCCTCTGGCACGCTTATCGGACACCAACACATAACCCAATTTTGCCCTTTCGGCTCAAAATTATCATAAAAAAACCATTTTACGGCTCATTTTTTGTCTTTTGTATTAAAATAAACAGTAATTTTGAGCCGTAAAAAAACATTGTCATGAAAAAAGAGTCGGAAATACTTCAATTTTTGCACTTTCATCCTGAGAGCTCAAGGAATGATATAGAAATAGGTTTGAATCTTACTGAAAGTCCCGCCACGCTTAAGAGGATGCTGGCTTCGCTTGTCGAAAAAGGCGATGTTAATGTTGTCGGACAAGGTCGTGCCACACGCTATAGCATATCCGCCAAGGCTCAAGTGACGATGATAATTGATATTGAAACATATTTCAAAAAAGAGACCGACGAACGTGTTGTCCAGAGTGGTTTTAATTTCTCTTTGATAAATGATATATTACCGAAAGTTGCGATTTTTACATCAGAGGAGATGGAACGGCTTAATGCTCTACAAAACCAGTTTAAACAGAATTTACAAGGCATTTCAGACACCGAATACCGTAAGGAAATGGAACGTCTCGGCATCGATTTGAGTTGGAAATCGTCGCAAATCGAAGGAAACACCTATTCACTGCTTGAGACAGAGAAGCTTTTGAAAGAAAAACAAACGGCATCGGGTAAGACGAAAGAAGAGGCGGTGATGCTTTTGAATCACAAGGATGCGTTGGATTTTATTCTTGATAATCCCGATTATTTTAAACAACTGAATATCAGAAGAATAGAAGATATTCACAGTCTGCTCGTCAAGGAACTGGATGTGGACAAAGGCATCCGCAAGCGTCGTGTCGGCATCACCGGCACCAATTACCGACCGCTTGACAACGAGTTTCAAATTCGCGAGGCGTTAGAGGACTCATGTAAGCTTATCAATGCAAAAGAGAATGTTTTCGAGAAGGCCATTCTCGCATTGGTTTTGCTTTCTTATATCCAAGCGTTTGCCGATGGCAACAAGCGTACTGCACGCATTACGAGCAACGCTATCCTGATTGCCAACGGTTATTGTCCAATTTCGTTCCGCACTGTTGATTCCATCGACTACAAAAAGGCAATGCTAGTTTTTTACGAGCAGAACAACATTTCTGCGTTCAAGCAAATTTTCATCGAGCAATTTGCATTCGCTGTAGAACAGTATTTTTAAGCTATTTCATCAGCTTGTAAATCATCTCCCGATATAAATCTTTTTGCTCTACATCGCCGACGTTGTAACCTTTTGATTTCAAGTCGAATTCACGAAGAACAGCGATGCATTGCACGCATTTGCGAATGTCGTAGCGACGAGCGGCCTCGAAGTAGTCGTCGACAAAGAACGGACTGACACCTATGACTGAAGCGATACTATTTTTCGATTTATCAGTGGCGTAATGCAGTTTAAGGAGCTTACAGTAATAGGCGTAAAGAATCGCTATCGTGGCAATGATATTGTTTTCCTTGGTGTTATCGCCGAAATAATTGATGATTTGCACCGCCTTCGGGAAATCGCCGTAGCTAATAGCTTTCTGAAGCTCAAAAATATTGAAATCCTTGGAGATTCCGATGTTGTACTCCACATCGAAATCATCGATTTCCTTTTTCAGCGGTAATGCAACCATCAGCTTTTCAAGCTCATTGCGCACTTTCAAAAGGTCAGTGCCGAGGTAGTCGGCGAGCATCTGACAGGCTTTATGCTGAATCTTATAATTGCGCCCGCTGAGATAATTGACAATCCACTTCGGGATGTCGCGGTCGTAAAGCTTCTTCGACTCGAACAAAACATAGTCTTTGTCCAGTGTTTTCGCGAACTTCAGACGTTTGTCGAGCTTTTTGTATTTGTAGTTTAAAACCAAAATCGTGGTCTCAGGAATCATCTCCAAAAACGGCTCCATCGACTCGATATTTTTCACGTCTTGAGCTTCTTTCACAATGATTACCAAGTAGTTACCCATCATCGGGAAGTTACGCGCCTGTGTCACGATGTCGTGCACGTTGACGTCTTTTCCGTAAAGGATAATCTGGTTGAAAGCCTTATCCGCCTCATCCAGCACGGTGCTCTCGATGGCGTCGCTGATCGAGTCGATAAAATACGGCTCCTCGCCCATCAGGAAATATACTGGATGGTAAATCTTGTTTTTGATGTCCGAAAGAATCTGCTCGTAGGTCATCAGAACTGCAAGTGTTTGACTGTCAGTTTGTTTTCTATTATCTGATGCAACGCGTCGATGCCTATTTTGATGTGCTCGTCGACGAACATCGAACTCACTTTCTTGTCGCTCGCCTCGGTCTTCACTCCTTCAGGAATCATCGGCTGGTCGGAAACGAGAAGCAACGCACCTGTCGGAATCTCATTGGCGAAGCCTGCCGCAAAAATCGTCGCAGTCTCCATATCGACTGCCATGCAGCGTGTCTTATGCAGATATTCCTTGAACTCCTCGTCGTATTCCCAAACACGTCTATTTGTTGTATAAACTGTTCCTGTCCAGTAGTCGTGACCGTGCTCGCGGATAGTCGTAGAGATGGCTTTCTGCATCGAGAACGCCGGCAGAGCCGGCACTTCAGGCAAGAGATAATTGTTCGACGTACCTTCGCCACGGATGGCGGCGATAGGAAGGATGAGGTCACCGACCTGGTTTTTCTTCTTCACTCCACCGCATTTGCCCAGGAAAAGCACAGCTTTCGGATGAATGGCGCTCAGCAGGTCCATGATGGTGGCGGCGTTGGCGCTTCCCATTCCGAAGTTAATCATCGTGATGTCGCCTGCCGTGGCGCAAGGCATCGAGCGGTCGCGGCTCACTATCGAAACGCCATTCCAAAACGCAAATTTCTCCAGATAATGCGAAAAATTAGTCAAAAGAATGTATTCGCCAAACTTGTCAAGTGATTGTCCAGTGTAGCGTGGCAGCCAGTTTTCCGTGATTTCCTGTTTCGTCTTCATAACGTATAATTTTTTGCAAAGATAGGTTAAATTTTCTGTATTTTTGCAAAAATTTTTGAAAATGGCAATATTATTTGAAAATCTGGTTTTCGGTCCGATTCACAGTCGCAGGTTAGGTAACTCTCTGGGTGTCAATTTGATGCCTGTGATTGGAAAGATTTGCACCTTCAACTGCGTTTATTGCGAATGCGGCTGGAATCCGGAGAAAAGAAATGAGCACCCGCATCTGGCGACACCGCAGGAATATGAGCAAACATTAGAGAATGCGCTGAAAGAACTCGTCGGGACGCCGAAAGAACCCGACAGCATCACCTTTTCGGGCAACGGCGAGCCTACGCTGCATCCTAACTTCCCGGAAATCATTGATATTACAATAAAATTACGCGACAGATACGTCCCGAAAGCCGTCATCAGCGTGCTGACAAACGGCACGAGGATTCACGACGAGAAAATCTTCAAGGCACTGCAAAAAGTCGACAACAACATCTGCAAACTCGACGGCGGCACCCTTGACACTATTAATAAGGTGAATCTTCCAAATGTAAAAATCAATCTCGAGCAATACATCGAGGATCTGCAACGCTTTGACGGTCAAGTGGTTATACAGACATTATTCCTCCGCGGCACGCACAACGGCAAGAAAATCGACAACACGACAGATGAGGAAATCAACCTCTGGCTCGACCATCTTAAAAAGATAAAACCAAGAAAAACAATGATTTACGTCATCGACAGGGAGACTCCTGAAAAAAACCTCGAGAAGCTTTCAAAAGAAGAGATGGGCAGCATCGCCGAAAGAGTTAAATCATTGGGTTTCAACGTGGAATATTATTCATAAAATATTTTTAAAAATTTTCGTTCTTATTAAAAAAATTGCTAAATTTGCAACGCAAAAAATGTAAATAAAAGTTAATCATCATGAATAATAAGAAACTGACTATCATCAACATCGCATTGGCACTCGTCTCATGCGTGTTAGTCTATTTGATTTACAAAAGCATCAGCGAGCCTGTAGTTTTTGAAAACACACGTAAAGAAAGAGAAGTCAAAGTTGTGCAGAGCCTTAAGGACATCAGAAGCACACAAACACTGTTCAAACAGACTTACAACAGATACACCGCCGACTTCGACTCTCTCATCAACTATATCCAGACTGGCGAGCTTCCAGTCGTAAATATCGTCGCTGACCCTAACGATACAACTTACACGAAGACCATCAACGACACAGTGGGTTACATTTCAGTTTATGACTCATTGTTCAAGAAGAGAGACAACTTCGACATCAACAGCATCAAAGTTGTCCCTTATTCACAAAACCAGATCTTCGAACTCCAGGCAGGTTACATCACCCGCGGCGGTTTGAAAGTTGCAGTGTTCGAGGCAAAGACACCTTACAACACTTATCTTTGGGATCTCGACCAACAGAGAGTCAACAACCTGAGAGCCGAGCAGGAAGACCTTGAAAAATACGCAGGTCTGAAGGTAGGTTCGATGGACGAGGCCTCATTAAACGGTAACTGGGAATAATATGTTTCCGGAGACCGCAAACGCTAACAAACAAGAAACAACCATCCAGCATCAGTTGGATGGTTTTTCGTATGTTTTGGTGCCTGCCGCCCTTTATCAGGAAGAATTAAAAGAGAAGTATCTTGACTTTCTCGGAATCATGAAAGACGGCTGCGTCGTCTGCACCGACTACATCGAGACGGCAGAGGCGTACAACGTTTACTGCGCTCCTGAAAACAACACGTCCAAGCATCCCACAAGCGTGCTTCTGGAGAATCTGATTAAGGAAAACAAAGAGCGCACCGACGACGCGCGTATCTATCTGAACGTCAAAGACCAGCATTACGAGATGTTTGTTTTGAAAGGAACAAAACTGCTGTTTTACAACACTTTCCGTTTCAAGACGAAAGAAGATTTCCTTTATTTCCTTCTTTTCTCGATAGAACAGCTGCATCTCGAAGCCGAGTCGGTGCCGGTATATTTCCTCGGCATGATTGAGGAAGACTCGAAGCTTGTGGAATTCACCTCGCGTTATGTGCGCGACATCCGTTTCAAAAAAGAGATAAAATGCGAATAATAAGAGGAAAACACCAGAGACGACAGATTGTGGCGCCCGACAACCTGCCAACACGCCCCACCACCGACATGGCGAAGGAGAGTCTGTTTAACATCCTTGAGAATCAAATAGATTTGGAAGAGACAACGGCTCTCGACTTGTTCGCAGGCACGGGAAACATCTCTTACGAACTCGTTTCGCGAGGCTGCCCGCACGTGACTGCCGTCGACGAGAACAGCAACTGCGTCAGATTCATCAGAGAGACCGCCAGCAAGCTGAATATGAACGAGTTGTCGGTTGTGAAATCGGACGTCTTCAGGTTTCTGCCGATGCACAAGGCGAAATACGACTTGATTTTCGCCGACCCGCCATACGACTGCAAGCATTATGACCTGCTTGTCGATTTGGTTTTCCAGAATGAGCTTCTTAAAGAAGACGGCATCTTCGTTGTGGAGCACGACAGGACCATTGATTTCTCGGGGCATCCGAATTATTACGACCATAGAAAATACGGAAAAGTGAACTTTACGTTTTTTTCAAAAAATGTGATAGCCTGCGGCTAATGTGCAGCCTTACAGCTGAATGAGGCGAAGCCTCCACATTTTGCGAAGCAACACATTTTAACAAATTTTGCGAAGCAACAAATTATAAAAAAATATTATGAAAAATACCATTAAAACTTTAATCACTTTAGTGATAATCGCGATGACAATGAGCATTAACGCTCAGGTCAATGTTGACGAATACGAATTTGAAGGCGCGAACTGCACCAGCATCATGGTGGGCAAGGACGCCTCCACCGACGGCTCTGTGATGACATCGCACACCTGTGACAGCCGTTACCGCACCTGGATGCGCTGGGAGAAAGCCACCAACAACGAGAAAGGCGCGACGATGAAGGTCTACAAGGGCACCATGCACACCGCCGACCCATACGACAGCCGCGGGGTGAAGGAAGCAGGCGAGATTCCGCAGGCAGCGCACACCTTCGCCTACCTCAACACAGCTTATCCTTGCTTCAACGAGAAACAGCTTGCCATCGGTGAGACCACGTTCTCAGGTCCAGACACTCTCGTGAACAATAACGGAATGTTCATGATTGAGGAACTCGAGCGCGTGGCTCTGCAGCGTTGTGACAACGCCCGCGAAGCCATAAGACTCATCGGCGAGCTCATCAAGGAATACGGATACGGCGACGGCGGCGAGGCAATAACCATCGCTGACACCAAAGAGGTGTGGCTGATGGAAATCATGGGCGAGGGCCCGAAGAAAATCGGCGGCATCTGGGCGGCGCAGAGAGTGCCTGACGGCGAAGTCAGCGTCTCTGCCAACATCCCGAGAATAAAATACTTGGACAGAGACAACAAAGACTATTTCATGTGCTCCGACAACGTCGAGAAGGTGGCGAAGAAATACGGCCTCTGGGACGGCAAGGAAGAGTTTATATGGTACAAGGCTTTTGCAAGCAGCTACTCCAACGGCAAGAACTTCCGCGAGCGTGAGTGGTTCATCTTCAACGAGCTGGCTCCGTCGTTGAACCTCGACAGAGACGCACAGGACATCCCGTTCTCAGTGAAGCCGGAAAACAAAGTCGACGTGCGCGACGTGATGAGGCTCCTCCGCAGCTACTACGAAGGCACCGACATGGACCTCACGCGCAACCTCAAAATCGTTGACCGTAACGGCGACACCATCATCTCCCCTACCGCCAACCCGTGGATGGGCGGCAACGAGCAGAAGGTTTACAATATGCTGAAACCCGGAACTATTGAATTCAAACGCGGCGTGGCGATGTCGTGGTGTTCATATTCTTTCGTGGCGCAGCTCCGCGGCTGGATGCCTGACGAAATCGGCGGAATATGCTGGATGAGCGTAGAGAACCCGGGACAAAGCCCGAGAATCCCTGTGTACAGCGGCAGCACCAAGATGCCTTCATGCTTCGACAGATGCGGTCACGACCATTTCGACGAGAGCACCGTCTTGTGGCGCTACAGAAAAGCCAACAAACTCGCACAAGTAAACTGGGGATTGTGCAAAGACTTGATGTACAGCAACATACAGCGTTATGAAGACAAGGCGATGATTGAGATGCCAGAACTCGAGAAAAGAGTCGAAAGTCTTCTCAAAGAAGGCAAAAACGACGAGGCGGCGCAAGAACTGAACCGCTACACCGCCGACTTTGAGGCTGCAGCGGCAGAAACGTGGAAAGAGATGGAACACAAATTCTGGGAGAGATTCTGGACAGGATTCTAAAGAAACCACATCAAAAAAAGAAAGGCTTTGATAAACTCAAAGCCTTTCTTTTTTATGGCAAAAACTTTTTCACCTGGTATATCAGGTCGGACACTTTCTTGAACAGCGAGAAGCCTTGCCTTGATTTCTCCTTCACGACATCAACGGCACCCTTCGCCTTGTCAATCATCGACGGCGACTGGTCCTCAAAAGCCTCATCGAGGTTATGCTCCCCGATTTTCCCTTCCACATTATTCAAAAACTCCTCCAAATCCCAAGGCTTTGCCGCCGAAGTCTTTTTCGGTTTCATACCTTTCGAGATTCTCTCCATATATTCCTCGCCGTAACGCGCATCGTAGTATTCTTTCAAGATATAGAAAGGCTTGTCCTGATCTGGGTTTTCCTCCCTCTTCGCATTTTGAATCTCCGTCCTTTTGCTAATGAAACTTTGCGGAAGCGGGTTGAAAGGCTTGCAGACAGGATAGACTTCCAACAGAAGATGCCCCACAATCTCCTGCGAATGAACCATCGTATACGCCTTTATCTCATGAATGAACGACTGGTCGTGGATGATGTCCTTCAGCTTCAATCCGAAATAGTGAAGAAGCAGTTTCTCGTATTCCCAGATGACGCCTGGCATGATGTTTTTGTCCCTCTCGATAGCCTGTTTCCTCTTGTCGACATCGAAAATCATAGCCCACGGCTCCACGTTCATCGCGAAAGGACAATGTGCCATCTCCCACAAGTCCAGGTCGTCGAGGATGTTTTTGAAAATATGGTAAATCTGGTCGCGTTTCTTTATCTCGGGCGCATATTTCCATTCGATTTTCTTCTCCACGAACTCCCACACGTGCGCGTCGACTTTCCCGAACTTGTTCATCGAAGCCAGTTTGTCGTAAGCCTCGAGTTTCTCTTCAAGAACTTTTATTTCCAAGTCCTGGCTGATGGTGCATCTGTAGCATTCGAGTTGTGTCTCAATAACTTTTCTGGTTATTGAGCTCGCGTTGAAGTCGTCGAGTCCGCGCTCTATTTGCAGACGCAGGAAGTTGGGATATGTCATCCCCGGCTCTTCCGACAGCGCTATCAGTTCTTCGACGCCTTTTATCAGCTCCTCTGGATTGTTGTCGACCATGATTCTCTTGCGGTCCGCCTCGGAAGCCTCTGTCAAGAGTTTCTCAAAGCCATCGCGCATCGCCTTCACGCTGTCGTGCAAAGTCTTGACATACATCTTCATGAGAGTGTCGTCGTCATAAATGGCGCCGCCATTGTTGGCGTTTTCAGCTATTTCGGTAAGCGCGCGCGTATATGCGTCGGAGATTCTCACCGCGATGTTCTCGTCGTTCATCTTCGCATAGAGCGTATTGGCATCGGGCGATGTCTCGATAAGCTCCAGAAGCCTGTTGTATAATATTTCTCCGCCTCATCGTAATATTTTCCGGTGATATTACGGTTTTTCATGTCATCAAGGATATTCTTATAGCCTTGCTTGATTGATTCGGCAATTTGTTTTTCCACCATAGCTGTTCCTCCTTTTATCCTTTGATGTTGATGATTTCCTTGTATTTTTTCAGCTGCTTCTCAATGTCCTCGTCGCTGTAAGGCATGAGGCGGCGGTATCTGTTTTCCTTTGCCAGATTAGGGTCGATGCGTCTTCCTTTTGACCAGGCCTTGAGATATTTCTCGTTTTTTTCGTTGCGTTCCTGCATCTCCTTTTTGATGTCGGAGACGAATTTCTGCATGTAGTACTTGTATTTTCCAGGCACCGCGGCGTTGGTGTAGACATCGATTTCGTCGAGATGTTTCCATTCGTCGAGAAGAGCCTTTCCGCTTGCCTCGTCGTAATAAATCTCGTTGTTGCTCTGGTTTGTCACCTCGGTAATCTTAGACCCCATATCGATGACCGACGAGTTTGAGAGTCCTGTTTTAGGATATTTTTCGATCTCGGCGAGAATCTTATCGGCACATTTCTTGCGCACCGGGTCCTCGACCTCTTTATAGTATTCGCTTTCCATCTCGTACTGGTCTTGCCAGGCAGCGAAGGCACAGTCGATGTTGAGCGAGCCCAGGTTGTCCTTGATTTCCTCGAAAGTGTCGTATTTGTACATCAGATCCCTGAGATTCGATTCAGCCTCGAACGAATGCTTCTTCTTGGGATTGTTGGCGTATCGTTCAACCCTTGCGTCGTAATACGCACGATACTCTTCCATTCTTTTGTCAGCCATAATTACAGATTTAGTTGTTTGAATGACTGCAAATATACGATTTTTTTCACAGACATGAAAAAACCACAGGATTTTTATAAAACGTGAAGTCGTCAGACCTTTGCGATAATCACCATGATGTTATTGACAAACATGTTGACGATGACGTAGTCGGAGCGAAGAAAGCGAAGTTGATCATTTTCTTCAGTTAGTCAGTTGTTCAGTTAATCAGTTAATCAGTTGTTCAGTTAATCAGTTGTTCAGTTAATCAGTTGTTCAGTTGTTCAGTTAAACTGATTAACTGGCTAACTGACTAACTGACTAACTATTTTACATGTTTCTGCAAATGTAATGATAGTGCGGGCCGAAGCGTTTGAATGCGGCTTCATCAAGTTCCTCCTGATATTTCGGGTGGGCTACTGAGATGATGAGCCGTGCGCGTTCCTGCAGCGAGCGTCCGTAGAGGTTCACTGCGCCGTATTCTGTGATAAACCAATGGATATGGTTGCGTGTGGTGACAGCGCCGGAGCCCAAATCGAGAGCAGGCACGATCTTGTTGATACCTTTTTTGGTTGTCGAAGGCATCGCGATGATTGCCTTTCCGCCTTGAGCGCGCGACGAGCCGTAGACGTAGTCGATTTGACCGCCCACGCCAGAGTAAATCTTGTCGCCAAGCGAATCGGCACACACCTGTCCCGAAAGGTCAATCTGGATTGCCGAGTTGATGGATGTCATCTTAGGCTGCTGCGCGATGATGAACGGGTCGTTGGTGTATTCCACATCTTTCAGCAAAACCTCGTGGTTGCCGTCGATAAAATCATAAATCTTCTTTGAGCCCATCACGAAAGTGGAGACTATCTTACCTTTGTCGAGCTTTTTGTTGTCGCCAGTGATGACACCTTTTTTCACCAATGGAAGAATGCCGTCGGAGAACATCTCGGTATGGATACCGATGTTTTTATGGTTGTGGAGGCACGACAGGATGGCGTTCGGGATGCTGCCGATACCCATCTGGAGGCAGGCTCCGTCTTCGATGAGCTCAGCGCAATAACGCCCGATGGTCTTCTCAACTTGGTTAGGTTCAGGCATCTCAACAGCTAGCAAAGGCGTGTCATCCTCTACAAAGACATTAATGCGACTAATGTGAACCAGCGCATCGCCAAAAGTGCGCGGCACGTGTTTGTTGACCACCGCGATGACGAACTCGGCGCTCTCCATCGCCGCCAAGGTCGCGTCGACGGAAGAACCTAACGACACATAGCCGAACTTGTCGGGCGGACACACCTGAATCATAGCGACGTTGCATTTGATATATTTCTCGCGATATAGTTTAGAGGTCTCGCCAAGAAACACCGGGATATAATCTGCCAGACCTTTCTGCACGCTCTCGCGGACGTTGGCGCCGACGAAAAAGGCGTTGTGCTGGAAGATTCCCTCAAACTCCGGGTTGACGTATGGAGCGGCGCCCTCGGTGTGAAGGTGATGGATATAAACGTTTTTCAACTCTCCCGCCCTGCCGCGGTCGCATAGGGCTTTCACAAGGCATTGCGGCACACTCGACACCGAGCTGATGTGAACGTGGTCGCCCGATTTTATGACTTTCACGGCATCAGCAGCTGAAACCGCCTGATATTGTTTTCTCATGATGAATAATCAATTATTTAATGATTAAACGTTCTGTAAAGACGCAAGATTTTGCGTCTCGGACATCACAATTGACGTGAATAATATACAGTCCAGGATTCAATTCGCCAACGTTGATTTCCGTTTCGGTTGATGACAGAACCTTGCAACCCGTAACGTCATAGATTTCAATGCGTTGTTGAGACACAAAATTTTGCGTCTCTATGGGCAAATGATGATTTGCCCCTACGTAAATAACATCTGTGGCAGGATTCGGATAAACCGAAATTGTCACATCGCCATTTTCTGCAATGCCGTCCGGCACGAAATTCATCGTGACATTGATTTCAAAATCAACATGTTGGCCATCACTTATGGCACGCAAAACCAATTCCGCCACCGCCTGCTCATTTGAGACACGTGTCAAAACCAACGTCTTCTCGTTGATTTCAGCCGTCAACTCCTCTTCATTTGAATTGGAGACGATGCTGTATTCTATCAACTCGTCGTCATCGTCAGGGTCGGATGCCACGCCGTCGAGGTTGATTTCAATTGTCTGCGGGAACTCATTGAAAACCACGTCTTCCACTGGATTTGCAATGAATGGCGGCTCATCTTGAGGCGGAGTCGGAGGTGTCGGAGCGGTTCCGTTAAAGTCGTCGATGCAGAAATATGACGGTGTAAGCATGCCGTATGCGTTACTCTTTGTCGATGACAGGCTGAACGAAATGGTATGAACGGCACCGAGCGGACTGAGGTCGAACCATTCCCATGTGTCGATGACGTAATCTTCATCGTTGTTGTCAAAACGATAATCCGCGAGATAGAAATCGAGTGTTCCAACGACCTGACCGCTTGCGTTCTTGCCTGTAGCGGTAAGCTTGAACCAGTCTGGGTCGTTGCCTGTGGTGCCGCCGAATGGTGTTGCGGTAGCGTCACCATTGACGACGCTCTGATAAGCCCACAGATTGTTGGTGACATAGCATCCAGTTATGGCATGTGCCTGACCGTCAGAGGCATAGACATCGGTCTGTGCGCCGTATGTATAAGCAACACCGTATTGTGCCGAGCCGTTGTAACCGCTGGCAGTCACCGCGGTGTATTGTGCATCCAGACCCGTCTGTGTCAAATCGGTGTGGTTTGAAGCGGTGAAGCCTCCCCAGAAATATGAAGAGTAGTAATTTGTGAAAATCCAGCCACCGCTGAACATCTCGTTTTCGCCTTCCTCGCCAGTCCAATAGCCGTTTGAACCAAGAGTGACATCATCGAAAGAGGCAGTTCCGACAGTCGTTGTACCACCGCCATCGTCAAACTCATCAGCTCCAGCACATGGTGCTGTTGTTGAACGGTTCTGCTCGTCGATGTCTTTCGGAACGTATGAAAGCGGATGTGAGACCGTCAATCCTGTGGCGCTTGTGACGTGCAAGTCGTTAGTTCCCACGAAGTTAGGCGTGCAGAGTGCTGAATGTGAGTCGAAACCGGAGGCTGTTGTCCAGTCGCTCAAAGTGGCGCAGTTTGTGGAAGCGAAATACCCAATATTGCTTCCAGAAAACTGGATGCGGTTGTAGTCGCTCATGCGGCTTTCGACGTTGTTGTTGAAGCGGAAAACATAGCCGTTTGATGAAGTGTTTACAAGCAAATTGTTGTAAAAATTGAAGTTCGTTCCGTTTTTCTGTACGAAAATGTTTCCATTGTTGCCAGTTCCGCTGCATTTGATGGTGTTATGCGCGAAATCGACGTAAGCGCAGTCGTTGTAGTCAATGGAGAAAGCATAACTGTTGCTGCTCGCGTTGGAGTTCAAATTGATGATGTTGTTTCTGATAATCACATGATTGTCGGCTGTTCCGACGCAAGGACGAATTGCAAAAACAGTGACATAATTCGAAGCACGCGTCACGTTCATCACGTTTTTCTCAAAAACAGCGCCGTTGTAGCATTGGAAGACGTCAATAGCCCTGTAATCCGTCTTGAAATCGTTGGCGTTCACGATGGTGTTGCCACGAATGATAATATTATGGTAAAAAGTAGGGTAAATCGACTTGAACTGCTGGTTTTCAAAGTAGCAGTTTTCGATGAGCAGACCTTCGTTGAACTGGCTCATGTTCTTACCCTGGACGTAAAGCGCGATGCAGCCGTTGATGAACTGGCATCCGACGAACTGTGTGTCGTGGTTGATGATGCCGTCGCCGTTGTACATGTGGACAAGGTTTTTCTCGTTTGCTGTTGAGCTTGAATTCACTTCCACGCCTACAAAACGCACGTTATCGAAGCGGTTGTAGTCGCACTGGCTGTTGAATCTCAGCAGCTGTGCATTGCTGCCTGTCGATGTCGTGGTCAGCGTCATGTTTTCGAAAGTGACGTAGTCGGCGCCGTTGAGTTTTACGGTGGCGTTGTCAGTGTAGCCAGCGCTGCTTGTGATGACGACTTGTTGGTTGTCGGCACCCATACCTCTGAAAATCACGCGGTTGGTGGCTGATGCGCCATTGATTTGGTTGATTGTCACATATTCTTCATACGTCCCAGGGGCGATTTCAAAAATCACCTGTCCCGACACGCCTGCCGACAAGGCCGATGCTGCCGCGCTGAGCGAGGTGTAGCTTGGGTTTTGAGAAGAATTGCTGTTGATGGTGTAAGTGCCGGACAATTGGGCATTCACGATTGTCGCAAAGAGAAGCGACAGTGCTAAAAAGAAACACTTTTTCATTTTAATTTAATTTTAATCCCGAAATAAATTTAACTATGTTGCTTGGCAAGGTCTTCTGACTCGCCCGAGTCTGCCGCCTTCCCATCTTTCGACAGTGGCTTGATTGACAGACCTTTACGCCGGGCTTACAGCAGCGGGTACTGTTGCCGATTTCCACGGCATTCCCTTTTCCAAAGCGGCTGCAAAGGTACAAATATTTTCTCGTCAAATGTCATATTTCAGATAAATTATTTTAACACTTGACACATACATTTTGGAGATTTTTTTAACAAAAAGTTTCTAATTATTATTACACAATTGCCGATACAGAAAATGAATGGGAAGCACCTTTGATAGAGTTTGTTGAAAACAAGGCGTGGAAAGAACAAGGTTGGGGATTTGGCAAATACGAAGATCCGAATTGTCGTGATATATTTTACAAAGTCAAAAAAAGTTTTTTGGTTTTTAGGAAATAATTGTAACTTTGCACTCATTGTTTGAAGAGAACAACTTTTTCATTAGCATAAATATGTAAACCATGAATATCAATTTTGTAGAAATTTTCGGTGCCTTCTTCGTGATGGCTGCTATCATCGACATCTTTGGGTCGATACCTATTTTTATAAGCATGCGTGAGCAGAACAAAGAAATCAAGGCGGGTCAGGCCTGTCTTGTGGCTCTGGCTTTGTTTTTGACGTTTTTCTTTGCCGGTGACGGTTTGCTGAGGGTATTTGGCATCGACGCCGCTTCGTTTGCTGTAGCCGGCTCTTTTGTCCTGTTCGTATTGGCGGTAGAGATGATTCTCGGTCGTGAAATCATCAAAAACGAAGGCAACAACAGCAGTGCAAGCATTGTTCCCGTTGCTTTCCCACTGATAGCAGGTCCGGGAGCTTTGACTGGTCTGCTGTCTTTGCGTGCCGACTATGCCATCGTCAATATTCTGATAGGCTTGCTTTTGAATATCGCCCTTGATTACGTCGTAATTCGTTATCTTGATAAAATTCAAAAACTATTAGGACAAAATCTGATTTTCATCCTAAGAAAATTCTTTGGCGTGATTTTGCTGGCAATTGCCGTCAACATGTTTGTCAACAACATCAAAGTTCTGCTGTAAATAAACACTCCGTAAAAAATATCTATGAAAAAAAAACATACTATTTTTATTGTTCGCTTTACTAATTATCGGTTGCAACCGCCAGCCACAATCGCTTCACAAGTATGGCGAAGCATTCATGCTGCCGATAAATACAACAATGAGGAATAGTGACAGAAAAAACTTCTTCATTATTTTTAGTTATTTAAAAGGAATATTTCACTGCAAATACACTGCTTTTTTATTTTCACAAAAAACAATCAACATGAAAAAATGGTTTTGGACTTGGTGATAGTGCAAAAGATTTTTACCGCGATAATAATTGTGTATTAAAATTTTTTGTATTTTTGCGCCCTCATTTTCAAGGGGATGAAATTAAACAAAAAACAATATGATTGTGACTTCCACACTGTGCCAGCCTTGGCATCATGTGATTCAACAATTACCCCCCCTCGATATAACTCGTTATTTTTCACTATTTTACAATTTTATTACAACTTGCATCTGCAGGTTGTTTGATCCTATTTATAAAATTCAACTAAAAAATGAAAAGAATCACAAAGATTAAAGCGATGTTTCTCGCTCTGATGATGTTACCCGGCATAATCGTCCCTGTAACAGCAACAGCCCAACGAAACGACGGCTTCTTCAAAAATATCAACGACAACTACGAAAACCGTACCGATGGCATCTATTATATCAACGATAACGGCAACATCTCCAACTACGGCATCGGTGAACAAGTCCCTCTCGGTAGCGGTCTTTTGATTCTTACAGCCATTGGCGCAGGCTACGCAATTTCAAAGCGCAGACGCAATTTTAAACATGGTGCAACATTGTTACTGGTATTTGCAATGCTTCTTGGCATGACAAACTGCAAGAAAAATGTCGAAACCATCAATACTGCCGCAACAGAAGGCGTTTTCATCACTCTCGATGTAGATGGCGGCTCAAAAGTGATTGTTAATCCTACTGGTCACACTAACCCCGATTATGCTACAGTAACCTTTGAAAACGGCGATATTATCTACGTCGGCAACAACGGCAAATATTGCGGCTATCTCGAGCACAACGGCACCAATTTCTCCGGCACAATCACCCCAGAGAGCGAAGCCGACTACCTTCACTTTTATTTCATGGGCAACAAAGGTGCAAAATCCGAGCCTTCAAGCGTGAGCATCACCGACCAGACCAGCGAGTATCCTGTCATTTCCTATGCTCGTTCAAAAACACTCTATAACTCTGAAGTTAGCACTTACAGCGCAAAGCTTCAGAACTATTGCGCCATCGTGAGATTCACCACCACTAACATAAACGTTCCGATAACTATCGAAGGCATGAACAACACCGTCACGGTGGACTTCGGAGCCAACAACGCAGCCACTTCAACCACAGGCGAGCCTTACTCGTTCAGCAAAACCGGTGACGGCCAAATCACGCTTCATGCCGAATCGAATACCGACCGTTGGGCTATCCTGCTTCCTCAGGGCGCGGTGACAACTGCAATGGCCTACGCTGAGGGCTATATCTCAAGCAGTACGATCTCTGTCCCAGAGATAAACGCAAACACCTACCACGGCGGCACAGGTGGCTCTGGCATTTCTGTTACAATGACAGAATTGAGTTTCTCCGTAGGAGCAAGCACCAAGGTGTTCTTTGCACCGGGCAACCTGCAGGCCACTACTTCAAACCTGGGTACAAATTGGACGTGGTCGTTTGCCAGCAACCAATGGGACTTCATTGGCAGAAACACAGCTAACACCAGCATCAGTGGCAACCGCACGGTTTCCGCCAACGGCACCGTGGATCTCTTCGGATGGATAGGAAACAGCTCAACCAAATATGATTACTATGGCATCGCTTATAGTAACGCCGTCCAGTATTACTACGGCGAAACCCTCAAGAACGAGTGGGGTGAGGCGGCCAACGGTCTTGGCGGACACACTGACTGGCGCACGCCCACCAAAGACGAATGGTATTATCTGTTCAAAACAAGAACCAACGCAAGCCAGAAATATGGTCATGGTATTGTTAACAGTGTGCATGGTTTGATAATATTGCCTGACAATTGGACACTTCCTACAGGTCTTACTTTCACATCGGGCAGCACCTCATGGTCCAACTCATACACTGTCCCCGAATGGCGAAAGATGGAGAAGAACGGTGCGGTGTTCTTGCCTGCCGCAGGCGTCCGTTCTACTAATACGGTCAGCTATTATGATGGTGACCCTGATAAGAATCCCTACGGGTACTACTGGTCGAGCACTAATTACAATACTAACTACGCGTACTTTATGAGATTCGGCCAAAGCAGTTTGACTTCGGATAGTCATGATGGCAGCAACCACTATAAATCGTTTGGACACTCGGTCCGCCTGGTGCGCACAGTAAACTAATTCGAATAAACACCAACTCTCCGGCAATTTCCGGAAAGTAAAATGCCACGAAAGGCAATCTTCATTTTTTTGATGGTTGCCTTTTTGCTTTATTAGCGGCTGCATTAAAGGCTTTAAATCTTTTTTCAAAATCCCGGCTGCAATTCGGGGAATTAATTTCAATTTTACAGAAAGTTGAAAAATATAATATGAATAGAGAGCTAATTATCAAAAAACGAAGCCTTTGGGCGTTTGTCTACATCGCCCATTTCTTCAGCATTCCCGATCGTGACAATGACACTCTTCCGTTTCAGGCTCTAATGTGGCATGAGCGATGCCATGCTCTTCAAGCTCGTGCTTGAGATGCTCCGACACTTCAGGCCAGCAATTTAAATCGTCAACAACCACATGCGCTGTTAGTGCCGTTTCGGTGGTGCTGATAGCCCACACGTGGATATGATGCACATCCTTGACATGCTCTTCGGCTATGAGAATCTGCTCGATTTCCTTTAAATCGACACCGTCAGGTATACCGTCAACAGCCAGTCGCAGACTGTCTGATAAAAGTTCCCATGTTGAAACGAGAATAACGACGGCGATGATGAGCGACACTATCGGGTCGATGATAGTCCAACCGGTGTTGGCAATAACGATGCCGCTGATGACCACGCCGACTGACACCAAAGTGTCGGCTGCCATGTGAAGGAATGCACCGCGCACGTTGAGGTCGTTTTTCTGTCCACGCATGAGCAGCAAAGCCGTCGCTCCGTTGATAAGAATGCCTATTCCGGCCGTCCACGACACAGCTATTCCGTTAACATCAGCCGGCTCGCTGAATTTATGGATGCTTTCAATAACGATAGCACCGACCGCCACCAGCAAAATCACAGCATTCAGCAGTGAAATAAGTACTGTCGACTTGCGATAGCCGTAGGTGTAATGCTCGTTGCTCTTGACTTTTGCCAAACGGAATGCGACAAGCACCAAAACCAAACTGAACACGTCGCTGAGGTTATGCCCAGCATCGCTGAGCAGCGAAAGCGAATCTTGCCAAAGACCCACGCCCGCCTCGACAAGTACGAAAACTACGTTTAAGATTATTGACAGGATGAAAATGCCGTTCAGCGACTGCGCCTGTACGTGATTGTGATGATGATGTTCCATAGCAACAATTTTTAGCAACAATTTTATTAACAGCTGCAAAATTATAAAGTTTATCTTCATCCGCACATCATTATTTTTGGTGAAAAATATGTAGTAGAGTCATTATTAATGATTATTTTTGCAAAAAATTCAAATAATGAAAAAGCTATTAATCATCCTTGCAGCGCTATTAGGCTTTAATATGACTGCAAACTCACAAGAAAATAACAAAAAAGACATGAAAACACTGGTAGTTTATTTCTCAGCGACCGGCACAACCAAAGCCGCAGCACAACGTCTGGCTAAAGAATTCAACGCCGACCTTTACGAAATTACCCCCGAGGTGCCTTACACTGACGCCGACCTCAACTGGCGCGACAAAAACTCACGCTCAACCCTCGAAATGAAAGACAAATCGTCACGTCCGGCAATTAAAGGTCATTGCGACAATATCGCCGACTATGATGTGGTGTGGATAGGATTCCCGGTTTGGTGGTACACCGCCCCAACCATCGTAAATACCTTTATCGAAGCCCACGACCTCAGCGGTAAAACGCTCAACGTGTTCGCCACCAGCGGCGGCAGCGGAGTGGAAGGCTCAGCTAATGACCTCAAAAAGGCATATCCGCAGTATAAGTGGGGCGAGAGCAGGTTGATGAACAGGTAATGAACTGGCGGATTCACAATCTTCTCCACATTAAGGTCACGATATGGAAGGCGATAAATTGGAATTTATGAGTATGAATAAAAAACAAAAATGGCAGATAGCATTCGCTGCACTGTTTTTGATTCTTTTCATTGTATGGTTCTTTTACCCTGGATGGGGATTCGTCAAAATACTTGGTTTACTCGCAAATGCGCTGCTTGCCCTGTCTATGTTATTGTCTTATAAAGAAGAAGAGAAGAGAAAGACAAAAAGCGACAAATGAAGAAATGACACAAATCACCTACAAGAGAATCCAAGCAATGATTTCTGCAATACCGGCGACATTTCCTTTTTCATAAAAAAGACAAACGCCGCACCGAGCATGGTTCCTAAAAGAGGTATTATCAATCCGAAAGTGATATTCATATAAGTGTTGTTATTGACAATGCAAAATTATAAATTTTATGTCAACGGAGAAAGCATGCTGAAGCTAGTTTACGAAAGAAATTTATTTGAGAGGCATAATATATTTGTCTCTCTTTTTTTGTATCTTTGCAGCCACTATGACCAATCATTTGGAAACGGAAATCGGCTGCAACCTGCTGAACACGCTGAATGACAGGCGTATGCCTTCGGAATTCACCGATGGCTATCATGTGCATATCATGGTGCGAAAAGGCTCGATGACCTTCTCCGACGGGAAAAACGATTTCGTTTCCTGCGTGGATGACTTGGTGATTTGGCAGATGACCAACACCATACAGAATGTAAGTTATTCGCAAGATTTCGAGGCCGATTTCCTGCTGGCCTCACCCGAGTTTCTGGCAGCGTTCAACCCAGAAATGGTTTGGGCCTCGAAAGGGTTCGTGTTCATCCGCCTCAATCCCTCATTTCATCTTGATGAGAAAAGCAAACGGTTGATGGACAATGATTTCGACCTGTTTAAAACCAGACTAGCTCAGCCCGATTCCCCTTTCCGTCGCGAGATTGTCGGTCGGGTGATGCAGATCTTCCTCTACGACCTTTGGACGGTCTATCGGCACGGCCTTTCGCAGATGAAGGCTGCCGACAACACGGCGCAGGTCTTCCTTCGCTTCCTCGGCTTGGTTTCGGAGCATGTCGTGCGTGAGCGCGAGGTGGCATTCTATGCTGACAAACTCTGTATCACGGCGAAATACCTTTCGCAAATCAGCAACCAAATCACAGGGCTTCCCGCCTCGCAATGGATTCAGTTCTATGCCACCTTTGAACTCGTGTCGTTGCTCGACGACACCTCTAAGTCGTTGACTGACATTGCCGATGCGATGGGCTTCAGTACCATGTCATTCTTCTCGCGCTATGTGAAAAAGGTACTGGGAAAAACGCCGACGGAATACCGCCAAAAATAATTTTCTTCCATTTGTGACATTTCCTCTGAAATTTGGATAACGGCCACCTTGGCGGAGCGCTGTACTTTTGCATCGTGAAATTAAACAATGCAAAATGAAAAAATCAATCTTAATCGTAACATTACTAATTCTCTGCACTATGAAAATCAATGCTCAACAACCTTATCTCACGCTTAACAACGGCGTGAAGATGCCTCAGTTCGGACTTGGACTTTACATGATTGCCGAAGGTGACGAGGCTTACAACTCAGTGAAAACCGCCCTTGAAAACGGTTATCGCCATTTCGATTGCGCCCACGCCTATCAGAACGAACGCAGCCTCGGTCGTGCCATCAAAGACAATGGCGTACCGCGCGACAGTATCTGGATTACCAGCAAACTTTGGCCTAACGAGTACGGCGAAGGCAAGACACTCAAGGCTATCGACCGCATGTTGGGCAGACTCGGCTTGGAATACATCGACCTCGTTTATTTCCACCAGCCTATGGGCGACTTCGTGGGCGGCTGGAAAGAGATGGAACAAGCGCTCGCTATGGGGAAAGTGCGTGCCATCGGCATCTCCAACTTCGATGTCTCCGATGAGATTTTCGACTCGCTTATCAACTCAGCCAAAGTGAAACCGCAAATCATGCAAATCGAGTGTCACCCTTACGCTCAGCGTAAGCACTGGCAGGAACGCTGTGCCGCCGAAGGAATCCAAATCGAGTGCTGGTTCCCCTTGGGTGGTCGCGACTCGAAAGGCGAAATCCTTCGTGACCCTGTCATCAACGAAATTGCACAGGCGCACGGCAAAAGCGCGGCACAGGTCATCATTCGCTGGCATCTACAGGAAGGCTTTTCGGTGATACCGGGTGCTTCAAATCCAGCCTACATCAAGGAAAACATCGAGGTGTTCGACTTCGCGCTTTCAAATGTCGAAATGGCAAAAATCAGGGCTTTGAATAAGGAAAAACGCTATTTCAACATGTCGTACGAAGACCAAGTGAGGTGGTTCAGCCAATGGAATCCAACGGATTAATTTTGTATCTTTGCCAAAAAACAAACAGATAGTAGTATGAAGCAATTAATTATCGCAGCCCTCGCATTTCTGATGGCCAGTGGCTGCAACGGACAATCAAACAACGTAGAGACGCGTCATGGCACGTCTCTACAAGACAAACAAACATCTAACGATCAAACCAATATGAAAAAACCAATCGTAATCTTCTTCTCCCACGCTGGCGACAATTACGCAGTGGGCAACATCGAAGTCGGAAACACCAAAATCGTAGCCGACTACATCAGCGAAATCGCAGGTGCCGACCAATTTGAAATCGTCACTCACAAATACGACGGCATGGCTTACAATCCACTGATTAAGTTGGCACAAGAAGAGGCCAACCGTGGTGAACTTCCACCTTACGAAGGCTCAGCTCCCGACCTCTCGCAGTACGGCACCGTCTTTATCGGTGGTCCCGTTTGGTGGGGAACCTATCCTCAAGTGATGTTTACATTATTTAAAGACATCAACCTCGACGGAAAGACCGTCATCCCATTCACAACCCACGAAGGCAGCGGTCTCGCCTCCTGTGTAAAAGATGTCAAGAAAGCTTTCCCGAAGGCAAATGTAACTGGCGAGTTCAGCATCTACGGCCACGAAGTCCGCACCGGCAGAGCCAAAGTTGAGAAATGGTTGAAAGGGTTAGGGTATTAAAACCATAATGTCATGAAAAAAGTAGTCGTAATATCAACCAGCCTTAGAGCTGGCTCAAACAGTCAAGTTTTAGCTGAGAAATTTGCTGAAGGAGCAAAATCAACTGGAAATGAAATTGAATTCATCAGTCTTAGAGGTAAAGATATCAAATTTTGTATGGGATGCCTCGCTTGCCAGAAGTTGGGCGCATGTGTTATCAAGGACGACGTGCCTTACATCATGGAAAGCGTTCTCAACGCCGATGTGGTGTGCTGGGCAACACCAATCTATTACTACGAGATGAGCGGGCAGATGAAAACCCTCATCGACCGCATGAACGCCATGTATCCAAAGGACTACCGCTTCCGCGATGTATATCTGCTGGCAACTGCTACTGAGGATGAAGAAGAAACTCCGCAACGTGCCGAAACAGGTCTCACCGGCTGGATCGACTGCTATCCCAAGAGCCGCCTCGCCGGCACTCTCTTCTGCGGCGGAGTGACTATGCCACGAGATATTGAGGGTAATGGAAAGCTGCAGGAGGCATACAAAATGGGGAAAAACGTGTAAAACACAAACAACAATAATCCGCAACTCAGGCGCAGGCTCGAGTTGCGGAATTTTTTGTACTTTTGCCAGCAAATATTCAAAATAGAAATATGACGCCACAAGAATCCATCTTCGCCCCGACCACTATTGGTGGAGTACATGTGAAAAACCGAGTCCTTCGTGCGGCGACGGACGAGTCGATGGGCGATGCCAACGGCTTTCCCACGGCACAACTGACTGCGCTTTATGAGCGGCTGGCGAAAGGCGAAGTAGGTGCTATCATCACCGGTTACATCGCCGTCGCGGAAAAAGGCAAGAGCACCTTTCCGGGCATGTGTACGTTGGAGGCGGACGAAAAGATTCCTGCCTACCGTACGCTGACCGATGCCGTGCATCAGTACGACACGCCGATTATCGCGCAGATCGCACATTGCGGCGCACAGGGAGCAACCAAGTACGGCAAGGTGTGCGCACTAAAAGAGGTCGAGATACACACTATCATCCGTCAGTTCATTGAGGCCGCCAAACGTGCTTCGAAAGCAGGATTTGACGGTGTGGAACTGCACTGTGCGCACGGCTATCTGTTGAGCGAGTTCCTGTCGCCAAAGAAGAACAAACGCTGCGACAAATGGGGCGGCTCGGCCGAAAACCGCTTCCTCATAGTAGGTGAGATTATCCGAGGAATCAAAGCCGTCCTTCCGCAGTTCCCTGTTTGGGTCAAACTGAACGGCACTGAGAAAAACGGTGTTACCGAGGACTTGGCCGCCGAATATGCCACGTTGATGGAGCAAGCGGGAGCCGATGCCATCGAGGTGTCGTGCGGCTTGTCGGAGGATGTGTTCATGTTCGCCAGAGGAAGCGTCCCGTTTGACATGATCTGTCACGACTATCCCGTTGTGAAGAATGTTCCGAAGCCACTCATGAAACTGATGAAGCCTCTGGTAAACAGACTCTTGGAACCGCCTGCTCCGAAGCGTTTATACAATGTCTCTGCTGCGGAACGCATCAAAGCGAAAGTGCATGTGCCCGTGATTGTCGTCGGTGGTATTCATGACCTGCCGGAGATTGAATCGGTCATCAACGAGCACGGCTTGGACGCGGTGTCGCTGTGCCGTCCGCTCATCCTCGAACCGACGCTGGTGCAGAAATACAAGTCCGGCAAGCAGACCGAGGCCAAGTGCATCGAGTGCAACTACTGCATGATCGGTATCAGCCAACGTCCGCTTCGTTGCTATTACGGCAAACTGCCGAAGGATTAAATGATTAACAAATAAACAATTATACTATGCAAATAGCCATTATTACAGGAGCATCGTCCGGATTAGGAAAGGTGTTTTTTGAGAAAGTTGTAGAACGCTATCCGCGGCTCGACGAGTATTGGGTTATCGCCCGAAGCGAGAACAAACTGAAGGAACTGGCAGAGCAGCACCCGCAGCAGAAAGTGCGCGTCGTGCCGTTGGATCTGTCTGACAGACGCAGCATGGAAACATTCGAGAAACTGCTGGACGAGCAAAAGCCCGACATACGACTGCTGATTAACAACGCCG
>JAFZKP010000026.1 GCA_017553625.1 Bacteroidales bacterium
GGAAATGTCTTAATTGGATTCATACGTTATTCTTTACTTTCGTTAGGTTGTTCAACAATAGTTTCTGCTGTCTCTGCTTTCGGTTTCCTTGGCGGGAAGTTGACCTCATGGATGCTTCCACGTGGGCAGGCCTCGACGCATTTGCGGCACTGCTTGCACTTCGTGAAGTCGATGTAGGCGAGGTTGCCGCGCATCTCGATAGCCTCGAACGGGCAGGTCTTGAAGCACTTCTGGCAGCCGATGCAGCTGACACTGCAGTTCTTCATGGCGATAGCGCCCTTCTCGGTGTTGTTGCACGCCACAAAGACACGGCGGTTGTTCTTGCCTTTGGCGCGAATCTCGATGACGCCGCGCGGACAAGCCTTGGCGCACGCGCCGCAGCCCACGCATTTGTCTTCGTCGACCTCAGGAAGACCGGTCTCTTTGTTGATGTGCAAGGCGTCGAACTGGCATTTCTTCACGCAGTCGCCCAAACCGAGGCAGCCGTTAGGACATCCGTTCTCGCCAGCGTAAAGCGTGTTGGCGAAGCCGCAGATGTCGGCTCCTTCATAATGCACCTTCGACGGCGCATTCTCACAAGTACCGTTGCAACGTACTACAGCAATCATCGGCTCGGCAACGGTAGCGGTTAGTCCAAGCAAACCGGCGACTTTAGACATGTCGGAGCTAGGGCAGTTGAGACCTGAGAGGCTCTTCTTCTCGGCTGCGGCTTTCACACACGCCTCCGCGAAGTTGCGGCAGCCAGCGAAACCGCATCCGCCGCAGTTGGCGCCGGCAAGCACCGATTCCACCTCGTCGATGAGCGGGTTCTCCTCAACCTTGAACTTCTTCGCGACGAAGAACAGAATCACCGCCGCTACTCCTCCTAAAATTCCCAGTATTACAAGGGACCATAGTAAAATGTTACTCATAAAACAAAACATATTTTTAGCGGTTGCAAAATTAGTATATTTTTATTAAATAAGCAAAGAAAAAATCATATTAAAATTGTTTTTGTTTTTTGAAACTTTTTTAAACTTTTGTGAGGTTGAAAATATTTTTTTATATCTTTGTCGTTTCAAATCATCGAAATATGAAAAAACTTTTGCTTCTTTCGATAGGCCTTTCGTTGTCACTTCTCTGCTTCTCGCAGAATTTCAAGGAAAACCGTAAAAAAGCCGACAAGATAAAAGCCGATTCCGAATACTATTTCGGCGAAAGCCGCGAGTGCAAAAACCCTCGAAAGGCTGACGAGGAGGCGTTGCAGGAACTGCTTGACAATATTGCCAGCGACAATTCGCTGCATCCGATTTATTTCAAAAACTCCAACAGCGAGGATGAACAGCACAAGCGTCTCCTCGGCACATTCAGCGATGTGCTGAAGAAACAGTCGAACGACATCGTTCTCAACGACGCCATCGGCGCTTCGAAGACGTTGAGATATATTAAGAAAAGCGACTTCGCCACCATTTGCAAGATGAGGGAGACCAAGATAAAGGACTATATCAGGGAGGCGTCGGGCTCTGAAGAGCTTTACCGCGTGGGCGACGCTTTGCGTTATTATTACTGGGCTCTCATGCTGTGTCACTCTCATCCCGACGGCAACTCGTTGAAATACAAAGACGACAGCGGCATCGAAGTCAACTGCTACAGATGGTTGATTCGGAGCATCGAGAACCTTCTCAACGACATTGTCTTTATCCCAGTTAAACAGGACAAGGCTGGTCCGAATGAGTATATTTTCAAAGTGTGCTGCAACGGCACCAATATCGACGGGCTCAACTATTCATACAACAACGGCAACGGCACGGCACAAGGCACTGTCAACAATGGCGTGAGCAATATAAAACTCGTGCATTCCGACATGCGTAGCGTCAATATAGTTATAGAACTTGAAAACACTGATGCAGTCAAGTATTTCGACCCGGAAGTATATTCCATCATCAATGCCCTTGACGAACAAATTGATTTCCCTGGCGCAAAGAAAAGCGTTTCTATTGATAAGGTTAAGAAAATCAATAAGATTGAAGAAGTGAAATCGTATCCTGACAAGGAGATAGCGATTACGATGGAGAAGTCGGCGGAGTTTGAAAATGAAGTGAAAGTGACTGATTCATCGTCGGATTATCTTAAAATAATGGAGAAAATTGAGAAGGCGATATCGAAAAAAGACCTTGCCAGCGTAGAGAAAAACTTCACTCATGAGGGCTATGAGATGCTGATGGACCTTTTCAGCTATGGCAACGGCAAAATCATCGGAAGACCGACGTACAAGCTTCTTGATTTCGGCGACGAGGTGTTGTGTCGCTCGATTCCGATGCAGTTCGATTTCAAAAATCATGTTAGTTTCATCCGCGACATAGTGTTCCGCTTCGACAGAAACACCCAAAAAGTCAAGTCGATAGCGTTCCGCCTAACGGATATCACTGAAAGCCAGATATTTGCAAAAGACAGATGGTCGGATGAGGCGCGTCTCACGCTTGTGAATTTCATCGAGGATTATCAGACAGCCTACGCTTTGAAACGCAGTGACTACCTCAACCAGATTTATTCCGAGAGCGCTTTGATTATTGTTGGTTCGGTTCTTAAAGAGACAAAGAAAACAGATGATATTCAGTTGAATGAGAAGGTGAGAATCAAATACGACACTTTATCGAAAAACCAGTATATGAAACGTCTCAACAGGGTCTTTGCCAACAACGAGTTTATCAACATACGCTTCACAAACACCTCGTTCAATACTGTCAACAACATCAACAATGTGATAGGAGTGCAGTTGAAACAGGAGTATTTTTCAAGCACTTATGGCGATGTGGGTTATCTTTTCCTGCTTGTTGACCTGCGTCATGAAAAGCCGATAATTCATGTGAGGACATGGCAGCCGAACGAGACGCCAATTGACGACATTATCAACGATAAGTCGTTTGTGTTCATGTAGTTGCGTTATCGTATCTCGTAGGTGAATTCGTTTCTGAGTTTGTCTCTGAAAAAATAATAAAGCACGAAGTAATACACAGCCATCGCTCCGATTCCGGCGAGGGCGGCGAGCCATTCTTTTATAAAGCTGCTCAAGACCACCGTCAACGAGATGATGATGAGCGTCGGGATGAAATAGGCTATCAAGGCGGCTTTGTTGCCTTGTCTGGTACTCATGATGATGCTAACCGGCTGACCTACAATGAATTCCCTGTCGGCGGGCTTCGGCACTGTCAGGCGTTTCTCTTTCATCTCCGACATCCCGCATGCCGACTTTATGTTGCACGCGCCGCATGAACTTGCGCTAAGTATCTCTATTTCAAGGTCTTGTTCACCGATTCCAACCACGACACCAGGATGTGAAACTTGCTCTTCCATATTTTATTTTTTTGCAAAAATAGTAAAATTTTTATAATTTTGCGCTTTAATATTTTGTCATGAAAATTAATGTAGAAAAATACAAGAATAAAGCTATCGCACTGAAAGACAAGGTGATAGGATGGATGAAAGGCATCACTTTGCCTGGTTTTCGCGGCAAGCCTTTTTACGACGTGCTCGTTTATTTCGTCGACGGCTTTACTAAAGGTTACCTCACCGACCGTGGCGCAGCTGTGGCTTTCAACGTGTTTCTTGCGATTTTCCCTGCCGTGATGGTGCTTTTCACATTCATACCTTATCTTCCTCTTGAAGGCGTTAAGGAAATGATAGTTGAGTTTATTGAAAATGTGATGCCGCAAAACATTGTCGGAAGGGTGGTCGGCACCATCGACGAGATAATGTCACGACAGCATAACACGTTGATGTCCATTGGTATTATCATGGCGTTTTACTTCAGCTCGGGCGCTATCCGCGCGTTCTTCCGCGGCTTCGACATGGGTGTGAACCATATCGGTAAAATGTCGTTTTTCAGGATGTATCTCGGCGGTCTGCTCGCAACATTGATTCTCGGCACGCTTCTCATCACTTCAATAGCGCTAATCATTATCGGAAACAATTATTTGCCATTGTTTTTCAATAAGATACATTTCTACAACGGATTTGTCATTGCCTTGATAGATGTCGGCCGATGGCTTCTCACGGTTTTTGTGCTGCTTGTCGCTATATCGGTGCTTTATTATTTCGGAAACCCTCACAAAGACAGGAAGTTCCATTTGTTTACGCCTGGAACGATAATGTTTACGCTACTTTTTATTGTCGGCACCGTGGGGTTTAATTATTACATCATCAATTTCTCGAAATACAACGCGCTTTACGGTTCCATCGGCGGTCTCATCATCTTCATGATGTGGATGTACGTGAACTGCATAATAGTTTTGATTGGCTACGAACTTGATGCCTCGATTTTCCTTGCCGAAAAGAAGGCACATTAGCAGTCACATTTTGCGAAGCAGCAAATTGGAGCGAAGCGACCACATTATTTTTTATGAAATAAAAAAAATATGTATTTTTGCAAAAATTTTATAAAATGCGAAAAATTGTTTTTATCGGAAGCGGTGCCATCGCAACGGCTATAGGAGACGTGCTGGCGGCGAAGAATAAAGATGAGATTTATCTCCTTTCCATTGAGAATCAAGTGATTGAGATGGTGAACAAGCTCCATGTCAACACAACATATTTCCCGAAATGCAAGCTGAGCGAAAACCTGCATGCCACTGATGACAAGAACGTTCTTCTTGAAGCCAACGTCATTTTCCTTGCCATCCCGTCGACGGCGGTGGTCGGTTATCTGAAGGAAAACAAGGATTATATCAACCCGACTGCTCTTCTGGTGAATCTCGCCAAAGGATTCGGAAGCGGGGAGGAAATCATTCCTGACAGCATAAAGTCGTTCATTTTCAATCCGTTTATGACGCTGAAGGGTCCTTCTTTCGCTCGTGAAATCATAAACCGCCAGGACACTGGTCTCACGGCGGCGACAACCGACGAAAGCTTGTACAAAATCATCACCGACGTGTTTGACGACACGCCTATCCGCACCGATTTCACCAATGACGTCACAGGTGTGGAATATGCTTCGATTTTGAAGAACATCTACGCAATCGTCATCGGTATCGTCGATGCCAACTTTGACTCGGCGAACCTGCGTTCGATATTTATCACCATGGCACTCAATGAGATGCGTCGGCTGATTATCACTTTTGGAGGCGAAAACAGCACCATGTACAAGTATTGCGGCTTCGGCGATTTCTCGCTCACGTCACTTAACGATATGAGCCGCAACCGCACTCTCGGACTGCTTATCGGGAAAGGATTCTTCAACAATAGCCTGTCTGACAACGTCGTTCTTGAAGGCCGTATCGCAGTGGATATTTTTTATAATAAACTCATTGATAATAATATTGATACAAATGATTATCCGTTGATGAGCGAGCTTTATCACATGCTCAACGATCGGAACTATCCTACACGTAACTTCATCAAAAACATCTTGAAAAGCTGATGGGAATTGTTGTTAGGCAGAGCATCAAAGGCACGATAATGAACTACATCGGCGTTGCTGTCGGGTTCATCACGACCTTTTTTGTCATGACAAAATATCTCACGCAGGAGGAGATAGGTCTTACCCGCGTCATGGCAGATGCCGCCCTGTTGCTGTCGGGGCTCGCCGCTCTTGGCACCAACACCTCGGCGATGCGCTACTACCCGTATTTCAAGGACAAAGAGAGCCGCGACCACGGTTTCTTCGGCTGGACGATAATCGTTCCGGCAATCGGTTTTGTGATTTTTACGATACTGTTTTTTGTGTTTAAAGACTTTGTAATCAACAAGTTCGCTGACGAGTCTCCGTTGTTTGTCGATTACATGTACCTTGTCATCCCGATGGCGTTTTTCATGATGTACATGACCGTTTTCGAGACCAACGCCAACCTGTTGATGCGCATCGTCGTTCCGAAGTTTGTGCGAGAAGTCGGCGTGCGTCTTTTCACTCTCGGTGATTACGTTTTGTACATTACCGGCGTCATCAGCCTTGACGGGATGGTAATAGGGTTGTGTTTGGCGTATCTCGCAGCTACTCTGTTGAATATCATTTACTTGCTGAGCCTTTCGAAAATCAGTTTCAAGATAGAACCTGGTCATGTCTCGAAGTGGTTGCGCAAGGATTTCATGTTTTACACTTTGTTTTTGACTGTCGCGGCTGTCGTAGGCAACATTATCCCGAGCCTTAACACGTTTTTCATTTCGGCGAAAATGGGGCTCGCCGTGACAGGTATCTACACTATCGCCTCGTATATGGCGAATCTTGTCGAGATGCCGTATCGTTCGGTGGCTGCGATTTCGCGCCCGATAATCTCGCAGGCGATGAAAGACAATGATTCTCAGCGTGCTGCGGAGATGTGCAAGAGTGTTTCCTTGCACCAGTTGATAGCAGGGTCGTTCGTGTTTTTCATAATCTGGATTAACATCGACCTGTTTTTCGAGTTGTTGCCGAATGGTGACAAATACATTGACGGCAAATGGGTGTTTTTCCTTCTCGGACTTGCGAAACTTGTGAATTCGTCACTGAACATAGGCGTTACGGTGCTCAGTTATTCGAAATGGTATTACCTTCAGCTTATCTTCACAGCGATACTTACGGCGTGTGCCATTATTCTGAATAACAAGTTGATACCAATTTTGGGAATGACAGGAGCGGCGTGGTCGTCAATTATTTCGTTCTCGATTTATTATCTTTTACTTCTTTCGCTGATAATCTGGAAAACGAAAATCTCGCCATTCTCATGGAAGGAGCTTGTGGTTATTGCTGTGGTAGTACTGTTGTTTGTAATAAATTGGTTATCTGTAGAATATATATCAAAATCTATAATTAACTTTAATGATGTTGGAATGGTTTGGAAGCTGGTTGAAGCGGTGTTGAGAACAGGAATTATCGTTGTTATAGGGTTGGCGATAATATATTTTACTAAGATTTCGAAAGAGATAAATGAGATTATAAATAAGTTAGTCAGTTAATCAGTTAGCCAGTTAATCAGTTGAAATAATCGACTGAATAACTGAACAACTGAATAACTGAACAACTGAATAACTGATATGAAAAAGGTTTTAACATCGATATTCTTTAGTTTCCTCGCGATAACCAGCTTCTCGCAGGTGAGAGGTGTTGTCAAAGACCAGAAAGGCAACGCCTTGATAGGCGCCAATGTGGTTTGGAAAGATACTAATATCGGCACCACAACCGATGCACAAGGTGCTTTTGTACTCGAAAAGCACGATTCTGACGCTATCGTTACGACATATATCGGTTTTAACAACGACACCACGGCTTACAACGGTGCTGAATTTGTTGAAATTACACTGTCAGGCGAGGATATAACGTTGGACAATGTCGTGGTGAAAGCTCAACGTCCGGGTAGGATGAAAGCTAAAGGCGCTGAAAATATTGAGATTACCACGAGTACTGAGCTTTGTCGTGCGGCTTGCTGCAACTTGGGCGAGAGTTTCTCAACGAATCCTTCTGTTGATGTGGATTATTCTGATGCGGCTACGGGTGCAAAACAAATCAAACTCCTTGGATTATCAGGTAGTTACGTCCAAATGTTGACCGAAAACGTGCCTGCTTTCCGTGGTGCTGCAGCTCCATTTTCGCTTGGATATATCCCTGGCACCTGGATGCACTCGATTCAGGTGTCGAAAGGTGCCGCCACAGTGAAAAACGGCTATGAGTCGATTACCGGTCAAATCAACGTGGAATACCTGAAACCGCAGCTGGATGAGGAACTTGACGTTAACCTTTTCCTCGACAGCCACCTGAAATTGGAAGCAAATATTGAAGGCAATTATCACTTCAATGACGCTTTAAGTACTGGAGTATTAGCACATTACGAAAATATGTGGATGGAGCATGACGGAAACGGCGACGGCTTTATGGACATGCCGAAGGTGCAGCAGTATGACTTCATGAACCGCTGGATGTACAAAAAAGACCATTACATCATGCAGGCTTACGTCAAGGCTTTGAAAGAGGATAGAAATGGGGGACAAACTGAGGAGGCACACAATCATTCAAAGGCGTTATATTCTGATAATCAATTATATAAGATTAACATCGGGAGTGAGCGTTACGAAGGTGTGTTGAAAAACGCTTATATTTTCGATGAGATTCATAACACAAACGTCGCTTTGATATTGTCGGGTTCTATTCACAAAATGAATTCGTTATATGGATTAAAAACTTACGATGTGAACAATAACAACGCATACGCTCAGCTGATGTTTGAGACCGAATTCACGCAAAGTCACAGTATATCAACAGGTTTGTCGTTCAATCATGACTGTTTTGATGAGCGTTGGAAGTTGGAGCTAATGCCGAACCTTATCAAAGCTCCTGACGAGAATATCGCTGGCGCATACGCGCAATATACTTTCAATTACGATGAGAAACTTGTGTTTATGGCTGGTTTTAGAGGCGATTACAGCGATTTATACGGATTGTTTTTCACACCCCGCGCTCATGTGAAGTGGGCGGTTGGCGACCTGTTAAAGTTGCGTTTTTCGGCTGGCAAAGGCTATCGCACGCCGCGCCCGATGCTTGATAATCATACGCTTTTGTCAAGCAGCCGCGATATTATCGTCGACGAGAACCTGAAGCAGGAGGAGGCGTGGAACTATGGCGCGACAGCCTCTTTTGATATAGATATTTTTGAGAAGTGTTTGATTATCAATTTGGAATATTACTATACAAACTTTACAAATCAAGTGGTTACCGACCTTGACACCGACCCTCACGAGGTGCATTTCGCCAATCTTGACGGACTTTCCTATTCGCACACGTTCCAAATCGACGCTACATATCCGTTTTTCGAGGGATTCTCGTTATTGGGAGCCTTCAGGTACAACGACGTGAAAACCACTATCAATGGCGTTTTACGCGAGAAACCCTTGAGCAGTCGTTACAAGGGTTTGGTGACGCTTACTTACAAAACTCCGCTTGAAATATGGCAGTTCGACGTAACCATGCAGTTCAATGGCGGAGGTCGTATGCCTGACCCTTACGTGAAAGCCGATGGCACAATGTCGTGGGGCAATGCTTTTGATAGTTATGCGCTGCTAAATGCGCAGATACTCAAATGGTTCCGCTGGGGAAACATTTATATCGGAGGCGAGAACCTTACCAATTTCAAACAGAAAAACCCGATTATTGGCTGTCACAATCCGTTTGGCGAGAACTTTGATGCAACAATGATCTGGGGCCCTGTTGACGGAATAATGGTATACGCAGGAATAAAATGGAAATTATCAAAATACTAATATCATGAAAAAGCTGTTTTTATTGACATTTGCAATGTTTTTTGCAGTCTTGGTGCAAGCTCAGAATGTTAAAGAAGTTGTCTTCACAACCGAACCTGAGATTGAATGCAATAACTGTGTGAACAAAATCAAAAATAACCTTCGCTTTGAGAAAGGTGTCAAGGCTATCAACCCTGATTTAAAGACAAAACTCGTTACTATTCAATACGATAGCGAGAAAACAGATGTTGATAATCTGATTAAGGCATTCGCCAAAATCAAATATAAGGCAACGGTTGTAGAACCAAAGAAAGAAGTAGAGAAAGAGGAAAAAACTAAAAAAGAATAGTTAGTCAGTAAATCAGTTAGCCAGTTAGTCAGTTGAATTAAGCGACTGAATAACTGAACAACTGAATAACTGAATAACTGAACAACTGAATAACTGATATGAAGGTCATCATCGTTGGAACATCGCATCCTTATCGTGGAGGCATTGCCGCTTTCACCGACAGGCTCGCGACAGAGTTTGTCAGGGAAGGCGTTGATATTGAAGTTGTTACATTCAAACTACAGTATCCTTCGTTCCTGTTCCCTGGGAAGACGCAATATTCCGACGCAAAGGCTCCTGAAGGATTTCAAGTTTCACGTAAAGTCAACTCAATCAATCCGTTAAACTGGATTAAAGTGGGAAAGGAGATACGCAAAAAGAACCCTGATATAGTGATTTTCACTTATTGGATGTCGTTCTTCGCGCCGTGTTTCGGAATGATTGCCGGAGTTATTAAGAAAAATCATCATACAAAGTGTATTGGGTTGATTCACAATATGATACCGCATGAGAAGTCGATTCTTGACAAGATGTTCCCGCCTTATTTTGTGAAGTCGATGGACGGTTTTGTGGCTTTGTCGAAATCTGTGTTGGATGATGTGCAATCGCTTGATAATCAAGCAAAACCAAAATGCTTTGTGCCGCATCCTTTGTATGACCATTATGGTGAGATTATCAATAGGGATGAAGCGGTTAAGCATCTGAATCTTGACCCGAATTATCGTTATTTGCTGTTCTTTGGTCTCGTGCGCGCCTACAAAGGTCTCGACCTTTTGATTGATGCTTTTGCCGATGAAAGGCTGAGAAAATATCCCGTAAAGTTGATTGTCGCAGGTGAGTTCTACGATGACCCGAAACCATATCTTGAACGGATTGAAAAGTGTGGATTGACTAATTTTATAATTATTGAAAATCAGTATATTAACGATGATGAAGTAAAGTATTACTTTAATGCTGTCGACATCGTTGTTCAGCCGTATAAGTCTGCGACACAGAGTGGAGTTACCCAGATTGCTTATCATTTTGAGAAACCAATGCTTGTGACAAATGTGGGCGGACTTGGCGAGATAATTCCTGACGGAAAAGTCGGATATGTTGTCGAACCAAAACCAACCCCGATAGCAGATGCTCTGGTCGATTTTTATGAGAATAAGAGATATGATGCTTTCGTTGAAGGTGTAAGAGAAGAAAAGGAAAAATACGCTTGGTCAAACATGACTGAGGCGATTTTGAAACTGTTATGAAGAATTTAATCGCTTTATTTACAAGGATTTTCCCGCGTCAGACGCTGATTCGTTTCAGTGGTCTGTTCAGCATTTTGATACGTCCGTTTTATTGTGGGAACAAAGTAGAATGTCCTGTTTGCGGAAAGCATTTTGGGAAGTTTTTGCCATACGGTTACGGCAAGGCGACGGGAAACCGCATGTGTCCGAAGTGCCTGTCTCTTGAGCGTCATCGTCTGCTTTGGCTGTATTTAAAGGAGAAAACAGGCTTTTTCAATGATAATCTGAAGGTTTTGCACTTCGCACCGGAGCAGCCGTTTTTGAAACGTTTTAGGGCACTCAAAAACCTCGATTACACCACTGCTGATATTGACTCGCCGATTGCCGATTTAAAACTCGATGTCACAAAAATTGAACTTCCTGATAATCAATATGATGTGGTGATATGTAACCATGTTTTGGAGCATGTTGATGATGTCAATAAAGCCTTTTCGGAGATTAAACGAATTCTGAAACCTGGAGGGTGGGCAATCTTGTTAGTGCCAATAAATCCTAATGTTGACACTTGGGAAGACCCGTCAATCACTGATCCTGAAGAGCGCAAACGTTGTTTCGGTCAATACGACCACGTCCGCCAGTTCGGTCGTGACTATGCACAAGTGCTTGAAAACGCTGGTTTTACCGTCGATGCTGACCGAATTTATTATGAATTATCGGATGAACAGCGCGAAAGGATGAGGTTGGCGAGACCGGGAGAGGAGTTGATTTATCGTGTAATAAAAAGTTAGTCAGTTAGTCAGTTAATCAGTTAGTCAGTTAGTCAGTTAATCAGTTAGTCAGTTGGTCAGTTGTTTTGGGCTTGTTAACTGACTAACTGAATAACTGATCAACTGAACAACTAAAAAGGCCATCGAAAATCTTCGACAGCCTTTGTTTTTATGCAATATCTTATTAAGAAATTACTTCGCTAAGAACGGATATCCGTATTCCGTTGCAGGAACAAATGTTTCCTTGATTGCGCGTGGGTTCGTCCAGCGGATGAGGTTCCACAGACCACCAGCCTTGTCGTTGGTGCCTGATGCGCGTGAGCCGCCGAATGGCTGGCATCCCACGACGGCGCCCGTTGGCTTGTCGTTGATGTAGAAGTTACCTGCTGAATATTTGAGCTTCTGGTCGGCGAGCTGACGTGCCTTGAGGTCGTTGACGAAGATGGCTCCTGTCAATGCGTAAGGTGATGTGGTGTCGCAGAGTTCCAGTGTTTCCTCATATTTCTTGTCATCGTACACATAGATTGTGATGATTGGTCCGAAGATTTCCTGAGCCATTGACTCGTAGTTCGGAACCTTGGCGAGGATGACGGTTGGCTCGACGAAGTAACCGACGCTCTTGTCGCAGTTACCACCGAACACGATTTCTGCGTCCTTGCTGGCTTTTGCTCTGTCGATGTAGCCCTTGCAGTTGTCGAATGAAGCCTCATCGATGACAGCGTTGACGTAGTTGGTGAAGTCTGTGACGTCGCCCATCTTGATTGTGCTGAGCATATCGCCGACAATCTGTTTCACTTCGTTCCACATCGATGCAGGGATGTAAGCGCGTGATGCCGCCGAGCATTTCTGACCTTGATATTCGAAGGCACCGCGGACGATAGCGCATGCCACCTCGCGTGGATTTGCTGAGCTGTGGGCGAAGATGAAGTCCTTGCCGCCTGTCTCACCGACGAGACGCGGATATGACTTGTAATTGGCGATATTGACGCCTACGCCCTTCCAGAGGCCCTGGAATGTGGCTGTTGAACCGGTGAAGTGGATACCGGCGAGGTTCGGGTTGTTCAAGGCGACGCCGCCAATCAAAGAGCCCTTGCCTGGCAGGAAGTTCACGACACCAGCCGGAAGACCTGCTTCCATTGCGATCTGCATGATATGGTAGTTTGAGAGCAATGCCGTCGTTGAAGGCTTCCAGATGGTTGTGTTACCCATCAAAGCCGGCGTCATGTTAAGGTTCGAAGCAATTGACGTGAAGTTGAAAGGAGTCACTGCCATGATGAAACCTTCGAGAGGACGGTATTCAACTCTGTTAAGCTGGTCAGGTGTTGATGAAGGCTGCTCTGAGTAGAGGTTGCCTGCATAATAGTTGTTGAAACGGTAGAAGTCAATTGTCTCGCAAGCCGAGTCGATTTCAGCCTGGAAGCAATTCTTTGACTGACCTAACATACATGCTGCGTTGATGCGTGCGCGGTATTTCGTTGCCAGCATCTGACCGATGCGTGCCATTATTGATGCTCTTTCAATCCAAGGGGTGTTTTCCCAGTCTTTCTTGGCTTTAAGAGCGGCCTCAATAGCCATGTTGACTTCTTTTTCGCCAACTTTATGGTATTTTGCAATCACATGCTTGTGGTTGTGCGGCATAACCACTTCGCCCATGTCGCCGGTGCGGATTTCCTTGCCACCAATGATGATTGGGATTTCCACGACTTCTTTCGATTGTTTTTCGAGTTCTTTCTCCAAAGCGACGCGCTCAGGGCTGCCCGGTCTGTATTCTTTCACAGGCTCGTTAGCAGGATGTGCAAATTGAAATAATGCGTTATTCATGAGTCTATTTTTTAATGGTTTGTAATTTTCAATATTTTTGAAGTGCAAATTTAGATATTTTTTTGAAAAATGATACCGAATAATTAATATTTTTGCAAAAAAATCTCATGAAGGGAAACGGCATCAGCAAAACCATGATTTCCAAGGCTACTGTCCGCAATTGGAAACGGCTGCATTCAAAAAGCAGTGGCCGTCTGATGTCGCGTGCCAACAAACAGCTTTCCACAAAGTCGGTTTTACCCTTGGAATATTTTTCAAATAAAGAGAATATTGGTGAAATTCAACGATTTGTGAAGTTTTGCAAGGAACAAGATTATAAAGTTGAGGACGTACTTTATACAGTGGGAGAGAGGCTTCTGAAAGAAGCAGGAATTTTTGAAAAGGCACATGTGGCGGCAGTTTTAAATTCGAAGGCGAATTCGGAGTTCTCTGAGCTCTCTGGGTGCTACGAGCTCTCTGAGAGTTTATCACTGCCGCCATTTCCATCCGATGAAACTGATCTTCTTGGCTTGCTCTATCAGTGTTTCCTTCTTGAAGGCGAGAAAAACCGCAAAGGCTCGTATTACACGCCGTTTTCGGTGGCTCGCAACATGACGAAGAACCTTGATTTTTCTAAAGGTCAGACGTTTTTCGACCCTTGTTGTGGCAGCGGGGCTTTCATGATGTCGCTCGAAGGGGCCAAACCATCACAAATCTTCGGCTGCGACAATGACCCCATCGCCGTGATGATAGCAAAAATCAATCTTTTGCTGAAGTTTCCTTATGAAGTGTTTGAACCACAAATTGTTTGCTGCGATTTTCTTAACGCCCCTTGTGCTATAAATGCCCTGAAAGCATCTTATATAATCAGCAATCCTCCGTGGGGTGCGGTGCTTTTTGATGAAAAAAACAACCCGATTCCGACTAAGGAAAGCTTCTCTTTTTTCTTTGAAAAAGCATTTCAACAGATAGACGATGAGGGAGTTATTAGATTTTTATTACCTGAATCAATCTTAAATGTCAAAATACATAAAAACTTCCGTAAGTTTTTGCTTGAAAATACTGATATTCAGTCAATTACCCGTTATCTGGGAACATTTTCTGGAGTACAGACCAAGTATATTGATATTGAATCAAGAAGGACAAGGCATGCCTTGTCCCCACAGGATTTCATTATTGAAAACGATTTTATATCCAGTTGGGATAAGGCATGCCTTATCCAAAAAATAAAGAAATCATCTTTCTATCTCACTAAAAACCTGAATTTCAATCTGTTATCCGATTCTGACCTTGAAAAAGTGCAGAAAATACTTTCAAAAGGCAAGTACACTTTGAAAGACAGCATCTGGGGGCTGGGTATCGTGACCGGCAACAACAAAAAGCACCTGAAAGCCACGCAGGGCAAGGGCTTTGAGCCAATTTACACAGGAAAAGACATTGAGGCTTACACATTGAAAACGCCAAAACGTTTTATAAAATTCAAACGCTCTGAATATCAACAAGTTGCAAGGGATGTAATTTATCGCGCGAAAGAGAAGCTGGTTTACAGATTTATCTCGAAAAACCTTGTTTTTGCTTACGATGACAGCAAAAGCCTGTTTCTCAACAGCGCCAATATCCTCATTCCGCGCATCCCAGGGATGTCGGTGAAGACCGTCATGGCGTTTCTCAACAGCGAATTGTTCGGATTCCTATATAAATCGCTTTTCGGAGAGATAAAAATCCTTAAAGGAAACCTCATGGAGTTGCCATTTCCGGAAATTTCAGCAGAAACCGACGAAAAACTGACAGAATTGGTTGATAAGGTGCTGAAAGGGAATAAGGAAGCTGTGCAACTTATTGATTCTGAAATTTTTAAAGTGTTCGAGTTGCTATAATGAGATTAAAAAATTCTCTTAATCGCACTCAAAAAATGCGTGTGTCTTCCCAATTCCTTATTAAAAATACCGGTTTGGTCGAGTGAGTCGATGCGCACTTTGCCTGAGGCGTGGATGATTTTCTCGTTGTCCAAAATGATGCCTACGTGGACGATGTGATGTTCCTCGTTTTCAAAAAACGCAAGGTCGCCGGGCTGCGCTTCTGCCAGGAAATACACGTCTTCGCCACATTCCACCTGCTGCGACGCGTCGCGCGGAAGCTTGATGCCGATGGTTTTTGCACAGAGCTGCACAAAAGCGGAGCAGTCGATGCCGAAAACGGTGCGCCCGCCCCAGCGATACGGCACGTCTAATAGTTTTAACGCGTTGTTAATGAAGCTGTTGGCTTCGATACAGCATTTGTCTTTTGAGTAAATCGTGGTTCCGAAAGTAAGAATCTTGGAATCATACAACTCAATCGGATTGTTGACGACGTAATAGTCGTTTGAGGCTAATTCTTTATATGCATCTTCTTGAATTTCAAAATGTTGCAGACTTCTAATCCATCCTTCGTAGCCGTCGTATTCCATTTTTATATAAATCCAGTCGCCGTTTTTCTCCAAAACTTCGTAAAGGTCGTTAAACAGCAGTTCTGTCACCAATTCGCTCTCGTGACGAGGCTCTTTTCGCACGCTGACTGCCGATAAAGTGCAAATTCCAAACATAAAATTACTTTTTTGCAAAAGTACAAGAAAAATTTGTATTTTTACAGATGAAATTCATTTAATGAAAATATAGTTTGTTTTATTTGTAAATAATTGATTATGAATAAGATAAAATTTTTAGTTGAGAAAATTCGCCATTCTTATTACGCTATAATGAAGGTCTTGGGTTTTGTTTTGGCACTCATTATCGTCGTTTGGCTGATGCCGAGAAATGTGAAATTCAAATATGAATACCAGAAAATGCGTCCGTGGCAGCATGAAACCTTGTACGCTCCTTTCAACTTCCCGATTTACAAGTCGGATGATGAGGTTCGCAAGGAGAGGGAAGAGGCTTTGAAAGATGTGAATCCGATTTTTGTCTATGACAATCTTGTTACGGAAAACGGACGCGAAAAACTTCTGAAAGACTTTGAAGATCAATGGAATGACTCAATTGGTGACAAGGAGTTCTATGAAAACCTGATTTTGGAGGTTTACGATAAAATTGAGAATAAGGGAATCGTTGCGAAGAATAATCTTATCACTAATTTCAAGGGCGAGGACGAGATTGTCGTTGTCAGAAACAAGGTGATGACAAAGTGTTTGTATGAGGATTTGAACACGATGACGGAGGCGAGTGCCATTATTCAAAGCAGCATCTCGGAGATTTCAGATTATAAAACCATGATGCTGATTAAGAACCTGTTGTACAGTTCGTTGCGTCAGAATGTGGTTTTTTCTGAAAACAAGACCAAACAGGCTCAAAAGATGGCGGTCGACAATATCATGCTTACTTTCGGGATGATTCAGAAAGACGAGCTGATTATCACGGAAGGCGAGATTGTGAATGAAGATAAGTATCAGATACTCACATCGTTACAGCGAGAATACGCCGACATTACCGCGAACAATTTCTTTAGCAGAAATTATCTTTTTTACGGGCAGCTGCTTCTCGTGAGCATCATTTTTGTGGCTTTGTACCTTACTTTGAAGATGTTGCGTCCTGATGTCTTCGAGCAACTTCGTTACATCAATCTCATTCTGCTGTTGATGCTGTTCACGATTGTACCGTCGTTTCTCTTGTTGAAATACGCCCCGACATTCATTTACCTGATGCCGGTAGCAATCATGGCGATGCTGCTGATGACGTTCTTTGATGCGAGAATATCAATCATAGTCCAGGTTATGACATTGATAATCATCAGTTTGGCTGTGCCTAATCCGTTCCAGTACTTCTTCGTGCAGTTGCTTGTGTCGTATGTTGCTATTTTTGTGATGACGAAACGAACAAGACGCGCGAGTTATTTTGGCACCTCGCTGGCGGTGTTTCTCACATACGTCGTTGTCTATTTCGGAATGATGCTGATTTATGACGGCGATTTCGATGCGTTCAACTGGCGGTCGATAGTCATTTATGCCGGTAACGCGTTCTTCACGATGCTGACTTTGCCTCTGGCGTTCCTTTTCGAGCGTGTTTTCGGCTTTGTGACAGACCTCTCGCTGCTTGAGCTCAGCAACACAAACAGCCCGCTTTTGCGAAAGCTGGCTTCCGAGGCTCCTGGCACTTTCCAGCATGTGATGCAGGTGGCGGACCTCTGCGAGGAGGTGATATATAATATAGGTGGAAATCCGCTTCTTGTCAGAACAGGTGCCATGTATCATGACATCGGCAAGACCAGAAATCCGTACTATTTCATTGAGAATCAGAATGGTAAGTATAATCCGCACGAAGACGTTTCGTATGTTGAGAGCGCGCAGATTATCATCAACCATGTGATTGACGGCATTGAGATTTGCCGCGACTACCATATTCCGGAGCAGATTATCGACTTCGTGAGGACGCATCACGGCACGCGCCGAACCGAGTATTTTTACCAGATGGAGCTGCGTGAAAACCCTGATGGCGTTGATGAAAGAGACTTCTGCTATCATGGTCCCGTGCCGTTCTCGAAGGAGACCGCGGTGCTGATGATGTGCGACGCTGTCGAGGCAGCCTCGCGAAGCATGAAAGACAAGACCGAGGAGTCGATAAACAAACTCGTTGAAAACATCATCGACGGCCAGATGAAAGCCAACCAGTTCGACAACACCAACATAACCTTCCACGACATCACCGTGACGAAGAAAGTGCTTAAGAAGAAGCTGATGAGCATCTATCACGTGAGGATAGCGTATCCGGATTAGTTTAAAAGTTAGCAGTTAGTAGTTATAAGTTATAAGACTGGAAATATAGCTGACAGAGCTAGGCCCTTCATTGAAAATCAAATCGATGACTGACAAATTCGACACGAACGGCTGGCGGTCTTCAAAAACTTGATAATATTTCGGGAAATTGGTCGAATTCGGAGACCATTTTGACAAGGAAACGCGATAGTCGTTTGAGTCTTGGATTGGTGAAAAATCTTCGGTGTAAACGATTTCTTTATTGATTTTCAATACTTTAAGAATGAATTTCAGACAAAACTCGTTCAGTTCCATCAAAGTGTCGAATTTTGTTGAAAACGCTTTTTCGAGATAGGGGAAATAGTACTCGAAATATGGCGTTTTGCGGTATGCCGCCTCCAGGCAGCGCTGGTGAATCTGCTGCCACGGTTCCCTGTAGCTTATCGCGATGTCCTTTGTCATGGTGTGGTTGCCGTTGGTTTTCACGATGGGAACCGTCAATGTCTGTAATCCGTTGGCAGTCATCACGTTACAACGTGTGCGGCATGACTGCTTCTGATACGTCTCAAATAATTCAATCTTCGGCGCATCATTTTTTAGAAACAGCGCAATATATTGAATGTCAGGAAGATACGATGTGGGAAAAATGTTATTCACTGAGCATCTTTTCTATGATTTCACGATAATATGCCTCGTCGTATGCGCCGATGGCTTTCTCTGGCTGAGCGTCTTTTTTCATGAAGAAAACTGTCGGTATGTTCCTGATTTGCAATATCATAGCAAGTTTTTGATTCTCATCGGTGTCGACTTTATAAAAATCCACTTTGCCGTCAAATTCCTTTGCCAGTTTCTCGATAATCGGGGCGACTCTCTTGCACGGACCGCACCAGGTGGCGTAGAAGTCAATCACGCAGGGTTTGTTGCCTTTGAACACGAATTCGTTGGCATTTCCCTCCAAATTCCACACGTTTTTAATGAATTTGTTATAGTTTAAAACCTTGACAAAACTGTTGTCAGATGTTGATTCTGAACTGGTTGTCTCGGTCTTGGCTTTCTGTTTGCCAGATTCTTTCTTATTCTTGTCAGACTTTCCGCAAGATGTTAAAACTGCGATTGAGATAAGCGAAATGAGCAATAATTTTTTCATATAAATTAATTTTTCGCAAAGATATTAAAAATTCGTATATTTGCATTTCAAAATTATTGAAAAATTCATCATAAAAAACTAAATAAAATGGCAAGAAAACTTGAAAAGAAAGACTTATTGAAGAATGTCGTGAAGCACATCGACATCAAGAAGTATGACTCAACAGAAATCATCGACGCAATGCGTGAGATGTCGTTCACATCACGCGACACCGCCCGCGCCGCTGACATTTTGATGATGATGGTGAAGGAGAAACAGTGCACCAACATCCTCACACTGGCAGGTTCAACCTCGGCTGCCGGCTGTATGCAGGTTTATGTTGACATGGTTCGCAACAAGATGATCGATGTGGTCGTCTCGACAGGCGCTTCGGTCATCGACATGGATCTCTTCGAGGCTCTCGGTTTCAAACATTATATCGGCGAGAAGGAGAACGTGGTGCCGGACACCAAGCTCCGCGAGCTTTACATCGACCGCATCTACGACACATATATCGACGAGGAGCAGCTTCAGGTGTGCGACCATGCCACTTACGAGCTCGCCAACATCCTCGAGCCGCGTCCGTATTCATCACGCGAGTTCCTGTGGAATCTCGGAAAATGGCTGCATGAAGGTCACGGTGTGAAGAAAGACAGCCTCATCCAGACATGCTACGAGTGCGGCGTCCCGATGTTCTGCCCTGCATTCTCAGACTCTTCAGCAGGTTTCGGTATCGGTCTGCACCAGTGGGAGCGCAAGAAAGCCGGCAAACCATACGTGAGCATCGACTCTGTCGCCGACTTCCTCGAGTTGACAGAAATCAAGATGGCTGCTCCACAGACAGGTTTGTTCATGGTCGGTGGCGGCACTCCAAAGAACTTCGCCCAGGACACCGTCGTTTGCGCCGAAATCCTCGGTCACGAGGTGCCGATGCACAAATACGCTATCCAAATCACTGTTGCCGACGTCCGCGACGGCGCCTGCTCATCATCAACATTGCTCGAAGCAGGTTCATGGGGCAAGGTGAGCGAGAAACTCCAGCAGATGGTCTACGCCGAAGGCACAACAGTCATCCCGATGATTGCATCATACGTGTATCACAACGGACCATGGAAGAAACGTGAATACAAGAACTGGCAAAACATTTACAAGAATAAATAATGCTGATAATCAACATTAAAGAACTTTGCGGCATCGTGGAGGACGGCAGTTTGTGGAAAGCCGGCTCCGCGATGTCGGATGTTAAGCGCATCAAGAACGCATACCTTTATATAAGAGGTAGCAAGATTGCCGACTATGGCGAGATTAATTCTCGGAAATGTCAGGAATATCTGGCGAAAGAGAGAAAAGTCGTCGATGCCAAGGGCGGTTTGGTCTTGCCTGCGTTCTGCGACTCGCACACGCATCTGGTGTATGCCAACTCGCGCGAGATGGAGTTCTGCGACAAGATTCGCGGCTTGAGCTACGAGGAAATCGCGAAAAGGGGAGGAGGCATCCTCAATTCGGCTAAAGCCACTGCAGCTGCAAGCGAAGACGAGCTCTACGAATCAGCGATGCAGCGTCTCGACGAAATCATGCACATGGGAACCGGTGCCGTCGAAATAAAGAGCGGCTACGGCTTGACTACAGAGAGCGAGCTAAAGCTTCTGCGTGTGATTCGTCGCATGAGAGAAAATTCTCCGATGACGATAAAGTCGAATTTCCTTGGCGCTCACGGCATTCCGATGGAGTACCGCGGACATCAGGAAGACTATGTCGACCTTGTCATCAACGAGATGATTCCGCTTGTGGCAGCTGAGGATTTGGCAGATTTCATTGACGTTTTCTGCGATAAAGGCTTCTTCACCGTTGAAGACACCGAGCGAATCTTGATGGCAGGCATCAAATATGGCATGCGTCCGAAGATCCATGCCAACGAGATGGCGGTTTCTGGTGGCGTGCAGGTTGGCGTGAAATATGGCGCCATCTCTGTCGACCATCTCGAGCAGATGGGAAAAGAGGAGATCGAGGCATTGAAAGGCTCCGACACCATGCCGACGGTGTTGCCTGGCTGCGCGTTCTTCATGAATCTGCCGTTATCGCCGGTGCGCGATATGATAAACGCTGGTTTGCCGGTTGCAATGGCATCGGATTTCAACCCGGGAACGTCGCCATCGGGTAACATGCAGTTTGTGCTCTCATGCGCCTGCATACGCTATCGCATGACGCCGGAAGAGGCTTTAAATGCTACCACTTTGAACACCGCATATGCCATGGATGTGGCTCATGAATTGGGTTCGATTACAAAAGGCAAGATCGCTAATGTGATTATCACCAAGCCGATGACACAACTCGAGTTCATGCCGTATTATTATGGTGCGAACAAGGTCGATAAGATAATTATCAAAGGAAAAATAAGATGACACCACGAATTCTCACCCTCATACTCGGCGTTTTGCTGTCACTGTCGGCGTTATCCCAGGAAAGCCTGTATCAAGACGATGCCTATGATGTCGAAGATACAACGGCATACGATAACGGGTTTAATGAGTTTGATTTCGGCAGGGCGTTTTCATTGGCGGTTGGCAATGGTATAAGCTATGGCGGTGGGAATATTTTTGGTGTCGCATTGGCAAAGAGATTCGGTGGCGTGGTTGGAATTGAGCCAAACATCAGCATCGGTGTCAATGGATTTGTAAAAGATACCAAGGGTCCGAAGTTGACTTATTCGGCAGGTTTGAATCTTTTCGTTTACAAAGGGATATACTTGGGTGCGGCGTATGGTGTTAACGATTATAGTCTTGACACCGAGTTTGTTGATGATGGTGAAGTGTATTATAATAAAGGGGCGGAAATACTTAATTGTCACGGCTTGTCGTTATTGGCAGGATGGAAATGTTATTTCTGGTTTCGTAACGAGAAGTTTTTCTTCGACGTTGCCATTGGCTGCGGGACACATGACAAAAATCCCAAGAAACTCATTGGCTTTGATGTCGTAAACACCGTCTGGAACATGGGATTCGGGTTTGTCTTGAATTAAATTATATTAAAAAGGCGTTTTTGAAATAATTTTGAAATTATTCCCTTTAAGAATAAAATAAAACCAATGTCTTCTCTGTATAAAGCTCGTATACAATCTCCTGCTTTATTTTTGCATAAAAACCTAATTGCTTTTTTCGATTTCCTTTCAAACTGTCTGTAAATTGAACCAAATTCGCCAATTTCAATTTCTGTTTGTTGTTTCTTTAAATCGTTCTTTTTCATCGTTTTAAAATTTATTAAACAATAACATTCCCTGTCGCCACCTGCGATTTCACCTTCAGTTAATAAATTTTACGATGCTCTTTTGCCTTTCGGCAGGAAATATAGATGCAAAGATACAAAATAATTTCATAGGTATTATTCCGATTTTTTGCAATTTTTGTTAAAAATTTAAACATTGTTAAATTTTATTTGGATATCTTTTTAATTATGTGTATTTTTGTATCGTAAAACAAAATGATGCATAACATAAGATGAAATAAAATTTAAGGTTTTTATAACAAATACTAAGCATTAGCTTAATAGCTTGTGTTAGGAAACTTCGACCTGGTAAAGACCCACGTTTTATTTAAGGAGCACCGCGATGGAACTACCGAAGCAATTTGACAACATCAATAATCGAGTTATCGATGATCTGAAGCAGACATTGAGCAAAGGCTCAAAGGTTTCTATTGCTGCCGCATCGTTTTCGATATACGCTTACGAAGCACTGAAAAAGGAGCTTGAAGACGTTGAGGAACTGCGGTTCATTTTTACTTCACCTACTTTTAATAAACCTGAACTCGGCAAGAAAGAAAAACGTGAGTTTTATATTCCAAAATTGAATAGAGAGCGTAATCTGTACGGCTCGGAATATGAAATACGTCTGAGAAATCAGCTTTCTCAAAAGGCTATAGCTCGTGAATGTGGTGAGTGGATTCGCAAAAAGGTACGTTTCAAAACAAATGTCACTGACGGCAATGTTTATACTCAGGCTACCATTAGAAATGATAATGGAGAACTGAGCTACAGTCCTTTTAATGATTTTACATCCAGTACGCTGGGTATCGAAAAAAGTGCCGATGTTTGCACAAATATCATCCGTTTGAGTTTCCCGATGACCACTAAGTTTGTGAGCGATTTCAATAAAATGTGGCAGAATCAGGAGCAGTTTAAGGATGTGACTGATGCGGTGCTTGAGAATATTGAGAATGTTTATCGTGAGAACTCGCCTGAGTTTATATATTTTGTGACTTTATATAACATCTTCAACGAGTTTCTTGAGGATATCTCTGAAGATGTTCTGCCAAACGAAGCGACTGGATTTAAGGATAGCCAGATCTGGAATAAGCTTTACGACTTCCAAAAGGATGCGGCTCTGGCAATTATCAACAAACTGGAGAAATACAACGGCTGCATATTGGCCGACAGCGTCGGTTTGGGTAAAACGTTTACAGCTCTTGCTGTTATAAAATACTACGAGACCAGGAATAAAAACGTTCTGGTGCTTTGCCCAAAGAAGCTTTGCGACAACTGGATGACGTATCGTAATAACTACATCACCAATCCAATCGCAAAAGACCGTTTGAGCTATACTGTGCTTTTCCATTCAGACCTTTCAAGAGACGGAGGCCTCTCAAATGGACTTGATTTGGAAAAGATAAACTGGGGTAACTTTGACCTTGTTGTTATTGATGAATCGCACAACTTCCGTAATGGTGGCAAACTTACCAGAGATGACGAAGATGATGATCCTCGCGAAAACCGTTATCTCCGCTTGATGAACCAGGTGATTCGTGCCGGTGTGAAGACAAAAGTGCTGATGCTTTCGGCTACTCCTGTCAACAACCGTTTCAACGACTTGAAGAATCAGCTGCAGCTGGCCTACGAAGGTGAGGTTGAGCGCATGGACTCGCTCCTCAATACGACTTCTTCTATTGATGATATATTCCGTCAGGCACAGAAATCGTATAACCACTGGGCGAAACTGCCTAATAGCGAGCGCACTACTGAGAAACTTCTATCGATGCTCAGCTTCGATTTCTTTGAGGTGCTCGATTCGGTGACAATAGCTAGAAGCCGCAAGCATATTGAGGCTTACTATAATACTGAAGCCGTGGGAAAATTCCCGTTACGACTTCCACCAATCTCACGCCGTCCGTCGCTTACCGACTTGCCGTCGGCAATAAATTACAACGAGATTTTCAATCAGCTGCAAAAGCTGAATTTGGCAATATATACTCCTTCAGCATTTATTCTTCCAAGCAAGATTGCTGATTATGCGCTCGACCCTGAAACTCATGGCGCAGGATTGTCGTTGGTTGGCCGAGAAATGGGTATCCGTCGTATCATGTGCATTTTGATGCTGAAACGACTGGAGAGCTCTGTCAATTCATTTCGCCTGACCTTAGGACGTTTATTGAAGCTCATAACTACTACTATCGAGAAAATTGACGAGCACGGTGCTTATATCGATGTGGAAGAAACAGACGGCTATGATTTGGATATCGACGACTCGGAAAACGATGCATTTATTGGCACCAAGAAAAATAAGATTGCATTAGAAGATATTGACTACATCAGCTGGAGGCAGTATCTGGTAAGAGATAAAGAGGAACTGGAGCTCACACAGCTGATGCTTGACGATATCACTCCTGAGCATGACAGCAAACTTCAACAGCTTAGAGAAGATCTGCGAAACAAGTTCGCCAATCCGATAAATGGAACTAACAAAAAAGTTCTGATATTTACAGCATTTTCTGATACTGCTGTTTATCTGTATGATAATCTGGCAAAGACCATTAAAGAGAAATACGGAATGGATACAGCACTGGTTACCGGTGATGTAGAAGCCCGCAGTACCTTGAAGCTGAAGGAGAAGCTCGACTTTAACAAGGTGCTGACGCTGTTTTCACCGATATCGAAAGAGAAAGATGCTGTTTATCCTAACATAAATGGAGAGATACAGGTGCTTATTGCAACCGACTGTATTTCGGAAGGTCAGAACCTGCAGGATTGTGACTACCTCATAAACTACGATATACACTGGAACCCAGTTCGCATTATCCAGCGTTTCGGACGTATCGACCGTATAGGCTCTAAGAATGACGTTATCCAGCTGGTGAACTACTGGCCAGATATGACTCTTGACGAATATATAGACTTGAAGGGACGTGTTGAAGCCAGAATGAAGGTGTCGGTTTTGACATCGACTGGTGATGACAACCCGATTTCTCCTGAAGAGAAAGGCGACCTTGAATACCGTAAGGCTCAACTCAAGAAACTGCAGGAAGAGGTGGTTGACATAGAAGAGATGAACAGCGGTGTTTCGATTATGGATTTGGGACTCAACGAATTCCGTTTGGATTTGTTGGAGTATATGAAAACCCATGAAGATGTTGAGCATACGCCATACGGACTCCATGCCGTTGTGGGACACAATGAGTTTACCGAGCCAGGTGTGATTTATGTTCTGAAGAACCGCAACAAAGGTGTTAACATCGACAAGAAGAACAGGCTGCATCCTTTCTATATTGTTTATGTGCGCAATGATGGTTCGGTAGTGATAAACCACCTGTCGCCTAAAGAGCTGCTTGATAGATTCCGTAGCCTTTGCAAGGGTAAAAACGTGCCAGAGAATGCGCTGTGTCATGCATTCAACAAAGAGACACGCGACGGACAAAAGATGACTCAATACTCGAAGCTGTTGGGTGATGCTATTGGTAGTATTATCAATGTGAAAGAGGAAAGCGATTTGGATTCATTCTTGGAGGGAGTGCAGGGTGAGCTGTTTACGAAAGAAATAACAGGTCTCGATGATTTTGAGCTTATCTGTTTCTTGGTTATCAAATAAAATGTAGCCTATGCTGGGACTGCCGAAATCGACCGAACTATCACAAGCGTTACCGAAGACGAGAATCTTCGCCAAGTTTGAGCTGCGCTCAACGCAGAAAGACCGTTTTGATGAGGATATTTCGCGCATTACTATAGTAAACGAGATTTCGCAGCGCAAGGTGCCGGCATTGCATCCGGGCAAGGAAGTGCAGTCGATTTATGTGCTGGAGATTCAGTTGAAGCGTAAAGACTACGACCCAAAGAATATACAGCTGCTATCGAAACTAATTCCACAAAACATACTGTTTCTGTTGAGATTTGACGACCAGGTGCAGCTGGTAATTTATCACACCAAGCTCTTGATGAGCGACTGGTGTGCGGAGCCTGAACTGGTGATATCTGGGCTTGACATGGATGCCGTATGGGAAAACATAGTGAAAACAGTTGGCACCATTGAGGTTGAGGAAGGCAACACACTTGCTGAGCAGATTACTATTGACGATGAAAAGGCAAAGCTCAAGCTTCAGATTGAGCAGCTTGAAGAGAAGTCGAGAAAGGAGAAACAGCCGAGGAAGAAGCTGGAGATGTTTGAGCAATTGAAAGAAATGAAAAAACAATTGGAATAATCTATAAGGAATAATCTATGAATAAAAAACCAACCAGAAAAATTGAGGATAAAGGTGTTCGCTATCTCTGCGATTATTTTTGGGATTGTGACCTTATAGATACATATATTCACACTACCGAAAAAGAGCCACTATGGGATGGTAATTTATATTTGTATTGTTCTGTTGAGCAAAAAGCCACTCAGATATATGGTAAAATACCAACACAGGTCAAATCATCTTGTAAGAAAACAACAAAAAGCACTATAACATATTCAGTTCAGAAAAAGGCATTAGAAACATTTAAACGGGATGGAGGAATAATATATTTTTATGTTCTGTTTAATAATCCTGTTGATAAACAGATTTTCTATTGTTTTCTAACTCCAGTAGTGATAAAAAAATATCTTCGAGCACCATCTAATGGCAATACAATATCTATTACTCTAAATCAATTATCAAGTGATAAGCATCAAGTTACAGAGGATTTCTTTCAGTTTTTCTCTGATTGCAAAAATCAAACAACTTCAGCAGACAAACCAATTGTTGAGATTGAAGATTATTTTTCAAAAACAGGGTAAAGGCAGTTTTCGGTATTTGCAAAATCAACCGAACCAATAAAAGACATTTTCAAACACATGCAAGATCATCCTCAGTATCTGTATGCAACAGATGAGGATAAAAATATCACATTTGCCATAGGAGATGGACCAGTAACCGTAAAAATAGGAAGGAATGTTCAACAAGAAATATCAGTCAATGGAATACCATATTTTAAGGGATGTACTGTGTTTGAAGAGGATGATGGGGGCGTCTTAACTATAGGGAATTTCTTTACATATCGATTTGGTAATCAAACAAAAAAGGATACCTTTACTTTTAACTTTGAAGGACATTCTAATATACAAAAGATTCCATTTATTTCTTTTTGTTTGGCAATTATTAAATATGGTAAATTTAATGTTGGTAGTTTTGAAATTCCATGTAAAAGCAATGATGATCGAAGTAAACAGATAAAAGAGTTAGAGTCGGAATTAAGAGTGTTATGTAATATACGGAGTCTATTTAGTGCAATGCATATTGAAGGTGATATCAATATTGATGAATTGAGTGCTGATGCACTAAGTAATCTTGATACTCTATATAAAGGAATAGTGTTAAAAAACCCTTTGGAATTGAAACCCGGTGTTGAGAATATGTCGCGTATTTCAATCGGTCCGCTTGTCCTTTATGTGGTGTTTGAACCGAATGAAAATGGAAAACACTATGTTAGAGACTTTTTTATGTATGATGAGATATGTGGCGTATTAAAACAAGACAATACTGCAATAAAAACAAGTCGTTTTTCTTTACTTAGTGCTGAACAATTTGCTGAAGCTTCAAACTTCGATTTCAGTACAATAATTGCCAGTTATGAAGAATTTGTGAAACAAAACGAAAAGGTGGCTGAATATGCAAATTGCGACATGCTTAGAATGATTCTTGCATATGATATGACAGAAGGAAAAAAGACAAAACTACTTGATGCTGCTGAAACACTTGTTGATTGGTTTATTAAGACAAAACGATTGGGCGATTTGCCAATAAATGAAATTAATAAGTATCAGATATTAAAACGGCGAGGTCTTTTATCTAAAGAAGAAAACAATCGTATATGTGAAATTCTTGAGAGTAATGTTCCTGATGATTATAAAGTAGCATGTATGCTGTTACTCGACAATCAAAGTGGAGCCGAGTATTATTTTAACAAACTTTCAGAGGAAAAGAAAGAAGAATTAAAGGCTTTGCCTATATACAAGTTTTGGAAATAACAACATTATATATGGATAAAATGAAGATGCACACTGTGGATGTCACAGACGAAAACATTAAGAAAATTGGCGAGCTTTTCCCCAATTGTGTTACAGAAAGGCTCGATGTTAATGGAAAACCAGAGAGGGCTATTGATTTTGATATACTTCGTCATGAGTTATCAAAAAACATTGTTGAAGGTCCGCAAGAGCGTTATCAGTTTACATGGCCAGACAAGAAAAAGGCAATTCGATTGGCAAATACGCCTTCTAATATGACTCTCCGTCCGTGCAGGGAAGAAAGTGTTGATTTTGATAATACAGAGAATCTTTATATTGAGGGAGATAATCTTGAAGTTTTAAAGCTAATGAGAGAAGATTATCTAGGTAAAATAAAACTGATATACATTGATCCACCATATAATACGGGAAGCGATTTTGTATATGCAGATGATTTTTCACAAACAGTTGCTAATTATACTGAAACGTCTGGACAAATTGATGAATTAGGCAATCGGATGGTTCAAAATGCTGAAACCAATGGCCGATTTCATACAGACTGGCTTAATATGATATATCCTCGTTTGAAGGTATCAAAAGATTTGTTGTGTGACGATGGTGTTATTTGCATTCAGATTGATGACAATGAATATAGTAATTTGAAAAAGATATGTGATGAGATCTTTGGAGGTGATAACTTCATGACAACTATTGTTGTAAAAATGAGTGAACCGACTGGAATGAAAATGGCACATGCTTCGATCAGAATTCCTAAATTGAAAGAATATATATTGGTTTATAAGAAACGTAAGCAAATAGAAATAAACAGCGTCAGAATTCCAAAAGACAAATGGGATTATGAATACAAATCGATATTAGAAGGATTGACTGAAGAAGAAATAAAGTACATAAAACTGGTAAGAGACAATGAAGTTAGAAGTGAGACTGATATTAAGAAGGTGAATGATATTTTGCAAAAAGCAACTTATCGATCACTATCTGATGTCTATAAAGAATTAAATATTTCCAAAGAGGGTGATAAAGAGGCTTATAATTTTGAAAATGCTTGGCGTATTTTTCAAACTGTGTCAATGACAGGAGGAGCTAAAAAGCTCTCTGATGAGAAACGACAAGAACTAAACCAGTTATTTTTTAGTGTTGTTACCCCTGAACATAAAATGTATATTATTAGGGGAGATTATTCTTTTAACATTGAAAAACCTAGAATTAAGGTTTTATTTGCAGATGACTATCTTACAGTTAATCCATGTGATTTCTGGCAGGATATAAAAACTACAGGATTAGACAATGAAGGATTTGTGGATTTCCGTAATGGGAAAAAACCAATGAAGCTTATTGAAAGAATAATTCAGTTGTTTACTGGTGATCATGATTTAATCATGGATTATTTTAGTGGCTCGGGTACTACAGGACACACTGTTTTGGATTATAATTACAAACACAATAGTCATAGAAAATTCATAATGGTTCAGCTCCCAGAATTAACGGATAAAAAAAGTGAAGATTATAAAGCAGGTTTCAAATATATTAGTGAAATAGGTAAAGAACGCATTCGCAAAGCTGGATATAAAATTAAAGAAGAGCAAAAAAATAAACAAAGTGATTTGTTTAGTGGAGAGAAAGAACCTTTGGATATTGGTTTCCGTGTACTAAAACTTGATTCATCAAACATGGAAGATGTTTATTATAAGCCAGAAGATTCTTCAGAAGCAACTCTTTTCGAGAACAATGTTAAACATGGTCGTACATCTGAAGATCTTCTATTCCAGGTGATGCTTGAGTGTAACTTACCACTATCGGCTAAAATAGCAACCGAGAAGATTGGCGGCAAAGAAGTGTTTTCCGTAAACGACGGCTATCTCATGGCCTGCTTTGATGAAAATGTGAATGAGAACGTTATTAAGGAAATCGCAAAGCGTAAGCCTTATTACTGTGTGATGTGCGACAGCAGCTTGAAAACAGACAATGTGGCGGATAACTTTGAGCAGATTTGGCAAGCGTATAGTAAAGACACCGTTAGGAGAATACTGTAAGTTATGAATAATATTGAAAAAGGATTATTCTTAAAACTATTCAATCGGGGTGGCTATGTGTTAGATTTCAACACTCCTGATTTTGATGCTTTTACAATGGCCAGTGTAGGGGTTTCCTTATGCTTAAAATACCAGTGCTCAAAAGGAAAAGCATTAGCTGCATTTATTTCTGAAGCATCCGAAGACGATTCAACCAAATTATTACTTGATTTGTTAGGGTATTATGAGAATGTTTACCCCAAATTTGAAAAGGAACGTGATGGAATAAATGATTCAACAATAGGAATAACAAATGAGGAATACGCAAAATATTACAAAAAATGTAAAGAAATAGCTGATCGAATTACCTCTAACAAATTTGATGTTTTTACGACACAATCGGTCAAAGAAGCTTTTTCAAGTGAATACATTGAAAAGCAGACGGCTCTCATGATTGAGAATCAATCCAAAAACCCCACGGAATCTATTGGTAAGGCAAAAGAGCTTATTGAAAGCTGCTGTGAGACTATACTTGAAAAGAATTGTATTAAACCAAACAAGGATTGGAAACTCAATAATTTGGTTGACGAAACTATGAAATTGTTGCAGATTACACCAAATCATATTCCAGATACCGCAAAAGAAGCAGCAGCAATAAAGGCAATTCTTGGAAGCCTTAGAGGCATTGCAACAAATATAGCTATCATTAGAAATGCATACGGAAGTGGACATGGAAAAAGTGCATCATACAAAGGCTTGCAAGAACGACATGCAAAACTGGCTATTGGTAGCAGCATTACTTTAGTGAATTTTTTATGGGATTCTTTTGAACGAAATAACAGATAATATGAAGTTCAAATTTAAAATACAACAATATCAATCCGATGCGGTAGAAAATACCGTGGCGGTGTTTGCCGGGCAACCTTCGCGCGACGCATTTGAATACAAACGCGACCTTGGTAAAAAGATGGCAGGAAAATTAGCCTTCGAGGAAGACTATTCAGGCTATCGAAACAACGATATTGAGCTTGACAACGGACAGCTGCTCGACAATATCCATAAGATTCAGGAAACACAGGATATAAAGCTATCGCCAAAGCTGGTGAGCGATTTGGGAAAACTGGGGCTTGATATAGAGATGGAAACAGGTACCGGCAAGACCTACGTTTATATCAAAACCATGTTTGAGCTAAATAAGCGATATGGCTGGAACAAGTTCATCGTCGTGGTGCCATCGATAGCTATCCGTGAGGGTGTGAACAAGAGCTTCACGATGCTTGAAGACCACTTTATGGAGCACTATGGAAAGAAAGCACGCTACTTCATATACAACTCGTCGAATTTGCAGCTGCTGGACTCATACTCGAGCGATGCCGGAATAAACGTGATGATTATCAACACTCAGGCTTTTGCGAAAGATTTGAATGAAGATAAAAAGACAAAAGCCGGACTGATTATCTATTCGGAACGTGACGACTTCGGTAGCCGCCGACCTATTGATGTGATATCGGCAAACCGTCCGATCATAATAATGGACGAGCCTCAGAAGATGGAAGGACAGGCGACACAGACAGCATTGAAACGATTCAATCCACTGTTTGTGCTCTATTATTCGGCAACACACAAAACGCAGCATAACTGCATTTATGCACTCGATGCGCTTGATGCCTATAAACAGAAACTTGTTAAGAAGATTCAAGTGAAAGGTTTTGAGGTGAAAAACCTCAGAGGCACAAGCTCATACTTGTATTTGGACGACATTATTCTGTCGAAAAACCAGCCTCCAATGGTAAGACTGGAGCTGGAAATAGAGACCAAATCGGGCGTGAAGAAGATGATGAAGAAACTGGGGCAAGGCGACAGCTTGTATAGCGAATCTGGCCTGCGTGAATACAAAGATTTTACCATTTCAGATATTGACGCTTTCCATAACACTGTTACATTCCTCAATGGAGTGAAGATTGCCAAAGGTGAAGTGTATGGCAACAGCAGCGAGGAAGCGATGCAGCGAGTTCAGATCAGAGAAACCATAGCGTCGCACTTTGAAAAGGAACGTGATTTGTTTAAACGAGGCATAAAAACACTGTCGCTGTTCTTTATCGACGAAGTGGCTCATTACAAAGGATACGATGACGAAGGCGAAGAGATACATGGTCCATTCTGGAAGATATTTGAAGAAGAATATACAAGGATACTGAATGAAAACATCTCGTTGTTTGAAGACGACTATCAGAAATATCTGCTTCAGTTTGACGCTTCGCAAGTGCACAAAGGCTATTTCTCAATCGACAAGAAAGGCCGTGCAGTGAATAGCGAACTTCGCAGAGGCAGCGATATGTCGGATGATATTTCGGCATACGATCTTATCTTGAAAAACAAGGAGAGACTGTTAAGCTTTGAGGAGCCAACCAGATTTATCTTTTCACATTCAGCATTGAGAGAAGGCTGGGACAACCCGAATGTATTCCAGATCTGTACCTTGCGTCACGCAGCATCAGCTATTGCAAAACGTCAGGAAGTGGGACGTGGTTTGCGTATCTGCGTGGATAAGAATGGTAACCGAATGGATTTGGAGGAGCTGGGAGAAGACATGGTGCAAGACATCAACAAACTTACAGTAATCGCCAATGAGAGCTACAAGACATTTGTGGCTGACCTTCAGAGAGAGACGAAAGAAGCTTTGCGTGAACGCCCGAACAAAGCCACTCCAGAATATTTCCAAGGGAAAATCATTACTTTGGAAGGCGAAAAATACACTTTGGATGCTCGGGATGCAACGGCTATTTGTGGTTGGCTGGCAATGAACGAATATACCAACGAGTCGAACCAGATTACACAGGCATTTAAAGACGACCTGCAAAAAGGTGAATTGCCACCAATGGGTAAGAAGCTGGCTGGCAAGGAAGACCAGATTATAACGCTCATCAAGGCATTGTTCGACGACAGCATTACTGTTGAAGACATGATTGAAAACGGTAACGCGTCGGCTGAAGCGACAAACAAACTCAACGAGAACTTTAAGAGAAAAGAATTCCAGGCACTCTGGAATGAAATCAACCACAAATATGTTTACACCGTTCATTACGACAGCAACGAATTGATTGAAAAAGCAGTGTCGGCTATCGACAGAGAGCTTATAGTGACGGAGCTGAAGTATGTGATGACGGTGGGTGATCAGGAATCGGTTGACACCTTTGGAGACACCAAGACCAGCACCAAAAAACTGGGGACAGTGAGCACATCGACGGTGAAATATGACCTTGTGGGCGAAGTGGCAAAGAGAACCACGCTCACCAGAAAGACTGTGGCGACAATCCTGAAGAAGATAAAACCTATCAAGCTGGCTATGTTCCGCAATAATCCTGAAGAATTTATCAAGAATGTGAGCCATATCATTAAGAATGAGAAGGCGACAATGATTGTGGAGCATATTGAATACAATCAGATTGACCAAACATACGACAGCGAAATCTTTACACAGGAGAAGCACATGCAGAATGTCGGGAAATCGTATCCATCGAAGAAACACATCATGGATTATGTTTTTGCCGATTCAGATGGCGAGCGAGAATTTGCAAAAGACATGGATGCGGCAACAGAGGTGTGCGTTTATGCCAAGTTGCCACGTTCGTTCCAAATTCCTACACCAGTTGGAAACTATGCTCCAGACTGGGCCATTGCATTCAACAAAGGAACAGTAAAACATGTGTTCTTTATTGCTGAGACTAAGGGTACAATGGATTCAATACAAATCAATAAAATTGAAGATGCCAAAATAAACTGTGCCGATAAACTCTTCAATAATCTTTCAACATCAAATATCCGATACCACAAGGTGAATAATTACCAGACTATGCTGGATATTATGAAGGCAATGGACTAAATTGCGGAGATTTTATGACGATTTTTTGAAATTGATGTCTTGGCTTCGCCCCCTCGTCGCTCTGCGGTGCGTGGGGAGGACCCGATTGCAACTATCACGAAAACTCATACTGCAAAATGGCAATGTTCAAGGCTTCCTCAAGCTTGCAGATTGTCTCAAGTGATAGATTTTCCTCGCCTTTAAGCAAACGCGACACATATTGTGGCGAGCATTCCATCCTTTCGGTCAACTCCTGCCGGGATATGTTCTGGTATTTCATCGCCATAGCGGTTTTGATGGCAATCTTTCTTGAATACTTCAGCCATCCCTGCGATTTTGCGGTTTGATAAACAGCTTCTTTTTCACGCCATTCCGATGATGTCGGTGACTGATATCGACTCAATCTTTCTATCGCTTCTTCATGTGTCATATTGTTGCTTATAAAAGTCATAACCTAAAAATTTGATAATGCAAAATAATGAAAAAAAACGATACACGCAACCTAAAAGGTGCACTTTTATATAAAAATGTGATTTTTCTGTGCGAGAAGTGTCGGAAAGTTTAACGACAAAGGAAACTTATCTGCATTTCAAAAAAACTTCAAACTTCAAACTCTACACTCCAAACTTTTTACTATCTTTGCAGTTTGAATTATTGTAAAACAAATGAAGCAGGAGTTGGCCGATAAGTTGTTGAATGTGCTCAATGAATACAAAACACTGGGCATCACAGAACAGATAGACTATCAGAAGTTCTATCTGTACTCGATTATTACCCATTCGACAGCTATCGAAGGCTCAACAGTTACTGAAGTGGAAGCACAGCTTCTGTTCGACGAGGGCATCACCAGCAGCAAAAGAACCATGATGGAGCAGATGATGAACCTCGACCTTAAAGCTGCATACGAGCATTCAATGAAATTGGCAGGACAGCATACCGATTTTTCTTTGGATATGCTGAAGAATATATCAGCTATCGTTATGAAAAACACTGGAGGCCAATATAATACTGCACAAGGGAGTTTCGATGCGTCGAAAGGCGATTTCCGTTTGTTAGGTGTCACTGCCGGTATTGGCGGTCCGTCTTATATGGATTATCATAAAGTTCCTGCTAAACTTATGGAATTTTGTCAGCAGATGAATGATAACCGTCGTCAACTAATTGATAAAAATGATATAATATCACAATATATTATTAGTTTTGATGCACATTATCAATTGGTTACAATTCATCCTTGGGTAGATGGCAACGGCAGAATGTCGCGTCTTGTTATGAATCATCTGCAATATGAATTCGGATTGGTTCCTGTAAAGGTTGTCAAGGAAGATAAAGCCGAATACATACAATCACTTATCGATTCGAGATATTTGGAGTCACCTGAACCTTTCCGCGAATTTATGTTTCAGGAACACATCAAAAATCTTAGTAAAGAGATTGACGCGCATAAAAAATCCTTGGCTTCTGACCCGATAAATGTCAAATTTGACCCGATAAAAGCATTCTCTGACCCGATAACTGACCGTTTATATAAAGAAGTGCTGTCAAACAACAGCCTTAATTATTCTGAATATGCAAAATTGCTTGGTGTTTCGGAGGCTACAGTGAAACGTCGTCTTGGAGAATTGAAGAATCAAGGTGTGATTGTCAGAGTTGGAAGTAATAAAACCGGACATTGGGAAATAATAAAAGATAATTAAATAATATCAATAAATTATACTAAATATGAAACAGCTTATCGAATGTGTTCCGAATATCAGCGAAGGTCGCGATATGAACATCATCAATCAGGTGACTGCCGAGATCGAAAAGGTTGAAGGCGTGAAATTGTTGGACGTTGACCCGGGTGCGACGACAAACCGTACCGTCATCACTTTTGTGGGCGAGCCGGAAAACGTGTGCGAAGCCGCATTCCGCGTGGTGAAGAAGGCTGCCGAGCTTATCGACATGCGTAACCATCACGGCGACCACCCGCGCCAGGGTGCAACAGACGTTTGCCCTCTCATCCCGATTTCAAACATCACAATGGACGAGGTGGTTGTTTACGCCCGTAACCTCGCAAAACGCTTCGGCGAAGAGCTCAATATCCCGATTTACTGCTACGAAGAGGCCGCTTTCCAGCCAAAACGTAAGAATTTGGCTTACTGCCGCACAGGCGAATACGAGTCATTGTCGAGCCGTCTCGGAACAGAAGAATGGAAACCTGATTTCGGTCCGAACGAATGGAACGAGCACGTGGCACAGACTGGCGCTACACAGGTCGGAGCCCGCGACTTCCTCATCGCAATCAACTATAACCTCAACACCACTTCGACACGCCGCGCCAACGCCATCGCTTTCGACGTGCGCGAGAAAGGCCGTCCGAAGAGAGTGGGACCGAAGGTCACCGACAAGCCGATGAAAGACGAAAACGGCAACACCATCATGATTCCTGGCACTCTGAAGAGCACCAAGGCTATCGGCTGGTTTATCGAGGAATACGGCATCGCCCAGGTTTCAATGAACATCACAAACATCAACGTTTCACCGGTTCACGTCTGTTTCGACGAGGTGTGCGCTAAGGCTGCAGCTCGTGGCGTGCGCGTGACGGGCTGTGAAATTGTTGGTTTGATTCCTAAGAAGGTGCTCATCGACGCAGGTAAGTATTATCTTGCAAAACAGCAGCGTTCACTGGGTGTCAGCGAGGATGAAATCATGAAGATTGCTATCAAGTCGATGGGTCTCGATGATCTGAAGCCATTCAATCCTAAGGAAAAAGTCATAGAATTCCTTATCGAAGACATGACACAGAAGAAGCTTGTCGACATGACTTGCACAGGCTTTGCCAACGAGACAGCCAGCGAGAGTCCGGCTCCAGGTGGCGGTTCAATCTCGGCTTACATGGGCGCTCTCGGCGCAGCATTGGCAACAATGGTGGCTAACCTTTCATCGCACAAACCGGGTTGGGACGACCGTTGGGAAGAGTTCTCGAAGGTTGCTGAAAGAGGTCAAGTCCTTAAAGATCAGTTACTTGATTTGGTTGACGAAGATACAAACGCATTCAACAAGATTATGGCTGCATTGCAGATGCCTAAGAAGACCGACGCTGACAAGGCTGCTCGTATGGAAGCTCTCGAATTAGCTTCGCAGTATGCAACAAAGGTGCCTTTCAAGACCATGAATGTGGCATTTGAGGCATTCGACATCGTTGAGGCGATGGCAAAGACAGGCAATCCTGCATCAGTTTCTGACGCTGGTGTCGGTGCATTGTGCTGCAGAAGTGCTGTCATGGGTGCATATCTCAACGTGAAAATCAACGCCGCTGGACTGAAGGACAGAGCATTTGCCGATAAAATTGTCGCCGACGGCGCAAAGATTGAGGCTGCTGCCATCAAGAAAGAAGCGGAAATCCTTGAAGTTGTCAACAAAATTATCAATAAGGAATAATTTAACTTATTGTTAATCAGATAATTAAAATATTTTTAAAGTTGATAAAATTTTTGACTGAAAAATATTGTAATGTATTTAAAAAAAATGTATTTTTGCAGTCCGAAATTTGAAAGGATAAGAATATGTCAAAGAAAGTTAAAGACGCACGCGTACAAGTGATTTTGGAGTGCACAGAGCAAAAGGCAACAGGCATCCCGGGAACTTCTCGTTACGTTACTACAAAGAACAAGAAGAACACCCCAGAGAGATTGGAACTCATGAAATACAATCCAATCCTTAAGAAAATGACCTTACACAAAGAAATTAAATAACAATTAGGATATGGCAAAGAAGGTAGTTGCATCATTGCACACAGCTGGTAAGGAATTCACGAAGGTCATCAAAATGAAGAAATCAGAGAAGACTGGTGCTTACTATTTTGAAGAGACCATCGTCCCGATTGACCAGGCACAAGAATTCATCGCAAAGAACTAATATAGTTTTTTGAATTGATTTAGAATAGCTTTCCCGTTTCGGCGGGAGAGCTTTTTGTGGTTTAAGCCCGCGCAGA
>JAFZKP010000027.1 GCA_017553625.1 Bacteroidales bacterium
GGCATACAAAATTTTAGACAGCTGTGTAGCTTGCGGTACTTGCATCGACGAGTGCCCAGTCGGCGCTATTTCAGAAGGTAGCATCTATTCAATCAACGCTGATAACTGCGTTTCATGCGGCACATGCGCAAGCGTTTGCCCGAACGAAGCAATCGTTGAGGACTAATAGAAATCACACAGATTATTGAAAACACGTAGGGGCGAATCATTATTCGCCCCTACATTTTTTATTTGAAATAATTTGAAATCTTCAGGTTTATCTCGCGAATCCGCTGTTCGTTCAGTTTAATCACCTCCCTATCGTATGTCATCAAACCGTTCAATTCCACCTCGCAGTCTGTGGTTTGGGTGTAAACCGCTGCCGAGAAGCCGCGTGGAATCAAATTAAGAAGCTTGTTAGCGTATTCCACGTATGTGTCGGTGACTTTTTCTTCTGTGTCATATTCCACATAACCCCAGCCTTTTGACGGGACCCATGTGTGTCCCTCAATTTTGCGACCGATTCCGCCATATTCGCCAAGAACGTTGGCACGTGATGCATCGTAGAAATACATTTCCGGGTCAGGATAGTTGTGAATATCCAAAATATCACCTACAGGATAATGGTTGCCGCCTGATGCAGGATTCACTAAGCGTGACGGGTCGTAAGTCTTGGTCCACTCAACGATTTCTGGGGTTTTGAACTGTCCCCACGACTCATTGAACGGCACCCAAACGCCAATCGAAGGCACGGAATAGAGATAATCGATGATTTCTTTCCATTCTTTTTTGTAAGTAGCTTCAGATTCTGGCGTTCTACGGCTCAATGCACCGTCGAAATATCTGTCTGTGACCCAGCCCGGACCGCGACCGCCCGACGGCATGTCCTGCCACACGATGATTCCCAACCGGTCGCAGTAGTAATACCATCTGGCTGGCTCTACTTTCACATGCTTGCGAATCATGTTGAAACCGAAATCCTTAGTTTTCTGGATATCATATTCCAAAGCCTCGTCACATGGAGCGGTGTAGAGACCGTCACACCACCAGCCCTGATCGAGCGGACCGAACATGAAAATAGGCTCGTTGTTAAGCATCAGACGCACAATGCCGTTCTCGTCTTTTGCAGTGCTGAACTTACGCATCGCAAAGTAACTTACAACATCATCAACAGTCTTATTCCCTTTATACACAGTCACTTCCATATTATAAAGGAAAGGATTATCCGGCGACCAAAGTTTTGAATCGACAGGCATTGCCACTTCAACAGCTTCGCCATTTATCGACTGACCTTTACTAACAATTCTATGAAACCCTCTATCATTTTCGGTCGCTTCCTTTACAGTTACTTCCACTCTTAAATCAGAGGATGCATTGACAATTTCAGGAATCACTGTAACTGTATGATTATCAATATCAGGGATGATTTTCAGGTTATCGATATATGTCTCATCGACCTCCTCAAGCCACACAGTTTGCCATATTCCCGTGACAGGTGTATACCAGATTCCATGAGGTTTCACATGTTGCTTGCCGCAAGGCTGTTCGCCTTCATCGGTCGGGTCCCAAACACGCACTTTCACAACATTATTTCCTTTTTTCTTCAAAGCATGAGTGATATCAAAAGTGAAAGGCGTGTAGCCGCCAGTATGCGAGCCTACTTTTATGTCGTTCACCCAGACAACGCATTTCCAATCGACAGCTCCGAAGTGCAACAAAAGGTGATCTTTCTTATCAACCAACGAACCGTCAAATTCACGTTGATACCAGAGTTCATTGTCTTTCCCGACATATTTCTGCACTCCCGACAGTGACGATTCGACGCAGAAAGGCACCAGAATCTTGCCGTCAAACTCACCAATGTTATTTTCTCCTTTCGGGCGAATGGCATAATCCCATAAACCATTGAGGTTCTGCCACATAATTCTATACATCTGCGGACGCGGATACTCCTGCCAAACGTTTTCAGGTGTGACTTCCGAAGCCCAGCGAGTCTTTAAACTATCTCCCGCTGGAGCATATTGAGCCATTGCCAACTGATTGACAATTAGGCAAATAGCAAATAACAATGATTTTTTCATGCTTTAATGTTTAAATTTCCAGCCAAGACCGAAATAAACAGTCCTGATTTGGTCGGATTCAATATAAATATCTCTGTAATCCCTAACAAAAACTGACAGATACTGGCGTCTCGTCAAGCGGTAGTCGACATTTCCTACAAGTAATATGCTTTCAAGAAACAGATCTTTATCCTTATTTTCGGCAATCAGCTCGCCAGAAACACCATAGCTCCATCTCGAGTTTCTCTCATGATATTCAACCGAAAGCCTGTTACGCCACGCATGCTGCATCTTGTAGTTGTAATAGCCAGTCGTCTCATCATGCATCATCATCTGATAACGTGTACGGAAAGAGAATTCCCAGTTCCTATAGTCATATTTATAAGTAAAATGGGCTGAAAAACGGTATCTGTTACGATAGAGATGTTTGCCAGTATATTTGTTGATATAATCAAAGGCGACACCCATCTTAAGACCTTCCAAGAGTCTGTATTTCTTTAACTTATAATCCAATCCGAATGATGTTTTCGAACGTGAATACTGTGAGAAATCATTGTCGAAGCGCAGGTCTTCCTTCACGTTGACATCCCAAAACCTTCCGAAGGAGTGTTGGTATTCCGCCGTTATCATGCCGCCGAAATCGGTTGAGTTTTGCGCGGTTGCAGAATTGGATATCAACAAAAACAATATAATTGCGACCGTATAGACGCGCCATGGCACGTCTCTACAACTATGTTGCAATTTTAATATATGATTTTTCAAAATCATTGAAAATCTTTTAATTTCGTAATGTTATTGATGGTGTTTTGCGTCTTTGAAAAAGGTTTGTATGTCACCTTCACAAACGCTACATCACGCAGAAAATCGATATGTCCGATCTCAACCTCAGTGATGTCAAGACCGGTGCGCTCCTTCAAATCGGCAATGAGTTCATCCTCGCGACCGTGTTTCGCATTTTCAATCTTATCGTAAAGGATGATTTTCGTGTCAGTGCGTCTCGATGCGAGGATATTGCTCTCAAAAAGCCAAATCGAAATGATGAAAAGGGCGTTTGTGACAAGCAGCTCGATATAGCTCACTGTCAGCGCCAAACCGTTAATGATGGAGATTCCGATGATTATGAAAAGATAAGTCATCTCTCGCACTTTCAGTGTCTCCGTTCGGTATCGTATCATTCCAAAAATAGCGAAAAGTCCCAAAGCGAAGCTTATCGCCATCTTCATGTTGTCCATCTGGATGATGAGAAGGAAAATCGTCACCGCGAAGAGCATGAATGTGAAATAATAGTCATTGCGGCGGCTTTTCGGGTAGTAGAAACATCTCACTATAACCCAGCACACCAGAAAATGGAATGCGAAACGTAGTAATAGCGTCCACAGGCTGGTCATGTCGACGAGCGGCACGCCGAGGAATCCCGATTCAAAAGCGTCACCACCGAACTCGCGCGCGATGTCGGGGTCAAAGTTCTGCATTGTCTGTAATAAAAGCATATTCTCTAAGTTTTTTCAATTTTTCAAGTTTCATTATCTTTTTCTTAAACCTGTTCTGTTTAAGATTCTTATCTGTCAAAGCCCTGCCGATGCAATATTTGCTGATGCTGAACGGCTTGACTCTCAATTCGAAAAGCGTTTTCTGGAAAACCGACTCACAACGTCCGTCACGTTTCAGCTCCATGATGACGAGTGGCGCGATGCCTTCCTCGTTGCCGTTCTCGAAGTTATGGAATCTCACGTTGAAATCAATCGTGATTCTCTCAGTTTTGCCCTTGTTGACTACCGTGATTCTGTCAAATGAGGTCGACATTTTCTTCACAAAACCGTCAAAATCATAATCCGGAAGCTGGTTCTCGACAAAATCGCGGACTGCAGGGTCGGATTTTAGGTCGGCGAAGACGTTCTCCCCCACTTCTATGCGTTTCTTTTTCGTGCGCCCGTGGTTGTTTTTATGCTTCACCTCGCAAAAATAGCTGCCGGTGTCGACATAGTTTCTCACACGCAGCTTGTCGCGCTTCAGCTTCTTGTCCTGATGAATGATATACATGTGATTATCAAGGGTGTCGTAGTAAATGCTGTCGTAAGCGGCGATGCGCTTCCCCTCGATTTCCTGGACGTAATAGTCATCTTTTATCAGCGAAAACAGCCTTGCCACGGTGAGGTCGTCAGCGACATATTTCGTGTCGACACGGTTCATCAGCTTCACAGCGCTCATCTCGTCGAGGCTGATTGGCGACATCTTTTGCAATATGTCATTGACGGGTTCCATTATCTGAAAATCAGCTCATACTCCTTCACCGACTCGAGTTTTCCGTTCGGATAATAGTTGTATTGCCGTTTCTTGCTGCCGTCTTCGTTGTATTCGTATTTCTTGATGCGCGTCACTTTGTCGCGGTCGTTGTATTCTATCTCGCGAAGCACTTTCGAAGCAGGGTCGAGCGGGTCGACGTATTCGCTCACCACGCGCGATTTCTGTCCGTAGGAAGCATATTCAATCTCCTCGATTTTCCTTCCGAGAGAATCGTATGTCGTGACATGGTCCAAAAAAGCCTGTTTTGAGCCGTTGGATGTATTCCATTCCTTGATTGTCAATCCTTTACGTTTTTGACGCTTTATCAAAGTTTCAGGAGTGACCTGTTGCGAGAACGCCGGAATCACAAGCGCCATCAAAAAAGAAAAAACCAAAAATCTTTTCATCACAAATATTTTTACCAATTAAACTTGTACACGTACAACGAATGTGGTGTCCGGTTCCATTTCAATTATTTCGCCCGCATTCTCAATCTTGAGAGTCTCAATCAACGGAGAAGGGACTTCTGACGAGTTTTCGGTGAATGTAAACACCTCATAGTCACCAGGTTGCAGCTTCTGGAAAGCAAAAACGCCGTCCAAGCCGACGCGCACATCGTCGAAATGATAAGTGTCGCCGTCTTTTCTGATATAGACACGCTGCTCGTAAGCCCAGCCTTGTCCGCGATAGGTGTCGTTATGGAAATACATCGCATAGACCTTGCCTTTCACGATGGAGGTTCCGTAAGCTTTTCCCGTGTGGATATAAATCGTCGGGACATTGCCAGTTTCACCTTTTCCTATTGAGACAGAGGCGGTTACAGGAATTTTCTCGCCAGACGGAAGCGTGGAATAAGAAAAAACGGTGTAGTTTCCTTTTGTCAGATATTTAAATTTATAAAATCCTTTATCGTCAGTCTCGACATCGTCGCCGTAGAAATCGGAATCGCCGTAAACGATGAAAACGTCAGTTTTTGCGGCATCCATGGTGTCGGCAGGAAGCGTATAGTCGTCATCAGGATGGTTAATAAGTTTGACATAACCCTGGACGGCACCTGTTCCGCCCTCGCCCTCGTTCTTGTTGCATGAAGCAAAAAACAACAGGCTAATGCATAATAATCCAATAAATCTGATTCTCATAATTATTTCCCTTCAAGATTGTTTATCAGCTTTTTCATTACGTTTACATAAGTGTCAAGTTCTTGGTTATCAATGCCTTTTACAACATCATTCATAAAGTTTATCGCCACTTCAGTTGTGATTTTCTCCAGTGCCAAACCCTCATCGGTAAGCTCGATTTTGTTGATTCGACGGTCGTTTTTATCCACCACACGTCTCACGAGGTTCTTCTTCTCCAAAGAATCGATGATTTTTGTGACCGAATTTTTGTCTTTTTGGATGATATTGGCGATGTTTTGCTGTGAAAGCGACTGTTGCTCCCATAAAATATCAAGCACAAGATATTGTTCCGGCGTGATATTTATCCCGTTTTCCTGAAGCTTGTCAAAAAAATATTTTTTGATCCTCGAATTGAGGATATTCACACAAACCGCTATTTCCTTAATGAGCATCATAAGGTTTAAATGTTAATCTCACGGCAAAAATAGTGATTTTTTGGAATAATACCAAAATTTTTTGATTATTTCTTTTTTATCGGGCTTTCTGGTTCTTTTGCCATCAGTTTATATTCGCACCATTCGGAAAAATTCGGCATTGCGAAGGTGAAGAATTTCGTGATTTTTCCAACTGGAGTGAGAAGCATCTCATTTTTACGGAATCTAAGTCCGTAAGCCAGCCTTTGCGCCACACGTTCCGCCGTCATCATCTTTTTCTCATCACGAGGTGTCATGCCTTGAGGTGTGCCGTCGGCAAGAAGTGCCTTGCTTCTGATGTTTGAAGCGGTGAATCCAGGAGCGAACACCATGACATGAAGTCCGTCGTAGCGGTGTTCCACCCGCAAGGTGTCGAGGAATCCCCTGATGGCAAATTTAGAGGCGGAATAGCCTGTTCTGCCTGGCAATCCGAGATACCCGGCAGTGGAAATCACACCTACGACACTGCCTTTCGACTCCAGAAGATAAGGCAGAGCGTATTTTGTGCAATAAACTGTTCCCCAGAAATTGGTATCCATCAAACGTTTTATGACATCAAGGTCAAGGTCGACGAACTTTGCGCGCATCGAAATTCCAGCGTTGTTGACGAGGATGTCGATGTGGCCGAAGGTCTCAATAGTCTTTTGAATCAGGTTCTTGCAGTCCTCTTCCACCGTCACGTCTGTCTTGACGCACAACACCTTTTCAGGGTCAGGCATGTCTTTCCTAATCTCCTCAAGTTTCTCGACAGAACGTGCCGCCATCACCACCTTGGCATTCAGCGAAGCGAACAAATTAGCGGCAGCCAGCCCGATTCCAGAGCTGGCTCCCGTAATAATTATAACTTTGTCTATAAAATATTTGACATTCATACTTAAAGAATAGCCATCTTAGGCATTTCAGGATTGTCGTACTTGCCTGCCGCGAGTTTTTCCTTAATCTCTTTGAATGCGTTCAATGTGTAATCCACGTCTTCGAGAGAGTGAGCCGCCGTCGGGATGATTCTGAAGATAATCATGCCTCTCGGGATGACAGGATATGTCACGATGGAACAGAAAATCTTGTAGTTGGTGCGCAAATCAAGGGCGATCCAAGCGGCTTGCACCTCGTTGCCAGGCAGGAAGATAGGTGTCACGCACGCCTCTGCCGGTCCGATTTCGAAGCCGAGGTTGCGGAAACCGTTCTGCAAGGTACGTGTCACGGTCCAAAGTTTCTTACGGAGCTCGTCACCTTCAGCGCTGCGGATGATTTCAAGACGTTTCAAGCAGCCTTCCACGATAGGCATCGGCAGTGACTTGGCGTACATCTGTGAACGCATGTTATATCTCAGATAATCAATGACATACTTTGGACCTGCCACGAAGCCGCCGATGATAGCCATCGACTTGGCGTAAGCACCGATGTAAATGTCTATCTCGTCCATCACGCCGAAATGCTCTGATGTGCCGCGGCCTGTAGGACCCATGCAACCGAATCCGTGAGCGTCGTCGATGAGGATGCGGAAATTGTATTTCTTCTTGAGAGCCGCAATCTGGTCAAGGATACCGAGAGCGCCAGTCATTCCGAACACGCCTTCAGTGATGAGAAGGATGCCGCCACCGGTCTTCTTTACCACTTCTGTGGCACGCTGCAACATCTTCTCGCAGCTGACGATATCGTTGTGTTTGAAGTGGAACGACTGTCCCATGTGGAGACGTTTGCCGTCGATGAGGCAGGCATGAGCCTCGGCGTCGAACACAATGACGTCGTTGCGAGTGCAGAGGGCATCTATTGTCGAGACGATACCCTGGTAGCCGAAGTTAAACTCGTAAGCGTCCTCTTTGCGTTCAAAATCAGCGAGTTCGCGTTCAAGACGCTCGTGCAGACGTGTATTACCGCTCATCATTCTGGCACCCATAGGATAAGCGAGACCCCAGCGTGCAGCAGCTTCAGCGTCCACTCTCCTCACCTCTGGATGGTTGGCGAGACCGAGATAGTTGTTCAAGCTCCAGCACAACACGTCAACACCGTTGAAACGCATGTGTGGTCCGAGTTCGCCTTCCAGACGCGGGAACGCGAAATATCCGTGAATGCGGTCCATATACTGCCCGATAGGACCACCAGAATCGTGAGCTATTCTTTCAAAAATTTCCATTTTGTATGAGTTTTGTTTTGTCTCGCAAAATTAGTAAAAATATTTACAGTAAATACATATTTGCATTTTTTATTTTCAACAAAAAAATTAAAACACATCATAATTTTTAATATCTTTGCGTGATTTTTCATCTATGATAGACTTAAAAAATAAAAACGCCCTCGTAACCGGTGCCAGTTCAGGCATCGGAGCAGCAATAGCACGCCGCCTCGCCAAGGAGAAATGCAACCTCTTCCTCACTGGACTGGGCGAGTCGCAGCTGCAGGAGACGAAGGAGATATGCGAGAAGGAAGGCATCAGCGTTTTTTACAAAGAATGTAACTTTGCCGAGTTCGAATCGATAGACGAACTCGTGAAAACCATAAAATCAACGGGCTTCAACATCGATTTGTATGTTCTTAACGCCGGCATCTCGCAACGCGACCGCGGATTAGAGACTGACTTCGCCATCGACCAGAAGATAATGCAGGTGAACTACTGGAGCAGTGTTTATCTCATCAAGCAATTCAAGGACGAGATATTGGCTTCAAAACAGGTCAACATTTCGGTAACGACTTCATTAGCAGGGCTTTTCGGTTTTCCGTTAAGGACTTCTTATTGCGCCTCAAAACACGCTTTGTTCGGATTCTTCGAGTCACTCGACCTCGAATATCCTAACATTCACGTCACTTTCCTCATCCCCGGACGCATCAACACTCCTATAAGCAAGAGCGCACTGATGGGCAACGGCGAGAAATACGCAAAGATGGACCCGGGGCAAGCCAAAGGGCTTGATGTGGACAAGGCGGCAGCACGCGCTGTCAAGGCGATAAAAAAACAGAAACACCGCAAACTCATCGGCAAAGGAGAGCTTCTCATGGCATATATTAATAGGTATATCCCATGGCTTTATTACAAAATCGCAAATAAAATTTCCCCAACATAATGAAGAAAGAAAAAGAGAAAGTTATCTGTGGAATACAGCAGGTCGGAATCGGAGTCGAAGACCTCATGACGGCTTGGAAATGGTACAACCAGAATCTTAACATTGAAATTCCAATGGTTGACGACGAAGGTGTCGCGGAACGCATGCTTCCTTATACCGGAGGCAAGCCACAACCGAGACACGCCATCCTTGCCATTTCACAGCGCGGCGGCGGAGGACTGGAGATTTGGCAGCCTAAAGGACGCCAGGTGGTTTATCCTAAAGAGCCTCTGCGCCTCGGCGATTACGGCATCAACATCTGCAAGATAAAAGCCAAAGATGTGAAAGCCGCATGTAACTATTTCATTGACAACAGCATAGAAGTATTGAGCAAGATAAGCATCTCCCCTCTCGGACTTGAGCATTTCTACATGAAGGACCCATGGGGAAATATTTTTGAGATCGAGCAAGACGACTATTGTTTCATCAATGCCGACAAGCTCACTGGAGGCTCAAACGGCGTGGTGATTGGAGTGTCTGACATGGACAAATCCATCGAGTTCTACAGCAAACTCATTGATTACGACATCGTTGCATACGACAAAACCGATGTTTTCGACGATTTCTCAGATTTGCCTGGTGGAAAATGCAAGATACGCCGTGTTGAGCTGAAACGCTCGAAACCAGTCTGCGGTCCGCTCAGCGATTTGATGGGGAACTCACATATCGAACTGGTTCAAAACCTTGAGATTGAAGGACATAAGACGCTCGAAGGCAGATGGTGGGGCGACCCCGGATTCATCCATCTTTGTTTCGATGTCCGCAATATGGACTTGGTGCAGAAAGCGGCGAAGGAACTGGGTCACGACTTCGTGTGCGACAGCGGCGACAACTTCGACATGGGCGACGCCAACGGACACTTTACATACGTTGAAGACCCAGACGGAACGCTCATCGAGTTTGTCGAGACATTTAAAATCCCTGTAATAAGGAAGCTGGGAATTTCAATAAACCTTAAGAAAAGAGACGACTACAAGCCGTTGCCGAGAATCATTACAAAGGCACTGCGGTTTATGAAAGTGGAATTTTAGTTAGGAGTTAGAAGTTTTTTATAAAAAAATAAGCGCGAAATGAACATTTCGCGCTTTTAATTTTAACTGCTAACTTGATTAGAGTCCCAATTTTTTCTTCACGTCGGCAGTGATGTCGATAGCGCTGTCGCCGATTGAGAGGACAACTGTCTTTTCAAACACGTATGCCAGACCTTTTGCCTTCAAAACGTCGTCGATAGCGGTCTTGATCTTGTCAAGCATAGGCTTTGAAAGCTCTTCCTGCTTTGCAGCGAGGTCAGCCTCTGCACCAGCCTGGAACTCCTGGATTCTGCTCTGGAGATCCATGATTTCCTTTTCTTTTGACTGACGGAGGATATTCGACATTGTGGCTTCATTTGCCTGATAGTCTCTCAACTTGCTCTGATATTCTGTTGCCATTGCCTGAAGCTGTGCCTGAAGTTCGCTGTAATAAGCCTGCAAATCCTGCTGGATTTTTGCTCCTTCCGGCATCATGTCAATGATTGCTTGTGAGTCAACATAACCGATTTTCTGTCCCTGTGCGTTAGCTCCATAGCTTATGCCGAGTGCCAACACAAACAAAACCAATACTTTAGCTAATTTTTTCATTTTTATTTAATTTAATTTTAATCTATTTTCGTGCAAAAATACTATTTTTTTTCATTAACAGGTCAAATAATTTAATATTTGGCATTATTTCTTCTCGCCTCCGTCTTTCGGTGTCCTCGGTGACGACTTGCCGCCTCCGCCACTGTTTGATGCTGTGTTGGCAGCACGCTTGCGGTCGGCACGGCGCACCGTTTGCATCACATTGCCGATCTCATCAAGCACGTCATCGCTGATGTCGAACTTGTCGTTGCAGAACAAAATCGTTGTGCCGGCAGCCTTGTCAAAAACGAAAGAGTAGTTCTTGACTTGCGCGATTTGTGTGATGGCATTGTAAATCTTCTCCTGAATCGGCTGAATGAGCTCCACACGTTTTGTAAACAACTCCCCTTCCGGTCCGTAATACTGCATCTGAAGAGCGGTCAGCTCCTGTTCCTTGGCAGCGATGGCGTCTTCCTTTTTCTTCTTCATGTTGTCAGAAAGAAGCACCGATTCCGTCTGATACTCGCGTTGCATCTGGTCGAGCTTGTCACGCAAAGCCTTCAGTTCCTTCTGCCATTTCACCGACAGCTGGTTTATTTCCTCCTGAGCGTCGCCATATTCAGGAATATTCTGGAGAATATAATCTGTGTCGACGTATGCTATTTTTTGATTTCCCTGGGCGTTAGCTGCTGAAACGCCAAGAATCATAAAGAAAGCGAGCAATAATAATGTTTTAGTTTTCATATCAATTTATCTTTTAATTCAAAATCATTTTAGTCAATTGAGCCGCCTATTGAGAAGTGGAACTGGCTTCCTGCGGCGTCGCTTGCGCCAGGCACCTCGTCGAAACCGTAGCCCCAGTCGAGACCGAGCATACCGAACATCGGCAGATAGATTCTCACGCCGAGACCTGCTGAACGGTAGAGGTCGAACGGGTTGAACTTGTCGAATCCGAGCCAGCAGTTACCTGCCTCCACGAATGTCAGGGCGAAGATGGTCGCCGACGGGTTCAAGGTAAGAGGATAACGGAGCTCCATCGTATATTTCGCGAAGATATTACCGCCCTCGTTACTGTTCAGCGTATATGTCGGGGTCAATGCGGTGTTGGCGTAGCCTCGCATACCGATAAGCTCACGTCCGTCGAAGTTATACGAGCCGGTGAGTCCGTCGCCGCCGAGGCAGAAACGCTGGAATGGCGTGACACCTATAGCAGGGTTGTAATAGCCGAGCAAACCGAAGCGGGCACGTGTCATGAGGACGAGCTTGTCGGCAAGCTCAGTGTACATCGCCGCCTTGAACTTCCATTTATGGAACTCAACCCAATGGAATTTCGCGTCCTCACGCTCATCGACATCGGAATATTCCTTGTCATAATCGACAGGGTTGAAGATAGAATATGGTGGCGTAACCTCAAGAGACAGAACGAATTCCGAGCCATAACGAGGATAAATCGGGTGGCTGGTGGAGTTACGTCCGAATGTAATGTTATATCCGATAAGGTTGAAATCGCCGTTACCCGTTCCGAAATTGAAAATCGACTTATAGTTGCTGAGCGAATAACGAATCAAATTGATGCCGTTGTAAAGTGTGAAAAAGTCATCAGGCCATTTGAGACGTGTTCCGATACCCGCGGAGATACCGGTCTGGCGGAAATAACCAGTAACGGTTGTGTAAATGTTCTTATAAGCCGAATGATACACCGACACCGTCAATGAGTTCGGGCGTTTGCCGCCGAGCCAAGGCTCAGTGAACGTCACGCCGTAGTTGATATAAGTCGTTCCGTAGGTTTGAATCCTGAACGATAGCTTTTGTCCGTCGCCAGAAGGTATCGGGCGCCAAGCGTCTTTTTTGAGGAAGTTCCTCAGCGACACGTTGTTGAGGTTCAAGCCCAAAGAAAGCATGAGTCTGTTATAGCCCCAGCCTGCCGAAAGCTCAATCTGGTCGTTCGGTGTCTCTTCCACGACGTAGTTGATGTCGACGGTGCCGTCAGCCGGGTCCGGCTTGATGTCAGGCGTCAGCTTCTGGGCATCGAAATACTGCAAAGCCGAGAGCTCGCGTATGGTTCTGATGATGTCGCTGCGGCTGTAGAGCTGTCCAGGGCGCGTGTACATCTCACGGATAATGATGCGGTCGTTGGTCTTGGTATTACCCTTCACCGTCACACGTTTGATGGTCGCCTGATCGCCCTCCGACATCCTCATCTCTATGTCAATGGTATCGTTTTCTACTCTAACTTCAACAGGATCAACGCGGAAGAAAAGATAACCGTCATCCATATACAACGAAGATATATCGTAACCGCCTTCGGTGTAATTGAGGTTTTTCTCAAGAAGCTCCTGATTGTAAACGTCGCCTCTTCTGATTCCGAGCACTTTGTTAAGGGTAGCGGTGTCGTATTTTGTGTTACCAACCCACGTTATATCTCCGAAATAATATTTGTTTCCTTCATAAATATCAAGGCTGATGCCAATATTCCTGTCATCCATAACGTAGACGGAATCCTTTACAATCTTCGCGTCTCTATAGCCTTTCTCATTGTATTTCTTGATGATAAGCTCCTTGTCAGACTCGAAATTATTTTCATTATAACGCGACGCCTTGAAAATCCTTGGGCGGATATTCTCAGTGAAATACCACACCACTTCTTCTTCAGCTTCAACAGGTCTTAATGTCACAAGATCCCAGATGGTGTTGACGAAAGATGCTCCAAGCGGTCTCAGCGGGTCGAATTTGCCTCTGCGCTTTGTCTCCTTCATAGCCGAACGCACCTGAATATCGGTAAGGACTTCATTGTTGTTGACAACAATCTCGCCGATGCGAACCTTATGCTTTTTATCAACATTTATTATGATTGAAACGTAATTATCCATTGTGGTGTCAGGCACCGGTGTCATCTTGACTTCAGTGTTCAGGAAGCCTTTTTCAGCAAAATAATCCTTGACAATCTTTTTCGTCTTGTTGTAGGTGTGTTCTGTCGCCACGTCGCCGCGGGTCAGGTTGATTTTCTTTCTCAGATCCTCCGCCTCAGATTTCTTTACGCCTTTGAAAGAGAACTTGCTGATTCTCGGGCGTTCTTTCATGTCAATATTCAGGAATATTTTTCCTGCAACTTTTTGAGTATAAGTGATTTGAATATCTTCAAAGAGACCTTGTTCCCATAATTTCCTGATTGCGTCGGTAATCTTGTCTCCAGGAACCTTCACCGTCATTCCGACACGCAGTCCAGATAGCATCACCACCACAGCAGGGTCGACAAACTCCACGCCTGTCACCGTGATACCTCCGATTTCATATTCCCGAGGGAACGAGTAGTCTACATCAGAAAGGTCGTTTCCGACTTGTATTTGTGCTGTTGCGACTCCGTTTGTCATGATGGAGACCCAGCATAACATTACGGATGCAAATATTAAAAACCTTTTCAAAAAAGTCATTTTCTTACTTTTTAATTTGTTCACTTGTCTTTCCGAACCTGCGTTCACGCTTTTGATAATCGATTATCGCCTCATAAAGATCTTCCTTGGAGAATTCAGGCCAGTATTTCTTTGTAAAATACAGCTCCGAATAGGCTATCTGCCAAAGCAGGTAGTTGCTGATCCTCTCCTCGCCGCTTGTGCGGATAAGAAGGTCGGGGTCGGGCATTCCAGCCGTTGCCAAATGATTGTTTATCAACGACTCATCAACATCTTCAGGGTTTATCTTCCCTTCTTTGACTTCCGTTGCAATGTCTTTCACCATCTTCGTCAACTCCCAGCGGCTTGAATAGCTGAGACACAATGTCAGCGTCATGCGGGTATTGTTTTTCGTGTTGTCGATGGCATACATCAAAGCGTCGTACTGTGATTTCGGGAGACGTTTCAAATCGCCGATTGCATTAAGGCGTATATTATTATCGTTAAGTGTCTTAAGTTCATTTTTCAAAGCATTGGCGAGCAACGACATCAGAGCGTCGACCTCAAATGAAGAGCGGTTCCAGTTCTCCGTTGAGAAAGCGTACAAAGTAAGATATTTGACGCCGAGTTCTGCACACGCCTCGGTGGTGTTACGCACCGCGTCGACGCCATGCTGATGCCCGAAGACACGCATTTTACCCTGTTGTTTCGCCCAACGTCCGTTCCCGTCCATGATGACGGCTATATGTTGTGGAAGACGTTCTGCTATTATCTTATCTTTAAGGCTCTCCATCTTCTAATAATATTTAAACGATTTGTTTTCACCCGCGTCGCAAACTGATTTCTTCGGCACGACAAACTTATAAACCAAGGAGACATTAAGGTATCCGAACCAGTCATTGTTATTTTTGTTGCCTCTTTGGATATATTTTATTTTATTGGCGCCGGATTCATCCGTCGTAAAACCTGTCGGATCGCTGTAATGCACAAACGGCTGGTCTTCCGCATCGTCGTAGGTCGGATAATAAGCGTGGCAATCGTCGAGCCAGTCGGTGAAGGTCATGTCCATCCTCCATTCAAAAGCGATGCCCGTTCTCTTAGTAAGGCTGTATTTCACTCCCACTCCAAAAGGTATCGATGCGGAGATTTTGTTGTATTTCTTTGTCCCGTCAGCGATTCCCCTTTCGTAATCGACATCAGTGAGCACCCTGCAAAGCTCTGTGCCGTCCTCCGCCTTCGGGTTAAATGTAAATACGGAAATCCCGCCAAAAATATACGTGGACCAATATGTTCGTCCGCTTCCAGTAAAATAATCCAGGAAATTAAACTCCGCTATCAGGGCGAAGTCGTTCACATTTGTCTTAAATGAAAGTCCGCGTTCCGGGCGGTATTTTGCGACAGCGTCGCTGCCAGCCAATGGCAGGTACGAATAAGCAAAACGGAAAGCCCATCTGGTGTTTTCATAATATCTGAACACCAAGCCACCGCCCAGACGGCTCTGACTAAACGGCTTGTTCGGGTTGATGTCGCCCATGTAATAAGACAATCCAGCCGAGGCACCCACTTCATAAATCTGCGCCTTGGTCTTCAATGCAGCGCCAAAAAGCCCCAGCAAAAGGGCAATTGTCGCAATCAAATAAAACCTCTTACAGCTCTTCATCCGTTTGTCTTTTCTTACATTTCTACAAAAGTACAAAAATACAATATTTTTTTGAAACGATTGTATTTTTTTTTAATTTCTGACATCGTTACCCCAAAGAAGTTTCTTCCTGATAGCTTCAAAGAAATCTTTCCCCGGCAATTTAACCATATTGAAGCAGAAATCAGCCTTTTTCACTTCAAGTTCTAACGTCCTGTCAACCAATTTAGTACGAGAGTCAAGACTAAGGTCGTAGGCATCACAGCGTCCGTCGACTTTTATCTTCACCACACTTTTGTCTGATATAACGACGGGACGTACGCTTAAATTGTGTGCGGAGATAGGAGTTATCAAAAAACTGTCATTATTTGGCGCCACAATAGGTCCGCCCGCGCTCAGCGAATAAGCCGTGGAGCCCGTTGGTGTCGCCAGAATGATACCGTCAGCCCAATACGTATTAAGCAGTTTGTCATCGACAAAAACCTGTATCACGATGAGGCTGCTGCCGTCTTTACGCATGACACTCAACTCGTTAAGGGCAAAATTTATGCCTTTGAAGCGACCTTCCTCTCCCACGAGTTCGAGCAGCGAGCGCTTCTCCACTTCGTAATTCCCGTTCAGAATCATATTCACCGCATCAAGAGTCTCCTTTGAAGAAACACTTGACAGGAAACCCAGTCGGCCCATATTGATTCCGAGCACAGGGATACCCGTGTCGCGCACGAACTCCAACGAATCGAGCATCGTTCCGTCGCCGCCGAAAGAGAACAACACGTCTGCCCTGCCCTTCAGCTGTTCATAAGAGTTAAAAGCGTGAAATTCAACATCTTCCGAAGCGCATCTTTTGATGTCGCTCAAAAAGCCAGAATACACGACAATCTCAGTGCCGGCGTTTTTCAAAACGCTCAAGACTTCTTTCACAAGTCCGTCATAATCAGGGCCGAACCCTCTTCCGTACAAGGCTATTTTCATAATAACAAGTTTTTCATATCATATCGGAGCCACGAGATGCACAAAGAACCCCGTTTCCCCAAGTCCGTTAATACCATATTCGAGGCGCAGCACTTTGTCGTAATAAGTGACAAAATCGATGCCGACGCCCGTGCCGTATATCCATTCGTTTGCGATTCTCGTTGAAAAATTCTCAGGTACAATAACATCCCAAGTGCATCCAAAGTCGAAAAACAAATTGGCATACAAAGCAAGATGAATCTTCCCGAACCTGTCGTTTTTTATCAGTGGAAGATGCTTCGTGACAGGCTTTAAGATTTCAAACTTCAAATTGTTCTTGAAAATCGTATAATTCTGTGCGTCAACGACATACAAGTCGTAAGCCCTGACATAATCGTTGCCATAGCCGAAACCTTGCGACAAGAAATAAGGCGACATCTTGCTGTCGGATATCTTTGTCGTGATGTTCGAAGCCCAATAAAACCTGCCAACCACCGGCGTGTACCAGTCAGCCGTGATTTTACCGTAGAACAAATCCGGCGAATAGTCAAACAAGCCAACACCAACTTTCGTTAATTCAAGCTCGAGATAATGGCCGTCGAGAGGATAGTTGTGGTCATCGCGATAGTCGTTTTTAAATATTGCCGACAACGTAATGTATTGGAAACGAGTCCCCTCCGGATTCGCAAAATCAGGATTTTTCACCGCGAGGCTGTCGTTAAACAACCTGTTGTCGTATCTCGCCTGCAAAAACAGTTTGTTTCGGTAACCGAACCTGTAATATGGCATCAAAAACGCATAAAACGACTCGTGAGCGTAGTCATCCTCTCCGTCAAAATACTTAATCCTGTCATTTTCAGTGATATACGCCAGTTCTCTGTTACGAATCAAGCCCGATGACAACTTAACTCCAAGTCTCTGTCTTTTTGTAAGATACGGGATATCATAAGTAACGCCAAAATTCTGGTTGTATCCGCCAATTATCGTAAGGTCGAGCTCATGTTTCAGACCCCAAAGGTTACGATAGACGAGGTCGAAGCCATAGCTCAAACGCGTAATCTTATCGGCGTCATACCATGATTTCAGGTTTCTGTCAGCGTATGCCAGATAAGGGATAGGCCACAGATACCAACGCTCCACCATGGTGATAGTCAGCACTTTATGATTCTCGTCAACGTCAAGCCAGTCGAAGTCGACGAAATTAAAAAGCGTGGTGTTAAGAAGGTTTTCACGGCTCTCTTTGATTATTTCGTCGGCAATTGCCGCATTATCCCCGCCAGTTCTAATGGTGTCGCCTTCATGGAAAAGCATCTCCCTGAATATCGTGGACGGTTTTGTGATTTTATTGCCGACAAGATTTATTTTCGAGACGATGAAATAACCGTCCTCATTCTGCTGCGCAAATGACGCGACAGAACAAAGGAGAAAGAATATCACCATCAGTTTTCTCATAATCAATCGTCCATCATGTTGCAATAGTTCGCATACCGCCAGTCGGCTATAACATGTTGCTCCACAGCGTTTTTTATGGCGCAGTGAGGCTCGTGCAGATGCGTGCAGTTGTTGAAACGGCATTCGTGCATCAGCGCTCTCATTTCCGGAAAACGCTGTGCAAGCGTCTCTTTTTCCAAATCGAAGAGGGCGAACTCTTTAATTCCCGGAGTGTCAATGATATAGCCGCCGAAGCACAGCTCGTACATCTGTGCAAACGTCGTCGTGTGCTTGCCTTTTTCGTGAACCTCGGAAATCTCACCGACACGAATATCCAAATTGGGGTCAAGCCTGTTGACAAGCGCCGACTTTCCAACACCCGAATGACCAGAAAACATGCACAGCTTGTCCTTCATCAAGGTTTGAAGCCTTTCACAGTTATAACCCGTTTTGGCAGAAACCATAAACGACTGGTAGCCGATTTTATTATAAACCTCCATCAGGCTTTCCGCCAATGCGTTCTGTTCCTCGTCATAAAGGTCGCATTTGTTGAATACTATCACCACCGGGATATGATAAGCCTCCGCTGTCACAGTAAACCTGTCAATAAAACCCGTAGATGTCCTCGGTTGCGCCACTGTAGCCACGAGTATTGCCAGGTCGACATTCGCCGCGATAATATGCGATTCTTTTGAGAGGTTCACAGATTTGCGCACGATGACGTTGTTGCGCGGCAAAATCTTGTTTATCACGCAAGTGTCCTTATCGCGTTCATTCTCAAAACTCACGAGGTCGCCGACCGCCACAGGGTTCGTAGTTCGCATACCGTCAAGGCGCAGCTTGCCTCTCAAACGGCACTGCGACACCTTTCCGGCATCGTCGCGAACGTCATACCAGCTTCCTGTTGATTTGATAACTCTCCCTATCGGCATCTTTGCTCTGAAAAAACGGTGCAAAGGTACATATTTTTATTTAATTATAATAAAAACATCACAACTTTTGATAACGTTTTCCGGGAAGAGCAGTGAGGACACCATCAAACTCGAGCGACAGCAGCACGGACGCTATTTTTGAAGGCGACAAATCAGTGCCGACGATGATATCGTCAAGATGAACGAGGTTATCACCCGCAAACACATCCATCACTTTCTGTTCATCTTCGCTGAAATCGCGAAACATGCGCAACTGCTTGGGTATCACTTTGTTATCCACATCCCATCGCATCACGTAGCGTATGTCGGCAGCTGTCGTCAGCAAGTTGGCTTTGTTTATCTTTATGAGCTGGTTGCAGCCCTCGCTGTAAATGTCGCCTACTCTCCCCGGTATCGCGAACACCTCACGGTCGTAAGAGTTGGCGATTTCAGCCGTTATCATCGCCCCGCCTTTCACGGCGCTTTCAACGACAACAAGGCAGTCGACCATTCCTGCGACAATCCTGTTTCTTTTTGGAAAGTTTTCCTTATCTGGCTTAGTCCCGCTTACAAATTCTGTTAAAACACCTCCTTTCTCTAACATGTTAATTGACAATTTCCTGTTTTCCGCCGGATAGATAGTTTGCATCCCGTGTCCCAGCACACCCACAGTAGCAAGGTCATATTTCAAAGCGGCTCTATGCGCCACGGAGTCGACTCCATAGGCAAGACCGCTGATTATCAGCACATTATCAGACGACAAATCTTCAATAATCCTTTCAGCGGTACATCTCCCATAGTCCGTAACATTGCGCGTCCCGACAACGCCGACAACCTTCGAAACGTTGAGGTCGGCAGCACCTTTATAATAAAGCATCATGGGGCTGTCGTGGCAATGCTGGAGCCGCTTCGGATAATCCTGATCAAGATAAAACAACGCTTTGACACCATTCTTCTCAAGAAAACGAATCTCCTCCTCCGCCCTATTCATAACATCCTGATTGACAATACTTTTGATGGTATAATCCCCCACTCCAGGAATCTGCGACAAAGCTTTTTTCTTCTCACAAAAGACAGCCTCGGCGCCTCCGCAGTAAGCGACCAACTTCTTACCGTTAACATCTCCTATTCCGGGGACAAGCGTAAGAGCGATTTCATATAGTTTTTGATTTGTCATGCTGCAAAATTACAAATTATTTTGATACGCACAACATTGATTTTCAAAAATTTATGTTAAAATTTTTTAACAATTACAAAAGAGCACACTATTGAAATTTTTATTATATTTGCAAAAAATATTTTTTTGGGAAAGAATATTCTGATATGTCCGTTAGACTGGGGATTGGGTCATGCAACCCGTTGTGTGCCAATCATTAGAGCCTTGAGCAGTCAAGGTCACAAGGTGATTATTGCCGCCGACCAAGGTCCCCTCGCGTTTCTGCAAAGGGCATTTCCCGACATGGAATTCATCAAGTTTCCTGGATTCATGCCTACATACAGCAGAAGAAACACGCAGGTTTTCAAGATGGCAGCATCATTCCCTGTAGCGTTAAGATGTTTCAAAAGAGACCACAAAACCATCGAATCTATTGTGAAAAGCTTTGGCATCGACGTTGTGATTTCCGACAACCGTTTTGGCTGCTGGAGCGAACAGGTTCACTCGGTTTTCATCACGCATCAGCTTCATATTCAAATACCTAAGGTCTGGAGATGGACAAATCCGCTAATCAGCATTTTCAACAACAGCTACATCAAGAAATACGATGAACTGTGGATTCCAGACGAGGAAAACGCACCTTCGTTGGCAGGCGCGCTTTCACATCCCGCAAACGTGAAAATCCCGACATCGTATATTGGAAATTTAAGCCGTTTCAAAGCTGATTATCAACATCATACGGAAAAATACAACAAATATCTCGTGATTCTCTCTGGTCCCGAACCGCAAAGATCGATATTTGAAGACATCGTGATTAAGCAGGCGCAAGAAACCAAAGACAACGTATTGATTCTCAGGGCAAAACCTGATTCTCACGATTTGTTGAACGACGTCCCGGAAAACGTCAGCGTTTTCAATCATGTAGACGACGAGATGTTTGTGAAGCTGGTGGAAAGCGCAGAACACATCATCTGCCGCGGTGGTTATTCCTCGCTCATGGACCTCGTGCGACTTGGCAGAAACGCCTATCTCGTGCCAACACCCGGACAGACGGAGCAGGAATATCTGGCAAGGCATCTCAGTAAAACCGGATATTTCAACTGGTGCAAACAGTCTGATTTTCAATTACATAAAGTCAGCGTACCAGATGTTTCGATAAGAGAAAAATACAGAGACAACGAAAATAGAATTGAAGATTTCATTAAGAATTGGAGTAAAAGCATATATAAAGAATCTTAAAAATTATTAACATCATGATATTGAATACTGTCGTTTGGGACGTAAACCCATATATTTTCACGTTTCCGGAGAAGTTTCCGTTGTTAGGCGGGAGACCTGTGGCATGGTACGGACTGCTTTGGGCGATGGTGTTTGTCGTCGGTTATTATGTCATGCGGAAAGTCTACCGCAAAGAAGGCCTCAGCGACGAGCTTCTCGACAAGCTCACGATGTACATGCTGATTGCCAGCGTCGTTGGCGCCAGACTTGGGCATTGCCTGTTTTACGAACCCGAGTATTATATCTCAAACCCGATAAAATTCCTTTACATCTGGGAAGGCGGTCTCGCCAGTCACGGAGGCGCAATAGGAATACTTCTCGGGCTGCTTCTTTATTCAAGAAAAACCAAGATTTCATATCTTCACATCCTTGATTTGATTGTCATTCCCGTTGCAATAGGCGGGGCTTTCATCCGTTTGGGAAACCTTATGAATTCTGAGATTTACGGTTGCGAGACGACATTGCCCTGGGGATTCAAATTCGTCCGCGACTGGGCACCGGGCACACCTCTCAACGTGATTCCCGCCTGCCATCCGACACAAATTTACGAGGCGCTCGTCTGCGTCGCCGTTTTTGCCGTTCTGATGTATCTGTTTTTCAAAAAAGACTATGCCAAGAATCGCCCGGGATTCCTGTTCGGACTGTTCTGCACTGCGGTTTTCGGCTCAAGAATACTCATTGAGTTCATCAAACTGCCACAGGTGGAATTTGAGAACTCAATGGTACTTGATATGGGACAATGGTTAAGTATCCCGTTTGTTATCGCCGGAATCTATTTTTTAGTTAGAGGTAAGGCAAAAAACAGTTGAGATAGTCATCAACCTTCTTGTTAAGTTCCTCCTGAATCTCATAGCGTTTATTACGCTTTGCGTTTTCCGCCATCGTGTTTACAAGTGAAAGGTCATCATGGATGTCATCCTTGTAATATTCAATGAATTTAGGCTTGAGATTCTTGTAGTAATCAAGATTCTCCACTGCGTTTGCCACGATTTTCTTTAGGACCGCATCGCCTTTCTCCATCGCACCGGCGCGATAATAAATCTCCGGGAAATATCCTTCATAATAGAAAGCGTACGGCAACTTCTCATCCGGGAAGAACTCCTGGCATTTGTCGAGAACCTCTATGGCTTCTTCATTTCTCTCACGGTTGACGAGAGCCTGTGCCAGACGCATGTAAGCCATTTTCACGAAAGTGATATTACGTGAGCTTTCCGGGTCGACAGTAATATCAGGATCGTTGAGATTGCCCCAGCGCGACTTGTTGACGAGGAGGTCGTAAGAGCCGTCGATGAACACGCCACCTGCACCTTTATAATATTCAGGTGCGAGAACCGGCATGAAGCGATGCGCCAGACCCTCCTGATGCAGATACTTGTCAATGCCGAGGATGTTTGAGATGTCGTTCAAGCTGGTGAAATAAACGCATCTCTCCCAATTGTTGGTAGCCATGAAGTCAAGAAGCATCAGCTCGTTCTTAATAAGATAATCCACCTTGTCAGGGATTGTCCAGACGATTTCATCGACGATCTGGTCTTTCATGCTTTCAGGAACGATGCCGTTTGCCACCACTTTCTCCTTGTCGACGGTGATTTTCAGCTTCCTTGTCGGGAAATAATCCACTTTCTCGCCCATTCCGTTAGTGCCTTTGGTGCGCGGGTTGTCGCTTTTCACAAACTCGATGGCGTCTTTGAGCTCGACAGGACCTTCGATGACATTCTGAATCGAGACCTGCTCATGAACTCCGTTGTCGTACTGAGACGGTGTGAGCGAGAGAGGCATCTTCTCTGATTCGTAAATCTTACGTCCCATCTGATGCACATACCAATATCCTGACGACAGCATGAAATTGCAGACGCGTACATCGGTGCGGTAGCCTTCCACCTCCTGGACGTACCAAAGCGGGAAAGTATCGTTGTCGCCACGCGTGAAAATCACAGCGTTTTCTGGCAGATTGGTGAGATAGTTCTTACCCCAGTCGAGAGCCGATGTCTTGCCAGAGCGGTTATGGCCTTCCCATCCTTGAGCCGCCATCAGAATTGGCACGAACAGACATGCTGCAGTTGCAATATAAGCTGCAACATTCTGATTCTTAACGACTTTGTTCAATCCTTCAATAACACCAAGCACGCCAAATCCCATCCATATCGCGAAAGCGTAGAAAGCGCCGGCGTATGAATAGTCACGTTCACGCGGCTGGTAAGGAGTCTGATTCAGATACATGATGATGGCGATACCTGTCATAAAGAAGAGCAGGAAAACCACCCAGCAGTTCTTCGGGTCTTTTTTCAACTGATAGAACATGCCAACGAGACCGAGTATCAAAGGCAGGAAGTAATACTCCGTATGAGCTGGACTCTGCATCGAACGTGGCAGGTCTTTCTGGCTGCCAAGGCGCGGATTGTCGATGAATCCGATGCCACTGACCCAGTTGCCATTTTCGATTTCCCCCTGTCCTTCCGTGTCGTTCTGACGACCGACGAAGTTCCACATAAAGTAACGCCAAAACATCCATCCGCATTGATAATCAAAGAAGTAACGCATGTTTTGACCAAAAGTAGGAATCATCACGCGTTCTTGAGTGCCGTTCGGACGTTTCTGTGTGGTCACACGCATCTTTGACTTGTCAATATAACGCTCGTAAGTGCTTGTAAATGTTTTCTTTGAGCCGTTCCACATACGCGGGAAAAGCGTCATCACATTATCATCATAGATGTATTGTCCTGGGTTTTTCGCTATCTCAACGTATTTGCCTTTCTGGTGGTCCTTATAATATATAGGTGTACCTTCGGTCATGTCGTAAGGCTTCGCCGTATAATAAGCACCGTAAACGATAGGCCAGCTTCCATACTGCTCACGTTTCAGATACGACAGCATCGAAACCGCGTCTTTGGGCTCGTTTTCATTGATAGGCGTATTGGCATTGGCACGAATCACAAGCATAAAGAACGAGGAATATCCTATTAGGATAAACATAAACGAAAGGATAGCGGCATTCAAGACCGGTTTGTTAACCTTTGCAGTATACCATAATCCCAAGATTATCAATGCAATAATCAAAACAAAATAGAATATCGTACCAAAGTTGAACGGCAGTCCGAGAGAGTTGACAAAGAACAACTCGAATTTTCCGGCGAGGGAAACGATGGCAGGAATCAGTATCACCTGGATGAAACCGACGAGCACAATCGATATGATTCCGGCATAGACGAATCCCTTCCAGGAAAACTTGTATTTCTTGAAGTAGACAACATAAACAATAGCTGGAATCGCCAACAAATTAAGGAGATGCACGCCGATAGAAAGACCGATGATATAGGCGATAAGAATCAGCCAGCGGTAATGATTCGGCTCGTCAGCGACCTTTTCCCATTTGAGAATCGCCCAGAAAGTGACGGCGGTGAGGAACGACGACATTGCATAGACCTCGCCTTCCACGGCGTTGAACCAGAAAGAATCTGTGAATGTGAATGCCAATGCACCGATTGCAGATGCTGCAAGGACAGCAAACTCATTTTTCCAAATCTTCTGCGCAAGCATCGAGATTGTCCAGAAAAGGAACAAAATCGTGAAGCTTGAGCAGAGGCACGACATGATGTTTACCATCATTGCCACCTTGGTGACGTCACCGAAAGCAAACAGCGTGAAGAACCTGCCGATGAGCTGGAACAAAGGTGCTCCTGGCGGGTGACCCACCTGAAGTTTAAATGCTGTTGAAATGTATTCACCGCAGTCCCACCAGCTTACAGTAGGCTCCATGGTGAGAAAATAGACGATTGTCGCGATGGCAAAAACGCACCAACCGACAATGTTGTTTAGCTTTTTGAAACTCATTTTTACATTTTTCAATTAAACTGCAAAAATAGTCAAAAATTGTTAATGAAATCCATTTTTCTTGATTTAAAATATTTTTTTAACAAAAGTTATATCGTATTGAAAAAATGTGTATTTTTGCACCCGCATTCAGAAATGGAATGATGTCGAGTGGTGTAATGGCAGCACTGCAGATTTTGGTTCTGCCTGTCAAGGTTCGAATCCTTGCTCGACAACATAAGGAAAGAGATGAAGGCCTGCTACGGAATGTAACAGGTTTTTTTATTGTAAAAGAACATGATAGCAAAAGAACAAATCATCAGTTTGGCGGAAGAAGCCATGAAAGACACGGACCGTTATGTCGTCAACGTGTTGATTCACAAGGACAATGTCATTGAGCTTTTCCTTGACGCTGACAGCTCGGTGACCATCGACGACTGTGTGGCAGTGAGCAACTACATCAACGAGAAACTCGACAGGGACGTTGAGGATTACGAGTTGAGCGTGTCGTCGGCAGGCATCGACGAGCCTCTTCTCAAGATGAGACAGTATAAGAAATACATCGGCAAAGACCTCGTCATCACCGACAAGGAAGGCGTGAAAAAGATGTACAGATTACTGTCATTCGACGACTTGAAGCTTGAAGTCGAGGAAGCCGAAGCCAAGAAATACGGCAAGCTGACAAAAATCATCTATCATGACGCTTCAACATTGGAAATAAATAATTTAAAAGAAGTCAGACCATATATTAAATTTTAAAATGGACACACTTAACTTAATCGACACCTTCTCCGAATTTAAGGAGTTTAAGAACATCGACCGCGAGGCCATGATGCACATTCTGAGCGACGTGTTCAAGGCCATGCTTGCCAAGAAATACGGCAGCGACGAGTATTTCGACATCATCGTCAACATCGACAAGGGCGACCTCGAGATTTACCACAACCGAACGGTTGTCGAGGACGGCGCTGTCGAGGACGAGCTTGCAGAAATAGCATATTCCGACGCAATAAAAATCGAGCCTGATTTTGAAGTCGGTGACGATGTTGCGGAAGTCGTTGACATTCACAGCTTCGGCAGAAGAGAGATTTTGGCTATCCGTCAGAACCTCCAGACCAAGATAATGGAATATGAGAAAGAGAACATCTATCAGAAATACAAAGACAAAGTCGGTGAAATCGTGAACGCCGAGGTCTCACAGGCTTGGCGCAAGGAAATCATCGCAGTGGACGAAGACGGCATCGAGCTCGTTCTGCCTAAGGCGGAGCAGATTCCTGCCGACATCTACAAGAAAGGCGAGAGCGTGCGCGCTATCGTGAAGAGCGTCGAGAACAAAAACGGCTCACCTGTCATCACATTGTCAAGAACATCCGAGATATTCCTGCAGCGTTTGTTCGAGCAGGAGGTTCCTGAGGTCTACGACGGTCTCATCACCATCAGAAAAATCGTCCGCGAGCCAGGTCAGAGAGCCAAGATCGCTGTCGAGTCATACGACGACAGAATCGACCCTGTTGGCGCATGCGTCGGCATGAAGGGCTCACGTATCCACGGCATCGTGAGAGAGCTTCGCAACGAGAACATCGACGTCATCAACTTCACTACGAAACCAGAGCTGTTCATCAGCAGAGCATTGAGTCCGGCAAAAATCACCTCCATCAACATCAACGAGGCCAAGAAACTCGCCGAGGTGTACATGGAGAACGACCAAGTCAGCCTCGCCATCGGCAAGGGCGGCTACAACATCAAACTCGCAGGAAAACTCACAGGCTACGACATCGACGTTTACCGTAATTCAGACGAAGTAGACATGGAAGACGACGTCGACCTGAAGGAATTCAACGACGAAATAGACGACTGGATCATCGATTCATTGAGAAGAATGGGCTGCGACACCGCAAAGAACGTCCTCGCATACACACCAGAGGAAGTCGCATCACGCGCAGACCTCGAAATCGAGACAGTGAACGAGGTGTTCAAGATTTTGCAGGCGGAGTTCGCAGAATAATATCCATATTTCCCGTAGAGGGCAAGGCATGCCTTGCCCCAACTGGATGAGAAAAAATCCCTTCGGGATCAAAAACAAACAATAAAGATTATAAAGTTTTAACAATAAAAAATTATGTCCGAAGAAGTTAAAAACATCAGATTATCAAAGGCTGCCAGAGAGTTTAACGTTGGCACGTCGACAATTGTGGAATTTCTTGCAAAGAAAGGCTTCAACATCGACCCGTCACCGAACTCGAAACTCACGCCAGACCAATATGCCTTGGTTGTCAAAGAATATCAGGGCGAGAAAGAAGTCAAGAAAAACGCCGACCAGCTTGGAAACATAGCGTTCAAAGGCAAGACTATCACCGTTGAGACAACGGAAAAACCGAAAGTCATTGAGGAAGAAGAGGAAATCGTTTCCATCAAGACCAATATCCTTCAAAAAACCGAGGTAAAAGAGGAGAAAAAGACCATTGAGGCAGAGAAAAAAGAGGAGAAAAAGGTCGAGGTCAAGAAAGAAGCCGAGGTCAAGAAGGACGAGGTGTCTAACAAAAACGACAAGCCTAAGGAAGAAAAGCCGAAAGAAGACAGCGTGAAGGATGCCATCAAGCTGAATGTTGTCGGAAAAATCGATTTGGACGGAGGCAAGAAAGCCAAGGAAAACAAGGGTAACGGACAGCCCGGAAACAATGGCAAGAAAGAAGAGAACAAGCAGCAGCCCAAGGTGGACAACACTGCCAAGCCTGCACAGAACGTGAAACCCGCGCAACCTGTCCAGCAGAAACAGCAGCCAAAGGCAGAAAAACCGTCCCAGCCTGCGCAGCAGGCTCCACAGGTACAGCCGAATCAGGACGCGACAAACGAAGCGGACATCAACTTCATCCCTACCAAGTTCAAGAAACTGGAAGGTCCTAAGATTGTCGACAAGATAGAGCTTCCTGTCGAGCACAAGCAGAAAGGCAAGCAGCCTATAGCCTCATCTGGCGACGAGAAATCTTCGAAGGACAAGAAGAAAAAACGCAAACGTATCGGCAACAGCCCTGTCAACCCCAACGAGGTGGCAGGTCAGGACAAGCCGAAAGACAACAAAGGCGGCAAGGGTCAGGGCGGCAAACCGCAAGGTGGCAAGCCACAGGGCGGCAAGCCAGGCGACGAGAAACGCAAAGACCGCGACCGCTTCAAGAAAGGCAAACAGCCTATCATTGATGAAAAGCCCGAGTTCACTGATGAAGACATCCAGAAACAGATAAAAGAGACGATAGCGAGACTATCGCCACTCGGAAAGTCGAAGACATCAAAGCACCGCCGCGAGAAACGTCACAACATCCAAAACGAGCTTGAGGAGGAAAGAATGCACGAAATGGAGGAGCAGAAAGTCCTCAAGGTCACGGAGTTCGTCACCGCCAATGAGTTGGCAACCATGATGAACATCCCTGTGACCAAGGTCATCGCCACCTGCATGAGCCTGGGAATGTTCGTTTCCATCAACCAGCGTTTGGATGCTGAGATTCTACAAGTCGTGGCAGAGGAATTCGGCTTCAAGATCGAGTTCACGAGCATCGACGTTCAGGAGGCTTTGGCAGAAGTCGACGAGCCTGACAATCCGGAAGACCTCGTACCGAGAGCGCCGGTCGTCACCGTCATGGGACACGTCGACCACGGTAAGACCAAGCTCCTCGACTTCATCAGAAGCACCAACGTGGTGGCTGGCGAGGCCGGAGGTATCACACAGCACATCGGTGCATATGAAGTCAGGACGAGTTCAGGCAAGCGCGTGACGTTCCTCGACACCCCTGGTCACGAGGCGTTCACCGCCATGCGTGCACGTGGTGCCAAGATTACCGACGTCGCCATCATCGTGATCGCCGCTGACGACAACGTGATGCCGCAGACCGTCGAGGCTATCAACCACGCACACGCCGCCAACGTGCCTATCGTGTTCGCAATCAACAAGATAGACAAGCCTACGGCAGACCCGCAGAAGATTTACAGACAGCTTGCCGACATGAACATCCTCGTCGAGGAATGGGGCGGCAAGGTGCAGTCACAGGAGATTTCGGCAAAACAAGGTATTGGTGTCGACGAGCTGCTTGAAAAGGTGCTTCTCGAAGCTGAGATGCTCGACCTCAAAGGCAACCCGAACAGATTGGCGAAAGGCACCATCATCGAGTCGGCACTTGACAAAGGACGCGGTTACGTGGCAAAAGTTCTGGTTCAGGACGGAACATTACGCGTCGGCGACATGGTGCTTGCAGGCACGACATACGGCAAGGTGAAAGCCATGTTCAACGAGCGCAACCAGGCCTTGAAAGAGGCTGGTCCTTCCACCCCATTGCTGCTCCTCGGCTTGAACGGAGCGCCACAGGCTGGCGACAACTTCAACGTCATGACCGACGAGCGCGAGGTGAAGACCATCGCCAACCGCCGTCAGCAGCTGCAGCGTGAGCAAGGCATCCGCACCCAGAAACACATCACCCTTGATGAAATCGGACGCCGCATCGCCATCGGCGACTTCAAAGAGCTCAACATCATCGTCAAGGCTGACGTGGACGGCTCTGTGGAGGCGTTGTCAGACTCATTGCTGAAACTATCGACAGAAGAGGTTCAGGTCAACATCATCCACAAGTCGGTGGGAGCTATCAGCGAAGCGGATATCATGCTGGCATCGGCATCGAACGCCATCATCGTGGGCTTCAACGTGCGCCCGACGATGCAGGCGAGAAAGATTGCGGAACGCGAGCAGATCGACATCAGACTCTACTCCATCATCTACACCGCCATCGAAGAAATCAAGGCTGCTATAGAAGGTATGTTGTCGCCTGAGATTCAAGAGGTTGTGACATGCAACATCGAGATTCGTGAGGTGTTCCACATCAGCAAGGTCGGAAATATCGCAGGTTGTATGGTTCTCGACGGCAAGGTCAACCGTCAGACGAAGATCCGTCTCATCCGTGACGGCATCGTGGTTCACACAGGCACACTCGGCTCACTGAAACGTTTCAAAGACGACGTGAAAGAGGTTTCTGCAGGCTTCGAATGCGGCTTGAACATCGAGAACTTCAACGACATCAAAGTCGGAGACATCATCGAAGGATACCAGGAGAAAGAAGTTAGCAGGAAGCTGTAGTTTAGAGTTTAGAGTTTAAAGTTTAGAGTTTAAAGTTTAAAGTTTAGAGTTTAGAGTGGAGTGGAAACTTCACTCTTTTTTTTATAAAATCGTTTTAATTTTGTTAAATTTTGTATTTTTGCACATTGATTAAATCATTTATCATGAAAAAGTTAGTTTTATTAATATTGATATTTCTTGCGACAAGAGTCTCGTATGCGGGAAGCATCTTGTTTGACAGTTTCGAATATGCCAATCATGACGGCGAGGTGCCTATCGGCTGGGTTTGTGACGACAACTCATGGATTTGCGGGTATCTCGACAAAGACCACAACCGTCACGCGCACACCGGCAGTTGGTACGCACACACCAACAACACCGAATCGTGGATGTTCATGCCTATGAATATGAACGTCCAATTGAGATACCGTTTCACACTTTGGGCAATATCAGACGGCGAGTACCAATTGGAGATTTGGGCTGGCAACGAAGCCAATAGCGGTTCGATGACACAGCTCATGCTATCAGAAACGGTCAGCTGCTGCAGCTATGAACAGTTCTCCGCCTACGTCGAGGAGATTGCGGACAATTATGAATATTTCGGCATTCATGCTGTGTCAAACAACAGCGACAATATTCTCACCATCGACGACCTCAACGTCGACATGGTTGACAAATACGGGATGCTTTGCACGCCAGCAAGTCTGGAGACTCATTTGATGCCAGGCACACAAGCGAGTTTCTATTTCAAATTCACCAATACCGGATACGAACCTCTGACTGTCTACATCAATCCTTATTCGGAGTATTTCACCGACATCCATATCATGGCTAACGGCGTTGAAGGGCCGACATTCCCAGCTGAGCCTAACGAAGTCGTTGAAATCAGCGGTGTCGCGACATTGCTTCCAGGAGTCGAAAGCGGCTCGCTGACCTGGATCGACATCCTGTTCACCCTCGATTGCGGATGCGCCACGTCGATGTTCACTTTGTGGGCTACCGCTGACAGCGATGCGACAGACGAGGTTTTCTCTGAGTTAAAAATTTATCCAAACCCTTCAAAGGGAAATGTGACGATAGAAGGCAATGGCAATTTGACCATCACCAACATGCTCGGACAAATTGTTTTAGTTAAAGAAATCGTTGATAAAAAGACGATTACACTTGACAAGGGTATTTATTTTGTAAAAATTGGAGAAAAGACTGAAAAAGTCATGGTCAGATGAAAAAAATCATTTTTATAGTTTTTGTTTTCCTACTTTCATCATTTGTAAAAGCGCAGAATTTCACGGACAGCAACCTGCCTATCGTCATCATCGAGACTGACGGCGGCGTTGCCATTCCCGACGAGCCTAAAGTGTTGGCTAACATGAAGATAATATGGCATCAGGACGGGTCACGCAACTATCTTTCTGACGCCAACAGCCCTGAGTTTCTCAATTATGACGGACGCATCGGCATCGAGATTCGCGGAAGCTCATCGCAGATGCTTTCAAAGAAGCAATACGGTCTCGAAACGCTTCAAGCCGACAACGTCACAAACAACAACGTCAGCATCCTCGGCATGCCTAAGGAAAACGACTGGGTTCTCAACTCTCTCGCCTACGACCAGACAGGAATGCGTGATGTCATCTCATACGAATTGTCAGAAAAACTCGGGCAATACGCGCCACGGCGCGTCTATTGTGAGGTGATGATAAACGGCTCATACAACGGACTTTATGTCTTTATGGAAAAGATAAAAGCCGACGACGGGCGTGTCAACATTGACAAAGACGGCGGCTACATCACCAAGGCTGACAGAGCCGACAACGGCGACCCTGCGGCGTGGACGATGCAAAGCTATGGCGGAGGATGGTGGGGCGGCTCAAGCACCACTTTCGTGCATCATTATCCAAAACCCGAAAACATCACGACAGAGCAGCACAACTACATCAAAAGCGTGTTTTTTGACTTCGCCGACCAGGCAAACAGCCATAACACCTCGATAACCAACGGAATCCCGAGCATCATCGATGTCTCCACTTTCGTCGATTTCATGATTATCGGCGAGTTCTCTTCGAATGTGGATGTTTATGAGTTAAGTACGTTTTTCCATAAAGACAACAAAGGCAAGCTGCGTGCAGGTCCGTTGTGGGACTACAACCTCGCATATGGTCATGACGAGTTCGGAGACCGCAGCCGTTATGATGTCTGGCAGTTCAACAACAACGACAACAACGGTCCGAAATTCTGGAAAGACATCTTCGACACTGACATGTTCAGATGCTACTTTGCGAAACGCTGGTTTGAAGTGACTTCAGAAGGTAATCCATTGGATTACAATTTGATATGCAACCGCATGGACGAAATTGACGAATGGATTGCCGAAGGTATCGACCGTGACAACCAACGTTGGCACAAGATGCAGCAGCACGCGTCTGAGGTTCAGGCGATGAAGACATGGATGCAACAGAGAATCAACTGGTTAAACCAGAATATCGGCTCGTACGCCAGCTGCGACGATGTTGAATTACCACCACTCGTCATCTCCAGGATTCACTATCATCCTATGGATGTCGACAGCATCAACGGCAACCGGCTTGAGTTCATCCAAATCAACAACAATGGCGATGAGGATGTCGACCTTACTGGCATCTACCTCCGCGAGTTGGGTGTCACGTACAATTTCCCGGCAGGCTCGCATCTCGCAGCCCGTGACTCTCTCGTATTATGTTCTGACTCATTGACTTACGTTGATTTTTACAATCACACTCCTTTCGGACAATATGAGCGAAAACTCTCAAACAAAGACGAGAACATCGTCCTTGCCGACGCTTGGGGTAACGTCATCGATGAGGTTCATTATTTCGACAGCGAGCCTTGGCCTATTGAGCCTGACGGCAACGGTTCATTCCTGCAACTCGTTGATTTAAATGCAGATAACAGCCTTCCGGAAAACTGGATTGCCGGCGTTTTTTATGACAACATCAATGAGATTTCGGAAAGCAACATTATTGTTTATCCAAACCCGTCGCGAAATATCGTTCACATCATTTCGGACCAGACACTCGTTTCAGTAGAAATTATTGACCTTTCCGGAAAAACCGTAGCAAAAACCACTGAAAACACTGTCGATGTCTCAAATCTTCCGAATGGTTTTTATTTCTTAAAAATCGACAACGGAAAAGCCGTCACTGCAAAGAAGATTTCGGTGGCGCATTAAGCATTTCTGACTTCAAATTCTTTTAAAAAAAACTTGCAATCTATTGAATTTTTTAATATTTTTGCAAGTTTGAAGAATATTGGTTTTTAGGAGTGTTTTATGATAACTTTCAAAGAAAGAATAACTCTCGACGAAGTAGAAAAAGTTCTGTATTCAGGCGAAAACATTGAGGTTTCCGAAGAATGGCTCGCGCGTGTTGAGGCTTGTTACCGTTTTTTGGAAAAATTCGCTGCCGAAAAAGTCATTTACGGCATCAATACGGGCTTCGGTCCGATGGCACAATGGCGCGTCGACGACCGTTATCTCACTGATTTACAATATAACATCATTCGCAGCCATGCCACTGGCGCAGGCGAACCGTTAGACGACGTTTACGTGAAGTCGGCGATGATTGCAAGACTTGGGACAGTGCTTCAATGCCGTTCAGGAGTGCACACGGATGTCGCTAAGTTATTGATTTCGTTCATTAACAACGAGATTTACCCATTCATCCCGATGCACGGCAGCGTTGGGGCGAGCGGCGACCTCGTACAGCTGGCACACATAGCGCTCTGCTTGATAGGCGAAGGCGAAGTGCATTACAAAGGCGAATGGCGTAAGTCGGCAGATGTGATGAAACAACTCGGACTCATTCCGCTGAAGATGCACATCCGCGAAGGCTTGAGCATCACCAACGGCACATCTGTGATGACGGGCATCAGCGTGGTGAACCAGCTACATGCCGAGAATCTGCTCGACTGGGCTACTTTGGCAGCCGTTTGGATGAACGAGATAGCCGCTTCGTTTGACGATTACATGTCGGAAGGCGAAAACGCTCCGCGTCGTCACGAGGGACAACAGGTGATGGCACGCAGGATGCGCGAACTCTCGGAAGGTTCGCAATGTTTGAAGAAACGCGCTCATGAGCTATACGACTACGGACATAAAGATGTTAAGGTGTTTGAGCATAAGGTTCAGGCTTATTATTCTTTGCGTTGCACGCCGCAGATTCTCGGTCCTATCTACGACACCTTGCAAAACACACGTCAAATCATTGAAGATGAACTTAATTCGGCATGCGACAACCCTATCGTCGACCCGGATTCGCAATACGTTTATCATGGTGGAAACTTCCACGGCGATTACATATCGTTGGAGGAAGACAAGGTCAAGATTGCTTTGGTGCGTCTCTGCATGACGGCTGAACGACAGCTCAACTACCTGTTCCATGATCGCATCAACGGCATCTTGCCTCCGTTCCTCAACCTCGGGACGCTCGGTCTGAACTACGGAATGCAGGCGTGTCAGTTCACTGCCACCTCGACAACCGCTGAGTGTCAGACACTTGCGATGCCTAACTACGTTCACAGCATCCCGAACAACAACGACAACCAGGACATCGTGAGCATGGGCACCAACACCGCTTTGATTTGCAAGCAAGTGGTCGAAAACTGCTTCCAAGTGATGGCGATACAGTACATCGCTTTGGCGCAGGCAACAGACTGCCTGAAAATTGCCGACAAGCTCTCCCCCACTTCGCGTAAGGTTTACGACAAGATTCGTGAGATGGTGCCGCTCTTCATCGAAGACACGCCGTTCTACAAGGACATCGCAAACGTTGAAAACTATTTGAAAACCACTAAATTGAACTTGAAATAATGAAATACGCTCTCATCACCGGCGCTTCACGCGGCTTGGGCAAGGCTGTTGCCATCCGCCTCGCAAAAGACGGCTTTTCGGTGATTATCAATTATCAATCGAACAAAGAAGCTGCAGAAGACACCTTGAAGCAGGTGCAGGAACTCGGCGGAACAGGTGAGCTTTTGCCGTTCAATGTCGCTGACCCACAAGCTATTGAGGCAGCACTCGAAGGCTGGCAGAACGCCCATCCCGACGATTACATCTCCGTTTTGGTAAACAACGCTGGAATCCGCAAAGACAACCTCATGATTTTCATGCAGGACGAGGAATGGAACAAGGTGCTCGACACCACCCTCAACGGATTCTTTTACATCACTCGCCGTCTGTTGAAAGAGATGATGATGCATCGCAAAGGACGTGTCATCAACATGGCGTCGTTGTCAGGAATCAAAGGGCTTCCGGGACAGGCAAACTACTCCGCGGCGAAGGCAGCGCTCATCGGAGCGACAAAGGCCCTCGCACAGGAAGTGGCGGCGCGGAAAGTGACCGTCAACGCCATAGCACCGGGCTTCATCGCAACGGACATGACGAAAGAACTCAACGAAGACGAGCTGAAGAAGCTCATCCCTATGGGACGCTTCGGAAAACCCGAGGAAGTGGCAAGTCTGGTGTCGTTCTTAGCTTCCGACGAAGCATCATACATTACCGGACAAGCAATTTCAATAAACGGTGGACTTTACACTTAAAAAACAATACTATGAAAAAACTGTTTCTTATTACGATTTTGCTGTTAATGACAGCGAGTGTCTTTGCCCAGGAGCAGGAGGCTAAAGTTCGTATTCCAAGCGGATATCAGGGTTTTTTCGAATATGGTAACACCTATCTCTTCGATGATAATCCGAGTCTGATGAACTTTTCGACGACTCATGGTTTCTATATGAATGGACATACTTACGTTGGAATTGGTATTAGTATAGATACGAAATACTTACTATTCTTATTGCCGATATATGGCAATGTTCGATATGTTTTCAATAATAACAGAGTTGTTAGTCCTGTGGTAGGGCTGCGTTTGGGTTGTTTTGATACAAAAACTGTTGGTTTTTATGGTGACCTTACAATAGGTTTACGTTTTGCCACCAAGCGCGACTTTGCAATATCTTTCCTAATATCAGGAACTCATTATAATGGTGTATATTTTAGATATCGTCATCCTTATACGGATGAATATGGTATAGATCATATGGAACGTTGTTGGGGTTCTAGGAATAACCTAACTGGCATTTCGTTAAGACTTGGGATTGAATGGTAATTTTTGATTAGTTATGGCAAGAAGAGTAGTCATCACCGGCATGGGAATTTGGTCATGTCTGGGCAAAAATAAAGAAGAAGTCAGCATGGCGTTACGCGAAGGCAAGTCGGGCATCGGAGTCGACCCTCAGCGTATCGAATACGGCTATCGTTCGCCACTGACGGGCATCGTGGAGAAGCCACAGCTCAAAGGCAAGCTCGACCGCAAGCTCCGCATGTACCTCGCCGAAGAAGGCGAATACGCTTATATGGCAACGCTTGAAGCATTCGAGCAGGCAAAAATCAACGAGGAATACCTCCTGAACAATGAAATCGGTGTGCTTTTCGGCAACGATTCTTCTGCGAAAGCGGTCATCGAATCACACGAAATTGCTTTGGAGAAGAAAGACACCACTTTGATTGGCTCGGCAGCGATTTTCCAGTCGATGAACTCCACCGTGACGATGAACCTCTCCACCATCTTCCACCTCAAAGGCATCAACATGACGATAAGCGCCGCCTGTGCAAGTGGTTCACACTCAATAGGATTGGGCGCATTATTGATTCGCAACGGTTTGCAGGACATGGTGCTTTGCGGCGGCGCTCAGGAGACGAATTACCTCTCGATGGGCAGCTTCGACGGCATCAGCGCGTTCTCGACAAGAGTCGATGACCCTACAAAGGCATCACGTCCATTCGACAAAGACCGCGACGGACTCATCCCAAGCGGCGGCGCAGCGGCATTGGTGCTCGAAGACTACGACCACGCCATCGCACGCGGAGCAACGATTCTGGCAGAAGTCTGCGGCTACGGATTCTCGTCAAACGGCGAGAGCCATATCTCACAACCCAGCGAAGACGGCTGCTATCGTGCCATGACGCGTGCCATGAAAGAAGCAGGCGTTGAAGCAAAAGACATCGACTACGTCAACGCCCACGCCACCTCGACACCGCAAGGCGACATGTTCGAGGCAATGGCACTGAAACGACTCTTCGGTCCTACTCAAACACCGATTTCATCAACGAAATCAATGACCGGACACGAGTGCTGGATGGCTGGCGCAAGCGAGATAGTCTACTCCATCCTCATGATGAAGGGCAAGTTCATCGCCCCGAACATCAATTTTGAGAATCCAGACGAATATTCCGAAGGTTTAAATATCATCAACAAGACGACAGACAAAGAATTAGAAACTATCCTTTCCAACTCATTCGGTTTCGGCGGAACGAATAGTGCATTGATAATCAAGAAAATACATTAAAAATGAAATTATTTCCAGGTCTCGAAAAAGCATATACCAAAGAACATAAAAGAGCCGGTGAAGCCCAAGAGATGGCGTATTTCATCGCTTTCGGTCCGATAATTTTCCAAGTTGGGAGACTGATGATAAAATTCGGCATCCTTGACATGCTTCGCGACAGCGACAAAGGCATGACTATGGCTGAAATAGCAGCAAAGACTGGACTTTCCGACTACGCCGTAAAGGTTTTGATGGAAGGCTCTCTCTGCATCGGACTGGTGATTTTGGACAAAGAAACTGACCGTTTCACCATGTCGAAAACGGGATTTTTCCTCCTCACCGACCCTGCCATCCGCGTGAACATCGACTTCAACCACGATGTAAATTACGAAGGTTGGTTCAAGCTTGAAGAGGCTTTGAAAGAAGGAAAACCTGCAGGTCTGGAGCATTTTGGCAGTTGGCCAACGATTTACGAAGGTCTGTCACAACTGCCTGCGGACGTGCAGAAAAGCTGGTTCGGATTCGACCATTTCTACTCCGACCACTCGTTCGACCAAGCACTGCAGATTGTGTTCAGCAACAAGCCGAAGACCTTGCTTGATGTTGGCGGAAACACAGGCCGTTGGGCGCTTCGTTGCGTCGATTTCGACGAGAACGTCAACGTCACAATCATGGATCTGCCGCAACAGCTTGAGATGATGAAGAATTTCACAAAAGGCAAGAAAGGATTCGAACGCATCGACGGCTACGGCATCAACTTACTCGATGACAATCAACAGTTTCCGACCAACAAGCACTACGACGTGATTTGGATGAGCCAGTTTTTGGATTGTTTTGGCGAGGATGAGATTTTGAGCATCGTGTCAAGAGCCGCGAAAATCATGGACAAGGACAGCCGTTTGTGCATCATGGAGACGTTCTGGGACCGTCAGAACTACCCTGCCGCCGCCTTCGCACTGACGATGACATCGTTGTATTTCACAGCATTAGCTAACGGAAACAGCAAGATGTACCATTCAGATGACATGGAACGTCTTGTAAAGAAAGCAGGATTGGAAGTTGAGACGATTCATGACGGTTTGGGACACGGGCATAGCATTATGGTTTGCAAAAAAATTTAAAGTTAGTCAGTTGTTCAGTTAGTCAGTTGTTCAGTTAGATTGGAAGTAGAGATGCGATTCATCGCATCTAAAAGCCCGAAGGGGTGAAAGCAGTTAGCGGCGGGCGAAACCCGATGAAATATAGATAATAATAATAAACAAAATCCGCGCAGCGGTTACATAACAGTATGAAAAGAGAAGAAATTGAAGCAAAAGTTAAAGAGTTCATGGTTGAGGACCTTGAACTCGACGAGGCAAAAATCACACCAGAGGCACGTCTGAAAGAGGACATCGGCGTCGACAGCCTCGATTTCGTTGACATCGTGGTCATCGTCGAGCGCAAATTCGGTTTCAAAATCAAGACCGAAGAGATGGCTAACGTCAAGACATTCAGTCAGTTCTGCGACTATATCGAGAAGAAGACAGCCTGATAATGGCGAGTGGACTGCAACATAACGAATGGTCGGGAAAGACGGGCGGACTGCCTTGGATGCAGCGTTCGCTAATCGTCATGTTCCGTGTGTTGCCGCTGTGGCTGCCCTACGGCGTGATGGCGTTGGTGGTGCCTTTCTATATGATTTTCAACAGGAAAGGCTTCAAAGCGATGTATCAGTTTTTCAGAAAACACCTCGGCTACAGCAGATGGAAATCGTTTTGTAAGGTCTACGCCAACCATTTCCGATTCGGTCAGATAATTTTAGACCGTTTCGGCGTGTATGCAGGTAAAAAATACACCTTTGTCACTGATGGTCAGGAACTTATAGACGAGTTGGAGAGACAGCCAGAAGGATTCGTAAACTTGAGCAGCCATGTTGGAAACTATGAGATTGCAGGTTATTCTTTAAAACCCAAGTCAAAGAGATTCAACGCTTTGGTGTATGCTGGCGAGACCGCCACGGTGATGGAGAACCGTCAGAAGATGCTTTCGCAGAACAACATGAGCATGATTCCAGTGAAAGAAGACATGTCGCATCTGTTTTTGCTGAACAATGCCATCGACAACGGCGAGATTGTGAGCATGCCTGCCGACAGAATCTTCGGCTCCCAGAAAGCCGCCGAGTGCCGGTTTTTTGGCGAAAATGCGAGATTTCCCTTGGGCGCATTCGCATTGGCAGCTCAGAAAAACGTCTCTGTGCTCGTTGTATTCGTGATGAAATCAGGATATAAGAGTTATCACGCTTACGTCCGTGAGATACAATGCGATAGAGAAGCCAAGATTCGCGAGCAGATGAGTCAAATGGCACAGAGTTTCGCTGACAATCTCGAGGAAATAGTCAGGAAATACCCGACGCAATGGTTCAACTATTTTGATTTTTGGAAACAATGAGAAAAATCGAGGACATAACGCTAAGCGAGCTTCTGCCGCAACGACCGCCATTCGTGATGATTGACAGGTTGGTTTCATGCGACGATGTGTTTGCAGTGACCGAGTTGACCGTTCGCAAGGATAATATTTTCGTTGAAGATGAACGACTTACGTCATCAGGACTAATTGAAAACATTGCCCAGACATGCGCTGCGAGAATCGGTTATCTCAACCTTAACGCGGGCGGCACTGTGAAAATCGGCGTCATCGGCGCAATTAGCAACCTCGACATCATCAGGACTCCGAAAGTGGGCGAAAAACTTGAGACAACGATAGAATTAATCAGCGAAGTGTTTCAGATGACATTGGTTGAATCAGTGATTAGAATTAACGGTGAGGAGATAGTCCGCGCCAACATGAAAATAGCGTTAACCGACATAGAATCAAAGGATTAACATGATAGTCTGCGTTTCACATAACATCATCTCGCCACTCGGCACCACCTCAGCGGAAAACTACGCGGCGGTGAAGTCGGGCAAGTCGGCTTTGCGCAAATACGACGGACTTTGGGGCTTGCCAGAGCCTTTCGTTGCTTCTTTGCTTGACAGAAAAGCATACGCAGACGAGAAGTACACCATTGACGAAAGAATCGTAATTGATTCAATATCAATAGCTTTAAAAAATACTGACATCGATGCGACATCAAAAAAGGTGCTTTTCATCATCTCAACGACAAAAGGAAATGTCTTTTTGCTTGACAAAAATGAAAACGGTTTCCCGAAAGAGCGAGTTCGCCTTGGCATGATGGCGCGTCAGATTACAAAGCATTTTCACAATCCAAACGAGCCTGTCGTGGTGTCAAATGCTTGTATCTCGGGCGTTTGTGCCCAGATTGAAGCGATGAGATATTTGGAAAGCGGCGAATACGATTACGTCATCGTTTGCGGCGTTGATGTGCAGTCGGCATTTATAGTGTCTGGTTTTCAATCGTTTAAAGCGCTTTCACCTGACGAATGCAAGCCTTTTGATGCAAACAGACAAGGTCTTAATTTAGGCGATGCAGCGGCTACGATTATTTACACAAAGAAAGATAAAGTCAATGAAAATGAATGGGTTGCGTGCCGTGGAGCAATAAGAAACGACGCCAATCACATTTCAGGTCCATCGCGAGTGGGCGAAGGCAGTTTCAGAGCATTGAGAATCGCTTTAGGCGACCTTGAACCTGAAAAAATCGCCTTCATCAACGCTCACGGAACGGCGACGTCATACAACGACGAGATGGAGTCGATAGCCATCGAAAGAGCAGGATTATCAGGCGTTCCCGTCAATTCACTGAAAGGTTATTACGGCCATACGATGGGCGCGGCTGGCGTGCTTGAGACCATACTCTCCATGCAAGCCGTCGACGATCATAACATCTTGGGTACCAGAGGCTTCGACACTATAGGCGTGACTCATCCTTTGGATATTTCAAATCAAAACAGAGCAACCGAAAAACGTGCTTTCATCAAGCTTTTATCTGGATTCGGCGGCTGCAACGCGGCATTGCTCATGGCGAAAGGAGGTCTGCAATGATAAAGCATCAGGTTTATATTTCGTCAAACGAAGTGTTAGTTGATGGTAATCCATTGACACACAACGAGAAAGGCTCGGCATTGCTGACCGAATTATACAGAAACCACATAGGAGATTATCCGAAGTTTTTCAAAATGGATACTTTGAGCAAATTAGGATTCATAGCTTCGGAACTCCTTTTAAATACTGAAGGAAACAGAGATTTTGAACCTCGCGAGGACCGCGCTGTCATCTTCTTCAACAGAAACGCCTCCTTGCAAGCCGACACACATTATCAGTCGACGATACAGAATCCTGAAAATTTCTTCCCGAGTCCGGCGGCGTTCGTTTACACTTTGCCGAACATCGTGACTGGCGAAATAGCCATAAGAAACAAGTATTTCGGCGAGACATCATTCATGGTGATTGATGACTACGACGAGAAAATCATTATGAAAAACCTCGAAAACGCTTTCCAAGACCCAATCACAAAAACCATCATCGGCGGCTGGGTCGACTGCAGCGACGAGGAACATTTTGAAGCAAGAATATTTTTAATGGAAAAATAGATTTTATTATGGACGAATTGATTTACACACTGAAACAGCAGATTATCGAGGCTTTGAACCTCGAGGACATGAAACCTGAGGACATCGACGAAAACGCATCTCTATTCGGCGAAGGTCTCGGGCTCGACAGCATTGACGCTCTTGAACTTATCGTGATGATGGAGAAAAACTACGGCATCAAGCTGAAAGACCCGACACAGGGCAAGGAGATTTTCAAGTCGGTGGCTGTGATGGCAGATTTTATTGCGAAAAACAGAACAAAATAAATGACGAATCCCATTCTGATAACGGGTTGCGGCGTCGTCTCGGCGATTGGGAACAACAAAGCGGAGACTTTGGAGTCCTTGCAGAACAACCGCTCTGGCGTTGGTGAGCTTGTCTATCTCAAGACCGAGCACAAGGAGTTTCCTGTCGGCGAAGTCAAGATGAGCGATGTGGAGATGCGTAAGCTGATGAATATCAGCGACAACGCCATCACAACACGCACCGCTTTGATGGGAATGATTGCGCTTGACGAGGCATTGAAAGACGCGAAAATCACGCCAGACATGATTTCGAACATCGGTTTTATTTCTGGAACGACCGTCGGCGGAATGGACATGAGCGAGCAGTTTTACCTTGACTATGTCAACAACGAGAACCACAAGGAATACATTGCGGTTCACGACTGCGGCAGCTGTTCCGAGATGACCGCCGAGCACTTTGGCAAGTTCGCTTTCATCACTACTTTGTCAACGGCATGTTCGTCGGCAGCAAACGCTATCATACTGGGTGCCAACATGTTGCGCTGCGGCGAGGCAGACATCGTGGTCGTGGGCGGCAGCGAGTGTATCACCAAGTTCCATCTCAACGGCTTCAACTCGCTGATGATTCTCGACACCAATCCTTGCCGTCCGTTTGACGCGTCACGCGCTGGACTGAACCTCGGCGAAGGCGCTGCTTACCTCGTTTTAGAGACCGAAGAAAGCGCAAAACGGCGTGGAGTGAAAGCGCAAGCAATACTTTCAGGTTACGGCAACGCTTGCGACGCTTTCCATCAGACAGCATCGTCACCTGACGGCGAAGGAGCCTACAGAGCGATGGAAGAAGCCTTACAACTCGCTGACATTCAACCAGATAAAATTGACTACATCAACGCTCACGGCACTGGGACGCCAAACAACGACTTGAGCGAAAGCCAGGCTGTGAAACGCCTTTTCGGAGAAAATGTTCCACCGATGTCGTCAACAAAACCGTTTACCGGGCACACCACGAGCGCGTCAGGCTCAATCGAAGCAGTGTTCTGCATCTTGGCATTGCAAAACGGATTCCTGCCAGTAAACTTGAACTGGTCGCAGCCGATGGACGACGGCATAGTGCCAGTAAATCAATCAGTTAAGAAAGAGTTAAGACATGTATTGTGCAACGCTTTCGGCTTCGGCGGCAACGACTCGTCATTATTGATTTCAAAACCCGAGCTATGATGGAAAAGAAAGAAATATACGTGCTTTCGGCGAAACAGATTTCCGTGCAACAGCCTTTGTGCGAGGACTGGATGACGCAATCTGTTGAATATCAAACGCCTTTCAACCGTTCCATCGACCCGAGTTTCAAGGATTACATCTCCCCTATCGAGGCTCGCCGCATGGGAAAGATTTTGAAACGTGCCATAGCGACATCTAAAGAAGCCATCAAAGCATCAGGTTTGGAGACTGTCGACGCCATCATCACTGGAACAGGCTACGGATGCATAGAGAATACTGAGTTTTTCCTCGAAGCGCTCTCGAAAGACGGCGAACAAATGCTGAGCCCGACATATTTCATGCAATCGACGCACAACACCATCAGCTCGCTGGTGGCGATTCAGACGAAAAACCATGGCTACAACGTGACTTACGCGCACAAAGGCATCTCATTTGACAGTGCCTTGCAGGACGCGTTTTTGCAGTTGCGCTTGGGCAAGATAAACTCTGCCCTCGTTGGCGGTCACGATGAGTTGACACCAACGTTTTACAACATCTTGAAAAAAGGCGGCATGATGGGTCAGGACGACGAGATGTGCAGCGAAGCAGCAGTTTCGGTGGTTTTAGGGACAGAAAAGCAGAATTCGCTTTGCAAATTATTGGATTTCAAGATGTTGCACAAACCAACAATTGAAAGATTAAAATCAGTTGCAAAAGCTTTTCAAGCAGATTTCATCCTCACTGGAATAAGCGGAAACCATAATAGCGACAAGGCTTATTTGAATGAGTGCCATGAATTGTTTGGAAATGCTAAAATATTGAAATACAAGCATTTATTTGGCGAAAGCTTCACCGCATCAGGCATCGGATTTTATGTCGCTGCACAATGCCTGAAAGCAGGAAAAATTCCTGCAAATTTGTTTGTAAACCCATCTGAAATCATAGATAAAAAGCCATCAAAGATATTGGTTTTCAATCATTCTGATGGGAATAATTATTCATTAACACTTTTGGAGGCGTAATTATGTGGAGACTGATAGGACTTGTGGCGTTGCAGACGTTTTTTCTCGCAGGAGGTCAGGTTTTGCTGAAGCTTGCGATGGAGAAACTCCCAAAATTTGAGTGGACATGGGCATATTTCAAAGCCGTTTTGGTCGACTGGTGGCTGCTCGCATGCGGCATCAGCTTCGGATTCGCGACGATTTTGTGGCTCTACATCCTAAAAAAATTCCCTTTCAGCCAAGCCTATCCCCTCACCAGCCTATCTTTCGTGTTCGGGATGATAGCAGCGTGGCTCGTTTTCGGCGAAGCGGTGCCGTTCTCGCGCTGGATCGGACTGATTCTCGTCGTCGCAGGTTGTTTTTTAATCATGAAATGATATGAAAAAGCTATATCTCATTGGTTTTATGTTACTTACAAGCGTTTTCAGCTTTTCGCAAACGCAAGAGGTTATAATGGAAACACTTACAAATGCAGCCGCGTCGATGCAGTGTATGAATTGCCGTTTCACACAACAGAAAACGATGGCGATGTTAGCTGAACCGACTGTGTCTGAAGGACTTATGGGTTATAACTCGCCAGATAAGATGCGTTGGGAATACACCTCGCCTTACTCCTTTGCACTTGTCGTGGATGGCGATAAAATAACCAAAATAACCGACGGAAACGAAGAACTTCTCGACGCGAAATCCGGAAGGATGTACCAGGGAATAGTGAATATCATCATGAGCAGCGCGACGGGCAAAAAACTCTTCGACAAAACGATGTTTAACGTTGATATTCAAGATGTTGGAGAATTTTGGAAAGCAGAGATGAAGCCTAAAAAACAAAACATGAAACGCATGTTCTCAATGCTGACATTCTATTTTGGAAAAACGGACAACATTATCAACAAAGTTGAGATGACAGAGGCGGGCGGCGACATGACTACAATTCAGTTTTACGACATGAAAATCAACGAGTTATGCGACTGACAGAAGGATTTTTCATCATTGAAAACGTTAACGACACCGATAATGGTTTCGAGGCTGTTTTGTACACCAATCCGGAACATCCGATTTACAAGGCACATTTCCCAGGAAACCCAATAACACCTGGCGTTTGCATAATCCAAGCAGCAGGAGAATTGCTCGAACAAAAACTCGGTTGCAAGCTTTATCTGAAAACCATTAAAAACATTAAGTTTCTGTCGGTGATAATCCCTGAAGAAGGCAAAAAAATAAAATATAGTTTTTCAAATATCGTTGAGGACGAAAACGGCAGCAAGGCACAAGTCGTTGTGAGTGACGACAGCAACGTCTATGCTAAAATATCATTGATTTTCAATCATGAACGACTCTAAAACATCAAAAATCTGCATGGTGATGCCGACCTACAACAACGACGGCACTCTGCGTGATGTCGTGGAACGTGTTTTGCGGTTCTGCGAAGATGTTATTGTCGTAAACGACGGATGCACAGACACTTCCACCGAAATTTTGTCATCTTTTAGCGATAAAATCACCGTTGTCGATTACGGAAAGAACCGCGGCAAAGGCTACGCTTTGAAACAGGGTTTCAAAAAAGCCATAGAACTCGGCTTCGATTATGCAATTACGATTGATTCGGACGGACAACATTTTCCAGAAGATATTCCATTGTTTATCAATGCGTTAAAGCGACATACAAACGCTTTGATTGTCGGGAGCCGCAACTTGAACGAGGAAAACATGCCAGGAAAGAACACTTTTGCAAACAAGTTTTCCAATTTCTGGTTCAAGATTCAGACCGGCATCAATTTACCCGACACACAAACAGGTTTTCGTCTGTATCCGCTGAAAAATCTGCCGAATCTGAGTTTTTTGACCTCTCGTTACGAGGCAGAACTCGAGCTTTTAGTTGGAGCGGCATGGCGAGGAACCGACCTGATACCGATTAAAATAAACGTGTTTTATCCTAAAGCCGAGGAACGCGTTTCGCACTTTCGTCCATTTTGGGACTTCCTGAGAATCAGTGTGTTAAACACGTTTTTGTGTATTTTGGCGGTGGTTTACGGATTGCCTTCAAGGCTAATCAGAAAAGCGAGGAGGCACCATGACTAAGTTTTTCCTTAAAATATACGATTTTATGTCGGGAAAGAAGGCTTTGTCGATAGTTTTATTGTTGACAATCACTGCATTATGCATTATTTCTGCCTTAAAATTGGATTATAAGGAAAACATAGCCGACTTCCTGCCATCCGACCCTGAAAAGGAAAAATACACTTCGGTTTATGAGGATTTGAGCAACCAAGGGCAAATCACAGTCATCTTTTCCGACAACGACATGGACGAGCTGATGAGTGCCTTGGATGACTTTGAAAGCAATTGGCACGAATTAGACACCACATTGTTAGTCAATGATTTACGTTGTAAAGTCAATGATGGTTTGGTCTTCGATGCCATTGATTTCATAAGAGAAAACCAGCCATTGTTTTTGACTGACGACGACTACAAACGCATGGATTCTCTTCTTTCCGAGCCCGATTACGTTGCCACATGCATGCAAAACATCAAGCGGATGCTGGCTTTCCCGACAGCGAGCATAGTCATCGAAGGCATAAAAGCCGACCCATTGAACCTGTATTCGCCTACGCTTCAACGACTTACGTCATTGAACGCCACCGAAGGCTATCGCGTTGAAGATGAATATCTTTTCAACGAAGCTGGCAATAAGGCTTTTGCATTCTTCTCCTCACCTTTTTCGGGCAGCGACACCAAAAACAACGCCGTTTTGGTCAATTTGATGGAAAAAGTCATCGATTTCACATCAGAAAGCCATCAAGATGTGAAGATTTCGGCAGTTGGAGCACCAACGATTGCCGTCACCAACGCGCAACAGGTTAAAAATGACAGTTTTCTCTCCATCGCGCTTGCCATCGTATTGATTTTCAGTATTTTGATGTTCACGATGGCAAGAAAGCGCAACCTTCTGTGGTTGGGAATCTCAATAATGTTCGGTTGGATTTTCGCTCTCGCAGTGATTGCGTTGTTCAAGACAAGCATTTCAATCATCGTGGTGGGCATAGGCTCAGTAATTGTTGGCATTGCCGTGAATTATCCGCTTCACTACCTCGACCACATCAAGCAGGAGCCGAATAAACGTGAAGCGTTGAAGGACGTGATTCAGCCTTTGGTAATCGGAAACATCACCACGGTCGCGGCGTTTGCATGTCTTATCTTCGTGAAAGCGGAGGCGATGCATGACCTCGGGCTCTTCGGCGCACTGATGCTCATCGGGACGATTCTTTTCGTGATGATTTTCCTGCCATTGTTCGCCGTGTCGCCAAAGAAAACACACAAACTTTTCGTCGACAACGGGAGAGAACAGTCAGAAAAATGGCGTAAAATCAAATTGTATGCTTTCTGGCCGTTAGTCATTATCACATTGATACTCAGTTATTTCAGCAGCGACACATCATTCGATTCCGATTTGCACAACATCAATTTCATGACTGAGCAGCAAAAAGAAGATTTGGCACTTTTGAACGAGTCACTAAATAAGGATGGCGAAACGGATTTGATTTATGTGGTGGCGGAAGGAAAGGATTTACAGGAGGCTTTGGCTAAAAATGAGGTTATAATTAATAATTTTGAGACGGATTTTTATCCGTCTCTACAATCCGTTTCAGGACCAAATGACCTGCTACCATCTATTGAAAAACAGCAGCATTCGCTTGAAAAATGGGCTGATTTTTGGAAAAGGCACGCAGATATTGCAGAAATTGCAGAAAAAGAAGCTGTAAATGCAGGATTTACTGCAAATGCATTCTCAACTTTTACGCATAATATTGACAAACAATACGTTACAAAATCAACAAACGAGATGGGAGCCTTGACGGAGTTGTGCAAAACGTACGCTTTACAGCACGATTCACTGACTCGCATCGTGAATTTTGTGCGCGTTCCCATTGAGAAGTCTGAACCCATGAAACAGCAGTTGCGACAGGCATTGCCGGAGAATTCCTTTGCCTTCAGCATCAGCGACGTGGGAAATAACCTCGTATCTGCATTGTCGGATGACTTTGACTACATTTTATACGTCTGCAGCATTGTGGTTTTCTTCTTCCTCTGCCTCTCTTTCGGTCGTCTTGAACTCGCAATCTTAGCGTTCCTGCCACTCACCGTGGGATGGGCTTGGATATTGGGAATCATGAGCTTAAGCGCGATAAAATTCAATATCGTAAACATCATTCTGGCGACATTCATCTTCGGTCAAGGCGACGACTACACCATTTTTATAACAGAGGGTTTGCTTTACGAATACACTTACGGCAAAAAAATGCTTAAAAACTATCGAAACAGCGTGATTTTGTCAGGAATCCTGATGTTTATCGGCATCGGAACGCTGATTTTCGCGAAGCATCCTGCGATGAAATCGTTAGCTGAAGTGGCAATCATCGGAATGGCAACCGTCGTTTTCATGGCGTGCTACCTGCCTCCTATCGTTTTCGGGTGGCTCACCAGGAAAAAAGGAAAGCTGCGCGAGGTTCCGCTTACGCTGAAACGTATAATCTATACCACATTAACGCTGCTCGTCTTCTTCATTGCAGCCTTCGTCATCGTCACGCCTTTGACGTTGATTTACATAGTGTTATATCCAAGAACGAAGAAAAAACGTTATCGTTACCACCAGATGATTTGCGTTTTCATGCGCATTGCCTTGAAACTGCTTCCTGACGTTAAATTCAGCCTTGAAAATAAGTTTGGCGAGAGATTTGACAAGCCTGCAGTCATCATCGCGAACCATCAGTCGCATCTTGACTTGTTGTGCGTCATGATGTTACATCCGAAAGTGGTGCTGCTGACGACAGACTGGGTCTGGAAAAACCCGATTTATGGTGTCATCATCCGTTTCGCGGAGTTTTATCCAGTTTCCGACGGCTATGATAAAAACGTTGAACGCCTGCAAAGTCTTGTGAGACGTGGCTATTCCGTGGTTGTATTCCCTGAAGGCACGCGTTCTGTTACAGGCGAAATCATACGTTTCCACAAAGGCGCTTTCCAACTCGCGCAAGCACTCAACATCGATATTTTGCCTGTTTTCATCCATGGCGCACATGATGTGATGCCGAAAAATGACTTCGTTTTGCGCGAAGGCAAACTGCACGTGGAAATCGGGCAAAGGATGTTGGCGGGCGAAGTTAATTCAATTGAAACCAATGCTTTAAGAACGCATTTCCACGAATTTTACATCAAGCATCTTGAAGAAATCAGAAAAGAACGCGAAGATGTCGATTATGTTTTGCCTTTCGTTAAGTACAAATACATTTACAAAGGCAACGATGTTGAACGGGCTGTTATGGTAAGTCTAAAGAAATTCAAGGCTCACTCCAAAGAGTTTAACATATTGAATTACAATAGTATAGCTATAACAAACAGCGGTTATGGAGAACTTGCCCAGACAATAGCCTTGCTTCATCGAGATACACAGATTTACGCGTTTGAAGCCAATGAAGACAAGTTTTTAATAGCGACACATACCAGTAATATCCCAGAGAATTTGCATTTCGTAAAAGACGGAAAAGAGCTTGAAAAATGCGATTATATAATTGATTGTCAATCATTTTTAAGATGAAAAAGTGCATCATCATAGGAAGCGGCTTGGGTGGTCTTTCCACTGGTGTCATCTTGGCGAAAAACGGCTACGATGTCACCATTTTGGAGCAGGCGAACCAAATCGGAGGCTGTTTGCAATGCTTCCAACGTGATGGTGTGAAGTTTGAGACCGGCATGCACTTCATCGGCAGCCTCGATGACGGAAAAGTGCTTTCAAATTATCTTAACTATTTGGAAATCAAGGATAAAATCGTCGTAAATCCTCTTGACAAAAACGCATACGACATCGTTTCTCTGAACGGCGAGCGTTTTTCATTTCCAAACGGACGTGAGGCTTTCATCGAGCATTTTTCAGAGCGTTTTCCAAATCAACGCGAGAATCTTATTCAATATTGCGATTTGGTCGAGCAGGTTGCCGCATTGTCACCCTTCCGCGATTTGAAGCTCCTCGACGACAACAGTTTTTTCAAGAGTAACGAACTGTTATTCAAGAGTTTAAACGAAATAATCGACTCCACAATAACCGACCCGCTTTTGCGAAATGTTTTGGTCGGCAATATCTCACTTTATTCGGCCGAGAAAAACAAAACGCCGTTTGCTGTGCATGCTTTCATCTTTGATTTCTACAACAACGGCGCATATCGTATCGTCGGAGGCAGCGATGCCATTGCTAAAGTATTGAGTGATAATATTTTACATTACGGCGGACATATTCTCACACGCCAAAAAGTGACACAAATTGTCATTGAAAACAAGGTCGCGATTGGCGTAAAAACCGAAAACGAAGACTTTTATCCTGCCGATGTCGTGATTTCCGACATAAATCCAAAGCAACTCATTGATATTGTTGATGATACAGTCTTTAACGAAGCTTATAAATCAAGAATTAGGGACATAAGAAACACTTCATCTGTATTCTCTTTGTATCTGCGTTTCAAAGATGAAGCGATGCCGTATCTTAACTCTAATTTCTATGGTTTTCAATCAGTTACGCCATGGGAAATGAGCGGCAAAGTCGATGAGAAATGGCCCAACGGTTATCTTTACATGCATCATTGCCATGAGAAAGAACCGATATTCGCGAAAAGTGGAGTGATTTTGTCATACATGTCAATTGACGCAATGGACAAGTGGAAAGACACCACAATTGGTCACAGAGGCGCTGATTATGAACGATTTAAGCATGATATGGCGGAACGATTGTTGGACGTTGTGGAAAAAGATTTTCCTGGTTTGAGAGATTCCATTGCCGACTATCACGCAGCCACGCCTCTCACCTACCGCGACTACACCTCCACGCCCGACGGCTCGATTTACGGTCTCGCAAAAGACGTGAACAAAGGCATAGCAGGAAGAGTTTCGTATAAAACAAAGGTGCCGAATCTTTTCCTTGTTGGTCAAAACATCAACTCACACGGCATGCTCGGCGTACTCGTCGGGACGATGACTGTTTGCTCGCAACTCATTGGAGAACAAACGGTTAAGCAACAGATGATTGAAGCCAACCGTAAGACCACGCTAATCATCGGAGGCGGTCTCGGCGGTCTCGTGACTGGTGCTCTTCTCACAAAAGAAGGCCATAAAGTGACCGTTTTGGAGAAAAACAGCATTATCGGTGGCGGATTGCAGTCGTTTTACAGGCACAATGTGGAGTTTCCAACAGGAATGCACATTTTCGGAGGCTTCAACGAAGGCGGAAATCTTAAGCAAATATTTGATTATCTTGACATTACAGACAAATTACAGCTTCAACCAACTGATGACGACGCCTGCGATGTTGTGACAATTTCAGAAGACAATGCCACATATTTTTTACCGAAAGGCAAGGAAAACCTGATAGATTATCTTTCAAAAATTTTCCCTGACGAGGCTGAAAATATCAGAAATTACATAGAAAAACTGTTTGAATTGTCGCAAGAGGAAGACCTTTTTTATATTCGTGAAAGCTCGCCTGAACCCAATTTCACATCTCTTTCAGAAGACTTCCTAATGCCTTATAACTCTTTGATTGACAAATACATAAACAATCCAAAACTCAAGAGGCTGATGGGTTATCTTAGCCCACTTTTCGGTGGCGTTGAAAACATGACACCTGCGTTTTTAAATGCACTTCTGAGCGTTTTGCACATCAATGGGACGTTCCAGTTTACGGGAGGCAGTCAGCAGATGGCGGATTTACTTAAAGAAGTGATTGAAGATGGCGGCGGAAAGGTCATCGCAAACGAGGAAGTGGCTAAAATAAACATTGAGAATCATTTAGTTTCAGAGGTTATGACCAAAAAAGGCAATTCATATACCGCCCAAAACTACATTTCAGATGTTCATCCCGACGTGCTTTTAAAACTTGTCAGCGAAAACGCTTTCCCAACAGCTTTCAAAAAACGTCTGCGTTCGATTCCTGAGTCTTCTTCAAGTTTCAAAGTTTATGTAAAATTTAAGAAAGACACTTTCCATTACATAAATCATGCAAGTTATATCATTGATAATCAAAAAGAATGGCCACAAGGTCTGATGTATGTGACACCTCCGGTAGAGAATCAGGGAGAGTTTGCCAATACGATGATTATCATTAGCATGATGAGTTTTGACGAAGTAAGACGGTGGGAAGACACGAAAACAGGGCATCGTGGCGAGGATTATGAGCGTTGGAAACAACAAATGACTGATAAATTGCTTTCACGAATGGAGCAGATTTATCCAGATTTCCGCAGCAGCATTGAGTTTTCGTTTGCCTCCTCCCCTCTCACCATCCGCGATTTTTACGGCAACAAAGAAGGCTCAAACTACGGATTCCAAAAGGACAGCAACGACCTCATGCTTTCGCAAATGTCAGTATTTACAAAGGTTAAGAATCTCTTCCTCACAGGACAGAATGTCAACATCCACGGATTCTGCGGTGTTTCTTTGACAGCGATTCAGACTGCCGAAGCACTCGTCGGACATAACGAAATCGTTAGAAAAATCAATAAAATTTGTCAAAGTAATTAAATGTTTCGTATATTTGTAGTTTCTTTTTAGGATTAGAGATTATATTAGATGGAAACTATAAAGCTGAAACTGATTTACCCGAAATGGAACAAGCTTCCAGGGCAGACAACTTTCAATTTACCGCCTCACGGACCCGTGGCTTTTGCCGCCACCTTGCCGGAATATGTCGACATTTCTTTCACCGACGAGAACGTTGAACCCATTGATTTTGATGAGGAATGCGACCTCGTTGCTCTCTCGATGATGCTCACCACGCAGGTGAAACGCGGCTGGGCTATCGCCGATGAATATCACAAAAGGGGCAAAAAAGTCCTTGCAGGGGGCATCTCAACCATGCTTCATGCAGAAGAGATGGTGAACCATGTCGACAGCGTGTTTTTGGGCGAGTCGGAAGGCCGCTCGGAGCAGGTCATTTTGGATTGGAAAAACGGCTGTTTGAAGAAGATTTACAACTACATGGGCAACCAACCTGACATCGCGCTGGTTGGTCCGTGCCGCCGTGACCTTTACAAACGCGAGCTCTACAACCACAAAGGCGTGCAGATGGTAGACCTTTTCCATGCGAGCCGCGGATGCCGTTTCAGCTGCTACCCTTGCGCCGTGTCGTACCTCGGCGGTCGTAAGTTCCGTCCGCGCCCGGTCGACAAGGTAGTGGAAGACATGGCGGGCATCGACAACAACCGTCTGTTTATCGTCGATAACTCATTGGCACAGAACAAGGAATGGGAGAAAGAACTGTTCACCGCCATCGCGCCTTTGAAGAAAAAATGGATTAGCCACACCATAGAAGACGACCCGGAGATTCTCGACCTCGCCTCAAAAGCCGGTGCATGGTACGTGTATCAAGCCGTTTACGACACATCAGAGTACATCAAGGAACGTGTGAAACGCTATCATGACTACGGCATCGGGGTGGAAGGAACGATTTTGTTCGGGCTTGATAATCAGACAGAAGACGACATCAAACGCCTCATCGACTTCCTTGGCGAGATTGATTTGGATTTGGCGGAATTCACCATTTTCGCACCATTCCCGCACACCAAAGGCCACGACGATTTGTTAAGACAAGGCAGAATCTTCGACTTCGACTGGGATCATTACAACGCCGGACAAGTCGTGTATCAGCCGAAAAACATGTCACCTGAGAAGCTGCAGGACCTTTACGATTACGCGTGGAAGAGTTTCTATGCAAGCGAGACGCAGGAATCGAAGATGTTCCGCCTGTTCTGCAACGTGGCAATGCGCGAGATGGAAGAAGGCACATATCGTCCGCGCGACAGAAGGCTGATAAACAAGTCATTTGGTCGTGATGTTGATAGAAGCGTACGAAATGTGAACGTCAGGACAGAAAATCAACAATTGAAATTGAATTAAGATGAAAGTATCACCAGAATATTATGATGAGATTTTCCCGTTCAAGGGCGAATGGGACATGGAATCGTCTTGTGGATTGAAAATCAGAGAGATAAACGGCAAAAAATACGTCATCGTGACGGAATTGTATCAAGACAATCCAGGGACTTCGGTGACTTACGCAGGCAAAAAACTCGCCGACCAGATTTGCGAGGCGAAGGATCTAAAGCTGGAAGACATTGTGTATCTTGAATGTACGCCGAACACCAATTCCAAGCTGTCATTTTACGACGAGGAATATTTCCAAGTTGATTTCTTTGCAGACATGCAGCACAAATACCGTCAGCTTTCGAAAGAAGAAGTGATGAATATCTTGGGCAGATAATGTTAAAGAAATCATTGATATTCAGTTTGTTAGTCATTCTTGCCGAAACCATTTCCGCACAAGAGACCGTTGCTTTGTGGCAGGGTCAAAAAGTGAGACACGGCGAGCAAGTGACTTTGACTCCGTTTTTGGCGGATAACAATGAAAACGGAATATCAATTATCGTTTGTCCTGGAGGCAGTTACTTCTGGCTCGACGATGTCAACGAGGGTGAAGAAGTGGCGGAATGGCTGCAAAATCAAGGCATTTCAGCGTTTGTGCTACGTTACAGAGCTGCTGGCTTCGGGGCGTTTTTCTGGCATCACAGAAGGATTTTCAGAGGAAAACAGCATCCCGACATGCTTGAAGACGCACAACAGGCAATACAATATGTGAAAGAGCATTCCGAAGAGTATAAAATTGACCCTAACAGATTGGGAATCATCGGGTTCTCTGCCGGAGGACATCTCGCCATGATGACGGCGTGCTTTTCCGATAAGGAAGACCAGCCGGCATTTGTTGGCGCGATTTACCCCGTCGTGACGATGAACGCGCCGTATGTCCATGAACGCTCGCGTCGCGCCTTGCTCAGTGAACGCAAGCAAAACAACCAAACGATGCGCGACTCATTGTCAATGGAAAAACACATCCCTGACAACTGTCCTCCTGTGTTTGTCATAAACTGCGTCGACGACGAAACCGTTGATTATCACAACTCTATGCTTCTCGACTCGGCTCTGACGGCGAAAAAAATTGAACACAAATACATTCAATATCAGACTGGCGACCACGGCTTCGGCGTAAGCGAGGTGTTTGGAACTGAAGAAAGCAGACAGTGGAAACATGAATTTTTAAAATGGCTTAAAGAAATAAAGTTATAATTCAACAATATGAATATCAATGATATAGAATACAAATCCGTTGAGGAGATAAAAGCATTTCAGGAAGGTTTGCTTCATGAGGCGTTGGCATATCTGCAGGCTAATTCGCCGTATTATCAGCGGATGTTCAAGAGCTACGGCATCAACATTGAAAAGATTCGTCACATTGAGGATTTGGTGAAGATTCCGTTCACTGAGAAGAAGGATTTGCAGCTGTTCAACGACGAGTTTTTATGCTGTCCGAAAGCAAAAATCATTGATTACATCACCACTTCTGGCACACTTGGCGACCCTGTGACGTTCGGATGCACCGAGAAAGACCTGCAACGTCTGGCATTCAACGAGAAGAAATCGTTTGAGTGCGCAGGCGTGAAGCCAGGCAATATCGTCCAGCTGATGACGACACTCGACAAGCGTTTCATGGCGGGACTGGCTTATTTTCTTGGGCTTCGCGAGCTCGGTGCCGGCGTGATACGTGTCGGAAACGGCATCCCGGAGCTGCAGTGGGACACCATCAAGCGCATAAAGCCCGACACCATCATGTGCGTGCCGTCGTTCATACTTAAACTCATCCAATACGCTGAAGACCATGAAATTGACTACAAAAACAGTAGCATACGCCGCATCATAGGCATAGGTGAAGGTCTTCGCGACCAGAACTTTGACCTCAACCTCCTTGGCAGGAAAATCAAGGAGAAATGGGACGTGCAGCTGTTCGCCACTTATTCCTCGACAGAGATGGGCGCCACATTCTCGGAATGCGAGTACGGATTGGGCGGTCACGTGCATCCTGAGCTGATAATAGTAGAAATCATTGGCGAAGACGGACTTCCGGTCCCCGACGGTCAACCTGGCGAGATTGTGGTGACCACACTCGGCGTGGAAGGCATGCCGTTGCTGCGTTTCCGCACTGGCGACATCGCTGCTAAGATTGTTGAGCAATGCAGATGCGGACGCAACTCCTACCGCCTCACCCCTCTCGTGGGACGCAAAAACAACATGATAAAACTCAAAGGCACGACACTGTATCCGCCAGCGATAAATGACGTTTTGGACAACACCGAATACGTTGAGAACTACGTGATTGAGGTGCGCCAGAGCGAAGCGGGAACCGACGACGTGATTGTGAAAATCGGATTGAAATACCAGCCCGATTTTGAGGTGGTAAAAGAGCTGAAAGACAGCTTCCGCTCACGCATCAGAGTAGCACCACAGATTGAAGTGCATCCCGTTGAGGAGATTCAGAAGATTAATTATCCGGCAAAGAGCCGTAAACCCATAAAATTCATCGACTTAAGAAACAAATAATGGCTAATTTCGACGACATAAGACCCTATAACGCCGACGAGCTTCCAGCCGCCATGCAACGCATCGCCGACAGCGAGCTGATTCCGTCGATTGCAAACTACCTGATGCCAGGCGCAGATGCCGAGATATTGCGCAACAGACTTCGTAATATAAAGAACATCAAAGAGTTACAAGTTGGATTTTTAAAAGAAGTCATTGAGATTCTGTTAAAAAAGACCACTACGCAATTCGACTGGTCGGGATTGGAAAACATCAAAGAGAAGAAGCCGTATCTGTTTGTGTCGAACCATCGTGACATTGTGCTTGACGCGATGTTTCTGCAGTATATCTTGAACGCCGGAGGCCACAACACCTGCCAAATCACTTTCGGAAGCAACCTCATGGAACACCCTCTCGTCGTTGACTTCGGCAAAGCGAACAAGATGTTCCGCATTGAGCGTGGCGGCAACAGGATGGAGTTTTACAACAACCTGATGCACACCTCAGACTACATGCGCCACGTCATCACCGAGGAGAAGGAGTCTGTGTGGATTGCGCAGCGCAACGGGCGCACCAAAGACGGCATCGACGCCACCGACCCAGCCATCATCAAGATGTTTTGGATGAGCCGCCGCGATGACAAGGTGAAATCATTGGCAGAGCTGAACATCGTTCCTGTAGCGGTGTCATACGAGTGGGAATCATGCGACAAGCTGAAAACACTGGAGCTTTACGCGACTAAGGTAAACGGAAGATACGAGAAACGCCCTGGCGAGGACCTCAACAGCATCCTCACGGGCATCATGCAGCCGAAGGGTCATGTGCACTTCCACATCTGCGAACCAGTCACCGAGGACGACTTGCTCAGAATGGACAGCAACCCTGGCGACTATTTCAACAACATCGCAAAACTCATGGACGAGCGCATCAACGCAGGCTACATGGCAATGCCTAATAATTTCATTGCCAACGACTTACGCAGCGAATCAGACAAATACGCAAGCCATTACACAGAACAGCAAAAAGCCGATTTCTTGCAATACATGAAGTGGATTGAGGTATATAAAGACCTCGACCAGGCGCTTTTACGCGATATTTTCTTGGGAATCTACGGAAACTCAGTGAGATAAGGCTATTTCAAGACGTTCAACAGTTGCTCGCCGAGACCGATTTGATAACCCTTCGCCTCAAACACCTTCTCATCTTTTTCGTTGAGAATCATGAAAACAGGCAGATTGTCTGTGGGAATATCCTTATTGATTTCAAAAACAATGTTTTGAGGTAACTCATTGAATTTCTTTGATTTAAAATTATTCAGACTTTCATTGTCCTTGAAAATGAATGTCATTTTTCCATTCCATTCCTCGAATTTTCCTTTTAAAATCGAGATGTCCTGCATGGCGTGGGTGGTCGGTTCGCTGCCAGCGTCAAGGTAGGCGACAATACGTAGAGACGTGCCATGGCGAGTCTCTACAATGGGTTGACGCATTTCCATTTTAATCGTCGTCGTTTCGCCGCTTTCTATCCTAAAGAAATACAACCTGTTAAGAACGCTGCCGTCGGCGAGACGCAGTCCACAACTCAAGACGTAATAACCAGGGTCGAGCGTGATTCCGCCACCAACCATCATCTGCGACAATGTCATTCCCACGTCCATTCCAGGGTCCATCGCATCGTATGCAAGGAGGTCGAAAGTATTGCCGTTGAAATTCTTTATCGAGAAATGGGTATAATAACGAGGGTCGTCATCGCCCTGATAATCAACCACCAACGTGCCTGGTTTTTGTAGAGACGTGCCATGGCGCGTCTCTACATCAATCCATTGATTATCAAAATATTGCACCTTCCCTGTCACAGGGTCAATCCTTGATGGGATGCCAGATGTTCTTGCCAACGCCACGAAGAAAATGTCGCGTGAATGCGAATCAGTGACGCGCGAACGCATCACGCCTGCAGGCGACATCGGGATTCTGCGGACGTTCAAATCATCACGGATTGAAATGCTGTCGCGGACAAAACCAATGATTTCATTAATATTATCAAAATGTATTAATTGCGTACGGTATGGGCGCAGCATTTCATTGGAAACGCGGGGATTTACAACATATTGGTAATAGAAATCGTCAGTAATATCGAGAGACGCTATGAATCGCGTCTGTACAATGGTATCATTATGACACGTATTATCAATACAATCGATTAGGACATCAATCGTCACGTCACGTAAATCTTTGTCAGTCAGCACGTTCAATATTTTGTACGCCTCCTCTTCTTTCCCCTTCCATCTCGCATAATCAATGAAATCCTTGATTGTCTGGCAATTACCCCATGACTTCTCCAACAAACCAATGTCATAATCGCCGACGCAATTCTCATATTTATTCAATTCGACATGGAAATTACGCACAAAATCCTCATATTTCAGGCGTTCGTCATTTTTGACGCGCATTTCGGCAGAAACGTCAGGGATGCGGGCGTTTTCAATGGGAGGAATGATGTCGAAATCGTAGGATTCGATGTCGTTGGAGACGCGATGAATCGCATCTCTACGCAGTTCTATCGTAATTTTTTCAACCGAACCTATTTTCAGAACCTCAAACCCGAATTTCCCATCTTTCGACGCGTAGACCATCATGGTGCCCAAACCGGCTGTCAACCATGTGCCACCTTTTTTATCTGTATATTTCGTGGCTACAGTGTTATATTCCGAATAATTGTAAATCTTGAAATCTACACGTGCGTTTGGGACTGCTTTTCCTTCATTATCAACGACTTTTACATTCAGTTTCGCCGTCTCCGCATAGTTGCCGATAACGTTTATCTCGGTGTAATTCACTGTCCTGTCGATGACTTCTTCGGGACCGTCGTAATCGCCGAAAACGCGAGTATGCACTAACAACGCGCGTGAAGCAGGAGCGTTGAACCAGCCCAAATCAAGCACCGGCTCAGGCTCGCAGGCACCCAAAAAATGCCATTTGCCGTCGACCCACGCCTCCACCCAGGCGTGATTGTCGTCGCAGTGAGCCCAACGCGGCACATAAACTTGCCTTGCAGGGATGCAGACTGTTCGCAGCGCCGCCACCAACAGCGTCGACTCCTCACCACAGCGTCCCCACGAGGTCTTGATGGTCGCCATCGGGGAACTCGTTCTGGAATCAGAACCTTTGTAATTGACTCTCTCATGACACCAATGGTTGACTTCCAACACAGCGTCATACATCGACAAATCCTTGACTCTATCACGCAATTCCTCATAATAAACCATTCTGAACTCGTCAAGATTCTCGTTGTTTACTCGAATCGGCAGCACAAAATGCTTGAACTCGCGCTCAGGAACAGATTTCCCCCACGGCAACTCTTCTTTTGCCTTGAAAGACGCTTTGATATTTCTCAAAAAATAGTCTTCTGTATAATCAACGGCATCACATGAAGGCATTGAAGCAGATAAAAACTTCAACGCTTTTTGCTCTTTTTGCAATTGATTGTTAGAACAAGATGTTGCTAATAAGGCGACTGCTAAAAGTAGTAATAATTTTTTCATATAAATTCTGTCAAATCAGAATTCAGTATTTCTTGCAATTCATTACGATGTGCCTTGTCAGTCTTCATGAAAAGGAATCCCCACACGCTCATCGCAGGATTTTGGATGTCGCGAGTCTCAACAACGCCATGGAAATGTTTCTTAATCTTTTCAAAATCAAGGGCTTTCGTCGTCTCGTATGGCTTGTCAAGTACAATAAAACTGAACACATCGTCTTCGATGCCGTTCCACATCGTGGCGTAATCCGGATGGATGCCTTCGAAGAACGCCTGTACCGGCAACAGACCACAGGTGTGACGTGTCAAGTCGTTGAGGCACATGCCTGCGAAACGCAACGGATTGACCTCAATCGGGATGGCCTTGCCGGAATTTTTGTCGACACGGAACTCAACGTGCATCGGGAAGTTGCGTAGATTCAACACGCTGTTCAAGTCAATCAAAAACTGGTTGAACGGGCCGTAATTTTTCTCAAAAATCTCCTTGCTCATGCAGTAGAGACGGTCGCTGACATCGGTCTCCGACTTGAAGATATGATGGAAGATATTGATAATGTTAGGTTTACCATCTTTATCATAATAAGCGTCGACAGCGTATTCCTCACCTTGAATGAAATCCTCAAGCACGAACTTGCCGCTCTTCACGACAGTGTCAGGAAACACAGCGCATTGTTTGGCAAAGTTCTTGTCAATGTCATCCAAAGCGGCATTCCACTCTTCCTTGCTGCGAACGATGTACACACCCACGCTGAGGAATCCGACTGCCGGTTTTATAACCAAAGGCAATGGCAATTCATCTGGATTCAGCGAACGCAACTCATTCATTTCCACTTCTTTATAGTAGAAGTCAGGGAAAATCTTGGCGCAGATCTTACGGAACTCCGCCTTGTCTTTCACAATCTTCACCTTCTCAATGAGCTCCGAGCCGGCGAGGTGCGGATACAGCCACACGAGGGCGTTTTCCGACACGGCGTAGAGCTTACCGGTTTGCTGGTATTTTGCCACGAACTCGTTGTCGTTCAGCAGATTAAGATTATGTCCCTGCTTCACAAGAAGCTCCGACATCTCATTTTTCAGCACTGCGATTTGCGATTTCTCCAGATATGACACTAAAGGTGCTGAAACATATGGTTTTTCGAGTATTATCATGTTTTTCTTTTTTAAGACCCCACACTGCGCTACGCTTAGTGTGGGGTAAATAGGATAGTGTGTCTTCGACACACGTGGTTACCTTAATATATTAGCGTTTCTGTCGGGGCTGTATGATACAAAACGAATTGGCACCCCGACTTTTTCCTCGATGAATTTGATATAGTCTTCAAGCTCTTGAGGAATCTTGCCTTCAATCTTACAGTTCCAACCTTTGACAGTGGTGTAGACAGGCTTCATCGTCTCGGTGCAAGCCTCATACGGCAGATAATCAATCACTTCGCCGTTGTGTTCATAGCCGATGCAGACCTTTATCTCTTTCAGGTCGTCCATCACGTCGGACTTCATCATCATGAGGTCGGTGACGCCGCTCAGCATGCAGGCGTAGCGCAGTGCCGGGATGTCGAGCCAGCCAGTGCGGCGCGGACGTCCTGTCGTCGCACCGAATTCATGGCCGTTGGCGCGCAGCATCTCGCCTGTCTCGTCGAACAGCTCTGTCGGGAACGGTCCTGTGCCCACGCGCGTGCAGTAAGCCTTGAAGATGCCGTACACCTTGCCCATGCGACGCGGAGCCACGCCAAGACCCGAGCATGCGCCCGCAGCGATGACCGACGACGAGGTCACGAAAGGATAGCTGCCGAAGTCCACATCGAGCATCGAGCCCTGGGCACCTTCCGCAAGCACCTTCTTGTCTTCATCGAGATACTTATTAATAAGGTATTCGCTGTCGACGAACTTGAATCCTTTGAGAAACTCTATCGCGTTGAACCAGACCTTTTCATACTCCTCGAATGTCATGCCGTCGAGACGCACCTCGCCGAGGTCGAAGTCGAGGTCTTTAATCTGTTGATAATGTTTGGCTTTGATATTCTCGTAACGTTGTTTGAAGTCGCTCATCATGAGGTCGCCGATGCGCAAGCCACGACGCGCCGTCTTGTCGGTGTAGGTCGGACCGATGCCTTTCAGCGTGGAGCCGATCTTCATCTTGCCGAGAGCCTTCTCATTGGCAGCGTCAAGCACACGATGTGTCGGGAGGATGAGATGCGCCTTGTTGGAAATCATCAGACGTTCCTTCAAGTCGACACCAGCCGCAGACAGGTTGTCGATCTCGTCTTTCAGAATCTTGGCATCGATGATGACACCGTTGCCTATCACATTGACACACTTATTGTTAAACACTCCCGAAGGAATGGTGTGAAGCACAAACTTCTTTCCGTCGAATTCGATGGTGTGACCGGCGTTAGGGCCGCCTTGAAAACGGCATACCATATCATATTTAGGCGTGAGTGCGTCGACGACTTTACCTTTGCCTTCGTCGCCCCATTGTAATCCAAGAAGCAAATCCAATTTTGCCATAATGTTTAAGTTTTAACGAGGTGCAAATTTACGAAATTTTCAGCTCCTCTTCCCCACTCGCTCAACTTTTTTCACAAGGTCGAGACTCTTTATCTTATCTATAAGATTTTCAAGGGTTTTGAGGTTGTTGACATAAACCGACACCGTCGCCACCACCATGCCGCCTTCGATTTTCATCTCCATAGCCTGCATGTCGAGTTTCTCCTGGTTTGTGATGGTGTCAAACAATGTAGCGCCAAATCCCATCTTATTGACTGCCAATATTTTAAGTTTTGCCAAGAATGCGAAATCGTCGCCAAACTGAAGGTGTGCCTTGACGATGCTCTCGCCGTATCGCGACATCAGTTTCTGAGCCTCGGGGCAGTCGGGATGATGTATCTGTATCGGTTGGCCGGGCAGTTGTATCGCCACGACGTCGTCGCCCGGAATCGGGGTGCAGCAAGTGGAGATGACATATCCCGAGACGTTGTTTTCCCCAGATTTCTCTCCATTTTTGCGTTGTGACGACGGTCGTACCAGACCAAGGGTGAGGTATTTCACAAGATATTCCGACCAGCTCGCTTCGTCTTTCTTCAGGCAATTCTCCACATCCTGCCGTCCGATTTTGCGTGTAGCCACATAATAATACAGGTCGTTGCGGTTGGAGAGGTTGAACTTCTCCGCGAGATAATTGCGGTTCTGCTTGCTGAAGTCGATTTTCGCGTGGTCGAAATAGTCTTTCAGCATCGCCTTGCCCTTGTCTTTGAATGCCTTACGGAAATCCTTGATGCCGTTTTTGAGTCGGCTCTTGGCGCCTGATGTTGCGAGATAGTCGAACCATTTCTCCTGCGGTTCCTGAAACTCCGACGTTATCACCTCCACCTGGTCGCCCATCTTAAGCTCTGTTTGTATCGGCGACAGTTTCTTATTGATGTTGGCGCCGATGCAGTGGTTTCCGAGGTCGCTGTGGATGCTGTAGGCGAAGTCGAGGACGGTGGAGCCTTTGGGGAGCGTCATCTTGTCGCCTTTCGGCGTGAAGACGAAAATCTCGTCGTTGAAGAGGTCGAGGCGGAAGCTGTCGATAAACTCTATCGCCGAGGCGCGGTTTTCGTCGGACTGCTGCACGAGGTCTTTCACCACCTTCATCCAGAGGTCGAGACCGCTCTCATCTGTTGTGTTCTTGTCGCGGTATTTCCAATAGGCCGCGAAGCCGTTTTCCGCAATGTCGTCCATGCGGTTGGTGCGTATCTGCGTCTCAATCCAGTTGCCTTGTTTGTTCATGAACACTGCATGAATAGAGGAATAGCCGTTGGTTTTCGGGAACGACACCCAGTCGCGCATCTTCTTGTTGTCGGGATAATAATATTTCGTGAAGACGGCAAAGGTCTCCCAGCATCTGATTTTCTCCTTTTCGATGTCGTCGCAGTCGATAATGATACGTGCGACATACACGTCGTAGACCTCCTCAATCGACATCCCGAACTTCGCCATGCGTTCCCACACCGAGCTGACGTTTCGTTCGATAGCCATCGTCCTGACGCTGATGCCCATTTTGTCAAGCTCATTTCTCACAGGGGCGAGAAACTCTTCTATCTCATTGATTTTCTTTTCCCTAAGACCGAGAAGCTGTTTCTCCACCGACTCATAGACCTGCGGGTTGATATATTTCAGACAGAGGTCGTCAAGTTCGAGTTTCACTTTATAAAGACCGAGGCGGTAGGCTAACGGGGCATAAATCTGGGTCGTCTCCGACGCTATCTTCAGCTGCTTGTGATGTGGCATTGAGCTGAGGGTGCGCATGTTGTGCAGACGGTCGGCAAGTTTTACGAGGATGACGCGGATGTCGTACGACATGCTCATGATGACTTTCTTAAACGTCTCAGCCTGAAGGCTTTTCACGCTCTCGTCGAAGTCCTCTGATGTGAGTTTTGTGACGCCGTCGACTATCTGAGCCACTTTCTCTCCGAAGTGTTCTCTGATATAGTCCAAGGTGTAGTCAGTGTCTTCGACCACGTCATGGAGGAGCGCGCAGATGATAGAGGTGCGGCCCATTCCCATCTCGCCCGCGATGATGGTGGCGACGGCGAGGGGGTGATACATGTAAGGCTCGCCGGAGCGGCGGCGTGCGTCCTTATGGGCGTTGGCGGCAAGGAGGTACGCCTCTGTCACGAGGGCGACGTCCTGGTCGTTCTTGCGCGACTTCCAGCATTGGAGGAGAACGCCGAACTGCCTTTCGAGTTCGTTTTTTTCGTCTTGGGAGTAGGTGTCGGGTAGCGTCATCATGGCAAATGAAAAAAATCATGCAAAAATACAAAGGATTTCTGAGAATTACAAGGAAATTTTTTCGGATTTTTTTGAAAAATTTCATGAAAACTTTGTAATTTTGCAAACGGAATTCAAAAATTAGGATTTATGGGGCAATTAGCGTTTATGAGAATGTTTATTCTCGTTTCGATATCAGTTGATATCAATGACAACAGAAGACACGTCCACGTATTCAAAAAAGGTGGGCGACACATGAAATCCGTAGCGAAAATATGGATTGAATCTGGCGGCTTGAAATGTATTGAAATAGCGGAATCAGTATTGTCAGCCAAAGAAAACAAGATGATTACGGATGCAATTGACAGAAACTGGGATTTTATTAACGACCAGATTTCAAAGACATTCATAGGAGAAAAAACGGAATTAAAAAACATAGAAAAATAGGAGACCGCAAAATGTGCAAGATGGAAAACGTTAAAGTTGGGATAAAAAACATGGATTTCAGCTCAATGAGAGGCAAGATTGTCGCCACATTGACAGACGGCAGAATCATCATCGTGCCCGTATCATTTTTCCCAGACATCAAAAACCTATCGGTAAAGAAACGCGAGGAATGGATGGTTCTTGACGACCAGTATTTCACTTTTGAGCACTTGACAAGGATTTACTCCATTGTCGATTTGATGAGATTATCATAAATCTTCTGGCACTGCAATAGAATCGGGTTTCATCCTTTGTCGGTGGAACCCGATGTTTCTTAAAGAATTATCTTCAATTATTTTTAAAAATTTTACAACTTTTGGTTGTACAATTAAAAATTGTATTATCTTTGCAGCACAAAAACTAAATGATATGACATTTGATAGGATTTTAGGAAATGACACATTGTGGGCAGTGAGATACGACAATGAAGAAGACAATTCATTGAGGAAAGTTTTTAACCAATGGAATGACCCTGAATGGCTATGGGATTTTTTTGAAAAAAACATTTCTGATTTGGAGTCGTATTTTAAAATAACTGATTTAGGACAAGCCATTTACGACACAATAAGCGATAGTGACGAATTGGAATGTCTGATACTTGACATCTCTCCCGAAGCCAATCTTGACAAATACTTCCGACCATTGGAAAACAACAGGACTGCCGACATGACGCTTGGAAAAGAGAAAGCCAAAACCGAACAGAGAAACAGACACGCATCTTGGCTGCGACTGTACGCCATAAAATTAGAGCCCAGCTGTTACATCATAACAGGTGGAGCGATAAAACTTACGCGCACAATGCAGGAAAGAGAGCATACATTGCAAGAACTAAAAAAGATGGAATATGTACGAAACCTTTTAATCGAACAGGGTGTTATAGACGTTGCCGGATTTGTAGAATACACTAATGAAATATAATACCGGAGGAAACAAAATGAAACAAAAGAGCATCAATTATTTGGAGAACCGCCAAAGTGAAACACCTTCAAAATGGAGAGATGAAGCGGAGTGGCGACGAGAGAACAAGGCATGGCTGCGCCACTCTCAACATATCGCCGTGGTTGTGCTTTCATATATGAAACGAGAAAAAATAACGCAAAGTATTATGGCAGAACGGCTTAACTGCACACAACAATATGTATCGAAAATTCTTCATGGTTCGGAAAACATGTCTCTTGAAACTCTAACAAAATTGGAAATGGTAACAGGTGTACAATTGATTGTTTCATAAGCCATCAAACAAATAATGTATAATCGGGTTTCATCCTTTGTCGGTGAAACCCGTATTTTTTCTCTTTAAATTTTTTTGATTTTTTTGTTGCGGATATTGAAATTTTTTGTATTTTTGCAGCGGTTTTTGAGGGGCTCGGAAAACAATCTATAATTTACTGAATATCATCGCTTTGCGTTAAAATTTCATTCTTTCTGAATGCAAAATTTTTCACAGGGGGGGGGTATTTTACGTAAAAAAAGCCAGAGTCCGACATGAACCACGGTTAATTTTTAAAACAACAACTAAATAAAAACAATCTAAACATGATTAAGAGGATTTTACTGTCTTTATTTTTATGGGGGGGGGGTGATATTTAACTCCTGGGGCTATGATTTCTCCCAAACTGAAGAGCATGGCCAAACATTGTATTACAGTATTACAAGTGCCGTGGAACCTTATACGGTAAAGGTTACTTATCCGAATAGTAGTGCCACATATGGCAGTGCTGCATACTCTGGTTTTTCAAAACCAACTGGATCTATTACAATTCCTACGACTGTAACAAACGAAACAACTACTTATACAGTAACAGCAATAGACAAATGGGCTTTTTACAGTTGTTCAAATGTTTCTTCTGTATCATTACCAAATAGTATTACAACTATTGGTGAATATGCATTTAACGGATGTTCCAAACTTGAAGGCATTACTATTCCAAATTCAGTAACAACAATAGAAACATATGCTTTCCAAGGTTGTTCACATTACATGTTTACAGATATAACAATTCCCAATTCAGTAACAACAATAGGTAATAATGCATTTGAAGGTTGTTCAAAAGTAACAGCAATATCCATTGGCACCGGATTAACTACACTTGCCACTAACGTTTTTAAAGGTTTAAACTCACTCACAAGTGTCACATTGCCATCAAACATAACAACCATACAAAGCAATGCCTTCCAGAATTGTTCAAAGTTAACAACAATAGAAGGACCTGGTGTTACAACAATATCAGCATCAGCGTTTGCCTCCTGTTCAAAATTAACTACAATAAACTTCCCTGCTTTAGTATCAATTTCAAATAAAGCATTTGATTCATGTACATCACTTGAGTCCGTTACTATTCCAAGTACAGTAACATCAATATCAGGCAATCCTTTCTATGGTTGTTCATCTTTAGCAACGATAACAGTTGATCCTGCAAACACAAAATATACCTCTGGCGATGGTGCAAACTGTATCATTAACAAGAACAACAATCAACTATTGACTGGCTGCTTAGGTACAACAATACCAGAAGGAGTTGTAAAAATTAATGACAATGCATTTTATGATTATTCAAGATTAACATCAATAAACATTCCAAATTCAGTAACAAATATTGGAGGTAATGCTTTTTATGGATGTAAGCTTGCTTCTTTAACCTTACCTGAAGGTTTAACAACAATTGCCAGCAGTGCATTTGCTTACAATAATACATTGACATCAGTAATAATTCCTTCAACTGTTACAATCATACAAAGTAACGCTTTCCAATATTGTACCAGTTTAACTTCTGTAATTGTATTACGTGAAAGTAGTATACCTTCTTTAAGTACTAATGTTTTTTACAAAAACTATTCGAGTATTATCGATGGTTTAATAATCTATGTGCCATCCAATCAAATTGAAAGTTATAAAGCAGCTTCAAACTGGAAAACATATGCGAGCAACATAGACAATGATGGAGTAAATGTTTATAAAACAGATGGTACATGGGGGAATTCATCTAATTGGTCGTCTGGCAGCGTTTCTACATCTTCCGATTACGTTGTCATTAATGCAGCCTGTCAAATTGCGAATAATAGCACAGGTACAGCAGAAAAAATTGTCCTGGGTCCCAACGGCTCCCTCACTATCGCCAACGGCGGTCAGCTCATCTGTAACTCCTCGGTAGCAGCAACGGTACAGAAGGACATCACAGCTTCAACAGCAAAAGACGGCGAAGGCTGGTACACTATCGCTTCAGCAGTGAACACCCCTTCAATAACATCAGCCACAAATCTCACAGATGGAACTTACGACCTCTACCGCTTCGAAGAATCGGAACAGGAAAAACCATGGGAGAACTACAAAGCCCATTCAAGCACCGACTTCACAACCCTTGAAAACGGCCGCGGATACCTCTACCGTAACGGCGCCAATAAAACGCTCAGCTTCACTGGCAACACCAACGTCGGTGATGTGAGCTGCAGCGTGTCAAACTCTGGCGGTGACTTCGCGGGTTTCAACCTCATAGGCAACCCTTATCCGCATAATATCTATAAAGGTGCAGGCACCGCAATACCGAACTCGGTGACAAGCGGATACGAACTCGCGACAGGATTCCATACCCTGACAAACGAAGGCGCATGGTCGACAGGAACGGACAACAGCACCGCTATTCTCCCTGGACAAGGCATCATGGTTGAGGCTACAACAGCGGGAACAATCACCATTGAAGACAAGACTTCAAGCAGCAGCTCGAAATACAACAACGAATACATCAGGTTCACTGTGGAGAACGCGGAATATTCGGACGATGCCTACGCATGGTTCGACAAAGGCTACGGTCTGCACAAGATAGACCACCGCAACCCCGCGATTCCGATGCTCTACATCCCGCAGGACGGCGAGGACTACTCCATCGCCATCATGAAGGACAACACCGAGGCTTTCGGCTTGAACTTCAAGGCTAACACCACAGGCTCATACACCTTGAAATACAATACAAAAGGAAACTTCGACTATCTCCACGTCATCGACCGCTTGACGGGCAAGGACACCGACATGCTTCTCGACGGCGAGTACAGCTTCGTTGGCTCGACACAGGACGACGAGGCGCGCTTCATCGTGAAGCTTGCCTACAAGCCAAACTACAGCAGCAGCGACGAGACGGTGTTCGCCTACCAGAGCGGCAGCGAGATTTTCGTGAGCGGCGAAGGCGAGCTCCAGATTTTCGACGTGACAGGAAGAATCGTTTCAACAGAGACGATAAACGGAGTGAAGGCGGTGAGCGTGCCGGCACAGGGCGTTTACGTGTTCAGGTTAGTGGGCGAGAACGTGAAGACACAGAAGATAGTTGTTCGTTAAGTTAACCAGTTGGTCAGTTAGTCAGTTAATCAGTTAGTCAGTTAGTCAGTTAGTCAGTTAATCAGTTAGTCAGTTAAACTGAACAACTAAACTGAATAACTGAACAACTGAATAACTGAATAACTAAAAAAAAGGATTATTTTAAAAAGCAAAAATTGTTCAGACATGAAAAAGATATTATTCACAATTGCAATCGTTTTGACAATGGTTTTGGGTGCGAGTGCCCAGAGTGACGGTTTCTTCAAGAACTACAGGGATGACGTTTACGGCGACCGCAGTGGAAGTGGCAGCGACCCGTTGATGCCTGCATTGCCAGGTGGCGGCGTGGGTGCATACAACACCGACCAGGGCGCTCCGTTGGGAAGCGGACTCTTGGTGCTCACTGCTCTTGGAGCGGGATACGCAGTGGCACGCAGAAGACAGAAATAACGGATTATTTAAATAGCATATCCAACATCATGAAGAAAACCATATTTCTTATTGTGTCACTGTTTCTGATGGTGGCGACAAACGCCCAAGACTGGACTTTTGTCAATTCGTTTACCACCTCTACTGGCCGTCAGCACGCTGTGGTCTACGACGGGGAGAACATCTACACCGCCGCATGGGGCAAGTCGTCGACAGTGGCGTACATGTTCTACAAGTACGACCTTGACGGCAACCTCCTCGACGAGTTCGACATCCCGGGAATCAACGATATAAACTACGTGCGTGACATGACGTACGACGGCACATATTTCTACGGCTGCGACGGCAGCACGGGCAACATCTGGTGCCTCGACCTTCACAACAAGGTCGTGATAGGCTCCATTCAGACCAGTTATCCTGAGCTTCGCTGCTGCACCTACGACCCTGTTTATGACGCTTTCTGGGTAAACGGCAACAACACAGGCAGCCAGCCCAACCTTTACCTCGACATGCATCTTGTGAACCGCAGCGGCGTGGTGCTCAAATCGGCTTCGACGCATCCTCTCGGAGGCCACACGGTGAAGGGAACAGGCTATTTCACCGATGAAGACGGCGTGGCACACATCTATATCCACGCTGTGGAGGGCTTCACCGCCCATGTGTTCGACTATGTTATCGAGTCAGACAGCATGGATCCGAACTACATCTTCGACATGGGGCAGACACCGGGCTATTCAATAGCAGGCAGCGCAGGCGCCGCATACATTGGCGAAGTCAACGGCTCACAATATTTCTTCGGCGACATCGACCAGAGTCCCAACCTCATCGGCATCTATGCCCTTGGCGAGTACGAGCCTGTAGTCCCCACCCCACCGGAGGGCGATATTTTCTTTGACTTCAACGACGGCATCATGCGTTGGACCACCATCGACGCCGACGGCGACGGATACTGCTGGGAGACACGCCAGAACTGGGGCGACGAGAACAACAGATTCAGCCTCACATCGGCATCGTACGACGACTTGACACAGACAGCACTCTTCCCCGACAACTATTTAGTGACACCATATAAACTTGACTGCGAGCAGATAACATTCATCGCCCAGGCACAGGACGCAAATCATCCGGCAGAGCATTTCGGAGTGGCTGTCTCAACGACAGGCAACACCGACGAGAGCGACTTCACCATCATCTGGGAAGCCGATATGACCGCCAAGGTTGCGGGCAACTGGCATGCATACGATGTCGACCTCAGAGAATACCAGGGGCAGGACATCTACATTGCTATCGTCCATTTCAACTGCACCGACCAGTTTATGCTCAACATCGACGACATCACGCTTCACAGACAGTTTGACGGCATGAGCGAGAACGGCGCGAAGATGTTCAGAACATATCCTAACCCTGTGAGCGACATTGTTATGATTGAGAGCGCAACGAGCGTCAACAGATATGAGATTTACGATGTTAAAGGTGCAGTTGTAAGAAGCGAAGCTGTTGATTCCAACTCATTCGAAATCAACGTCAACGGACTGCCTTCAGGCATCTATTTCATCAAGACAGTTTCGGAAGGGATGACTCAGACGAAGAGATTCATAAAGAAATAACAACAATTATTAATTATAACATTAAACAACATGAAGAAAGCTTTATTTTTTGTTGCAGCTATGTTATTAGCTATGGTAAGCAACGCACAAGAATGGAATTTAGTTAATTCTTTCGCCACTTCGACAGGCCGTCAGCACGCTGTGGTCTTCGACGGCGAGAACATCTACACCGCCGCATGGGGCAAGTCATCGACAGTAGCTTCTATGTTTTTCAAATATGACTTGGAAGGCAACCTCCTCGACGAGTTCGATGTCAACTTCACTGGCAGCAGCAACTCAGACAACTACATGCGCGACATGACCTTCGACGGCACTTATTTCTACGGTTGCGACGCACATTCAGGCAAAATCTGGTGCTACGACCTTCACAACAAGACCTTGGTCGGCACGATTGAGACAAGCTTAAACGAGCTTGGCACCTGCACCTACGACCCTGTCAACGACGCTTTCTGGGTCGGCGAGAGAGCATCGGGTTCAGGCACACTCTACCTCGACCTCAAGCTTGTTAACCGCAGCGGCCAGGTTATTCAGGCGGCAACAGCTGCCGATCTCAACGGTCACACCGTTCACGGCACAGGCTATTACGTTGACGACAACGGCGGTCGCCACCTACTGCTCAACGCCGTTCAAGGTTTCACCGACCATGTTTACGATTATAACATCGACAGCGACGTTTTGAGCTCAGACTTCTTTGATTTCTCAGTGACACCAGGTTGGGGTGCCGCATGCTCAGCAGGCGGCGCATACGTTGGAACAGTCGACGGCACACAGTATTTCTTCGGCGATGTCGACAAGAGCCCTAACATCATCGGTATCTACGCTCTCGGCGAATACACTCCTGTAGTCCCTACTCCACCTGAGGGCGACATCTTCTTCGATTTCGAAGACGGCATCATGCGTTGGAACACCATCGACGGCGACGAAGACGGCTTCAACTGGGAGATGAGAGCTATTTACGCTGTTCCAGGCAACACACACTGCGTGACATCAGCATCGTTCGACGACTGGACACAGACGGTTTTGATGCCGGAGAACTACCTCGTGACACCTTATAAACTCGATTGCGAGCAAATCACCTTCAAAGCACAGGCTCAGGACGCATCACATCCTAACGAGCACTTCGGCGTGGCTGTTTCAACAACAGAAGGCGCTTCATCAGAAGATTTCGAGATTGTCTGGGAATCGGATCTCACAGCCAAGACAGCGGGCGCTTGGTATGATTTCGATGTCGACCTCAGGGCATATCAGGGACAGGACATCTACGTGGCTATCGTCCACTTCAACTGCACAAACCAGTTCTCAATCAACGTCGACGACATCACGCTTCACAGAGTGTTTGACGGCGTGAGCGAGAACGACGCGAAGATGTTCAGAACATATCCTAACCCTGTGAGCGACATCGTGATGGTCGAGAGCGAGAGCGTTGTCGACAGCTATGAGGTTTACAACATGGCAGGCGCGATGATCAGCAGCGCCAATGTCGGCAGCAGCGAGTTCGGCATCGACATGCGCGAGCTTCCGGCTGGCGTTTATGTCGTGAAGATGAATGCCGAGGGTGTTGTTATGACAAGAAGAATCGTGAAGAGATAGTTAATTAGTTATTTATCCTGCCTTCGGGCGGAGAATCGGGTTCCAGCGAAAGGTGGAACCCGAATTTTTTTATTTTAGAGTTTTGCTTTCCATGTTGATTATTTTGCTAAATTTGCAGCTTTGAAATGGTTACTTTTTATGCGGTTTTATGATGACCGCATTGAATTTTATTATTGAATAAAGAATAAACAAAATAATTATTAACTAATCTGTTTTACAATGTTTAAAAAATCTTTACAATTTTTATTGTTGCTGATGGCGTTGATGGCGCCGTGGGCGATGAAAGGACAGACACTAACTGTGTATAGAGGCGACGATGCGAGTACATACGTCCCAGTTATTGGTTATTACACCGATAATTATGGTAAGTGCGAGTTTGTTATGTCGGCCGACAGTCTGACTGATATGAACAGCAAGGTTATTTCCAAAATGAAGTTCAATATCACTGCAATCGGATCTTATGGCACAGGATGGAACACAGGTACCTTCCAAGTTTTCATGAAAGAAATTAATGCCACCACCATCAGTGCATACCAAGGCACAACTGACGCTACAATTGTTTACGAAGGAGTATTTGCGAATCCTGCCGTGGGCGATTATGAAATCACTTTTACAAATGAATATGAGTACCAAGGTGGTAATCTTTTGATTGGTATTTATAGAACAGAAAAAGGTAACTATAAAGACGCAACATTTAAAGGAAAATCTGTAACTGGCGCATCTCTGGCAAATTATAGTAGTTCTTCGCTTGCATCTGTTAGTGCAACTCAAAGAAACTTTGTACCTAAGACTACTTTTACGTATCATGAACCACCTACATGTCCTAAGCCAACTAATCTTCACGCTAATCTAACTGAAGGTAACGGCACTATTGCAACACTCGTTTGGACAGAAAAAGGAACTGCATCAAATTGGGAAGTGATTTACGGCACCGATCCGACATTGGAAACACACTTTGCTCCGATTACAACTGGATTTAATGTTGACGGTTCAACCATTTCATGCAACCTCACAGGACTCACAGCCGAAACAGCACATTACGCCAAAGTAAAAGCTGTATGTGAAGCAGGTGTTGACGAAAGTGAATATACAAATATTATGAAATTCACACCATCGAATTTCTATACTAAAACTGTAAATAATGGCACATCAACAAATTCATATGTTCCTTTGTATTATTATTATGTTGCCAACAGCAGTTATTATACACAATCAGCAAGCCAATTTATCATCCCCGCCGACAGTATTTCTACCCTACAATGGGGAAAAATCAGCAAACTAACATTTTATAACAGCGAAACGACAGTGAATTACAACAGTGCCCAATTTGCAATTTATGTCGGCGAAGTGGATGTAACCACACAAAGTTCTTATACTAACTGGAACACACTTACTAACGTCTATACCGGAACGCTCAATGTGAGTGACAACAAGATGGAAATCACATTCAGTGGGTCTTTTACTTATCAAGGCGGCAACCTATTAATAGGTATGAAAATCAGCACAAAAGGTACATCACAACCATCTTCCAATAATTGGTACGGAAAAAGTGCAACATCGGGAGCTTCTCTTTACACTACTTACAGTATTTCTTCGTGCAACAAATCATCATTCCTTCCTAAAGTAACCTTTTCATATTTAGAGGGCGAAGCACCTTCATGTTTGCCTGTAAGCAACCTTTCATACAGCAACGAGCAAGCAACTTCTGTTGATCTCAACTGGACTGCTGGTGGAAGTAAAGAAACAGCATGGAAACTACAGTATAAGAAAACAACTGAAGAAGAGTGGACAACATATCCATCGGCAATTACTGAGAAACCGTTTACCCTGCCGAACCTTAGCGAGTTAACCACCTATCAATGGCAAGTGGCAGCATGGTGCGACACATCAGATCCTGATGGAATAAGTGATTACGTTGCCGGAACCAACTTTACGACAAAACAAACTGCTGTTGCAGTTGGCGATTCATGGAGCGACAACTTTGAAGGCGAAAGCTGTGGATGGCAACTTATCAATGGCGACTGTGCCGATATTTGGGTATGGGGTACTGCAACCAACAACGGTGGAACTCACGCCCTTTATATCTCTGACGACAACGGAACTACCAATCATTATAGCCACAATACTGTGAAGGTGTTTGCTGCCAAGTTATTCACTTTCACTAATGATGGTAAGTTCACCTTTGCCTACGATTGGAAAGCTAAAGGCGAAAGCAGTTGTGACTTCTTAAGAGTAGCTTTGGTACCTTCTGATAAAACCTTAACTGCCGGATCAGATTACTCGTCTGTTACATACAATTCACTTCCTACCGATTGGATTGCCATTGATGGTGGCGGTAAGCTAAACCTTGTTGAATCATGGCAAACTAAAGAAGCGACTATCAATGTGACTGCCGGTAGTTATTACGTAGTGTTTATTTGGCGTTCAGATACAAGCACTCAGATTCAGGACCCTGCAGCCGTTGACAACTTCAGCATCACCCGCGTGGCTTGCGGTTACGACGTGGATGGCCTTGAAGTTGCGACAGAACCTGCTCCAACAGCACACACCGCTACTATCAACTGGACAGACAGCGAGGCTACACAATGGCAAGTGGCATGGTCGAAAGACAATACATTTGCTCCAGCAAACACCCAAACCGAAACGGTTAGCGCCAACACTATCAACCTTGTAAACCTTGATGCTTCAAGCACTTACTATGTTAAGGTTCGCGCATATTGCGGTGGCGAAGACTACGGCGCATGGTGCAACGCCATTGAATGCCCAACAGAATGCGAAGCAATCAGCAGCTTCCCTTGGAGTTATAACTTCAACAGTGACGCCACAGGCAATTTCAGCAAGCAATGCTGGGTGAATGATATTGTATCAGGTAGTTACAAATTTAAAGTATCAAGCTCAACAAACGGTTCCAATAGTACAAATCAGTTGTATATGGACTATCATAGTGGAAGTGTTGCCAAATTGGTTCTTCCGGAATTAGCTATTCCTACAGGCAAAACATATCAGTTTGTAGTTGATGTGTACAGAACTGCTGCCAGCGAATCTTATAATGATGGAATCGGTGTATATGCAAACACAACAAGCAGTCTTGACAATGCGACTCAACTAGGTTTCCTATATCGTGTTCGTTCTAAGACAGATGGCAACATCGTCACAGCCGAAACAACAACAGGATGGTACACCTACGCTTTCGACCTTCCTTACAATGGAAGCTGCTTCGTCATTTTGAAAGGTGAAGGACAAGGAGGTAACAGTACCTATGTTGACAACTTCGTTATCAGACAAGCTCCAGATTGCGACACTCCAACAGGTCTTGCAGTTACAGCCAACAGCCAGACACCTGAAGGTGCAACCATCACTTGGAAAGCAGGTGACGCTTCTTCATGGATTGTGGAATACAAAGCAAGCACCGAAGAAAACTACACCGCCATTGCTGAGCCTGTAAACGATACCACATACACATTCACTGGTTTGAATTATTCAACAACATACAATGTTCGCGTAAAAGTGAATTGCACAGAAGGCTCTGGTGTCTCCTATCCTACCGAACCAGTGAACTTCA
>JAFZKP010000028.1 GCA_017553625.1 Bacteroidales bacterium
GATAATCTTCTCGTTGAACTTCACCTGGAAGCTCGTGAGAGGATATTCAATGTGTACGGAAGGATCATCAATGCCAGTGATGATTTCCTCAACATCGAGCAGGTTTGTCTTCAATGTGTAGACAAGAGTGTAGGTGACATTTTCAGCTGCTGCCAGGGTATCAACAATGTGCAGCTTATTCTCGTAGAGAGGTTCCGACGCATCGATAAGTGTGACGAATGTCTGCCACACGTTCTGGAGCGGTATCTCCTGACTGTCGCTGTCTCTTGTGCAGCTCACGAGTTCGTACTTGTCTTCGCCAGGGTCGTCGCACTTGCCGTAGTTCCAGCCTATCCTCGAAGGATTTACAGTGAGAGTTACGATTGTGTCTTCAGCTGTCACATAATTGTCGAAGCTGATGCTTTCAAACACTCCGACACCCGTGCATCCTCCTTGCGAGAAATGGATTGTGTCAGGTGTCACATCTCCGTCCAGGACATCGTTCACGAGGAAGTCGTTGATGCCGTCATCTTTTGCGCCGTAGACACGAATCGGATGGATGAGCTCATGGATTCTGAGACTGCTCACGAGGCTGAGTTCAGGGTTGTCGTAGCTGTCGTTATGGACGACGTGGGCTTGATATGACACAAAATGACCGAGCAATGAGCTTGTGAACAGCCACTCTCCCACTCCCGTCGCTCCGCTTGCGATGTTGCCGAACGGGATGTTCTTCAAGCCTATTTGTGCTTCGTTGCCGTTGTATGAAGCGCCGTACATCGCGAAGTCGACGGCGAGGCCTTTGTCGTTGTCGACAATCTCAGGCTCTGCCGTCTCGAGGTTCACGTTCTTGGCAACGCCCATGCCTTTGTTATGGATTCTGACACCAAGTTCTGCAGGAATGCTCGGTTCGACCTTGTCTTCTGTGAGAGCGTCGTCGCCGAGGATGTCGCGCTGCATGAAGTAGTCGACATACAAATCCGGGCTCGGGTTGACAGTGAGGTCGACGGGATACAACTCCATCTCAACGTCGTCACCGGTATACGGGTCGGTGAAGGTGAACGTCCCGCCGAACGAGTAAATCTTAGGTTCTGTAGGAGCGGCGTTCTTTGTCGGGATGAAAGTGATAACGGCAGTGCCATCCTGGTCTGCGCCCAACGAACCGCTTCCGTCGATACTTGTGATGTTGCTCAGCGACTTGGTGTTGATTTGGAACAACGAAGTACAATCATTGCCTGTCGACTTATCTTTCACAACCAGATTAAGTCCAATGTTTTCGATGGAATTCTCATCGTTGCCGTTATGCACCGACAAAGTACCTTCAAACGCCTCGCGAGTCATGGTCATAGTCTGAGAGAACTTGACAGTCACTTTTGCACAAACACTGTTGCCTTCATCCCTATTAATCAACTGCTCTGTATAGTCAAATGCAAAATCCAAATCGTCTATGAATGGATTGCCGGTCTCGCCTTCTCCTTCTTTCGAGAAGAATCCTTTACCATGTGTAACAGTCAAACTATATGGCTTTACAACAGTGTTGTAATAATTCATCATTCCTATACAATTCTCACTAATTTCCTCGGGACTTTCCCAAATATCATTATCCCAGCCTGCTGGGACATCTTCCACCTTTTTAATACCTTGATCCCAATATGAAATAGACCTGTTCAATCTGTTAATAAGTGTGATAATATCATCATGTGTGACAGATGTTCCCACAAATGTCGAAGCCAGATTTTCAGCATCGCTTGACGATATGGTTCCATCAGGACTATCGTCGACCAAGATTCCCAATTCTTCAAGGAAAGTAATGGTGTTATCCTCTTCTTCCCAAGCCGGCTCTTTGAATAATGTAATTATATTTGAACATTGATGGACAAGAGTCATGATAGATTGTGCAACCAAGAAATTAGCCATGTAATTTAATGGTGACGTAGCCAACATAGCTGGAATGATAACATCTGCTCTCGGAGTAGCCGTACCATAATGGCACTCGGACCATTGTACCAAATGTGTCAAATAGCTATGCATACACATCATGGCACCGAAGCCTGGCACTGAACCGCCTCCAGTTGCTCCCAAAGCTCCCGCCACACAAATGGCTCCAGTGATTCCACCACCTGCAACAGCTTTAGCACCACCACCGTTCGCCAATCCCTCTCCAATTCCAGCTCCTGCATTTGCACCACACTTCGCTGCTTTTGCCAATTCTGGGATAGAACCACCCAATGGGATACACTTCATTACATCAATCACAATCAACTTCGACAATTTCGAACATGGCGTGCATGATTCGTCTGATGTTGTTGGCGTCGATTCCTTACGCTTTCCACCCATACCAATTCCCAAAGGATCACCAAACGCCAGGGTTGGACCCTTGCCTCTGCCGAATCCAATAGGAAGATGATACGGAAAGTCTGTTCCACAATTTGTCCTCACCACGTCTTCAGAACTGGCAAGGGTCCATTGTTTTTGATCGCTACATTCATAATTGCTGATTGTATAAGCCTTTGTGTTGCACGAGCCTCTGTTGCTACGGCTTGCGACACGAGTATACTGGCAAGGCACTATGATAGTGGTAAGTGCGGGCAATGAGTCAGCGTAATCGTACAATGGTGTGAAAACGTATTCGTCGTTGTCATCAAAGCTAATTTCCACATCGTGGGTTGTAATGAGTCCGTGGTTTGTGATGATAAGCGAGAAGCTACCTGTTTCTCCAGGTTCAAGTTCACCGGCGCCAGTATGTTCAATAGTTATAACCGGCACAGGCACATTTGTCTCGAAGACGACCACAAGGTCGAATGTGTATTGGTCCTGAACCTCTGTCGGCACCACATCCCAGGAATATGTCACCGCCTGGTATTGCATGTAAGCGTCAATATTCGTCTGAAAACCTGACAAGACCTGAATCGTGTTGTTATATTCGGCATGTTTATCCTTGCTCACCCTCACGCGATAGTATCCTTCAGGCAGGTTGTCTGCCAAGAAATGTCCATCGCTGTCGGTGTAGCCTTCCGCCACTGTTTCGAGCGAATAGTAGCCAATTACCGTGACGTGGGCGTCGGCGAGATGTGGTCCGTTGCCACCGTTGGTGTTGTATGTGTATTCGTCGGTGGCGTCAAAAAGGATTGAGCCAGTCGACTCGGAAACCGCAGTGATGTCGTAGTTCAAGAACTTGTGATCATCGCGTTCGCTATGAATTCCGATGCTACCTGAATATTGCACCAGACTGATGTTGTTTTCCGGCGACAGACGCAGCGAGAAATAAGCCGTATCGTTGACAGCTATTGAAGAAAGCGTGTCGCTTCCCACCAACGACATCCATTCCACGTCAGGAAGCTCAATGGTTATCTTTCCGGTCTCGGCAGTTCCGCCGTTGACAAGCATCACGTCGACAATCTTGCTCTTGCCTTTTGTCATGTTTGTCGTGATAGAGGTCGGATATATGTCGAGAGCGCTTCTGGCAGGCTTGCAATAATACCATACCGAGAACTGTGTCTCCGCGCCTTCAGCACTCGTGACCTTCAGTTTAAGCTCCTCATAATTAAAGCCTTCCGTCAAGGTGGAGCCGCTAATTGTATAAATCAGGTAATCGGCATCTAATCCGCCGAGGCTCAATGGCATCGCTGACACCGAGCATCCCGCTATGCTTGACACTTGTGTCACAGTCAGACCTGTCAACGGGAGGTTGCTCTTGTTTCTGATGAGAATCGAGTCGGTAACAGACCAGCCCTGGTCAACAAGGCATGTCCTGTCTTCATTGTTATTCAAAATCGCCATGCCCGGAATATTGAACGAGTCGTGTATCGCCACGCTGGTGCTTCCCGCCCTTCCAGAGTTCACGACATAATAACCCGATTCGGTAGCAAGAGGTTTGAATGAAGTGGAGTATTCTCCGCTGGCGTTGGTATGCGCCATGATGGTACGTCTCACGTCCATCACTATGACGCTGACTTCCACGTCGAGGTCAGCCGCAGGGTTGTCCTCCCAGTCTTTCACGGTACCCGTAATCGGAATAGTGCTGCCCATGGAGTACACCGTTCCCTCGACATTAGTCGTGAATGTATAAAGATTGGCGACTCCACCTATTATATTAATGGTGTCAGCCAAAGCTCCACTGCTTACGATGACACTTGCCTCGTAATTGTATTTAGGCGTTGTAGGATGGAATCCAAGGACCAAAAGACCGCCACTCATGTCATTCCAGCCCGAAGCTTTTGTATATGAGAACATCGAGGCATCGGTGCCTGTCAGACTTATCTCAATGTCATTCAAGAGATAGTAGCCGCTCACCGCCACCGACATTGAGGCGTTGCCGTTCAACGTTATCTCGCCAAAGTCGACTTCGCTGTTGCTTACCAACAATTCCGGAGTCACCTTGACATAGAACGAATGAACTGGTGATGTCACTTCATGGCATGCGTTTCTTGCCACCACATACCAGTTGTATTTATGATGGTTCTGCAATGATGACGACAAACTGACGTAGCTGTTGCCAAGTCCTGGGATATACGGCTCATCCGGTTCAGGACCGCTTGCATCCCAAAGGTAAATGTCGTACAAATCGGCGTTTGTCACGGAGTTCCAGAGCAACGAAACAGGCATGTTCTTTATGGTGTCGGCACCTGCACTCGCTAACGTTGACGGTGTCATCAATGAGAACTCGCCAAGAGGTTTTCTGTGGAATTCCACTGTAAACTGGTGAACGCTGTCGCAGCTGTGCGATGACGTGAGCGAGTCGTAATAAACGCCGCTTTCCGTCAAGGTCTTGCCGTGCCATTTGATGCTCACCGAGTCACAGACAAAACGCTCTTCCTCGATGAAATATTTAGGATGCACCGTAAGGTCGAGATGCATGATGCTGTCGAATCCGAGATATGAGTAGCCCACGTTGGTGTAAATGCTGTTGCCAACCGCCGGTGTAACTACATTGAATCCGTTGTCGTTGTAGCTCTCACCCTGGCAAATCTCAGCGTAGATTGTGTTTTCTATGACATAGCTTCCAAACTCGAAGCAACCCATATCGATGGCGTCGATGATACGCTCCGCGCCCGCGAGGTCTGTTGCCGGTGGTGTGATGCCCGTTGTCGTTCCCACATCGATACAAGCCGACGTAGGAGTCAGCTGCCACGACCACTCGCCATCCTCATAGCTCACGCCGGCGGCAGGTGTAGGATTGAGGAAAGCCACATAGTTGGCTTCTGGATCAGAGCCGAAGTTGTCGGCACTCAGGTTGATGTTGCCTGTACCAGTATATCCTCCCGTGATAGCGCTGTAAGTTATCACGGCATTATTGCCTTCAATCTGGGTGTTTCCTCCCGAGTCGTTACCCCAGATGATGGTGTTCACAATGCTTCCGCAACCACTGTTATATGCATATATTGCGCTTCCGTAGTTGTTCACAATGTTGCAGTTTATGATGCTTGCGGAATTGTACATGTAAACAGCCTTATCCCCATTGTTTGCCACCAGGCAGTTGTCCATCACCGAGCCGTCGAGATAAATGCCTCTGTTGTTCTTGATTATCACGCAATGGCTCAATGTCGCCGAAGTCGCCTTGATGCCGTACGATTCGTTATAGCATCCTGTGATGACGCAGTTGCGCACATGGCAGTTAGCGGCGATTTCCATGTTGCTGGCGTAGCCCCCAATGCCATCGTATCTGCCGTTTCTCACTGTGAAGCCGTCGAAATATGTCGTGGTGGTGAAACCTGCCACCTGATACACCACGCGCTGGGTATTCTGTCCGTCAAGGATGGTGGCGTTTGTTTCCAAGTCACGCAGTGTGAGGTCGTAGTCGGCGGGTTCGTTGCCAGCGAAGCCACCGTACAAGCTCACGCCGTTGCGAAGATTTAAGGCGTTGTGGTCTGCCACGCCATCGCCGGTGTATGTACCTGCCGCCACCCATACCGACACGCCGGGAAAGTTCGATGCCACGCCGACAGCCTTGTTGATGTCCGACATGGCGTTGTCCCACGACGTTCCGTTCTGGCTTCCCGCGCCTGTTTCGGTGACATATACGATGCCGCCGCTGTATGAAGGAATGGCCGTGATGCCGTAAGCCGACTCATAGCATCCCATGTCGATTGCACCTTGCTGTGTTCGGGTGTTGCCCGCAAGGTCTTTATCAGGCACCGTGATGCCTTCCGATGTTCCTCTGTTGATACAGAAAGAGCCATCGGCAAGCTGCCATGACCATGAGCCTGGTGTCGCCTCCACACCTGCTGTCGTTGAAGGCGTCGTGAAATGAGGTCCGAAGATGTCGGAATTACCGTCTGACAACGCTATGTTAGCGTTTCCATCCCAGCCGTCGGTGATGGCGCTGTACGAGACGACCATATTTGAGCCTCTCATCTGCAGTTGGTTGGAGTCTTCCTCGTTGCCCCACACGATGGTGTTCACCACATTGCTCGCCCCCCAGCTCTCGTTATTGGCGGTGATGCCACATCCGAGGTTCTTCACCACGTCGCAGTTTATCACATTTGAATAATATGACATATAAACGCCGCCCGCAAAACTTGTTCCTGTGTTGTTTGCCACGAGGCAGTTGTCTAAAGTACCGCCACTTCTTAATGACACACCACCCACGTTATTACTGGAATTGTTTCTTATCACACAATTTTTAATCTCAGAGTCGCTTGCATAAACACCACCGACATTATCATCATAAGTTGAATAACTCGTGCTGCTGTTGTCACTTATCTCGCACCCTGTAATTGTTGAGCTACCATTTGCATAAACTCCACCGCCACCATATTCGCAAGTGTTTCCGGTAATAGTGCTGTTTGAGAGGCTGGTCGATATCAAAGACACGCCACCGCCGTAATTACCGCTATTGCCGCTCACCGTTACTCCACTCACTGTCGAATACTCGGCATATAAGCCTCCCCCGTAATATCCGCTGTTGTTTTCAAGAGAGCAACCTGTCATGGTGGTATATTTCATATAAACGCCACCGCCATAACTGTTAGCTGTGTTGCTGTTTATCACGCAGTTTTCAATATTTGAGGGGTGGTCGCTGTCAGCATTCATGTAAATACCACCGCCTTCAGCGTAGTTGTCAGCCGTAGTGTTATTGGTGATGGTACAGTTGCGCACATAGCTTTTCCCGCGGAGATACATTCCTGCACCCTGATCGTTTGACTTATAACCATTTCTAATGGTGAAGCCGTCGATGTATGTAATGTCTGAAAAATGAATATCTTGATACACAACACGTTGGACGTTCTGTCCGTCGAGGATGGTCTTGTTTGTGTCGAAGTCTCTCAGCGAGAGGTCGTAGTCTTTAGCCTCATTGCCCGCAAAGCCGCCGTAGAGGCTCACTCCGTTATAGATGGTGAAGGCGTTGTTTGCCGCCACGCTGTCGCCGATGTATGTTCCGGCCGCCACCCAAACCTTATGCAGACCGTTGACGCGCGCCTGCCCGATGGCGTAGTTGATGTCGCCAGTGGCGTCTGCCCATGAAGTACCAGTCTTGTTACCTGCTCCATTAGGCACAACATACACTATCTCGTCGAAAGTCGGTATTGTGGTCGCAGTGAAGTTCGACTCGTAGCATCCCATATCGATGATGCCTTGCTGCACACGGTCGTTGCCCGCGAGGTCTTTCTCAGGAACTGAAATGCCTTCCGATGTTCCTCTGTTGGCGCATACCGAGCCGTCAGTGAGCTGCCATGACCATGAGCCAGGAGTCGCTTCCACACCCGCTGTGGTTGAAGGGCTTGCAAACTTCGGATGATAAAAACCCGTACCAGTGTTATCCACGTCGAGGATGACGTTGTTGATGCCGCTGCAGCCTCCGCCGACAGCGCTGTTGGTGGCAGTGATGCCCGAGCCTGCCATGTCAAGAGGCGTGCCGTTTTTCTCGTTGCCCCACACTATTGTGTTGATTATGACTCCACTACCGTTGATGCCGCCGCCATCGTTGCGCACGACGTCGCAGTTTGTCAACTTTGAATCACCGCTCCAGGATTCCGACCACATAAACACGCCGCCTGTAATTGCCCCACCTGTGTTGTTTGCCACGAGGCAGTTCTCAAGAGTGGCGCCGTATTCCAGACTGACACCACCGGTGTTGTAACTGCTGTTGTTTTTGATAATACAGTTTTTTATTACAACATCATGGTACGCACAGATTCCGCCAGCATAAGCATCACTGATGCCAGGATAATTCTGTACATTGTTGGCGATTAAGCATCCTGATATTGTTGAGCCCGAATAAGCATACACACCGGCACCCCAATATTGGCAGACGTTATCTGTTATCGAGCTGTTCAAGAGATTGGAATAATACATATACACACCGCCGCCGCCACTGTTTGATGATTCGTTGTCTCTCACGACGCAATTTGTCATAGTGGTGTAATTCATATAAACTCCGCCTCCCGAGTTTGTCTGGATTCCGTTCTGTATTGTGAAGCCGTCGATGCAGATCGTTTCGTATGAACTGCCGTCAGAATATAGCACGCGCTGGACGTTCTGACCGTCGAGGATGGTTTTGTTTGTCTCGAAGTCTCTCAACGAAAGGTCGTAGGTCTTCGGTTCGTCGCCCGCGAAGCCGCCGTAGATGTTCACGCCTCGTGCCATGGTGAAGGCGTTGTTGTCGACATTGCCGTCGCCGTAATATGTGCCGGCTGCAATCCACACCGGCAGTTTGCCGTTGCTTGCCGCCGCAGTGATTGCCGCGTTGATGTCGCCGTAAGCATCAGCCCACGAGGTGCCGTCACCAGTACCAGATGGGGTGACATAAACAACACCGTCATACGACTGCGCACTTGCCGCATACGGGAAAACCATCACAAAAAGCAAAATGACAAAGGCAGAAAGTTTCCTCATAATCTAAAATCTGGTTATATACCATCAGACTCTTCGGTTTTATCAAGCTGTTCAAAAATAACAACTCACAAAAATATATAATATTTTTGAGATGGCTATAAGTAAAATTACTTATAATTTCAAAAAAAACGCAGATTAATAAGAAAATTACAGAATCATGCCGCCGACAAGCTCGTTAACATCCTTAACGCCATGTCTCTCACAGTATTCCACTATGCCTTTTGCGACCTTTCCGGAAATTGCAGGGTCGATGAAATTCGCAGTGCCTATTTGTATTGCGGAGGCTCCTGCGAGGAGAAACTCTATCGCGTCGGTGGCTGACGAGATGCCGCCAAGCCCGATGACAGGAATCTTCACGGCTTTTGCCACCTGCCAAACCATGCGCAACGCCACAGGCTTAACGCAAGCACCAGACAATCCGCCTGTCACCATCGACAAGACCGGCTTTCTTGTCTCAGCATCGATTGCCATTCCAAGCAATGTGTTGATTAACGACACCGAGTCGGCACCGGCAGCCTCTGCAGCGAGCGCTATCTCGGCAATGTTCGTGACATTAGGCGACAGCTTGACAATCAGATGCTTATGATAAACGTCACGAACAGCCTTCACAACCTGTTCGATTCCACTGCACGTCACGCCGAACGCCATGCCACCCTGTTTCACGTTGGGGCACGACACATTCAACTCGATGGCAGGGATGTCATCCAGCGCATCCATTTTCGCGGCAGCGGTGACATAGTCGTCGATGTTCGAGCCGCTCACGTTGACAATCACATTGGTTTCAAAATGTCTGATTCTTGGATAAATCGTCTCGATGAAATAATCCACGCCCTTGTTTTGTAGTCCGACGCAGTTCAGCATGCCCATCGGCGTCTCCGCCATTCGCGGGTAAGGGTTGCCTTCGCGGTGATGCAAAGTCGTTCCCTTCACTATGATGCCGCCGAGTTCCGAGAGGTCGACGAAGTCAGCGTATTCCTCGCCGTAGCCAAACGTCCCCGACGCTGTCATGACGGGGTTCTTGAGGGTCAGACCCTTCAGTTTTATCTCAGTCTTTACCATAGCAGCCTCTCAACATTAAATACCGGACCTTCTTTACAAACGCACAGATTACCTTCCTTGGTGCTTTCCACGCAGCACAGGCAGGCGCCGATGCCACACGCCATCTGGTTCTCGAGCGACACCTCGCACCAGATGCCTTTTTCTCTTGCGACCTTAGCCACCGCTTTCATCATCGGCATGGGACCGCACGCATATATCTTATTGATTTCCATCGTATTCCACAGGCTATGGTCGGTAACGAAACCCTTCTCCCCCATCGAACCGTCGTTCGTGGTGATGAAGACATCGCCGACAGCACGGAAACGGTCTAACAACATCAGGTCGGAACCCGTTCTGCCGCCTAATAAGAATGAAATGCGATGAATCGCATCTCTACATGAAATATTGGAATGTATTGTTTTCGCAAAATACAACAACGGTGCGATACCGATACCACCACCTATTAATAATACGTTGTCATCCTTCTCAGGCATGGTGAAACCGTTGCCCAACGGCAGCACAATGTTAACCCTTGCGCCCACAGGCAGGGCACACAGCGTCTTGGTGCCTTCGTGTTTCTCCTGAATCAGCAGGTCTATCGTGTTGTTTTGGTAATCGACGTCATGGATGGAAATAGGACGTCGCAGATACGCCTTGTCGCACCCGTCGACGCGCACGTTAACGAACTGACCGCCACGGATTTCAGGCAACGGCGTTGATGATTTCAATTTCAACAACGCCGCTCGCTGAAACGACTGTTTCTCAACTACAATGAAATCAATAATTTTCATAATAAATTTGCTGCTTCGCAGAATGTGATTCACTTCGTGAAATTTGCTGCTTCGCAGAATGTGATTCACTTCGTGAAATGTGCCGCTTCGCGGAATGTGTGGGCTTCGCCTATTGGCCGCAGGCCACACATTTTGCGAAGCAACATATTCTGCGTAGCAGCACATTATGCGAAGCATCACATTTATTTACACCTTTTTCGGTTTCTTTGTCGATTTGGTAGCAGGTGCTGCCGCAGCCTTCACGTTCTCTTTCGGTGCAGCTTTCGATGCCGTCTTCTTCGGTGCAGCCTTCTTCACCTCTTTCTTCTCGACAGGTGCCTCTTCAGCGGCTTCCTCTTTCTTCTCCTCAACGGTGAAATCAAGAAGTCCCTTGTCATTGAGAAGCTGGTACCACTGGAACACCTTCTTCATATCTGATTGATAAACAGCGTCTTCGTCATAATCTGGCAACACGACAAGGAATTTCTCCCTCAACTCGACTGGCGATGCCTTCTTCGGGTCAAAATCCAGTTTGTCGCCCAATTTCTCATGAATGCTCATAAAAACATCTTTCAGAGGCTTGTCCTCACCTGTCGTGAAGATGCTGATCTCCTCAAGTGAACTGATTTTGTCGTTTGCGAAAGCAGGAGTCTTCTTCCCGTCAATCAACGACTCAACGATAAGCTTGCCTGCGCCTTGTGTCGACACGAGGAACAGACCTGGTTTGCCAGAAATGGCAACTACTTTACTCAAATCCATTTTTTTCGTTGTTTAAAATTTTGCGCAAAAATAATATTTTTTTATTTTTCGATGATATTTTTTTTGTCTAATTGAACGACTGCAGGTCGGTGAGACGCTTGTAAACGCCGCCCATCGCTATCAATTCCTCGTGTTTTCCGCGTTCCACGATCTGACCTTTCACCATAACTAAAATCTCGTCGGCGTTTTGTATCGTCGAGAGGCGGTGTGCGATGACGATTGACGTCCTGTTTGTCATGACCTTCGCAAGTGCTTCCTGCACAAGGCGTTCCGACTCGGTGTCGAGAGACGATGTCGCCTCATCCAAGATGAGAATCGGAGGGTTCTTCAACACCGCGCGCGCTATGCTGATACGCTGACGCTGACCGCCGGAGAGGTTCATACCCCTGTCACCGATTACAGTGTCATAGCCGTCTTCCATCTCCATGATGAAGTCGTGGGCGTTGGCGATCTTCGCCGCCTCAACGACTGCCTCGCGTGTGGCGTGTTCGAGACCGAAAGCTATATTATTAAATATGGTGTCGTTAAACAAGATGCTTTCCTGCGAGACAATTCCCATCAGTCCGCGCACGTCGCAAATCTTGAAATCACGGACGTCGGTGCCGTCGATGGTGATGTTGCCCTTGCTCACGTCATAGAAACGCGGCAAGAGGTCGACAAGCGTTGACTTTCCACCACCGCTTTCGCCAACGAGAGCTATCATCTTGCCTTTGGGGATGGTGAGGCTTATGTTTTTCAAAACGTTGACCTCGTTGTAATGGAAGCTCACATTATTATAAACGATGGAGTCTTTAAACTCAGGAAGCTCCAGAGCATCACGTTTCTCAACTATAACCTCTTCAGCGTCAAGGATTTCAAAGATACGGTCAGCGGAAGCCATGCCTTTCTGCAGGCTATAGAAACCTTGCGAGAACGACTTCGCTGGCGAGATAATCTGTGAAAACACCACGATGTATGCTATGAAGTTGGCGGCGGTGATGCTCGGGACGGCTTCAGGAGAGCTGCTCGCATTGAGAATCAAGGTGGCGCCAAACCAAATAACTATCGCGATGATTATCGAAGAGAGGAACTCGCTCATCGGTGAGCTGAGGTCACGCTTGCGGTTCACGAACTTTATCACCCTCGTGTAGTTGCCGTTCTGCTCATTGAACTTCTCGCTCGAATATCCTATGGCGTTGAATGCCTTGATGATACGCAGTCCGCCTATCGTCTCCTCAATAGTGGCAAGCATTCCGGCGAAACGGTTCTGACCGTCGAGGGAGTCTTTCTTCAACGATTTTCCAATCCATCCGATGATGAGTCCGCCGACAGGCAGAAGCAGGAGCACGAACAGGGTGAGACGCCAGCTCACACCAAGCATGTATGCGAAATACGCCGCAATTGTCAACGGCGACTTGATGAAAACATCAAGATAACTGATAATCGACACCTCTATCTCCTGCACATCGGTGGTGATGCGCGCCATGATGTCGCCTTTCTTGTGCTTGCTGTAGAACGAGAGCGGCAGAATCATGATTTTCTTGTACAAGTCGTTGCGGATGTCCATGATTGTTCCGGCACGCGCCCCGACCATGAAATAAAGTGCGAAATATGCCGTGATATTTCGTAGGAAAAACGCTATAACAAGAAGCAAACAAATGAAAATCAACGCAGTAGCCTGTCCTTTCAGGATAATGATATAACTCACAAAATAATCAAGCATCGCGAGAAGCGTGTCGGTGTCGAGGGCGAACTCGGGCTTAACCGTCGTCAGGTTGTCAGGGTTGAACAAGAGGTTCAAAAACGGCACGATCATTGAAAAAGAGAACAATGAAAACACGATTGCCAGAATATTGAACAAAATGTTCATCAAAACGCTGAACCAGTACGGCTTGACGTAATGGAGTATCCTGCGGAAATTTCTTTTTTTACTCATTTTTTACTTGTTATCATAGTTAAAACCGGTGTAATTCTCAGGTGTGATGGCGTGCATCTCTTTCTTGACAGCCTCATTCACAGGCAGCTGGTCGATAAAAGCGTCGATTGACTCGCGTGTCACCTTCTCGTTGGTGCGAGTGAGACCTTTGAGGAGCTCGTATGCGCCTTCCACCTGTTCGCGTCGAAGGATGGTCTGCAAAGCCTCTGCCACGACAGCGTAGTTGTTCTGGAGGTCGGAACGGAGCTTGGCTTCGTTGAGAATCAGTTTATCCAAACCCTTTGACAATGAACTCGTTGCGATGAGAGTATGCGCCAGCGGCACCCCGATATTGCGTGTCACCGTCGAGTCGGTGAGGTCGCGCTGCATGCGACTAATCGGGAGCTTGCGGCTAAGATGCTCGAAGATGGCGTTGGCGAGACCGAGGTTGCCTTCGGCATTCTCAAAATCGATAGGATTCACCTTGTGCGGCATTGCTGACGAACCCACCTCGCCCGCTTTAATCTTCTGTTTGAAATAATCCATCGAGATGTACAGCCAGATGTCGCGCGACAGGTCGATGAGGATGGTGTTGATGCGTTTCAGCGCGTCGAAATACTCAGCCATCACGTCGTAATGCTCAATCTGCGTCGTCGTCTCCTGACGTTTCAGTCCAAGTTTCTTGATGAATTTTGCAGCGAAATCACGCCAGTTGATTTGAGGATACGCCACCTTATGCGCGTTCATGTTGCCTGTGGCGCCTCCGAATTTCGCGGTGAAAGGTATTCTTTCAAGACTTTCCAGTTGGTTTTCAAGACGTTCTGCAAAAACATAAATCTCTTTCCCGAGGTGTGTTGGGCTTGCGGGCTGTCCGTGAGTGTGCGCCAGCATCGGGATGTCACGCCATTCCTCGGCAAGCCCATTCAGCTTGGCTAAAATTTTCGCTAAAGCGGGACGAACCAGCTCCTTATTTGCATGCAGCATGGTGTAAGGCACCGCGCTGTTGTTGATGTCCTGCGAGGTCAGGCCGAAATGTATAAACTCCTTGAATCTCGTGAGATTCATCTCATCAAAACGGTGTTTGAGGAAATATTCAACCGCCTTCACATCGTGGTTCGTAGTCTTCTCAATCTCTTTAATCTCAAGAGCGTCAGACTCATTGAAATTCTTGACGATATTTCTCAGCTTACGGAAATTCTTCTTGTCAAAATCGGCGAGCTGAGGCAGCGGAATCTGGCAAAGTGCGATAAAATACTCCACCTCCACCATTACTCTGGCACGAATCAGTCCAAACTCCGAAAAAAACTCATCCAATCTCTCGACCTTCTTGCGGTAACGTCCGTCGATAGGCGAAATAGCGGTTAATTCTGATATATTCATCTTAAAAACTGTTGACTTTTTTAACTTGCAAATATATGAATAAAATTTTATCTGTTTTAAAAATAATTTGACAAATCAAAAAATGCAGTTTTTGCTATTAGAATATTAAAAAGACTAATATATCTTTTTAATCATACAACAATTCAATATCATTCACATCAAAACCACGTTCCGACACGACATTCATCATCTTCTGGAATGCGTCATTATCAACTGGCAGACAAGATGATAGAATCCTCACCTTGGTTTTAAACCTGTTTGACAAAGCCACAAGACCCGCTTTTTCATCATAACTTAATATAAGAAGTTTATGACGGAACAAGCCGCGCCTGATAATCAAATAGTTTTTACCACTTTTCGAGACGATCTTCCCATGATAGCTTCTCGTAACGCGACGGTTAAGTTCATCAACGGTGACATAAAGAAGTTCGAACAAATTGTCACGAACCATCGATATGTAAGCGAACTCATCAAGTTTTTTAATGAGGCGGTTGTCACGAGAGCGTGCCACCTCGTACCATTTCACCATGGTATTAGTATCTGATAAAATTACATCATGACTATTGAAATAATCTTCTTTCATAAAAATAAATTTCTAAATGGAACTAATTTTAGAGTGATGATTGCACTCCCGACAATATTAACATGAATAAAAATCTCCACTAACAATGTTGCAAAGATATAAAAAATTTTTGTAATTTCGCACATTCAAAAAAATATTTTGGGAAATAAATTAAAAATAAACATAAACAATTGATAATCATGAAGTACGATGTTATTGTAATAGGTAGCGGACCTGGTGGTTATGTCGCTGCCATCAGAGCTTCACAGCTCGGTAAAAAGGTTGGAGTAGTTGAAAAAGCCGAAATCGGCGGCACATGCCTCAACTGGGGCTGCATCCCGACCAAGGCTCTGCTCAAGAGCGCGGCGGTGTACACCTACATGCAACACGCTGAGAACTACGGCATTAAGCTTGAGGGAGAGGTTCATCCCGACATGGAAGCCGTTGTCGCACGCAGCCGTGGCGTTGCCGACGGAATGAGCAAAGGCGTGCAGTACCTCTTTAAGAAAAACAACGTCGAGTTGATTCCGGGCTTGGGCTCACTCACAGCAAACAAGACGGTGAAAGTCGTTGACGCTGAAGGCAATGCGACAGAATACGAAGCCGACCACATCATCCTGGCGACAGGCTCGAGAGTGCGCCAGCTGCCAGCCATGCCTATCGACGGCAAGAAAATCATCAGCTACCGTCAGGCTTTGGTGCTCGACAAACTTCCCGAGACAATGGTGGTCGTCGGCTCAGGCGCCATCGGCTCAGAGTTCGCTTTCTTCTTCACCTCAATGGGCGTGAAAGTCACACTCGTAGAGTTCCTGCCTAACGTTGTTCCTAACGAGGACGAGGAGGTTTCAAAGCAGGTCGAGCGTTGCTTCAAGAAGCTGAAAATGACTGTCATGACTGAGGCTTCCGTCACCAACGTCGACACCACAGGCGAGAAATGCGTCTGCACCATCAGTACCAAGAAAGGCGAGAAAGTCGTTGAAGCCGACATCGTGCTCTCGGCAGTGGGCGTACAGACAAATCTTGAAGACCTCGGTCTCGAGAACCTCGGCATCGCCAACGAACGCGGCAAAATCACCGTCGACGACTACTACAGAACCAACGTGGAAGGCGTTTACGCCATCGGCGACATCGTCCACGGACCGGCATTGGCGCACAAGGCTTCGCACGAGGCTATCATCTGCGTCGAGAAGTTCTGCGGCTTGAATCCTAAACCGTTGAACTACAACAACATCCCTGGCTGCACATACATCACCCCTGAGATAGCGTCAGTGGGTATGAGCGAGGCAAAAGCCATCGCGGCAGGCTACGAGGTGAAAATCGGCAAATTCCCGTTCACCGCATCAGGAAAGGCTGCAGCGGCAGGCAACAAAGACGGCTTCATCAAGGTGGTGTTCGACGCCAAGACAAACAAATGGCTGGGCTGCCACATGGTGGGTGAAAACGTCACCGAGATGGTCGCGACAGCAGTGCTCGCACGCGAACTCGGCGCTGAAGGCCGTGACATCATCGAGAACATCTTCCCGCATCCAACAATGTCGGAAGCCATCATGGAAGCTGCAGCTGCGGCATACGGAGAAGTAGTCCATCTGTAATGAATAACAAAAAAGTATTAATGACACTCCAGATTGCCGTTTTGGTGGTCGGAGTGGCTGCTATTGTGGCTTGCATAGTGGGCATCAGGGCGCTGAAGATAGCCGAGAGACGTCCTGTTTCCCTTGAACAAATCGCCATCAGGAGCAACGACATCGAGTTCACCGAAGACATCACTTTCGCCGGCGAGCGCGTGCCGTTGGAGATGTTTAACATCAGGGAGAGATACGAGCGCGAGCTGCTGTCAACATGCTATTTCCACAGTAACACCATGCTTCTTGTGAAACGCTCCTCACGCTGGTTCCCGGTGATAGAGCCGATACTGAAAAAGTACGGCATCCCTGAGGATTTCAAGTATCTGTGCGTAGCGGAAAGCACCCTGACAAACGCCGTGTCACCGGCAGGAGCAGTGGGTTTCTGGCAGTTTTTGGAACGCACCGGCAAGGAATACGGACTCGAGATAAACAAGGACGTCGACATGCGATACAACGTGGAAGCCGAGACGGAAGCAGCGTGCCGCTATTTCCTGAAATCGTACGAGACTTACCACAACTGGACCCTCGTAGCAGCGTCGTTTAACGCAGGGACACGCCGCCTGAACAAGTTCCTGAAGGAGCAGAAAGTGCATTCCTACTATGATTTGCTCATGGCTGACGAGACCGAGCGTTACATCTTCAGGATTCTGGCTTTCAAAACCATACTTGAAAACCCGGAGCAATACGGCATTTACGTGAGCAAAAAGCTTGAATACCAACCGTTTAGATACAAAACAGTCGTCATTGACAAAAGCGTCGACAGCTGGGCTGATTTTGCTCTCGAACATGACATAACATACAAGCTTCTCAAGATTTTCAACCCTTGGCTTCGTTCCAACTCATTGAAAGTCAAGAAAGGAGAAGTCTACGAAATCAAGATTCCGAAAAGGCCCTTCGACCTCACCGCTGATTACTGCAACGAGGCGACAGGCGGCTATATCATTGATTTTGAAAACGATAGCATTGTTGAAGATTTGAACTAAAAGATGACAGAAAAGAACAGGGATATTGCCGAAAACGAGTTCATCGAGATATACGGCGCAAGGGAGAACAACTTGAAAAACATCGATTTGCGCATACCTCGCGACAAACTCGTCGTCGTCACCGGACTGAGTGGCAGTGGCAAGTCGTCGTTGGCGTTCGAGACTATTTACGCCGAAGGACAACGCCGTTACATGGAGTCGTTTTCGGCATACGCCCGCCAGTTCATCGGCAGCATGGAACGTCCAGATGTCGATGAGATTCGCGGTCTCTCCCCTGTCATCTCGATAGAGCAGAAATCGGTGAACCGCAACCCGCGCTCCACCGTCGGAACCATCACGGAGATTTACGATTTCATGCGTCTGCTGTACGCCCGCGCATCAGAGCCGTTTTCGTACAACACTGGCGAGAAGATGGTGCGTTATTCGGAAGAGCAAATCACCCAGATGATTATGGAGCAATACCACGACAAGAAAATCAATGTATTGGCTCCAGTCGTAAGAGGACGAAAAGGTCATTACAGGGATTTGTTCGAGCAGATAAGGCAGCAAGGATATATCAAGGTGCGCGTGGACGGCGAAATCAAAGAGCTCGTTTTCGGTATGCAGCTCGACCGTTACAAGACCCATGACATCGAGATTGTCATCGACCGTCTTGTGGTTCATCCCGACTTCAAGGAACGCATAGTGAAGTCGGTGGAGACAGCATTCCGCAGAGGCAAGGGCATGCTGATGGTCTTAGAGGAAGGAGGCAGCGACGCGCGTTATTTCAGCAAGCTCCTCATGTGCCCCACCACAGGCATCGCATACCAAGATCCTGAGCCTAACACGTTCAGTTTCAACTCACCTTACGGCGCCTGCCCGAAATGCAACGGACTCGGCACCGTCATCCAGGTCGACATGAAAAAAATCATCCCCGACCCAAGCCTCAGTCTGCGCAAAGGCGGTCTCGCCCCGCTCGGCGAATACAAAAACAACAGCGTTTTCAGCCAGCTTGAAGCCATCGGGACACGCTACGGATTCACGCTCGACACCCCGATAAGCGAGATTCCGGAGCACGCCATGAGCATCATCCTTTACGGAAGCAACGAGTCATTCACCGTCACGAGAGAATATCTCGGCACGCAATCCACTTATTCCACCCCGTTTGAAGGCATAGTGAACGTCATCAGAAAGATGAACGAGGAGAACGCCCCAGCTTCAATCTTGAAATGGGCCAACAGCTTCATGAACGAGACGGAATGTCCTGAGTGTCATGGACAAAGGCTGAAAAAAGAGGCTCTTTATTTCCGCCTCAACGGCAAAAACATCGCCGAGCTCGCCGACATGGACGTCAACTCGCTTTCGAAATGGCTCGACAACCTTCCCAAGCATCTCGACGAGAAACAAAAGGAGATTTCGCACGACATCCTTCAAGAAATAAAGAAAAGAATCACTTTCCTGCTCAACGTAGGAATCGATTACTTGAACATGAACCGCCCCGCGAAGAGCTTGTCGGGCGGAGAGGCGCAACGCATCCGTCTCGCCACACAGATAGGCTCACAGCTGACCGGCATTCTTTACATCCTCGACGAGCCTTCCATCGGCTTGCATCAGCGTGACAATCACCGACTTATCGAGTCGTTGAAAGAGCTGCGCGACATCGGCAACAGCATCATTGTGGTTGAACACGACAAAGACACCATGCTGGCAGCGGATTTCCTTGTCGACATCGGACCAGGCGCTGGCGTCAACGGCGGCGAGATAGTGTTTCAAGGCACTCCCAAAGAGGCGATGCGAGGCAAAGGTCTTACCTGCGACTATCTCAAAGGCAAGAAAAAAATCATGACACCGTCGACGAGACGCAAGCCCTTCGAAGGACAACACCTTAAATTATATAACGCGACAGGTCACAACCTCAAAAACGTCGACCTCGACCTCCCGCTCGGCGTAATGATTTGTGTCACAGGCGTTTCAGGCTCCGGCAAGTCGTCGCTCATCAACGAGACGCTCTACCCTATCCTGAGCAAGCATTTCTACCATTCGGAAAAGAACCCTCTGCCATACGACAAAATCGAAGGGCTTGAGTTCATCGACAAAGTCATAGAAATCGACCAGGCACCTATTGGCAAGACGCCGCGCTCGAACCCTGCGACGTACACCAAAGTATTCGACGAAATCAGAAAACTGTACGGCGAGCTGCCAGAGTCGAAGATAAGAGGCTACAAGTCAGGACGTTTCTCGTTCAACGTGAAAGGCGGACGCTGCGAGACGTGCCAAGGCGCTGGCGTGCGCGTCATCGAGATGAACTTCCTGCCCGACGTGCAGGTGCAGTGCGAGACGTGCCAGGGAAAACGCTACAACAGAGAGACACTCGAGGTGCGTTTCAAGGGAAAATCCATCAACGACGTGCTCAACCTGACAATCAACGAGGCGGTCGTCTTCTTTGAAAACTTCCCGACCATCTTACAGAAAATCAAGACGTTACAGGATGTCGGACTCGGCTACATCACCTTGGGTCAGCCTTCCACGACGCTCTCGGGCGGCGAGGCGCAACGTGTGAAACTCGCGACCGAGCTGTCGAAACGCGACACTGGAAAGACGCTATACATACTCGACGAGCCCACCACCGGACTGCATTTCGAGGACATCAAAATACTCATGGAAGTGCTCAACAAACTCGTCGACAAAGGCAACACCGTGCTCATCATCGAGCATAACATGGATGTCATTAAAATGGCGGATTACATCATCGACATGGGACCCGAGGGCGGCGAGAGAGGCGGCATGATTCTTGGCAGCGGCACCCCAGAAGAAATAGTCGAAAACAACATCGGCTACACCTCCAAATACCTCAAAAAAGAACTAACTGATTAACTGACTAACTGACTAACTGATTAACTGAATAACTGACTAACTGATTAACTGACTAACTGATTAACTGACTAACTGCCAACTACCTCAGTCTGATTTCTTGTCCTACACGCAGAACCGAGTTCTCATTCAGCCCGTTCATCTTGAAGATACGCTCCAGGCGCACAGCGTAGAGGCGCGACACCTGCGACAACGTCTCACCGCTTTGTATGACATGCACCTTGTAGCCTTCTGCAGCCCTTCTGCGCTTCGGGTTGATGTAAAGCACCTCGCCCTCGCCGAAGGTTCTCTTGTTGCCGAGATTGTTGTATTTAACCAATTGATACTGAGACATCTTCAGTTCTCTTGCAAGCGATTCGAGATTGTCGCCAGCCTTCGTGAAGATGAACTTCACCCCGAAATTCTCCCTGATGTAATGACGGCCTGCGGTCATCTCCACGACCTTGCAGTCAGACAGCACCGGCACATTGGCAGCAGCGACGTTTTTATGCTTCTTCTGCTTGTTTTTCTTGTTTTTTTGTTCTTTCTCAACCTCTTTCGGCTTCGTGTCAGATTTCTTTTTCGGCTTGAACTGCCCTTTGACAACCATCTGGTCGTATTGCTGCAGATTGTACGTCTCAATGTAGTTTATCAACACGTTGGCATACGTCGGAAGCGTGGCGTAGCCCGCTTTTTTCAAGCCCTTCGCCCAGCCTTTGTAATCGGTGATTTTCAAATCGAAAAGGAAGGCGTAACGTGTGCCGTTTCTCAGGAAAAGCGAGTGGTCGCGGTACGATTCCTCGGCGCTGTTGTACACTCGGAAGCACTCATTAGGAGCGTCGTCGTCCATTCGCATCGACCTGCCCTTCCAGTCCTTGTGGCATTTTATCCCGAAATGGTTGTTTCCCTCCTTCGCAAGCTTGCTCTGCCCGTTACCGGATTCCAGGATGCCCTGCGCCAGCGTGATAGAAGCGGGAATCTTGTTGTTGACCATCTCCGTCATGGCGATATCCTTGTATTTCTCGATGTAATCAAGTGTAATCTTGTTCTTCTGCTTCTCCTGTGCAAAAACAACAAACTCACTGATTATCAGCAAAAACAAAGCTATATATCTCGTTTTCCTCGCCATTTTTGAAAATAAAAACGTGTAAAATTACAAATTTAATATATTCACCTAAAGTTTTTTTGAATATTTTGGCATAATTTATTATAAATAAATTATTTTTTGTATTTTTGCGAATTATGGATTATCAGACTATAAAAAAATATTTTCCTGATTTGTCAGAAGCGCAAATGTCCATGTATGAACAACTTGCGCCTCTTTACGAAGACTGGAACAGCAAGATAAACCTCATCTCGAGGAAAGACATGGACAATTTCTACGAGCATCATGTCTTACATTCCCTTGCGATAGCAAAATATTTCGACATTCTTCCAGGCATGAAGGTCATGGACATCGGGACGGGCGGCGGTTTCCCTGGCATCCCGCTGGCGATAATGTATCCGCAGACCACGTTTTTGCTTGTCGACAGCATCGGAAAGAAGATAAAAGTGGTTCAGGACGTGGCTGAAAAGCTTGGTTTACAAAACGTTACAGCCATCCAGGAACGTGCCGAGAACATCAAGGAGAAGTTTGACATCATCGTGAGCCGCGCCGTGACACAGCTCCCCGACTTCGTGAAATGGTGCAACAACAAGCTGCGCATCACCAACGACATCGAGGCGGGCGGAATCCTTTATCTTAAAGGCGGCGACATCGAGGAAGAGCTCCGCAACGTGCCGAAAAACTGGAAACGCAAATGTACTCCGATAACGAAATGGTTCGCAGAGCCATATTTTGTTGAAAAATACGTAATACATTTATATTAGTAAAGATGCGATTCATCGCATCTCAACAGAACACAAACAAATCTAATAATAAAAAAATGAAAAAATTAATCTTATCAGTCTTGTTCGTTGCCACAATGGCAGTGACAAGTTTCGCCCAGATGGCGATGCCTTGTCCGATGGATCCTAACGTGAGAATCGGCAAGTTAGACAACGGAATGACCTACTATCTCCGTCACAACGAGAAGCCAGCCAAGAGAGCGGACTTCTACATCGCTCAGAAAGTCGGTTCAGTCCTCGAAGAGGAGAACCAGCGCGGTCTCGCCCACTTCCTCGAGCACATGGCGTTCAACGGAACCACCAACCTCCCTGGCATGATGCTCCGCGAATATCTCCAGAGCCGTGGTATCAAGTTTGGTGAGAACCTCAACGCAGGCACCGGCATTGACCAGACAGTCTACATGGTCACGAACGTGCCTACCGACATCCCGGGACTCGTCGACACCTGTTTGCTCATCCTCCACGACTGGTCGAGCTTCATCGCACTCCAGGAAGAGGAAATCGACAACGAGCGCGGTGTCATCCTTGAAGAGCTCCGCACACGCGAAGACGCCAACGAGCGCATCATGAAGGAAATCCTTCCTGTCATGTATCCTAACAGCCCTTACGCCAACCGTCTCCCTGGCGGACTTCCGGAAGTCGTAGCCAACTTCGAGTACCAGACACTCCGCGACTACTATCACAAATGGTATCGTCCTGACCTCCAGGGTCTTATCATCGTCGGTGACATCGACGTCGACGCTATCGAAGCACGCATCAAAGAGATGTGCGCCGACATCCCTACACCAGTCAACCCTGCACCAAGACCGCAGTTCATGATTGAAGACAACGTCGAGCCTATCGTGGCAATAGCATCCGACCCTGAAGCCACCAACTACAGAGTCAACCTCTATTACAAGTCAGACGCAACACCTGACTCATTGAAAAACGACATGAGTTACTGGATGGGTCAGTATGTCTTGTCAATCATTTCACAGATGCAAATCAACCGCCTCCAGGAAATCACCAAGAAGCCTAACCCGCCATTCATCTATGGATACAGCTACTATTCAAACTACTATGTCGCCCCAACTAAAGACGCATGGTGCAGCATGGCAATGGCAAAAGACGCGGCAGGCATCGACGAGGCCCTCACAGCTCTCGTGACAGAAAACAAACGCATGTCTCTGTTCGGCTTCACACCATCAGAATATGAAAGAGCAAAGGCTGACTTCTTGAAACAGATTGAAAATCAATACAATGAGAGAAACAACACTGAAAACCGTCAATACGTCAACGAGTGCTTGAACAACTTCCTCAGCAATGAGCCTATGATGGGCATTGAAATCGAATACACATATTATCAGCAGATTGTCCCGAACCTTCCGCTTGAGGCAATCAACATGTATGCTCAGCAGCTCATCACAGAAGACAACCTCGTCATCACTGTGACAGCACCTAAGAAAGACGGTGAGACTCTTCCTACAAAAGAGGAAATCCTGAAGGCCTACGAAGCAGCACAAGCCACAGAAGTCGAGCCATATAAGGAAGAAGTGTTCGAAGGCCCTATCGTAGCCAACATGCCGAAACCAGGCAAAATCAAGAAAGAGGCCGACATGCCTGAATTCGACGCTAAAGTCATGACACTCAGCAACGGCATGAAGGTCATCTACAAGAAGACCACCTTCAAGGAAGACGAGATTCGTTTCACAGCCAACAGCTGGGGCGGCATCTCCGCACTTCCACAGAAAGACTTCATCACATTGCAGGAACTCTCCGACGTCATCACCTTGGGCGGTGTCGGCAACTTCAGCGCCATCGACCTCCCGAAAGTGCTCGCAGGCAAGAAAGTGCGTGTGACACCTTACATCGGCAACTACTCAGAAGGCATGAACGGCAACTGCTCGCCTAAAGACCTCGAGACTATGATGCAGCTCATCTACTTGTACTTCACAGCACCTCGCTCCGACCAAGAGGCATTCCAGTCATACTCACAGCGTATCAAGGCAGCCCTTGAAAACCAAGAGCTCAACCCGATGACGACATTCTCTGACTCATTGATTATGGTGTTGTACGGCAACCATCCGCTCCGCATGAGAATGAAAGCCGCCGATGTCGACAACATCAACTACGCCGAGGCAATGGAATTCTATAAAAACCGCTTCGCCGATCCTAACAACTTCACATTCTACTTCGTTGGAAACATCGACGAGAACACCTTCAAGCCATTGGTTGAACAGTATCTCGCTTCTCTGAAGAAGAACAAGCGCAAAGAAAGCTGGAAAGACATCAACCTCGGCATTTCTGAAAAGAGCATCATCTGCCACTATGAGAAAGAGATGCAGAATCCTAAGGTGACCATCTACATGACTATCAACGGTCAGATGGAATATAACTACCGCAACCAGATTTACATGGACGCTCTCGGCGACATCATGGACATCTACTACACACGCACCATCCGTGAGGAAGAAGGCGGTACATACGGTGTTGGCGTCATGGGTCAGCTCTCAGAGAGACCGAAGAACGCTTACCTGTTCCTCGTAGCATTCGACACAAACGCCGACATGTATGAGAAACTCATGAACAAAGTCCGCGAAGGATTTAACGACGTTGCCACCAACGGTCCTGCTCAGGAAGACCTGACAAAGGTCGTTGAGAACCTCTACAAGAAACGCACTGAAGAGCAAGAGGAGAACAGCTACTGGCTTGACGCCATCGAGACTTTCGATGAGGACAAGATCAACATCGACGCAGAGTTCGAAGCCATCGTGAAGAGCATCACTCCTCAAACCATGGCCGACTTCGCAAAAGAGGTGCTGAAGGGATACAACAAGGAAATCGTCCAGCTCCCAACTAAATAGTATTAAATATTAAAATATTGAATGTTATGACAGAAAAAATTCAAAAGCTGTTAAATGACAGCAAGGCAGCCAGATGGACTGCTCTCATTCTCATTGCATTGATGATGTTTTTCGGCTATATGTTCGTTGATGTCATGTCACCGCTTAAAACACTCGTCGAGAACTCCCGTGGCTGGGACAGCGGCGTGTTCGGAACCTATGCTTCAGCAGAATACATCCTCAATGTTTGTGGTTTCCTTATCGTAGCCGGTATCATCCTCGACAAGATGGGTATTCGTTTCACAGGTGTGCTATCAGCATCGCTTATGGTTCTTGGAGCAGCATTGAAGTACATCGGAATCAGTGAATGGTTCCAGACGACAGGTTTTGCCGAGTGGCTGAACTCATGGTGGGTTGCCATGCCTGCAAGCGCAAAGATGGCTTCTCTTGGTTTCATGATTTTCGGCTGCGGTTGCGAGATGGCGGGAACAACCGTCAGCAAAGCAATTGCCAAATGGTTCAAAGGCAAAGAAATGGCTTTGGCTATGGGTCTTGAAATGGCCATCGCACGTCTTGGTGTGTTTGCCGTGATGTGGATCGCCCCTATTATTGCAGATAGATTCGGCGAGAATGGTGCACAATCCATAGTGGCTCCTGTGGCTTTCTGCAGCGCACTGCTCTGTATCGGTCTCATCTTCTTCATCATCTTCACCACCATGGACAAGAAACTCGACAAGCAATTGGTTGCAGCTGGTATGGCAACCGACGAGAAGTCACCAGAGGACGAGTTCCGCATTAAGGATCTTGGCATCATCTTCTCAAGCAAGATGTTTTGGATTGTCGCTTTGCTCTGTGTTCTATACTACAGCGCCATCTTCCCTTTCCAGCGTTATGCTCCGAACTTCTTAGAGGAAACCCTGCATGTTGACGCAGCAACCGGTGCCCGTCTGTTTAGTGTGTTCCCAATCTTAGCCATGTGTCTTACACCTTTCTTGGGCATTTTCTTAGACACCAAAGGAAAAGGAGCCTCGATGCTCATGCTTGGCTCAATCATCATGATCGTCTGCCATTTGAGTTTCGCATTCCTGCTCCCAATATTCCCATATAAATGGTTGGCAGTCTTCATCACCGTCGTTTTGGGCGTTAGTTTCTCATTGGTTCCGGCAGCCTTATGGCCATCCGTCCCGAAAATCATCGACGAGAAAGTCCTTGGTAGCGCATACTGCCTGATTTTCTGGGTTCAGAATCTTGGTTTGTGCTTCGTACCGCTCATTATCGGTAATGTCCTAAAAGCCACAGGAGGTTACACAGCACCTATGGTCATATTCTCATCGTTTGGCGTTTTGGCTTTCATATTCAGCATCTTGCTGAAACGCGAAGACAAAAAGAAGGGATTCGGCCTCGAAGAACCGAATATTAAATAATTTGAATTGACACATGTAGAGACGCACTGTCGTGCGTCTCTACAATTTTATCATAAAAAAATTATCCTATGAAAAAAATTTTAACTCTTATCATTGTTTTTGCGACAATGATTTCTGTAAAAGCACAATGGGTCAACGACCCGACTACAAACACTTTCCTCGCCAACACTTCAGCCGACGCCGGTGAGATTTACCTCTCGACCTGCCCTAACGGCGACATCTACGCCCAGTGGAGCAGTTTTGTGGGAGGCAACGGATGGGCGCCGACGCTGCAGCGTATCAACGCCGACGGCGTGCCTCAATGGGACAATGGCGGAATACACCCGAGCTATCACCAGATGGCGAGCTGGTCGCAAGGTTTCGCGATGACAGCCACATCTGACGGCGCAGTAGTGACATGTTTCGCCACCGAAGCAGGTCAAACCATAGCGATAAAAATCAATGCTGACGGCACCTACGCATGGGGCGAAGAAGGTCTCACTCTCTTCGGTGGCGCAGGCGAATCACGCACCGAGCTCCTTGCAGGCGACGACGGCGGAGTGTGGGCTTTGGGTACCAGTGTTGATAACGGCAACCTCTATCTATGCTACATCGAAGCCAACGGCACATTAAACCCTACAATAACAATCAGCGACGATACCGGGAAACTGTGTATGTTCGGTCTTTTGACCCCTGCACCAAACGGCAATGTGTTTGTTGTTTATGAAAAAGAACAATGGGCTTACACCTATTTCTATGAGAAAGACATTCGCGTAGTCGGTTACAGCAAAGACGGCACCCAAATCTCCGACGACGTTCAACTCATGTCACCTGTGACAATCCCCGGCAGCTACACACATTATGTGGTGCCTGACGGACTCGGCGGTGCCTACGTTTACATCTGGCATGCAGGAGGTCAAGGAGGCAACTTCAACACATACGTGTTCCACTTCAACCAAAACGGCGCATCAACCATCTCCAATCTTAACGGAATCCCGGTACACTCAGAGGATCCGTACAATTATTATATCGATGCATACGCTACAGTTGACCCTGTAAGCCACGATCTCATCATCGTTTACGTGCAAACCGACCAACAGTTCCAACAAGAATCAAGAGTTTACGCTAACCGTTTCAATGTCATTGGCGACAGACTCTGGAATGAGGGCATTCTTTTCGTCGAGGAAAATGGCAACGACCACTCCAACCTTCTCATCGACGCTTTTGAATACGGCGGCGGATACACATTCTTCTACAACGAAGGTGACGGCTACAACAGCACCATCAAAGCCCTCGGCATCGACGACAATGGAAACCAGATTTGGAGCACAAACATGAGCACCAACAGCTACCCGCGCACCATGTGCGAAAACAGCACAGGACATCATGACGGACAGAACATAGTGGCATGGGTAAACGGCACCAATGGTGGCTTATACGGACAGAACATCGGTCAGAGCGGTGAGATGGGCGAAATCACACCTCCAACCCCACCAGCGCCATGCGACGCTCCGACAAACTTCCAGGGCGAATATGTTTACACAAACAACATGTTCGGCGCCATGATTTCATGGGATGCTCCGGAGACGACACCTCTTCACTATAACATTTATTTCGAAGGCACAAAAGATGTCATCGAAGTCGATCCGGAATACACTTCATATTTCATTGAAATGGAAGCCAGTGATTACATTTTCAAACTCACCGCCGTGTATGACGACTGCGAGTCAAACTACGCCCTCACCCCTGATGGCGAGATGTATGTCATTGTCGAAGTGACCTCAGTTCCGGAAAACGAATACGAGGAAATCGTCAATGTCATTGAGATATACAACATCAGCGGTCAGCGAGTCAACAGCACCGAAGTAAATGAATTGAATCAAGGCATTTATATTATAAAAGGTGTGACGACTTCAGGAAAAACCATTGTAAGAAAAGTTATTAGATAACATGACGAAACCTAATAAATCATAAAAACCAGTGGGGAGAAGACATGTCTTCTCCCCACTGGTTTTGTGGAAACTGCTGGGTTCGAACCAGCGACCTCCTGCTTGTAAGGCAGGCGCTCTGAACCAACTGAGCTAAGCTTCCTGCGCTGTGAGCGGATTACGGGGCTCGAACCCGCGACCTGAAGCTTGGGAAGCTTCCGCTCTGCCAGCTGAGCTAAATCCGCAATACCGTTTACGGGCTGCAAAATTACAAAAATTTTCATTCCACAAAACATTTTTCTAAAAAAAATCTTTTTACATTTATCTTTCAACTATAAACTAAAATTTATATCTTTGCGAAAATAAAATTTACAGTTATGAATATTGTCGAAAAAATCAAGAAAGCCATCGCTGACAGAAAATGGAACGACATCAAGGCAAACGACTCCTGGTCGGTGTTCAAAATCATGTCAGAATTTGTTAACGGTTACGAGACCCTCTCGAGAATTGGACCTTGCGTCGCCATCTTCGGCTCGGCGCGTATCAAGGAAGACAGCCCTTACTATCATAAGGCTGTTGAGACTGCCTCCAAACTCGTCGAGAAAGGCTTCGGCGTCATCACTGGCGGCGGTCCAGGCATCATGGAGGCTGGCAACAAAGGCGCATACGAAGCAGGCGGAAAGAGCGTCGGACTCAACATCGTGCTGCCTCACGAACAACACTCCAACCCTTACATCGACAGCGACAAGTCAATCAACTTCGATTACTTCTACATCCGCAAGACGATGTTCACACGCTATTCGCAAGGCTTCATCGCATTCCCAGGCGGATTCGGCACCCTCGACGAGCTTTCGGAAGCCCTCACCCTCATGCAGACCAACAAAATCGCCAACTTCCCTATCGTGATGCTCGGCTCGGAATTCTGGAACCCGCTTGTCGACTGGTTCAAACAGACACTCCTTAAAGATAAAATGATTGCCGAAAAGGACTTTGACATCTTCCATGTTGTCGACGACCCTGACGAAGCAGTAAATATCATCGACGAATTCTATAAGAAGTCAGATCTCAAACCGAACTTCTAATGTCACGAGTCCTCATCATCGACGACGAGCCTGCCATCCGCCGTGCCATGCGCGGGATTCTCGAAAACGAAGGCTACACCATAACTGACGCCGCATCAGCTCTTGAAGCGTTGCCGATGCTCCACAGCGACACCTTCGACGCGATATTCTGCGACATCAAGATGCCTCAGATGGACGGGATAGAGTTCCTTGAGAAATCAAGGACTCTCACCGATGCACCCATTATAATAATCTCGGGTCACGGCACCATCGACATCGCCCTCGACGCCATCAAAAAAGGGGCTTACGACTTCATTGAGAAGCCTATGGATCTCAACCGCATGCTTATCACTTTGCGCAACGCTTTAGACAAAAACCGCCTCGTCAACGAGACGAAGAAGCTCCGCAACGTGGTAAGCAAGCAGTATGAGATGATTGGCGACTCTTGGGCTATGAACGAGCTGTACACCATGATTGAGCGAGTGGCACCAACGAATGCCAAGGTGCTGATTCTCGGCGAAAACGGCACTGGCAAAGAGCTCGTCGCCCGTCAGCTTCACGAGATGAGCCCGCGTAAAGACCATCCTTTCATCGAGGTAAACTGTGCCGCCATCCCGGCGGAACTTATTGAAAGCCAGTTGTTCGGACACGAGAAAGGCGCTTTCACATCAGCCATAAAACAAAAGAAAGGCGACTTCGAACTCGCCAACAACGGCACCCTCTTCCTTGATGAAATTGGCGACATGAGCCTCGCCGCACAAGCCAAGGTTCTGCGTGCACTTCAGGAAAACAAGATAACCCGTGTGGGTGGCGAGGAAGAGATAAAAGTCGATGTCAGAGTCATTGCAGCGACCAACAAAAACCTTCAAGAAGAAATCGCAAAAGGCAACTTCCGCGAGGACCTCTACCACCGCATCAGCATGATAATCATGCGTGTGCCTCCGTTGCGCGAGCGCCTCGACGACATACCTTTATTAATTAATAACTTCGTGGTGAAATCCGCCAACGAGATGGGCAAGCCTATCCCCTCTTTCACGGAATCCGCCATCGAAGAGCTGAAAAGACAACAGTGGACAGGCAACATCAGAGAGCTTCAAAACGTTGTCGGACGTCTTGTAATTCTCTGTGGCTCAACGATTTCCGAAGAAGATGTAAAAAAATATCTCTAATTCGGAAATTATTAGTACCTTTGCAAACTTTTTAAAGAAAGTCATAACACTTGGGGCTGACCGGTTTTGACAGCTTGTAGAAGGGTTATGTAAGCATACCGAGCCTTGCAGTGACGCTCGTAAATCTTGGCTGCGAAAAATTAATTGGCGAAAATACTTACGCTCTCGCTGCTTAGTCGAAGTACAGTAGACAAGCTTCATCCTTTCACAAGGTGAGAGGACGAGACATCTCGCGGATGGAGCCTCCCGATTCCGGTCCGGCAACGAGGTGCTCAGCAATTTCGGGATAGCGTCGCGGAAGCTCCGGCAACGACGCGAAAACTAAGGAGATAAGGTTTGGATTAGGATGTCTGTTTCCTTGCCAGACACGAAAACCAACAACAGAATAAGTATGTAGAAAGCATAATTGTTCCTTGTTTGGACGAGGGTTCGACTCCCTCCAGCTCCACAAAAACTCCAACACTTTGTTCAATGTGTTGGAGTTTTAATTTTAATTATAAATGACCACCACCCTATTTTGCGCGAGATAATGACTAAAATTATTAGTTTTTTGCAATTTCGTCATTATTTTTTGTATTTTTGCAAAAATTAAACTGATTATGATTATACGAGATGCGTATTTAAGCCAATTAATCCAACTTAAGGATGAACATCTGATTAAGGTTATTACAGGAATCAGGCGCTGTGGCAAATCAACATTAATGACACAGTTTCAAGATTGGCTAAGACAATCAGGAGTGCCACATGAAAATATTGTGTCGCTTAATTTCGAGGAACGTGAAAACACCTTATTCACTAACTGGCAGGCTGTTTATGACCATATAATGAAAGAACTGCCGGATGACGGCTCAAGATACGTGTTTCTTGATGAAGTACAAGCTATCCCGTCATTTGAAAAATTGGTTGATGCTTTGTTTGTAAAACAAGGTGTAGACCTCTATATTACAGGTTCTAACGCCTATTTGCTTTCGAGTGAACTCGGCACTTTGCTGTCTGGCAGGTACATATCCATCAACATGCATCCGTTTTCATTCGCTGAATATGTTGCTTCGTTTCCGGAAGAGCAAAACACTGACAGATTATTCCGTCAGTATATGAACAACTCTTGTTTTCCGCAAGCGGTCAATATGCAGAAAACTGCTCCACAGGCAGTAAACGCATATCTAAAATCTCTATATGAAACAGTTGTTGTAAAAGATATAGTTCAACGCAATCATCTTCGCAAATTCGACACGCTCCAACATGTTATCGATTTCTTGTTCGATAGTGTTGGAAGTGTCGTTTCACCTAATAATATAGCTGATACGCTTAAGAAAAGCTCTGCGGGAAAGCTGTCACATAACACTGTTCTAAAATATTTGCGTTATTTTACAGAGTCGTATCTGATATATCCAGTAAAGCTTTACAACATCAAAGGTAAAAGATTGTTAGAAAGTAATTATAAGTATTATGTTGTAGATTTAGGGCTGAAAAACATTATTCAAACTAATTCTCCATATACTGATTTGGGTCACAAACTTGAAAATGTTGTTTATTTTGAACTGTTGCGTCGTGGTGGTGAGGTATATGCAGGAAGGTCGCAAAAGGGAGAGGTTGATTTTGTTGTAAAAAAGCCAAGTGGAGTTACAGAATATTACCAGGTAGCATATACTGTTAATGACGAAAAAACATTGAAACGGGAATTATCGTCATTAAGAGAAATCAAGGACTCTTATCCCAAGTATCTCCTAACGATGGATTTCGACAACGCAAACATTGATGGAATTCAGAAAATCAATGTTATAGACTGGCTGCTAAATCTCTAAGTAGAGACGTCATATTATGGCGTCTCTGACAGCATTTCGTATCTAATTACAGAACTTCTGCAGAAATGATTTTTCTTCGCAAAAATCACTCTTTAATATTTTCATATTGTCCCCTTTGGCTCTACCTTTGCAAAAAAGACTGAGTCTAATGAAGAAAAAAAATTTCCATAGTATGAGCATTAGTCGAAAAAATGATTATATTTGCAAACAGAAACATTAAAAACATTTATTATGGGTAGGAAAAAATATAATTTTGATGACGAAGAAGAGTTTGATGATGGTTGGGGACAACAAAGCAATGAATCTGATGAAGATTACGAGGAGAGAATGAATGACTGGAACGATGCCATCGAGTATTCTAATGATTAGTCGTTAACACACAAACTCTTATTTAGAACATGAATATAAATGTATTCTCATATCAAGGCGATAGAGGTGAATTGATATCAATTTTTTATCGCCTGCTTATGACGGGAAATGTTGTCTCCTATGAAGATGTTCTTAAGGAGTATGATGGAGGTGTGTTATCGGTCGCATCACCCACAAAACACGATTTGTACAAAACTCTAAAAAAAGTTGTGCCCGAAGTTGTTAATAAACTTAACGAGGACAATTTGTCGGTCGTCTCCATTCCCAAAGGTCGAAACACGGATTATCAATATGTCGGCGAGAATATAGATCCGTTTAAAAACATGAAATTTAAGGCGGTTTTGAAAGAACGATATGATTGTATAGACAGAGCGATAAAAGACAAAACGCCTATTCGTTTTACTTATTGGCCATTTGATAGAGGCAAAATGGATTTAGTCTTTCATCCTCATTTGTTGAAAACATATAATGGGAGAATGTTTTCCATCGGTGTTTCTGAAAAAGACGGGAAAGAACCTATGAGAAGATATGTAGTTGCTTTGGATCGTATCTATGGCGAAATCCTTGGCGGTCATTCTACAGACATCTATAAACCTGCTCTGCCGAACGAATACAGTTATTTGTCACATTTGGTTGGTGTTACACTGGAAGAAGGTGCTGAATTAACAACTATAACTTTACGTGCTCATGACAAATACACGTTCGGACGGCTTACAACAAAACCCTTACACGATTCTCAGCACACAATCCGTACACCTAGCTGGAAAGAAAGCCGTGAATATGGCGATGTAGAACTGACAGTCTATCCAAACAAGGAACTGGTTGGACAGATATTGAGTTATGGATCGATGCTTGAAGTGGTCGGACCTGATAGCTTTAGACAGCGTGTGACTGAGGAATTGAACAAAATGTCTGAAAGATATGGGATGGTTCTTTGTGGTGAGAACCAATAAACTAAGACGAGATGGACTTCTAGTAATTGGAATAGTATTATTTTTGCAATCGAAATACACTAATTATGGATGATAGTTGGAACTTTTTGATAGAAGCACCTGAAGATGAATTTAATCTTATTAGAGAAGCATGTCGTAAGTCAAATATTGATGTTTCTGACAAATCAAATTCTGAAGAAATAGTTGACGGAATATGTAAGCATTTTTCTTCTGGGCTGACATACGAACAATTTCTTGTAAAAGTGTGTGAGAAGCTATACCTTGATACAGATGGCGAAATTGAACAAATAGAATTATCAATACTGAAACAAATCCTTTTTGAAGGAATACGGAAAATGGATATTGAACTTGCAAAAAAGTTCGCTTCCAGTTACGACTTCTCCAATTATAAAGATAAAGAAAAGCTAATTAACGAGGTTAAGGTCCGAATAGACAATTCTAAAAGTTTTGCGTCAAAATTGGCTATTATTGATGCTGTTTTATTTGGCGTGGATCCCACAGAAGTAATACCTTCAGATTCGATAAATAATGAAATTTCTTTTTCGAATGAACAACTATACAATTACGAATTCGGATTGTTACCCATAGCATCAGGAATAATAATACTTCAATTAGCACACCGACATGTTGATTACGAAGAAGTCGAAAAATACATTGATAAGGCTATTTTGAGAACTGTTCAAGGGGACGATTTCAAGAAACCGTATTTGTCTGCCATGTTGGAATTGTACGAGTCAAAAGAGGATGTTTTTGAGGGAAAAGACGTGATAAATAGGATTAAGAAGTATGTTGATAACTACAAGGCAGTAATTCCAGATTACATTCTTAAAGCAATTTCTTCTTCAAACTATCATCAAGATATAATAGATCACATAATGAAAAAAATGTTTTTATGTGATGAACAAAAACAAGGCAGCTATTTTGAAGCAAGTTGTAAAGCGGAGGGAGAAGGAAAGGTCGCTTTTTTCGATTATATGTTCCCCTATACCACTGCTAAAACACAGAATTTCATTTTTTTAATGCCTGAAGATGTAATTGAACAAAAGTTTATCGAGTTGTACTTGTTGTGTCAAGGGAAATCGCCAAATGATTGTTTGTTCACAGAAAAAGATTTGTTGAAAGAAGATTTTGATTGTGCTGTATTATCATATAATAATAAGAGATATGATTGGAAATCAAACATTAAGTTATTATATACAGAAGATGCAATATTAGAAGGATGGAGGAATTTCTTTAAGAACAAAAAAACGATAACGACCGTAGATGATTATAAGGCACTAATAGAGTTTTTATCATTATTTATCAATCCTCGCTACTCCGCCCTCTCTCCTGAGCTTAAGAAAATCATCGTTGGCTGGGTTAATGACCATCACGAATTTGAAAGGATAAAGGTAATAACACAAGGACTATATGGATTTGAAAAATTCAAGGGCTTGTTTAAAAGAAATACACACTGATAATCAATAGATTGAGATGAAAGATAATAGAAAATATCGCATACTTTGGTTAGATGATGAATTAAAAGTGGATGTTAATAGTTCCAACTATTGTCGTCTAAATAAAATGAGAGAAAAGGCTGAGGATGACATGGGAATGTACATTCAGACTTGTATTACAGGGAATGATTTCGTGTCGTTGGCTAAAGACCCAGATCAAGATTGGGATGTATTTGTAATAGATGCAATTGGTAAGATGTCGGATACTGACGAATGTCCAAAAGATATTTTTGGTAAGGTATTAGGGAAAATTGATGAGTTGGTAAACAATCAAGGAATATTACTATATTGCCTTACTGAAGAATTTGACAAATCTGAAAAAAGTTCAATTCAAAAACTGTTGTCGGTTTTTAATTTTTCGTTTTCACCGACAGGTGAGCAATATTACGACTATAATAATCCGAATTCTGATTCATTGTTCTGCGATATTAAGTCCAAATTAGATGAATATGGAAAACTATTTCGGGACTTCCCTGAAATAGAAGAGGTTTATAGGGAGATTAAAAGAATCAACGGGGGACATAATGAAGCTACAGCGGCCATAACAGATATGATAAAATGGTATGAAGATAATAGTTATAGTGGTGATTTTGAACATGGGATTAGAGAGATAATCAATCAAATTTGCAAACGTCTTATCAATTATGGCTTTTATGATAAGTCTGACATCAAGCCTAACGAAGCAAATTTCAGTTCAGTTACTGGCTTTTATCAGACTATGATGAAACGTAATCAGAATAATGATGAGTATTTGCTGTCAGCGAATTGTAGATTGAATTGGGAAGCTACAGCAATGTTGTTTCTTGGTACTATGGCAGATGTGACTCATCATGCATTACAAAAAGAAAGAGGAGATTGCCAAGATTACCAATTGTATTATAAAGGCATGATTTTTAATGCATTCGTCTTGTTTTCCAAATGGTATTCCAGATTTAAAAATAACTGCGAATTGAATGGTTTAAAAAACACGAACTGGATGTTTAACCAGTATTACATTAATGGCTTATGGCCGTGTGAAATTAACCGTGAGTATCAAGGAAAATTGAAACAAACAATAGATAGTTATGGCAATATCAAATGGAAAATTAGACCAAAATACACAATTGATACTCAAAATTCGCATATTATCGTTCATAGAAATGTAAGTACTAAAAGCTTTTCTGATGGAAGAGAGGTGAAATTCTTCCTTGGAACAAAAGACAGGAATGGAATTTGCTATGCTATTAGTGTTTCTTTGATATAAAACTAAATCTTATTTCATATGGCAAAAGAAAGAATGTCGGAAGACGAAATCAAAAGATATGGACAGAACTATAACGAGTCCAGTTTTTGGGACAAAATAAAAAAGTATGGTAAGACAGCAGGTAGTAAAGTTGTTTATCAAGCATTGAAGTTGTATTATGCGGCATTGTCTGATAATACTCCTGTCGCAATAAAAGTTCTCATTTATGGTGCTTTAGGGTATTTTATTTCACCTATTGACTTGATTTCAGATTTTATTCCAGTTATCGGCTTTACAGACGATTTGGTTGCTCTCGGTACTGCCATCGCTTCGGCTTCTGCATACATAACTCCAGCAGTCAAACAGCAAGCAAAGGAAAAGCTTGAAGACTGGTTCGGTAGTGTAAGTGATTCAGAAATAGAGGATTAAATTGAAATAAGCATTGGTTCCTGGCTTTTGGAACCATTAAAACCAACATACATTATTTGCGATAAGAAAAAAGGTTGTATTTTTGCAGCGTCATTATCGACAAAGACAATAAAAAAAGTAAAAAGTAAAAAGAAATCTTTCATTCGGAAAAGTTGCCCTGAATGAAGGGGCGGAGACCAAAAAAGGCTTCTGTCAAAATGGCAACAATTGTCTAACCTTAAATCTTCTAGTTATGAATGATTCTAAGGATTTTGTCGCTAATGGCACTGGTTGCAGTGCCGAGTATTCTGACCCCTCGACCTACAGCGACGACGCTTTCTGGGCCAAGGTGAAACGCTTCGCCAAGAAGGCTGGAGCCAAGGTGATTTACCTCGCCTTATTGTTGTACTATGCGCTCATTTCACCCAACACGCCTGGATGGGCGAAGACGGCGATCATAAGCGCTCTTGCTTATTTCATCTGCCCCATCGACCTTATTCCCGATGCCATTCCCATCATCGGATTCACAGATGACCTTGCCGCCCTTGTCGCAGCCTACAAGGCCGTGAAGGTGTGTGTCACCCCTGATGTGGTCGCCAAGGCGAAGGCCAAAGCGTCCGAATGGTTCGGCATGGTCGAGGAGATTGAGTTGGCCTAAAGCATGCATGGGCTGAAATGGTTCCAGTATGTTGGAACCACTTTAGCCGAAGCATTGCGAAAAAGCTAACGTAAATTGTTCTATTTTTGCATCGCCAAAACAAAAGAATATGAAAAGAATCATCTATCGGAACGGACGCCACGAAAGATGTGACATGAAGCCTTGCCTTCAGTCGGAAAGTGTGACCAATGTTTCATCAAAACCGATTTCGCATGAACGATTTTTTCGGCATTGAAGACCTCGGCGATATCCTCAAGAACGGCAATCCCGCCACACTCATTACGATTGTGGGGTTGGTTACCATCTGGGGTATCTTGACGGCTTGCGGCAAGTGATTGCCTTTTGTGGCTGTTGTTAGGGGGCTTTTAGCCCCCAACACACAGCCAATATATGAATAGAAAAACGATGAATCAATATGCTAAGAGGAACAACCACATTCAGATGCACAAAGTGCAAGAAAACATTCAGAGGATCAGATATTGAATGGTGTGCCACCATATATACTGCACCATGCAAATGTCCGCAATGTGGAAGCTTTCGCACCATGCCCTTATGGATGTTTTGGCAAATTCCCATCTATAAGAGAATTTGGAATGCCAATGATGAAAACCAAAAGCCATTACACCTGAGACCATTGCATAAAGCATAGACAATCAAACTGAAAAACAAAGAGAAGTATCCTGTTTTTTCAGCGCAAAGAAACCAATTGAGATTATGAAAAACACCCACTCTCCTTGGCTTAAAATGAACTGGCGGCGTCGATGCCGACCACTCACACTTCGGGAGCTTATCCTGAAGAGCGATTTCCATGCCATGATGGAGCATATCACCAATTTTTCCGAGAGGATGATTGGTCTGGATCGGCATTTCTATCGTGCCGTCGAATACATACGCACAATGAAGGTGAAGTACGACCCCGATTATATTCTTGCTAAAAATTATGATGGCTGGCCTTCTGTCTGCAACTTGGAAGGAAACTCATGGCGTGAATTGCTCGGTCACCCGGTGCAACGTGCCAAAGACCTCCACTGCACCGATACACAACTGGCGGCACAATGCCTATGGCATCTGACATTCTATGGCTTCACGCCTGAAGAACAGCATGCCAATTTTGAACGTGAGAATGAAGAGTTAGAAAGGGAAATGCGAAACGACGAGATGTGCTTGTGCGATGATATCTACACTGACGAGGAAATCAAGGAGTTTGCTTTAAGTGGTTTATCGAGAGTAAGGGACGAAGTGCTGGAAAGGCTGTTCACCCCCGAAGAAATCGTCGAAATCAAGAAACGCCGCAAGGAACGAGTTGATGCCGAGAACGCCAGGAAAGATGCAGCCGATGAGGAAGAAAGGAAACAATTGGAGCAAGAAACGGCTCTTAAGCTGGAATTGAAGAAGAAAGCCAAGGAAGAGAAGCAGAGGGAGTGGTATCGTAAACGGAGAAGAAGCAGGCGAAACAAGCACAAATAGCTGAAAAACAGAGAATTTTGCAGCGAAGAGGAAATAAGATTAAAATGACAAAACAATTATGTCGAGAAAGAAATAAACGTTACTCTACCCTCTCAACCACCTCAATGCCGTACCTCTTTATTTTCTTGACAGGAATGTAAATCATAAACTCGTCAAAAGCGATATAAGTCGTATTTCCCATCACGATCAATCCGACACGAGAGTCGATGGTTAGCTTTGAGAACGATTCCCGCATATCTATTGGGACTTTATAAAACTTTTCTCCGTCAGCAGTGGTAATGTATATCGCATCCTGAGTGATAGCGTGTAGATTTAACAGAAAATCGTATTCCCATTCAGCGTATTTGTTTGTAATTGTGCAATTGTCCACTATGCTTTGATAGTCTTCCACCAACCTTTCGTCCGTGACCTTCGTGAGAATGATTTTGTTAGCCCATCCTTTGTAATTTATGCTTTTTGTCAGATTCAGCTCTGTCACATCATCCCAATCTTTAGGCTTGTCCATATGGTAGTAGCAATGGTCACCCTCGTCGTATGGCTGTCCGCCGAGCAAATGCTTCGGAGCTTTCGGATGCAGCAGATAAACAAGCAAACCAGTATTCACCTTAATAATTTCCAAACCATACCGCATCTTCTCAACAATATTATTCTGTTTTTTGATGTATTTGGTCAAAAAATACATTCCAGCATCCGTTGTTTTCTCAATACACCAAAAATCCGTTCTCTCCATCCTGCCACCGCATTCATTCCAATAGCCTTCAATATCAAGGTCAACATGGTCTTCCTTGACACATTGGGTCAGATTGAAAACGGTATCCGGCGAAGCAAAATCTGAATATGACGACAGTATAAGCTTAACATGATTCAGCAACGTAAGTCTCGTTTTATGCTGCTCTTCCATCGCTTCGCTGATTGTCGGCATCGATTCGAAATATCCAGTGTCTTTGGTGAAGTCATCCATCAGCCTGATGACACAATTGTATGTCTCGTCAAAATTATTTATGTCGCCATCCTTCGACTCATAGCTTGGCCAAGCTTTCATCAGCAGCAACACGAGAATTTCGATTCTGATGTTTTTCTCCTCAATCTCTTCCAGAATATTGAGCATCGATTTCGTGTACCTCTCCTCTTCCCAGCAAGGATAGAAATATTTCAAAATATCCATTGCCACCTTATCGGGAGCCTTTTTTCTCGACAGTTTCTTCTGATAAAATTCCGAAGCTTTTTTGTACTGCTTCATCGTGATTTCAAGGTCCAAAACACTATTCGTCGCTTTTTCAACGTACATGTAAAGGTCGTAAAACGTAGCTCTCGCCAGCTGCTTGTTCCTGTAGCATCGTTTTACTCCGTTGGTTCTAATGTTGTGATTGTCAAGATACTCTTCCAACTCGTCCAATGTGTTGAAAATCAAACGTGAATTAGTGATAACATTGAGCCATTCCAGATACATCGGTTCGTCAGTTGCTGCCATGTCATTGAAATTTTAAATCCGATGCAAAAATAAAACAAACCTTTCAAACAGACAGCACTTATTGGAAATTAATTTCCTAAAATTTATATAAAATTGTCTGTGTTTCGTACCAATCATGGAAACGCTTACATTTTGTAACAATTTTCCGACTCAAATAAAGCTTTTCAAACTGGAGCATTATGCACAATAGTATTTTTGCAGAAAAAAAAGAGATGAAAAAGAAAAATAATTCTTTCAAACCCGACTGCGAATATTCTATTCTTAATCTCATCACAGCTTTTACGAATGGCAACACGGATTATTATGAATTACAAAGTGCTTTTAATCATATTGATTTCACTGAGGATTACAGCGATATTTTCGACCGCTATGATCTTGAACATCAAGTGCCATTCTGCTGGTCGAGACTGCAACTTTATGGAATCTTGATAAAGCTGCTCAAAGAAATAAAAAATAAAAAGCCTTTCACTGACACCCCCAATTATGACAGCCGAGCTTATGATAAACCTTTCTCATATGGCTACAACGTACTGCTCGAAAACTGCTCCGACAGATTTGAGATATGCGTACGGATTATCAGGCACTTGTGGAAAAACGAGCCGCTGCTTGAAACGACTCCGGATAATGTTCCGTGGGGTTACGAAAAATATGCGATTTAAGTGGTATACCGTCACCCAATCTTGCCACTATGCTACAGCCGCTCCAAATATCATCATAGCCAAGAATACAAGGAGTGCTATCGTTATTATCGCCAATATACTTCCCAGGCAACCCCAATTCCTATCTCCATCAGGCAACTTATCCGACAACAAACATATAATCAAACCTATAAATGGCGTGAATAGTATCGATAAGAAGAATGTCCAGCCAAATCCTATTCTCCTTCTTGCACCGACCAATCCCACAAGTGCGGCAAGAAACGTATCGCTCAGTAATCCGAAAATCAAAAGTGTTAAGCCCATAATGTGATATTTTTTGCAAAGATAGCAATAATCACAAATCTTTTTTATCTTTGCAGGAAAATAATCTAGGAATGGCGATAACGAGCGATAGACTTAGACAAACATTTAGCGAAGGCGGCGCACTGGAGATTTACCACGAGATTAAATCCGGCGGCGATTTCCTTGGCTTTACGAAACAATGGAAATCTCTTATTACAAACCAGCCGTTAAAGGATTAAGAGCAAATATCCTCAGCGGAAAATACCAATAAACAATGAACTGGCTGATTCTCATAATTGCTGGCCTCTGTGAAACAGGCTTCGCTTTCTGCCTTGGTAAAACCAAGCTTGTTGATGGCACTGAATTCTGGGCTTGGATAGCAGGCTTTGCCTTCTTCTACGTGTTGAGTGCTGTCCTTCTTGCTAAAGCAACTCAAACCATCCCAATAGGCATCGCTTACCCTGTTTGGACTGGCATAGGTGCTGTTGGAGCTGTTCTTTTGGGCATATTTGTTTTCCATGAACCAGCAACCTTCTGGAGAATATTCTTTCTCAGCACTTTAATTCTCTCAATTGTCGGTCTTAAATATGTAGGATAATTATGATAACACTCGACACTACCGATATGTGCCCACATATGCAAAAGAAGCTAATCAACGAAAATAAATTTGCAATTTATCAACTGATTAACTGACTAACTTTATAGTGACCCCGCTGGGAATCGAACCCAGACCAAAGGAACCGGAATCCTTTATTCTATCCGTTAGACTACAGGGCCTTTTTTCGCTTGCAAAATTACAAAAAACTTCTCAACTTCTAACTACTAACTCCTAATTTCTAACTTTATAAGAAATCATCACATCAATCGCCCCTACTCCAAACCTCGAAATCGATGCCATTCTGTTTGATGTATTGTCGTAATTTTTCAACTCCTCAATAATCGCATTCTTCAAAACACCATTGCCCACACCATGAATAAATGTCACCTTTGAGTAGTCGTTTTCTATTGCGCTGTCAAGCATCTTCTTGAAATAATTAATCTGGACCCTGAAAATGTCGTTGCTCGACATTCCAAGAATGTTGTCGACCAACTCCCCGATGTGCAAATCAACAATCGCCTCCCCTGGCTCGGTCTGATGCTTGTCAATAGCCGCGGCTTTTTTCACGATGTCTTTGTTTTCTTTCGGCTGCATCACCCCTTCCTTCATGAGCTTGGTGTAATCAGTGTCAGAACCTTTTAACGCTATCACGCTCGAAAGACAAATCATCAGCGCCTTCTCGCCAAGCAATCCCGACTCGACAAAGCTGCCGTCTTTGAAAAACCTGCTGGTTCTCAATGAGAAAGGCGCATGCAATGGATGATATACAAAGTCGATGTCATCCTGGCAAAGCACGACCTGTATCACACCCTCGCACCAATGCGCGATGTCATCGCGAGATATCGCCTCAACCACCACTTTCGAATACGGTGCAATGCTTCCATAGTCAATATTTGCGTATTTTTCCTCTTCCTTAAGATTAAAACTGTACAAAGCATCGGCAGGAGTGTTGTTAACCAATGCTACGTCAATCAGCCCTGTCAACAGCCACTGCTGGTCGTGCGGTATGAACGCGAGGTAGATGCCTTCTTCTTCAGAATTACGTGCGAAACGTCGCAGTTCACTTCTTCTTGCCTCATTCTTCGTCTCTTCCTCTATAATCTGTTGATTCTTAATCTCTTTCTGGACGTTATCAACCATCTGCTGCTGTCTTGTCGGCTGCGTCCTGAAATCCAGAACCAAGTCGCTCATCAGAACCGGAATATTGAAACCGTCTTCAATCTCCACTTCCGCCATCCTGGTGTCAATAATCTTTTTAATAACGCCACCACCCTTGTCATTCAAGAAGTTAACTCTATCTCCAACTTTAAAACTTTCCATATTACTGCTTTTTAAAATGCAAATATACAAAATATTATGAGATTCCTCACTTCTTTCGGAATGACAACCACAAATAATTGTCATTCCGAGCGCAGCGAGGAAACTCATTAACTGATTAACTGACTAACTGATTAACTGACTAACTGACTAACTAAAAAAATCGTATATTTGCAATCTGTAAACTTGTAACATAACAACATGTTCCCTTGGGGTGATAACCGTCGTTTCAACAGCTACTCCTCGTACTTCCAGCGCGAGTTTGGCAGCCGCGTGCAGAAAATCAGCATCGACGCTGGTTTCTCTTGCCCCAATCGTGACGGCACAATAAGCACTGGAGGATGCACATTCTGCCGCAACGACGCATTCAACCCTTCTTACTGCAGCCCCGAGAAAAGCGTACGCCAGCAAATAGAGGAAGGCATTGAATTCCATCAACGCCGTTATCGTCGCGCAAAATCGTACCTCGCCTATTTTCAGGCCTTCAGCAACACACACAAGCCCGTCGACGAACTTGAGAAACTATATCGCGAAGCCCTCTCCGTCCCAGGCATAATAGGCTTAGTGATAGGCACCCGCCCCGACTGCATTAACGAGGAAATTTTGGAGATGCTGAAAAACATTTCATCTCCCAAAGGCAAGACATGTCTTGTCCTAATCGAACTTGGAGTGGAGTCAGTTTACGACCAAACTCTCCTTCATATCAACCGCGGACACGATTTCGCATGCGCCAAATCCGCCATCGAGCTCGTTCACTCCTACGGTTTCCATTGCGGCGGACACTTCATCTTCGGACTCCCTGGTGAGACCCGCGAAATGATGCTCAACGCCGCCGATATAATTTCAGATTTGCCACTTACCACCGTGAAATTTCATCAGCTGCAGATTTTCAAAGACACGAAAATGGCTGACGAATATCTCGCCAATCCATCAGATTTCCATCTGTTTACACTTGAGGATTACATTGAATTCGTCATCGACTTCATTGAGCGCCTCAATCCAAACATCGTTATCGAGCGTTTCGCCGGTGAGGTGCCACCTCGTTACCTCGTCTCCAAACCCTGGCTCAACCTCCGCTACGATCAAGTTCTAACCCTAATCGAAAAACGCCTTGAAGAACGCAACACCTATCAAGGAAAAAAGTTTTAGAAATGTACATCAAATCCAACGATCTATTCTCCACCTCGCACCCCGAATCTCTTTACGATTCCATTCCCCGCCCTATCGTCCTCGCCGATAACCTGCTAACACCCGACAACATGGGCTCCATGATACGTCTCGCCGACAATATCGGGGCTTCCGAGATGATATTCCTCGGCACTGAGCCAACCCACAGCATCGGAAGAGTGCGTAAATGCGCCGCCTCAAGCAAAGACAACATAAATTGGTTCTTCACCGAAGAGACCGACCTTCACAAAATCATCCCTGCAAACAAAAAAATCGTCGCAATCGAGACCGCGACCGATGCGACAAACATCTATGAAACCGCGCTTCCTGCCGATGTCGCCTTCATCGTCGGCAACGAGAGCCATGGCATCCGTGAGGAAATACTAAACCAATGCGACCTGACAGTCTACATCCCTATCCCCGGCCCCACCCGCTCCCTCAACGTCTCCCACGCCGCCTCCGTCGCCCTCTTTGAATGGTATCGCCAACACTCCCTCCAACTGACTAACTGATCAACTGACTAACTGACTAACTGATCAACTGACCAACTGATCAACTGACTAACTGATCAACTGACTAACTAAAAAGAAAGGATGCCTCATCAGCATCCTTTCTTTTTTCTGCTCGTTACTAATTCTCAATATTCTTACTTCACAACAACGCGCTGTACTGTTGAGTTGTTAGCGCTGTCGATGATGTTGAAGTAGTACACACCTGCGCCGAAGCTGCTCATGTCAACTGTTGTGTTGTTGACAACGTTGATGAGCTGGCCAGCTGCGCTGTAGATAGCGATAGCACTGATGTTCTCGCCTTCAACTGTAATCATACCTGATGTTGGGTTAGGATATACCTTGAATGCGTTTTCTGCGTTATCTGCAATGCCATCATAATCTGCCACAAGTGTCACAGGAATCTGAACCTCTGGAAGATCCTCATCGTTTGTCATGATGTAGAGTGTTGAGTTGTATGTGCCAGCCTCAAGACCGATTGTGCTCAATGAGAGGACAACTGTCTGTGTTGCGCCACCGGCGACTGAACCTTCAATATCGCTGAGTGATGCCCATGAACCTGAAACAAGTTCACCCTGGCATTCCACTGTGATCAACCATGCGCCACCGAAGCTACCTTCTGAATAGCAGTGATCGAATGTACCGCCCTGTGTGCTGAGCCAGTTACCATCAGCTTCCTCACCGTATTCACCACCGTCCATTGTCAATGGATATTCACCGGCGTTCTGTGTCAATGCGACTGTTGCCCACATTGTCTGACCTGTCATATAGACATCGTTGTCAAATGCTGCCTCAATCCATGTGCCTAATGATGATGATGTGACAACTTTTTCAGCGAGTTTTTCACCTGGCTGGTTGTTGAAGCCCTGGCCATAGACACGGAATGTGTAGGTGTTGTCTGCTGAAGCGTATGATGAACTGGTCTGGAATTTCACTTTTGAAATCTTCATACCCATTGCTGATGCAGCGTATGCTGAACCTGGAAGACGGATAGCCATCTCACGTGCGTATGGTCCGCCTGATGAACCGATACCGCTTGATTCCTGACCATCATGATATGCAAGTGTTGCTGTCTGTGAACCTGCACCACCTTCTTCAAAGTCAACCCATGCAATCCAGTCACCCATTGCTGTACCGCTGTTTGCAATGTTGATGTCAACTGTTGTGATGTCATCTTCACCAACTGTCTCTGAAATAGCTTCTGGTTCAATTGTCAAATTCGGAGCTGAAACACTGCCGACCAAAGTCAATTTCACATTGTCAACATAATAGTCTGACACTGCTGCACTTGTTGGAGGGAAGAAGTCAATAGCGTCAAGTTTGCGTGAACCTGCACCGCCGTCTGTCTTCAAGCTGAACTGCCATGTGCAAATCTCTGTTCCATTTACATAGAATGTCGCAACGTCGTTGTCAAGGTCAACATCATACTTAACAGGGAACCATGTGTCAAATGGGAATGTGAAACTGTAGTCATTACCACCAGCAGTAATCTTTGTGCCGTTTGTTGAGTGGTTGTAGTAAATTTCTGTTGCCCACTGGCTACCTGAACCATTGAAAATGTGGAGCATGTTATTGTATGCATCCTTTCCAGTAGGAACATACATGTCAAACTCAACTTCATAATGGCTTGATTCCATACCACCAAGGAGAAGAACCTGGTCATTGTCGAATGTGAAGTGAGCGCATTTTGTGCCACCCAATTCTGCTACGACACCGTCCTCTGCTCCGCCTGGTGCATTTGACCATGTTGTCCAGAAATCATTACCAGCTGCCTGTGATTCAACAGCAAGCTTGTTGCCGACTGTGTAGGCCTGAATGTCATCATCGATGAGCACTGTCTGTGCGAAAACATTACCTGCTAAGAAGGCAATCATCGCGAAAAGTAAAGATAATTTCTTCATGTTGATTTAATTTTAGTTAAACAATAATTTTCCTAATTTGTTATTCATTTTGAACTTGCAAATATAACAAGTTTTTTGATATTGCGCTAACTTTTTTAATTTTTTTTACTTCAGATAAGCCAAAACCGTAACCTGACCGGTTATGTCATCGCCAATCTCCACTTGAATATCAGAATCTATCGGAAGGAAAAAGTCAACTCTCGAGCCGAATTTTATCATGCCGAATTCTTTTCCGACCTCAGCCTTGTCTCCTTCTTTAATATTGCATACAATCCTCCTCGCCATCACTCCGGCAACTTGTCTGAACAGCACTTCCCTGCCCTTTTCATCCCTGACAGCCACCGAGTTGCGCTCATTCAGCTCCGACGACTTCGGGTTTATCGCAAACAGTTTCTTCCCCGGATGATACTTCACATAACTCACAACACCATCCATCGGAAACCAGTTCACATGCACGTCATAAGCCGACATAAACACAGAGACTTGAATCCTTTTGTCGTGGAAATACTCTTTTTCCTCAACTTCCTCAATCGCCACAATCTCACCGTCAGCCGAAGACACCACAGCATTCTCCTCATGCGTAATCTTCCGCTTCGTCGGAACCCTGAAAAACGTTATCGACCACAAAAATATCACCACACCTATTATAATTAGACCCGCAAGAATTGTCCAATGCGTGGTCTCCAAAATAGCGTTAAGCAACATGACAACACCTACGGTTATCAACACCAACACCGTAAACACCGTCGCAATAACACCATATCCTTTCTTATGAATATACATAGTTTTTTATAATAACATCAAATAACAATAAACCGCCGGCACCGCCAAAAACGTGGCGTCAAATCTGTCTAAAATGCCACCGTGACCAGGAATCACATTGCCCGAGTCCTTCACTCCCGCCTGCCGTTTCATCATCGACTCGCAGAGGTCGCCCAGACTGCCGAAAACCACAACAACTACAGCTAATCCTATCATTTCCCATGTACTCCAGAAATTTAGCCAATAATGATTAACCAAATAAGCAGTAACAACAGTCATCACTAAACCTCCCAGACTGCCTTCAATAGTTTTTTTAGGCGAAATTCTTTCAAAAAGCTTATGTTTTCCTATTGCCATTCCCGTCAGATAAGCGAAAATATCGTTTATCCAAATCAAGCAGAAAATTATGATTAAATAATATTCATCAAATATATTCATCATCAAGCTGCACGGCAAAGCCACAAAAAACATCGCAGTCCAGCAACTTACAGCAATTTTCTCAAATGAATATTTTTTCGAAAACAAAGCTATTAATAACGGTATAAGCATAAGTGAAATCTGAGCAAATAGCGTACTTTGATAAGTATGGAAATAAACGCTCAACACAAAAAACAATGTAGCTACAATTACCGTTATGATCTTCAACCCGCGATTGTTTTCTTTTGCAATCAGTCTGCTAACTTCCTGAGAACCAATGAATACAGTCACGAGCATCACAGCAAAAAACGCCCAGAAATCCAAAAGGATGCTTCCAATCACCACGATTACAAACAAACTCCCGAACACCGTTCTTTTTGCCAATTCACTCATTTTTCACATCATTTTAACCCGCAAATATACAAACTTTTATTCAATCAACAAAATTCCAATCATTTTTTTAACCCCCAACTGATCAACTGACTAACTGATCAACTGACTAACTGATTAACTGACTAACTAATACAACCTTCTTTCGCCTCATTCCAAAGTTCATCCATCTCCCCTAACGTCATATCCGCTACGCTCTTCCCCTTTTCTCTTGCTTTCTCCTCAATATACGTGAAACGCTTTTTAAACTTGGCATTGGCATGCTCCAACGCTGTGTCGGCATTCACTTTTATAAATCTTGAATAGTTTACGAGTGCAAACAGCAAATCGCCGAACTCCTCGTCAAGACGTTCTATGCTGCCGTTGTTTTTCACCTCATCCTGCAGCTCGTTCATCTCTTCAAGCACCTTGTCCCAGCAGTCTTCCTTGTTTTCCCAGTCAAACCCCACTCCCGAAGCCTTGTCCGTCATGCGATAAGCCTTTAAAAGAGGCGGCAAACCTGCCGGAACACCACCCAAAACGCTCTTGTTGCCTTCTTTCTTTATCTTGATTTTCTCCCAGTTTTCCAGAACTTCCTCCGCCGACTCCACCTTCACGTCGCCGTAAATATGCGGATGACGCACTATCAGCTTGTCGCAAATGCTGTTTATCACATCAGAAATGTCAAACAAACCCCTCTCATCGGCAATCCTCGCATAAAAAACAATGTGCATTATCAAATCGCCAAGCTCCTTCTTAACATCCTGATAATCAGACGCCAAAATCGCCTCGCTCAACTCGTATGTCTCCTCTATCGTCAGATGACGCAAACTCTCAATGGTCTGCTTCTTGTCCCACGGACATCCTTTCCTGAGGTCGTCCATGATGTCCAAAAGCCTCTTAAAAGCCTCTAATCTCTTATCCATATCAAAAATTTTTGCAAATATACAAATTATTTTGTCATTCCCAGCTTGTCGAGGAATCCTTTTTTGTATTTTTGCAATGTGAAAAAGGGGTTAAGTCATACGATTTTATTATCGTCATTTTTGTTGATAATCAACATATTATCAGCAAAAACAAATGACACTATCATTGATAAAAACCTTCAAATCGAGTTCCGCGCGAGCTACGGCTTCATTCTTTGCCATCATCCTGAGATGAAATATTTCCAATCGCATTTCCCGCTTTACGAATTGAGCATCCAACAGGTCACAACCGGCAGGAAATCATGGCAGTCAAAGTCGAATTACCCTGCCGTCGGAGTCAGCTTTTTATACAGCGGAATCGGTGAAATGCCTGAAATTGGAAGGGCTTTCGCAATAGTTCCGCACATAAATTTCAACTGCCTGAAAAGTGCAAGACATCAGATAAATTTTAATCTTGGAATAGGTATCGGATACGTCACGCAAAAACACGACATCAAAGAAAACCCGAAAAACACATTTATCGGCTCGAATGTCAACGCCACTATCAATCTTTCAGCAGACTACAGCTATATGATTACCAACCGTTTAGGTCTCTCGGCTTTCATTGGATTCACACATTATTCAAACGGCTCGACCAGATCGCCAAACAACGGCATCAATATGGCGCATGCCGGCCTGGGAGCGAAATATTTTCTTCAGGAGCCAAAGCCAAGAATTTCAAAGAAATCGTCTGACAATCAACAATATAAAAGTTGGATAAAAGACAATTTCTCATTCAATTACGCTTTATTAGTTTCCAAAAAAGACATCAAACAGTTTATCGGATATAATAATAACTGGGCTGTTTACAACATTCAATTCAACGCCTTGAAACGCCTCACCGAAATGAGCAAATTCGGCGTCGGCTTTGACCTTGTCTACGACAATACCGACAAAGAGATTTTACGCCTTGATGGTGTCGAATTCACTGATATTGAGATACTTAAACCAGGCATTAATGCTGCTTACGAGATTTCTTTTGGCAACACGTCATTCAACATAAATTTCGGATGCCATCTGGCGGGAAAAGAGCTCTGCGAAGGCCGCATATATCAGAAATTAGGCGCGATGCAGAATATATGGAAAGGTTTGTTTGCCACCGTTCAGCTCACCACACACTTTGGTTGGGCTGATTATATTGGATTTGGAATCGGATACAGAAATAATTGAAATGAAACGTAACATATTGATAATTACGATATTGTGTTTATTTGCAACTTTTTTATCTTGCAAGAAAGCCCCGCTTACTGTCGGTCCAATTGTGACTCAATCCAGAGAACTCCCCGATTTCAACGAATTGCGTATCTATGACAACATCAACCTGTCGCTTGTACGCTCCGACACCTGCTATATAGTAATAAAAACAGGCGGAAACATAATCGATAACATCACAACAGACGTCAACTGCGGCGTTTTAAGTATCCATAACACAACAACTTTAAACTGGATTAGGCCATACGATTATGAACTGACTGCGACATTATACTTCAAAGACATAAAGAATCTCGTTTTCTCAGCTTCAGGCACACTTACAACAGAAAACAACTACACAGGACCATTAAACCCAGGCGATTACTATAACTTTGAAGTTGATGACGGCTCTGGCGATATCGACCTTAACATAAACAACTGCAACGACTTTCGTGTTGCCTACAAATTTGGTGTAAGCCGTCTCACTATTCATGGTGAAAACAACACATGGCTTTCAATTTATAAGAAAAGCTATGGTATATTGGACGCTCAAGACTATGACGCTCAAGCAGTTGACATCTCAAACCACGCACAAGGCGATTGTTACATCAACGCACACAAGATAATAAAAGCCCGCATCAACCACTGCGGCAATATATATTATAAAGGTGACCCGGATAGCATCCAAGTCACCAAAGGCCCTTTTGCAAAAGGAGAACTCCTTCCCTTTTAGTTAATCAGTTAATCAGTTGTTCAGTTAAACTGACTAACTGACTAACTGACTAACTGAACAACTGATCAACTTAGTTTAGTATGCTTTAGCGAATATCACTCTTCTCTTCGAAGGTTTTCCTGAGAATACGTCAACACCGTCTTCGTAGTCGTCGTCAAGCGGGATACAGCGCAATGTTGCCTTTGTCTCTTCCTTGATGGCGAGCTCTGTCTCTGTAGTGCCATCCCAATGAGCATAAGCGAATCCGCCGTTTTCAATCACCTGTTTGAACTCATCCCAAGTGTCGACGCGGTGTGTGTTAGCCTTGCGATATTCAAGAGCTCTGTTGTACAAGCTATTCTGAATCTCATCGAGTAAACCAAGAATGTGGTCTTCCATCTCAGCCTCTGAAATCGACTGTTTTGTCAATGTGTCGCGGCGAGCAATCTCAACGGTCTGATTCTCAACGTCGCGTGAACCTGCTGCGAGACGTACCGGCACGCCCTTCATCTCCCATTCAGCGAATTTGAAACCAGGCTTCTGAGTGTCGCGGTCGTCGAATTTCACTCTAAGTCCCTTGGCTTCAAGACGTTGCTTCATCTGGTTGCAGTAATCGAGAACAGTCTGTTGCTGGTCGTCTGTCTTGTAGATAGGAACGATAACCACCTCGATTGGAGCGACCTTTGGAGGCAGCACGAGACCGTTGTCATCAGAATGAGCCATAATCAAAGCGCCCATCAAACGAGTTGAAACGCCCCATGATGTTGCCCAAACGTACTCGAGTTTGTTCTCCTTATTAAGATATTTCACGTCAAACGCCTTGGCGAAGTTCTGTCCGAGGAAGTGCGAAGTGCCAGCCTGCAATGCCTTGCCGTCCTGCATCATAGCCTCGATACAGAATGTCTCGACAGCACCTGCAAAACGCTCGTTAGCCGATTTTATACCGCGTATAACAGGAACTGCCATGTATTTCTCGGCAAAGTCAGCGTAAACGCCCAGCATTTTCTCGGCTTCAGCCATAGCCTCTTCACGTGTTGCGTGAGCGGTATGACCTTCCTGCCACAGGAACTCAGCCGTGCGGAGGAACAGACGTGTACGCATCTCCCAACGCACCACGTTAGCCCACTGGTTGCACAAAATCGGGAGGTCACGGTAACTCTTTATCCAGTTGCGATATGTGTCCCAAATGATTGTCTCAGATGTAGGACGCACTATCAGTTCCTCTTCCAATTTTGCCTCAGGGTCAACGACAACGCCTGGTCCGTCTGGATTTTTCATAAGGCGGTAATGTGTAACGACAGCGCATTCCTTGGCGAAACCCTCAACGTGGCTCGCTTCCTTGCTGAAGAAACTCTTCGGGATGAAAAGTGGGAAATATGCGTTTACGTGACCTGTATCCTTAAACATCTTGTCGAGAGCGTCATGCATGAACTCCCAAATAGCATATCCGTAAGGCTTTATCACCATACAACCCCTAACAGCAGAACCCTCTGCCAACTCAGCTTTATTCACAATATCATTATACCATTGCGAATAATTTTCTTGACGTGTTGTAATTTCTTTTGCCATTTCTAAAAGTTTGGTACGATTTTTGTTACAATTTTGAGTGTGCAAAATTACAAAAATTTTTGCAACTTAATAATAAAAAGTGAATAATTATGAAACGAATCATCATTTTCATCGTGGCTGCAATTCCATTCATAACAGCCTGTGCATCAAGCAGTAACGTCATCAATGACGATGCTTATTACTCACCATACGACAAAGATTCGCAAAACGACAAAACGCTGGTGACATCAAATTACGGCTATTTTGATTCCAACACAGTGAAAAGCGGAACAGTGAAAATATATAAAGAATACACCACGACCGACAGCATAGAAAGAGTTGTGGACACTGTTTACATCATTGAGGAAACCCCCGACACACATGTAACCGTTGAAATCGGCGCCGGCTTCGGAATAGGATACGGCTGGCCATATTACAATTATTACTATGGCTGGGACCCCTTCTGGTATCGCTGGAGCCCATACTGGTCGTACAGCAATTACTACTGGGGTTCGTATTGGAGCTCATATTGGGATCCATATTGGAGTTGGGGCGGTTATTACCCATATCACCCGCATCACCCACACCACCCACACCACCCACATCATCCAGTAACGCCTTATTATACACAGAGTTACAACAACAGCCATCACGGAGCCATTCATCGTGGCGGCAGTGGTTTTAACAATGATAACAGCAGACCTGCACAGACAGCGGCAAGACCGTCGCAATCGACAAGACCGACTCAATCAACCAACAGACCTGCTCAGACAACGAGACCAGCTCAAACGACAAGACCTCAGACACAGACTACAAGACCTACTCAAACCACGAGACCAACCCAGACTACAAGACCTCAGACACAGAGCAAGACATACACTCCTGCCAATTCAAACCGTCAGACACGTTCAAGTTCTGAATATGTGCGCCCTAACAGCAACACAAGACCGACACAGACTACAAGACCGAACAGCAGCGTCAACACACCAAGAAGCAGTAGCAGCTCATCACGCAGTAGCGGCAGTTACAGCGGTGGAAGCAGAAGCTCCAGCGGTTCAGCAGGCGGCGGTTCTCGCAGCGGTGGCGGAAGAAGATAATTACAAGTTAGCCAGTTAATCAGTTAGTCAGTTAATCAGTTGTTTAATTTACGGACTAACTGACTAACTGACTAACTGAACAACTGAATAACTGATTAACTAATAACAACCATACTACTATGAAAAAGTTCTTATTAACAATCGCGATATTAGCCCCAATGTTTGCTTGGGCTCAGACAGAAAACGACATGCTCGACTTCTCAACGGTCTATTACCAGGGAACGGCAAAGAGCGCCGCAATGGGCAACGCCATGGGCGCCGTCGGCTCCGACTTTTCGGCAATAACAATAAACCCCGCAGGTTTAGGACTCTTCAGGAAATCGTATGTCATCTGGACTCCTGAGTTCTACTCCATCTCGACGGAATCAAAATACAAGGGAAGCACTGGAGAAGACCGCACTTTCAAAGTGCCGATGAACAATATCGGGCTCTCCTGGACACAAGAGATAAACGACGGATCGCTTACGAGCGTCAGCTTCGCATTGGGAATAAACAAGTTAAACAACTTCACATTTGATTCTTACGTAAAAGGCGACAACCCCAACACCTCGCTTGTATACGCCTACGGAACCGAGATTGACGAAAACGGAATCACTTCTGTAAACGCTTTGGAAAACTACTCGCCCAATCAAATATATCCGTTATATCAAACATACGTCATCGACACCATAAATCAAGATGGCTGCTACACATGGGTTCCATGCGGAGGCATCAACCAGCAATACGGTGTGTCGAAACGAGGTACGGCAAAGGAGTTCTCATTCGCTACAGGCTTCAATTTCAATGAGAAATTCTTCCTCGGAATGTCGCTTAACGTCCCATATTTCGACAAAAACACAACCACAGAATACAAGGAAAAGAACCTTAACTCAGGCGATTTCAACAATTGGAGCCAGACGGAATACATAAAGAATTCAGGTTACGGCATAAACGCCAAGATTGGCGCCATTGTTTATCCTGCAAAATGGTTGAGACTCGGTGCCGCCTTCCACACACCTTCTTTATATAGGGTCACAGAAAGCTGGTATACAGAAACCCGTTCCTCGATGTCTTTTGGCAATTTCAGCTATGAATCGCCAACAGGCACCTACAATTACACCGTGACCACCCCGTTACGTCTGAACGCCAGTGCCGCCTTCATATTCGGCAACTTCGGAATGATTACCGGCGACTACGAATACGTCGATTACAGCAAGATGCGTGCATCAAGCCACGACTTCGATTATTCCAACCTCAACGACTTTATCCGCGACATGTACAAAGCCTCGTCAAACATCAGAATAGGAACGGAATGGCGTTGGCAGACACTCGCTTTCAGAGCAGGTTACGTCATCTACGGAAGTCCGTTCGGCTTTGACAAAGAGAATTTGAAAACAACGTCTTATTCATGCGGTTTCGGCTACACTTACCATAACTTCACAATCGACTTGGCATACGTCTTGAGCCAGCGGAACAACAACTATGACTTATATTCAAAGTATACGTTTTATCCGGCATATTACCAGAATTCAAACAACGAATGGGTAACTGACGAGACAAAAGTAAAAGAGACGACTAACATCAATCAGGTAGTCATCTCTTTCAAGCTCAGATTAGACTGATAAAATCAGTTGTTCTTAGCGTTGTACTGGTCGATGATGTCTTGGTCAACCAAGATGCGGCCGCAGTATTCGCACACGATGATCTTCTTGTGGATACGAATATCGAGCTGGTGTTGTGGCGGGATTTTGTTGAAGCATCCGCCGCAGGCATCACGCTCGATTTGGACGACTGCCAAACCGTTTCTCGCACCTTTTCTGATACGTTTGTAAGCGGCAAGGAGACGATCCTCAATCAAAGCCTCGCTTTCCTTTGATTTCTCAACAAGTTCGCGTTCCTCTTTCTCTGTTTCCTCAACAATCGAGTTAAGTTCAGACTGTTTCACAACGAGGTCGTTCTTACGTTCCTCAAGTTTCTTCTCTGTTGATTCCAGACCAGCCTTGATATCTTCAATCTTCACTGTCGCATCTTTGATTCTCTTTTCGCAAAGCTGAATCTCAAGTGACTGGTATTCAGTCTCTTTTGTCAAAGAATCATATTCACGGCTGTTACGTACGTTATTCTGCTGTTCCTCATATTTCTTAATCAAAGCCTGTGTTTCCTTGATTTTGATTTTGTAGTTTGTAACGTCAGTGTTGAATTTCTTCAGGTCCTCGTTGTAGTGTCCGATACGAGTTTCAAGACCTGCCACTTCGTCTTCAAGGTCTTGCACTGCTTCTGGAAGCTCGCCACGCACGATGCGAATCTTATCTATTTTAGAATCAATCTGTTGCAATGTGTAGAGTGCAACCAATTTTTTTTCAACGGTAATTTCAATCTGTTCTTCTTCGTTGAGTCTATTTTCCTGATTATCAGCCATTTATGTAAATTTTAGTATTATACAAAATAATTTATCGAGTTAGTTTTAACCCTCGAAATTGAAACTGCAAAGTTACAAAATTTTTTAATAATAACATCAGCAATTAATTCTTTTGTAAATTGTTCCGTTTCATAATGCCCCGCATCGACCAGTAAGAGACGTCCGTCGGCATTGAAAAAGTCATGGTATTTAACATCTGCGGTAACGTAAGCGTCTGCATTACAACGTTTTACATTATCAAGCAAGAAGAATCCCGAGCCGCCGCACACAGCGACTTTTTTAATTTTCTTACCTAAAAAATCAGAATGACGCAGTGCTGAGGCACCAAGATTTTTCTTCACCATGGCAAGAAAATCTTTTTCATCTAACGCTTCATCAAGATAACCGACCATGCCGCCGCCCGTAACGACATCCTCTTCAACTTTCATCGGTTCAAGCACCTCAAGGTTCTTGACTCCAAGCTTGTCGGCGAGCCACTTGCTCACTCCAAGATAGCTGTTGTCGAGATTGGTATGCATACAAGCGATTGCCACGTCATTTTTTATCGCTTTGATTATAGTCCTCTCAATGGTGTTTTCAGGCAGCAGATGTTTCAAAGGCTTATATATCACCGGATGATGGCTGATTACAAGATGGAAGCCGTTTTCAACAGCCTCGTCAATCACAGATTCTGTAACGTCAAGCGTCACCAAAGCTTTATCAATCAGCATATTAGCATCCCCGACCAACAAGCCGGCGTTATCCCACGACTCCTGCCAATGAAGCGGAGCCATTTCGGTAATACAACCTAAAATCTCACTAATTTTATACATTTTCAAAATTTTTCGCTAAATTAATATTTTTTTTTATAATAATGGAGTTTTTTTCAATAATATTTTGTATATTTGTACGCTATTATCAAAGTTAAAATAATCCGATGAAAGCATTGCTTGCACCGTTGTCATGGCTGTATGGGCTTGTGTTGCTGGTTCGACACAAGCTATACGATTGGAGGATATTGAAATCGAAATGTTTCAGTGTCCCTACAATTTGTGTGGGCAATCTTTCGCTTGGCGGGACAGGCAAGACACCACACACCGAATATTTGATAAGATTGCTTCAAGACAGATGCAACGTGGCGGTTTTAAGTCGCGGTTACGGCAGAAAAACCAAAGGTTTTGTTATGGCAAACGAAAACACCACCGCCAATGAAATCGGTGACGAGCCTCTGCAATACCGCATGAAATTCGACAACATCACCGTGGCTGTCGATGAAAACCGTCCAGATGGGGTCGGCAAGCTGATGCGTTTGGACAAAACCCCCGATGTGATTCTTTTAGACGACGCCTATCAGCACAGAAGAATCAAGCCCGGGATGAATATCCTGCTGACAGAATATTACAGCCTTTACAAGAAAGACAGACTTGTCCCCGCCGGAAAACTGCGTGACATCAAATATGCGGCACACCGCGCGGACATAATCATCGTGACAAAATCGCCGAAAGTCCTGATTCCATACGCAAAACGGGAAATAGTGTCGCTGATTAAGCCGCGTCCGTACCAGAACCTGTTTTTCACTTACATAGATTTCAAGGAACTCTATCCCGTTAACGACACCGCTAAAGAGATTTCTATTGGAAAAGTGAAATCCATTTACCTTTTCTGCGGAATCGCAAATCCGCAGCCTCTTGAGGAATATCTCAAAAGGAAATACAACACTGTGATTATCAACTATTTCAGCGACCATCACAGCTTCAGCGACAAAGACATTGACAGCATTCTCGATGGCTATGAAAACACCATCGGAAGCAATAAGATAATTGTAACAACCGAAAAAGATTTAATGCGATTGATTAACTCTTCTTACCTTGGCAGATTTAACAACACGCCTCTATTCACCATTCCGATTGAGGTAGGTTTTAATGACAAAGAAGAAGAAAACAATTTTAATAATTTAGTACTTAATTATGTTGGAAAAAATTCTTGAGACAGTAGATTTTATCAAATCGAAGACAAACGGTTTTGAGCCAGAAGTTGGTATTGTGTTAGGCTCAGGACTTGGCGGATTAGTAAATGTTATTGACACTCAATACTCTATCCCTTATTCTGAAATTCCGAATTTCCCGGTTTCGACAGTGGCAGGTCATCAGGGCAAGCTTATTTTAGGAACCTTGAGCGGCAGGAAAGTCGTTGCGATGCAGGGCAGATTCCATTATTATGAAGGCTACAGCACAAAAGAAGTAACATTCCCGATAAGAGTGCTTAAATATCTGGGAATCAAGTTGTTAGTGCTTTCAAATGCGAGTGGTGGCATCAATCCGGATTTCAGAGTGAGCGACATCATGTTCATCACCGACCACATCAACCTGTTGCCTAACCCGTTGATTGGCAAGAATGACGACAGAATCGGAACACGTTTCCCAGAAATGAGCGAGGCATACAACAAAAACGTGCTTGCTTTTGCAGACAAAATCGCCCACGAGCTGAAAATCAAGGTGCAACACGGCGTTTACGTCGGCGACACAGGTCCATGTTACGAGACTCCTGCGGAATACAACTACTACCGCATCATAGGCGGCGACTGCGTGGGAATGTCGACAGTGCCTGAGGTCATCATCGCACGCCACTGCGGACTGCCTGTTTTTGCCATGTCAATCATCACCGACCTTGGCGGAAAGGACATCGCAGTACAGGTGACACACGAGGAAGTCATCAACGCCGCCAACGTGGCAGAGCCCAAGATGACTGCCATCTTGAAGGAGATGTTGAAACGCTTGGACGAGATAAAATTCTGATAACCAATCATTAAGATGATTTATTTCGTCACAGATTTTCATCTTGGAGTCCCCACTTTGGAAGACAGCCAAAGACGCGAGAAAAAGCTCCTCCAATTCCTTGATTCCATAAAAGAATCATGCGAGGAGTTGTTTCTGATGGGCGATTTGTTTGATTTCTGGTACGAATACAAGACAGTTGTCCCGCGCGGACATGTGAGGCTGCTCGGCAAGCTTGCAGACTTCATCGACAGCGGCATTCCAGTGCATCTTTTTGCGGGCAACCACGACTTGTGGACGTTCTCTTATCTGCAAGAAGAGATTGGTATTCAAGTACATAGAGAGCCAGAGGTTATGACGCTCAAAGGCAAGAAATTCTTCCTCGTACATGGTGACGGACGCGGTGACGGCGACGGCGGTTACAAGTTTTTGAAAAGCGTGTTTGAAAACAAGTTCCTGCAATGGTGCTTCCGTCATGTACATCCAGATTTCGGAATAAAAGTGGCTTTGAAATGGTCTCATAATCACAGGGTTAAGAAGTTAAAGAAAGAATCGGAAGGGAATTTCTATAATGATGTTGAGAACACGAGGCTTTACAAATACGCTATGGCGGAGCTGCAGAAAGACCCGACGATTGATTTCTTCGTGTTCGGACACCAGCACAAGCCGATGCAGTATAAAACCGGCGAGCATGCGGTGACGACGGTGGTCGGCAACTGGATTTGGGACTATACGTATGCGGTGTTTGATGGCGAAACGATGGTGTTGAAAAAGTTTGGAGTTTGAAGTTGGGGGTTTGAAGTTTGAAGTTAGTCAGTTGTTCAGTTAGTCAGTTGTTCAGTTAATCAGTTGAGGAAGATAGGTGTAGAGACGGATGCAAATCCGTCTAAAAAACCCCGAAGGGGTGACAGCAGTTAGCGGCGGTCAACGCCCGACGAAAAAACGAAAAATTACAAAAATTAAATAATATGAATAAAATTCAAAATTACATCAAAGAAAACGAACAGCGTTTTTTGGACGAGTTGTTCGGACTGATTCGGATTCCGTCGATTAGCTCGGAATCGGCACATAAGCCGGATATGATTAAGGCTGCGGAATATTGGAGAGACAGCATTTTGAAGGCAGGTGCCGACAAGGCTGAAGTGATGCCGACAGAAGGCAACCCGATAGTTTACGGCGAGAAAACCATCGACCCGAAGAAGCCGACAGTGTTGGTTTATGGTCACTACGATGTGATGCCTGTCGATCCGATTGAATTGTGGCACACCGACCCGTTTGAGCCGGTTATCAAGGACGACAAGATTTGGGCTCGCGGCGCTGACGACGACAAAGGTCAGGCATTCATGCATGCCAAGGCATTCGAGACTATGATGCAGACCGGTACTCTCCCCTGCAACGTGAAGTTCATGCTTGAAGGCGAGGAAGAAATCGGTTCTGGCAGCCTCTCGAAATGGATTGAGGAATACAAAGACCTGGTGAAAGCCGATGTCATCTTGGTTTCAGATACAAGTATGATTAACCACGACACGCCTTCTATCACAACAGGTTTGCGCGGTTTGGCATACTGGGAGGTTGAGGTCACCGGACCAAATGCGGACCTGCATTCAGGATTGTTTGGTGGTGCTGTTGCAAACCCATTGAACACCTTGTGCGAAATGGTGGCCGGCGTGATGGACAAGAACAACCACATAACCATTCCTCATTTCTATGACGATGTCGTTGAGTCATCAGCAAAAGAACGTGAAATGCTCAACAAAGCTCCTTATAACGAGGAGGAATTCAAGAAATCGTTGGGTGTGAAGGCATTACGTGGCGAAGAAGGATACACCAAGATTGAACGCACAGGTATTCGTCCGACCTTTGATTTGTGCGGAATCTGGGGCGGTTACACCGGCGAAGGTTCAAAGACAGTGTTGCCATCGAAAGCATACGCAAAGATTTCATGCAGATTAGTTCCTAACCAAGATCACGAGAAAATCGGCAAGCTGTTTAAAGACTATTTCGAGAGCATCGCTCCTGATTACGTGACAGTTAAGGTTACCACTTTGCACGGTGGCGAGGCTTACGGCTGTCCGATAGAGCTTCCAGCATACAAAGCAGCCGAGCAGGCATATTTCGACACTTACGGCAAACTGCCTATCCCAATGCGCAGCGGTGGTTCGATTCCGATTATCGCTCGCTTCGAGAAAGTGTTGGGCATCAAGTCTATCTTGATGGGATTTGGTCTTGGCGAAGACGCCATCCACTCACCAAACGAGAACTACAGACTCGATCATTTCTTCAAAGGAATTGAGACGATTGTGCAGTTCTATCAGCATTATGCTGGAAAATAGTTTCTTGCAGATTTTGCAGAAAACGCAGAAAAAGAGACGAAGTTTAATGACTTCGTCTCTTTTTGACAAAAAGTGCAAACTTTTTGCAAAAAGTTCCTACAAAAAGTGTATATTTGCAATCCAAAGTCGTTTAAAAAAATGTTATGTTAAAAAGAAAGATAGAGACTGTTCTTAGGGACTGGAAAGAAAATACAAATAAAAAACCTTTGATTATCAAAGGTGTAAGACAATGTGGAAAGACATTTTCCGTATTGAAATTCGCAAATGAAAACTACAAAAATGTCGTTTATGTTAATTTTATTGAAGAGCCCGACCTTAAGCTGGCTTTTTATGGCTCTAAAACAGTTAACAATATAATAATGTACCTTTCCGCACAGATTCAAGGAGCTGTTTTCTCGGCAAATGAGACTTGCATTGTGTTAGACGAGTTGCAAGAGTGTCCAGAAGCAAGAACTGCTTTGAAATTTTTTAAGACGGATGGACGTTTTGATGTCATTTGCACGGGTTCTCTTTTGGGTGTAAAAGGATATGGTTCAAAGAATAAAAGCTGGGAAAAAGACAAAGGTGTTTCGGTGCCCGTCGGGTATGAAACTATTGTTGACATGTATCCACTTGATTTTGAAGAATTTTTGTGGGCAAACAATATAAATGATAATATAATATGCTTATTAAAGCAATCGCTGGAAACCGAACAACCAGTGCCGGAAGCAATACATAAAAGGTTAGGAGATTTGCTGAGACAATATGTTATTGTTGGAGGCATGCCTGAGGCTGTCAACACCTTTGTTGACACTCATGACATTGGACAAGTTGTTCAAATTCAAAAAGATATAATTGACGAATACAAGGATGACATGTTAAAATATGCGGAGGATGTTGACAAAAGCCGCATCCGTGAATGTTTTGAATCGATTCCAAAACAATTAAGCAAAGAAAACAAGAAATTCCAATATTCATTTGTAAAGAAAAACGGGCGTGCAGCAGAATACCTTGGAAGTTTGCAATGGATTGAGGATGCCGGAATTATAAAACGATGCTACAATCTGTTAACAACCGAGTTGCCATTGGATGGCAACGCCAACAAAGATATCTTTAAGGTTTATATGAGCGATACCGGTCTGTTTGTATCAATGCTTGAATATGGCACGCAGGCCGACATCCTTCGAGGAAATATGCTTGGCTATAAAGGTGCTATTTTTGAGAATATGATGGCTGATGTTTTTTCAAAAATGGGGCGTGATTTGTATTATTTCCATAAAGACTCGGGGCTTGAAATAGATTTTGTTATTCGTTATAAGGGCCAATGTACACTTGTTGAAGCAAAAGCAACGACAGGTAATGTGAAAAGCACAAAAACGATTCTCAAACATCCAGAAGTATACCATGTCTATAATGCCATTAAACTCGGTGACTATAATGTTGGCCGAAGCGGGCCGATTCTGACATTGCCATTGTATATGGGTTTTTTGCTAAATGAATGCTAACAAGGTTTCTCTCATAGATTAGCGCAGAATTTCAGGACACAGACGAGAATTTGTTTGTTAATGCGAACCGATCTCGCAGAGATGAAAAGAGACGAAGTAAACTCCGTCTCTTTTTTAGACAGGATTTACAAGATTGACAAGATTATTTCTTTTTCAAGTCCAAGTTTTGAGAAAGCGAAAACACTTTTTCCCAAGTCTTTAATTAAGGCACCAATAGGATACACATCATCATCTATTATAGGAATCTATCGTGGAATTCGTTTTCTTTCAGGCGGTGGTCTATATGGGCAAAGATTTTCTTGTAGGCGGGACAGAGAAAGGTCTTGTGACGAAAATCACCAGAGGCGAGGAATCCGTCGTGTAGGCAGCCGCCGTGGCAGATGTGGTACCAGCAGCAGTCCTTGCAGCCGATAGCAGCGATGTACTCGGCGCGTTTGTAGATCTCGGTCTCTTTGATGCGGGGCAGGATATCGGCGAGAGTTTCGCAATGCAGGTTTCCATAGGAGTATTGCTGCAGGTCGTTGTCACAGAAGCGGCCGCAGGGCATCACGTCGCCCGTAGGGGCGATGGCAAGGAAATTGTCCTGACAGTTCTTCGTAAACATACAGCCTGTAGGCTTGCCTGTAGCAATATTACTGGCTATCTCAACAAAGTTTGATTCGGTTACCTTGCCCTCATGGTCGTCAAACCAAAGGTCGAATAGCTCTATGGCCATCTGAGCGTATTCATCGGGCGTTATGCCATACTTGTCCATATTGTTCTGTGCCTCGCCGGAGCAGAACAATGGGTTGAACTTAAAGTCTAGACCCTCGTCTCGCATAAATTGATAGAGTTCAGCAATGTGCCCTTGATGCTTCTTGCTGCCTACTACGATGCAGCCTATCCGCATACCGCGTTCCTTGCAGCGGCGGTAGTTGGCGATGATGCGTTCGAAAGTGGGCTGTCCATGGATATCCACACGCTGCTGGTCGTGGATAGCCTGCATGCCATCCAACGAAAAGCCTACGTGAACATTATATTGCAGGAATAGATCTATCCATTCGTCGTTCACCAGCGACAGATTGGTCTGCATTGAGTTCTGTATCTCGCATCCTGCCAATTCCTGCTGCATATAGACCCATATCTCGCGGTAGTTGTCAATGCCCCACAACATAGGCTCTCCGCCATGCCAGATGATAGTAAGTTTCCTACGTGGCTTCTCCTGTATCAGCGACTTCAACTGTGCGACTATCCGTTTGGCAAAATCGATATCAAACAAGCATGCATGCTGCTTGGTTTCATTGCTCAGATAGCAGTATTTACAGCGGAAGTTGCAGGAGTAGGTGGGTTTTAAAATGACAGTCATCAATCATCGATTTCTTGATTAACAGAGATTATATCCATACTACCAGGGACAAAAGTTCCTGCTTCTATATTCTCAAAACAATACTCTTTGACTGGCATTACGTCGGTCAATTTTGTTTTATCATTTATAGCACTCCATTCAATGTACAAGTGTGTTCCTCTTTCTGACAGTAAATCTTCCAATGTCAAAACACCTCCCTTGTATAATTCCTGATTTCTAATTGACAATTTATTTATAGATGATTTGTTAATTGACATCGCGTCTATCTTTACCTTGGTTTCACGTCCCTTATATCCATATACTGATACAGATTTACTAAGAAGCATCGGAATATTATCAGATCCTCTTAGATTAATTCTAATCCCTCTATGGATATTTTCCAACTGAAACAATAGTTTCAAACCGGATGCGGTGGCAACTTCCGACTCATTAATAATCTTGATGTAATAACAGCCATTCGTTTGTGCAATCTTGTCACTTATTTTCAAAACCAATTCTTGTCCACGTGCCTTTCTTTTTTCCTCTTCTTCCCACGCAAGCATTCTTTTCTTCTCTTCTTCTTTGTCTTTTTTTCTAATCCACAATGGCACGGAGATTGTTGCAATTCCAATACAAATTGACACTATAATACTTGTATCCATAATACTGATATTACCTTATATATGATAATCTTCTTCTACAATTGTCCCATATGAAGCATCATATTCGAAATTAGAATCATCATATTCACTATAATCATTATGATCTTGAAAGCGATGTTGAAACAATCGTTCTTTTTCTTTTATCCTTTTTTGAATTGCCTTTTGGGCATACGTTGTCTCTTTTGTTTCCATATTGATTGTTTTATCTGTTTTAATACAATTCATCACATTTCACACTAAAAGAAAAATGATAATACCTAGTTTTCAAACCAAAATCCAAATCAAATCCATTATCGAGAATTAACACTATATCTGACATACAAATCTATTATATAAAATTCCCTCAAAACTTGTTAAACAGAGGTTTTGATGGTAAAACAATTTATCACTTAATGATCAATTCTTATAGGTCGGACATTTAAACATCTGTTTTCTTCATCTGAAAAATAACCTACATGTCCATGTCCACCACCAAAGCCAGTATCAAAGTTAACGACATAATGAGATCCCTGATAAGCTATAGAAGAACTCCAATAATGTTCCAACCCGTTATTATATGATGTTACAAACCCTCCAATAGTTTCTCTGTTAATATACATATTAACCAACTCATCTTTATTAGGCATTCTCCAATCGGTTAATCCATAAAGATTAAGATTATCACAGTATTCGTAACTTTCGCTCCAAGATAAAGGTTGAACCAATCCAGGAGCGACATTATAAATATGTCCATTATATGTGAAAGATGGCCATGTAACAAATTCTAATTGATTTCCATATTCAATACCATTAGAATTCTTTGCATATGTTCTAACATAATATTTTTTTGTTGATTCCAGATTTGTTAATGTGTATCTATATTGTCCATATCCAGAGCCGACCTTTATTGAATTATCAGAAATTGTTGGATTCGGTAATTGACTCCAACAAAAGCCTCGTTCTGTAACAGTCAGACCGCCACCAGCAACCACCACTCCTATTACTGTTGCATTATTTTTTGTAATGTTATAAATAGTATCAGTTATGACTGTTGGTATGTTTGACAAAACAATTGAATTATAATCATATGAAGCTAATCCCAAACCCTTAAGTTCGATTTTGTTTTTTCGATAAACACCTCCATCTAGATAAAGATAATAACTATCATCAATTTGTGTATAATCCACATTCATTTCAAATTCACCTTGGCTGTTTGTAAGTACAGAAATATATGTCCTATTATCATTTCTAACTGACACTACAACATCTGATATAGGTATTTGATTCAATTCTTCTACAACTCTTCCTTTTAAAGTTGTTGTATCAACAAAGCCATATTTGTCAATGTTTTTAACGCAGCTATACAGGACTATTAATATAGCTGTTATCATTATAATCAATCTCTTTTTCATAACATCAGAAATTATAAGTTAAACTAACACCAAAAGCCAAATCATAATTAGTTGGCATTACTGTTGGATTCAAAGCATATCCACTTTTGTATTTGGGCTTAGCAGAATAAGCACGATACAGATTAAACACATACATAGCAGCTGCAGCTCCCCAAAAAAACGTATTCGCTTTTTGCATCGAATTATATTTGTCTTTAGCTACAACATAATCTTTGTAAGTTGTGTTTGCGTCTTTCATTATATCTATTTGGTTTTGCGCTGTATTATATGTTAAATATGCTCCACCTAACAATGCCAGTTCCGTTGCTAGTGTAACCGCGCCTTCAGCATAACGACGTTTGCCCATTTGTCCAAGCCCTGGTACAAATACAGATTTAAGCAAAGCAATACCGTTTTTATATTGTTTAATATCGTGACAACCATTAAAATCATAATCGAATTCAACGATAATATTGCCTGCCTTTGCGACTTGGCACAAGATATAAACACGAAATCCACCAGTACTTTTTTCAGTATATTCACACACTTTATTAATTGGAATGTTGTACTGCGTCGAAATCACTTCAAATGTCTTGCCACTTTGAACAGCTTTGTTTATTTCATCGGAATTTATAGGTTGTCCCAATCGCATAGCTGTTGATTGCAAAATTCTTGCAAACGCTTGATTACGTGCCGCTATTTCAGTATCTCCCATTGCCGATTCAACAACATAAAGATAACTACTGTTGGTTGCTTTTGGCTTGTTGTAAATCCAGCCGGGCTTATCTTGCGCAAATGATGACAATGCTATTAGCACAAGAATTAAGGTAAGTATAGTTTTCTTTTTCATTTTTATTCACATTTTGTAAAATTCTCAAATTGCGGGTCGTCTATTGAGTTATTAGCCACCTGCCAAAGGACGTAAAGCTTGATTTTGTTGGATGTCACCACTCTCTCTTCATATTCACATACCTTGTTGATGGGTATGCGAATTTGTCCAGAGTCGGTTGAGATAGATTCAAAAACACCTTCTTTAATTGTTTCTTGGTTTGTTTTTTCAATATTTACTCCTATTCCTGTAAGTTTGGAATAACTTTCATAAACAGCCATAGCAAAAGCTTCCGCGTAGGCGTCTTTATAATTTCTACCTTCAGCTATTGTTACGCGATAATAGAAATTTCCACTTTTAGGTGTTGGCGTGATTTTTACCCAATAAGGGAGTTGTGCATTCATTTCAAATGTCCAACCCAGAATAATTACAATAACTAATACCAGTCGTCTCATTTCTTCTTGTTATTTATTACCATGTTTTTCAAGATATTCATCTGCATATTTTCTAAACTGTTCACGTTTGAACTCTATTCCAAATTCCTCCTCCATAGAGATAGCTTCTGCCACTTTGTTAACAATTTCTTTCTTGGAAATTTGGATTGCATAGTAAGCACGATAGTTGCCGTCCTGTAGTTTAACGAGATCTTCGCAAACTTTGTCAGCGTTGTTAAGAACTTGATCAATAACAGTGTTAAATTCAGATTCAATGATACCCTGAACTTTGTCGGACGGTGCGTTCCCTGAAACAGCACGACTATAGTCAACAGATAAACCTTTTACGACGCCATTCAAACGTTCTTTTATCATAGACTGAGCCTCTTTGACAGCTGCCTTACGTGCCATTTGTGGATTCAAGGCTGTACCAATGCCAAGGTCTCTATAGTAATTTTCATCATCATATGACACATCAACGCATGGAATTACGATTGATACACCCTCCTGCATTCTTTGGTTTTGTTGTTGCGGTTGACTGCTGGTCATTTGTTTTTCACTTCCACAGCTTGCGAAAACGATGGCGATTGCCGCCATTGTGAGTAAATGTAACTTTTTCATGATAGTAAAATAATTAGTTAATAGTTAATTGATTAGTCAATTCCATTTTCGGCAGACTCCCAATGCCAATTATGAATTTAAACATCATGAAAACCATAAAAGAAAAAGCGCGGGAGTCTGAACTATTGCCCATCCCGCTATTCAGGCCTTCGCATTGCCTCACCGCCAAGGATAAGCAATGCCGAAGCCCACGCTAAACGTATATATTAATAGGTGTCGAGGAGACACGACAATATACAACAAATACGTGAACATCAAACCTTGCTTCATCGTGTGGCGGTTTTGAAGTTGCGAAGTTCGAATAGCCGCAGATAAAACGTCAGTTCAACGTCTTTTCCAATATGTCTGTCATCAGACAAAATGACCGATGACACTGCAAAGATAGTAATTAAATTGAAAGTTACAACAAAAATGTGAGATTTTTGCAAAAAAAGAGAGTGAAGTATTTAAAAACTCCACTCTCTGATGGTTTAAGAAGATTTCTCCACTTCGGTCGAAATGACGGAGAGAGAAAACTATTCGTTGATGTTTCTTACTGAAACTCCGTTTTTGAAATTATCGAGTCCTTCTTGGAGGAACTGGACGAAACCGTCTTTGTCTAGGTTGTAGGCACGAGGCTCGTGGAGAAGCTCACCGTTATGACCCATGAGGCAGTAATATGGCTGGGCGTTGGTGCCGAACTTGGTGATTTGGAAATCGGCATATTTGCGTCCAATGGTCTTTTTCATCTTGCCGTCGCCACCCATAACCCATTCTTCCTCAGGGAGTTTGGTCTTGTCATCGACATAAAGTGCCACGATGATGAAGTCTTCGCGCAACATCTTCAGCACGCGCGGATCGCTCCAAACGTTGGCTTCCATTTCGCGGCAGTTGACGCATCCATGACCGGTGAAATCGACGTAAATTGGTTTGTTTTGCGCTTTCGCACAAGCCAAAGCCTGCTCATAGTCGAAATAGCCTTTCAAGCCGTGAGGCAGATGGAAAATATCAGCGAAACGTGGTGACTCACACAGTTCAGCTGTCGGTTTAGTAGTTTGCTGCTCAGCTTGATCAGCCGGAACCGCTCTCACATTCCGCTGAATGTATTCGATAACCTTATCGGCATTTTCCTGATTGATACGTTTGAGGTCGAAATCGAGGGTCTGTTGTGGTGGCAGGTAGCCCGAGAGAGCCTTCAAAGGAGCGCCCCACATGCCAGGAATCATATAAACAACAAACGTAAATGTAATGATACTCAATATCAAACGACCAACACCGATTGATTCGACAGGGTCGTCGTTTTTAAATCTGATCTTGCCAAGAAGATAGAAACCGAGCATGGCAAAGCACACAATCCATATGCCGAGGTAAACCTCGCGGTCGAGCAAATGCCAGTGGTATGTCTGGTCAGCTACACTCAAGAACTTGAAGCCAAGCGCAACCTCGATGAAACCGAGGATGACCTTTACAGTGTTGAGCCAGCCGCCGCTCTTTGGAAGGTTCTTCAGCATTGACGGGAACAATGCGAAGAGTGCAAACGGCAATGCGAAAGTGCATGCGTAGCAGAACATGGTGAGAATAGGAGTCCAGAACTCGCCAGAAGTTGATTTGATAAGCACGGTTCCGACGATAGGTCCTGTGCAAGCAAATGATACCAAAACAAGTGTCAATGCCATGAAAAACACACCGGCAAGACCTTTCTTCTCGGAATTGGCGTCTGATTTGTTGACAAGACTGCTCGGAAGCACGATTTCGAATGCGCCGAAGAACGATGCCGCAAACACCATAAACACCAGGAAGAAGATGATATTCGGGAGCCAATGTGTTGACAACCAGTTGAATATATCGCCAGTGACACTGTCGCCACCGAAAATCCATGTCACCATGATGATGATTGCGATTGGCAAGGTGTAAAGCAACACTATGAAAATGAAGTACATAATGGCTTTAAAACGTCCTGCGGCTTTGTTTTCACTTCCGTGAAGGAAAAACGACACCGTCATAGGAATCATCGGGAAGACGCATGGTGTGAGCAATGCTGCTAAGCCCCAAAGGATTGCCTGAAGAATCATTGATAACAAGCTATCACCCTCATTTGCCTGAGCATCAGCGTTTGCTATGGTTCCAGAATTAAGGTTTATGTCAAATTCAACGGCTGTCGGTGGCAGACATTGCCCGTCGTTGCAGACCATATATTCGAGCTCACCTTTAATAGCGATCGGTTCTTTTCCAAGCACTTTCACCTTTTGTGTGAATATCGCCTCTTTCTCAAAATAACGAAGCTCCATGTCGAAAACAGGATCTTGGAGAACTATTGATTGGCTCTCCATTACTTCACCAACTCTTTGATATTCAGATGATTCAGTAAAAGTAAAAGTAGTCGGGACAGGACCGCCGTCAGCGATATTCTGCGAATAGACATGCCATCCGTTTTCAATTTCAGCCTTGAAAATGACATTGTATTCGTTGTTGCCTAGTGCTTCTGACGAAAAGCTCCATTGCACAGGATCATAAATCTGTCCGAATGACGTCAACGGCACAATAAGTGCAATAATTAAAGCGAAAAACAAATTAAGCTTTTTCATAGTTAATTGATTATCAGTGATTTAATTATATTACTCGTATTTCAAATACAAGTTACAAAGTTATGTAAAAATTTTTTATTCTCCAAATTTTATTTCATAAATAGTTTTGGTCTTATCGGTAATTTTGAATCTGTCGTCGATTCGATAGCCTACAATCCAAACAATCTGGTCGTTGGAATCAACGAGAATCGGAGTGGTTTTCTTTTGAAAAGCCGTGAAATTCAAGTCGTTAAAAAAATCGGAGACGAGTTTTGTGCCTCGCATTCCGAGTGGACGGAAACGGTCGCCTTGTTGCCAAAAACGGGTTTTTAATGGAAGATGAATGGTGTCGTAATCGAGTTGGGCGATGTAATCATTATCCTTGATCAGTAGGGACAAGGCATGCCTTGTCCGTACGGGTTGTATCGTAACCTGTTGGGACAACGCATGCGTTGTCCCTTCTAAATCAATCGGAAAAATTTCAATTGTATCTTTTTCTACAACCAATTGATAATCATTTGAATAGAATTCCTTGCCTGATTCACCATCAAGAGAAGCAAAAATAGATTCACACTGGGAATAGGAGAAGCCGAAATGACGAATCCACTCAAAAAGAAGCTGTTTTGATTGAATGAGATTCCTCCCATCGGTCGGAATGACAATCTGTTGTAATAATGATTTATCAATTGAGTGTAAAACGCCGTCGACGATCTCAATTTGAGAGATTTTTTCTTTTAAAAGTTCTCTATATAATTGATTTTCAGAGGCTATATGATTAACTGATTCAAGAATCTTTTCTCGCGCTTCAGGTTTGATGCTGTCGAAAACAGGCATCAGCTCGTGACGGATTTTATTGCGAAGATAAACGGTGTCGCTGTTGGTGCTGTCCTCGCGCCATTTAATACCGTTTTCAATTGCGAACTTCTTGATTTCTTCGCGTGAAGCCCACAGCAACGGTCTGATATACATGCCATTACGAGGCTGCATTGCTTTTAATCCTTTGATGCCGGAGCCACGAAGAAGGTTGATGAAAAATGTCTCGATTTGGTCGTCAGCATGATGAGCGATAGCTAGTTTGTCGAAACGGAGGTTGGTCCATTTGCTACGATTGCTTGATTCAATATTTACAAGGATTTCTCGACTACGCTCCGCTTCGCTCGAAATGACATGTTTGTTTGCGTTCAGATGCTCGTTGGCGTTTATCAAATCGTTAAACCAGGCGTATCGCAGTTCGCGTGCCGCCATCTCAACGGAAACCTTATTGTTTTCAACAAATTGCAAAGTGTCAAACTGCTTTACAAAAAGCTTCACTTCCACCCTGTCGGCGTATTCACGGACAAACTGCTCGTCGCCGTCAGACTCCTTGCCACGGAGATGGAAATTACAGTGAGCAAAGGCGATGTCGTAGCCGCATCGTCTCAACAATTCCGCCAACACCATCGAGTCAACGCCGCCGCTCAAGGCAACGAGGACACGGTCACCTTTATTAATAAGGTGATTGTCATTAATGTATTTGCGGAATTGTTCAATCATTGACAGTATCGTTAATCATTATGAAATTCCTCAGCGACACTTCGTTTCGCTCGGAATGACAATCGTTGTTAAAAATATAGATGAACAAGTAAAAATCCGATACCGAGACCTACGACGGTGCAGATGGCATACCACATCAGTTTATTCAATGGCGACGCGTCAGGTTCAAGCGATTTCTCGAGCTTTTTCTTCGGGATAATGTCACCAACAAAAATCTCTTCTTTCTCAGTGTTTCCAACAGATTCCACATCGTTGGGCTCTTCAAAGACAAGTCCGTGATTCTTAATCTGATGCGCTTTGCCTCTGAAATAATACTCAACGCAGTAGTTGTTTTCCAACAGGATTACCACGCCAGTATTATCGTCATCTGTGCCTTTCGCCACAATCTTCGCGCGACGACCATAATTCTGCTTAAGAAGAATCTCATTGTCATCAACGGTAAGATACGCCGCCACTGGTTCAACGTCTTGCGTATCTTTAACCGCCGAAGTAATATATATCACAAGAAGGCTCACCGCCAAAGTGCTCAAATCGTCATGCAAGCCGATAATTACCTGATTATCAGAGAGTTCATAAAACCAGAAATTCACTTCTGGGTTGAAAGAGTGAGGATACAGCTTTATCCATTCTTTCACCAGACCGATGACTTCGTCTTTTTGCAGGCCTTTAACTTTAATGTAATCCATTATTTTTTCCTTTTATGCTGAATTTTCTCTACTGAGAAACCGAATTTGCCGATTTTTTCACCTAAAGAATAATATTTTCCGTGCGAATATGTTATCAAATCCGCCTGATTGAGCTGGAAAAGCCCAGTGCTCGGGTCGAAGTATTTCTCGTCTCCATGAACGGCGACAATCTCCGCCAAAAACATATCATGTGAGCCCAACTCTTTGATTTCAATCACCTTACACTCGATATTTACAGGCGATTCCGCTATCATCGGGGCTTTCACCACCTCAGCCGTTTCTGGCGTAAGATGCATTTCCTTGAATTTGTTGTGGTCTCTGCCGGAGCGCACTCCACACCAGTCAGTAGCTTTGGCAAGAGCTTCTGTCGTGAGATTTATCACAAACTCCTTGTTTTTCGAGATTATTGCATGCGAATGACGCTCTTTTCTGACTGAAATATAGCACATCGGCGGATCAGAGCATACGATTCCAGTCCATGCCACAGTGATGATGTTATAGTTTTCAGGGCTGTCGCCGCACGACACCATCACCACTGGCAGCGGATAAAGCATTGTTCCGGGTTTAAAACTTCTTTTCATGTTGCAAAAATAAAAAAAAATCCTGTCATGATGACAGGATTTTTTTGATTATATGATGAGATGCGATGAATCGCATCTCTACAAGACATCAAATCATGATTACTTGATATCCCAAGTTGTGCCGCTGTTCAGCAAGTCGTCAACTGTCTTGATGTTCGACTTGGCTGATTCGCGCTCGATGACATCGGTGAGGCAGTCGTCGTAGGTCGGAGCTTCCACGTTGCGGATAACGCCGATTGCAACTGGGAACGCCGGAGGCATCATGTGGGCGAGCATCATATGGATACCTGTGTTCTCTTCTTTCTCGTCGTGAACGAGGATATCCTTTTCAGTGATGCCGTTTTCGCCGATTGTGACGACCTCGAGCTTGTTGCCGTTGAGACGCAGACCTTTATTTCTCTCCTTACCGAAGATGAGAGGTTTGCCGTGTTCGCACTTCACCTGCATATCGTCGCGGACGTCTTTGCCTGTGATGTTTTCGTGAACGCCGTTCGAGAAAATCATACAGTTCTGGAGCACCTCGATGACCGACATACCGTCGTGTTTCTGAGCTCTCATGCAGATATCGGTGAGTTCCTTTGTGTTGACGTCAACGCCACGTGCGAAGAACTTGCCGCCTGCACCGATGACGAGTTCACCAACATTGAACGGATCCTCGTATGTACCTTGTGGAGATGTCTTTGTGACTGTTCCACGGAATGTACATGGTGAGAACTGACCCTTTGTCATACCGTAGATACGGTTGTTGAACAGAAGGAGGTTCATGTCCATGTTACGGCGGACAGCGTGGATGAAGTGGTTACCACCGATAGCTGTGCAGTCGCCATCGCCAGAGACGATCCATACTGAGAGGTTAGGATTTGCAAGCTTCACACCTGTTGCGATAGCGCAAGCGCGGCCGTGGATGCTGTGGAATCCGTAGGTGTTCATATAGTGCGGGAAACGTGATGAGCAGCCGATACCAGAGACTACGCATATGTCTTCTTTTCTCTTACCGAGCTGTGGAAACACGTCCTGCAAAACCTTCAAAATAGCGTGGTCACCGCAACCTGGGCACCATTTCACTATCTGATCGCAAACGAAATCTTCTTTAGTAAGATTAACAACCTGATTATTTAAATTTGTGTTTTCCATGGTACTCTTATTTTAAAAGGTCATTAAACTTATTTTCTAACTCTGCTGTGAGGAATGGCAGACCCTGAATCTTGTTGAATTGCTCATACTTGAAGTCAGGCATCTTCTCTCTGAGGTAGTTCACGAACTGACCGTTGTTGTTCTCACAGACGACGATTTTCTTGTGACCGCTCAACACCTTTGCAGTGTTCTTTGGCAGAGGCATGATGTGGCGGAAGTGTGCGTGAGCGACTGACTTGCCTTCTTCGAGCATCTTTTCGACGACTGAGAGGACAACGCCGTATGTGCCGCCCCAGCTCACCACGAGGAGGTCAGCGTTCGGGTCACCGACGATTTCCTGCTCCGGGATGAAGTTGGCGACGCGCTGCACTTTCTCTTCACGAAGCTCTGTCATGAGCTGGTGGTTCTTCGGGTCGAGTGAGAGGTTACCGCTGCCGTTAGCCTTCTCAAGACCGCTGATGCGGTGACGGAGACCTTCTGTTCCTGGGAGAGCCCACTGACGGCTGAGTTTAGCCTCATCGCGTTTGTATGGCTGATATTCAGGATCGTTTGCTTTCGCGATAGGCGGAACGATAGCCGGGAGGTCAGCGACTCTTGGGATGCGGAGGATCTCAGAACCGTTGCCGAGAGCGCCTTCTGTGAGAAGGATGACAGGTGTCATGTGCTCCATTGCCAACTTAGCGGCTTCGTATGCTGAATAGAAGCAGTCTGATGAGCTGCGTGCTGCGAGGACGATAAGAGGAGCGTCTCCGTTACGGCCGTAGATAGCCTGCATCAGGTCGCTCTGCTCTGATTTGGTTGGGAGACCTGTTGAAGGGCCGCCACGCTGTACGTCGACGACAACGAGTGGAAGCTCTGTCATCACAGCAAGACCGAGGGCTTCTGATTTCAGTGAAAGACCAGGACCTGATGTCGTTGTCACTGCGAGGCAGCCTGCAAATGAAGCACCGAGTGATGAGCAGATACCAGCAATCTCATCTTCTGCCTGGAAAGCTTTAACTTTCAAGTTCTTATATTTCACCAACTCTGCAAGAATATCTGTTGCAGGGGTGATAGGATATGAACCGCAGAAAATCTGACGGCCTGAGCGTTCTGCTGCTGCCATCAAACCCCATGCTGTAGCAACGTTACCGGTGATGTCACGGTATTTGCCCTTAGGAAGGTTGGCCGGTTCGATACGATATGTGTTGGCAAAGATTTCCATTGTGTCAGCATAACTGTAACCTGCTGCGACGACGGTCTGGTTTGCCTTGATAACTTCAGGTTTGTTCTTGAATTTGTTGTTGAAATATGCGTTGAGCATGGTGATGTCGCGGTTGAAGAGATACATCACGATACCGAGAGCGAACATATTCTTCGACTTGAGCATTGCCTTGCGGTCCCAACCGAAGTCCTTCAAAGCCTCGAGTGTCATCGAAGTGATAGGAGCTTTGACGACTTTGTACTGGCTGAGGGTGTCATCCTGTGTCGGGTCTGTCGTGTAACCGGCTTTCTCGAGAGCCTTGTCGTTCATCGAGTCGACATCGAAGATGATTGTTGTGCCCGGCTTGAGCCAGCGCATGTTAGCCTTGATAGAGGCAGGGTTCATTGCGACGAGCACATCGCAGAGGTCGCCTGTTGTGTGGACTGGTTTGTGTCCGAAATGGACCTGGAATCCGGAGACGCCTGACACCGTGCCTTGTGGTGGGCGGATTTCTCCCGGATAGTCTGGGAAGGTGGCAAAGTCGTTGCCTGCCAGAGCTGTTGAATCAGAAAACAGGTTTCCTGTCAGCTGCATACCATCGCCAGAGTCACCCGCAAAACGGATAACTACGTGTTCAAGTTCTACAACTTTTGTTCTGTTAGCCATAAGAAATTGAATTTAATTTATTGTATTTTAATTATTTAGATAATTTTGTCATCAACAAGGGTTATACCTGAAATTTTCTGCAAAGTTAAGTATATATTTTTTATAAAAAAAGCAAAAAAAAATATTTTTTAAAAACATTGTTGTGTATTGTAAAAACCTATATATTTGCAGAAAATTTCTAAACTAATTAAAATTATGGCATACAAAATTTTAGACAGCTGTGTAGCTTGCGGTACTTGCATCGACGAGTGCCCAGTCGGCGCTATTTCAGAAGGTAGCATCTATTCAATCAACGCTGATAACTGCGTTTCATGCGGCACATGCGC
>JAFZKP010000029.1 GCA_017553625.1 Bacteroidales bacterium
AAGTCGCCCACAATGTGCCGCTTGGCAATCCCAAATCGACATATTCATGGTCGTTAACACTTACATTTTCTGAATTTTTCTCTTTCTTGCATCCTACAAGAAAAACTATCGCAACCGTAATCAAAAAAAACGATATGGACTTTATGAATCTCATTTTTCATCATTTTAACCATGCAAAAGTATAAAAAATCCCCATTAATAGGGATGCTATCCAATCTTTTTTCTTAGTAATTTTGCATCATGAAAAATATTGAAATGACAACTCTCGACAAACTCGAAATAGGACAGTCGGCGGTAATAAAAACAGTAGGTGGAGAAGGCTCGCGTCGTCAGCATTTCCTGGACATGGGCGTGATTCCCGACGCTGTTGTCAAACTCGTGAAATACGCTCCTCTCGGCGACCCGATGGAGGTGATGATTCACAGTTACTCGCTCACTTTGCGCAAAGCCGACGCCAAGCTTATTGAAGTGGAACCACATATCCCTGCCAAAGAGACAGAAGACGATGCCTTCGACATCAATAAACTGTATATCACATCGCTTCACGACCATAACGCTCACCCCGGACTTGGCGAGGAAGGCATATATCACGACAAGACTCATGAAAACCCGCTGCCAAAAGGCACAAAACTGACTTTCGCACTCGCAGGTCAGCAAAACTGCGGCAAGACAACGCTTTTCAACCAGTTGACAGGCTCAAACCAACACGTCGGCAACTTCCCTGGCGTCACCGTCGACCGTAAAGACGGCGTGATAAAAGGGCATCAAGAGACTTCCGTGACAGACCTTCCGGGAATCTATTCCCTTTCACCTTACACCAACGAGGAAATCGTGTCACGTGAGTTTATATTGAAAGAGAAACCCAAGGCGATTATCAATATCGTGGACGCCAACAACATCGAACGCAACCTCTATCTCACCATGCAGCTGATGGAGCTCGGCGTGCCTATGGTGCTGGCACTCAACATGATGGACGAGGTGCGTCACAACGGCGGCACCATACGTGTCAACGAGATGGAACAGATCCTCGGACTGCCGGTTGTGCCTATCTCAGCAGCCAAAAACGAGGGTGTCAATGAGTTGGTGGACCACGCCATCCACGTGGCGAAATATCAGGAAGAGCCTGTGCGTCAGGACTTTTGCGACAAGGACGACCACGACGGGGCAGTACACCGCTGCCTGCACAGCATCATGCACCTCATCGAAGACCACGCCCAACGTGCCGACATTCCGGTGCGTTTCGCCGCATCCAAGCTCGTGGAAGGCGACAAAATAGTGCTCGACGCTCTGCAACTCTCTCAAAATGAGAAAGAAACACTCGAACACCTCATCTTGCAGATGGAAGAGGAACGCGGTCTCGACCGAGCCGCAGCCATGGCCGAGATGCGCTTCACTTTCATAAAACGCCTGTGCTCTAAAACGGTAGTAAAACCTAAGGAAAGCAAAGAATATCAACGCAGCCGCGCAATTGATAAGATTTTAACTGGAAAATGGACCGCCATCCCTATTTTTATATTGGTGATGATGGGTGTCATCTATCTTTCCATCGACGCACTCGGCGCTCCACTGCAAGACTTACTGGATAACGGCATACAATGGCTTGCTGGCGTCTGCGGTGCGGCTCTCGCCCGTTGGAACGTCACACCAGTGGTGCAGTCACTCGTCGTCGACGGCATCTTTGGCGGCGTAGGAACCATCATCAGCTTTATCCCTATCATCATACTGCTTTTCTTCTTCCTGAGTCTGCTTGAAGACAGCGGTTACATGGCGCGCGTGGCTTTCGTCAGCGACAGTTTTTTAAGAAAACTGGGTCTCACCGGACACAGCATCGTGCCGCTGCTAATAGGCTTCGGCTGCACGGTTCCTGCTGTGATGGCGTCGCGCACACTGCACTCCACCCACGACCGTTGGCGCACAATACTACTCACACCTTTCATGAGCTGCTCGGCAAAAATCCCGATTTACGCCTTCTTCACCGACTATTTCTTCCCGCATCACGGCGGACTGGTGCTGATTTGCCTGTATTTGTTCGGCATCGTCATGGGACTTGTCGTCGCGTTGTTCTCCAAAAACAAAGGCGACGTGGCTCCTTTCGTGATGGAACTGCCGAACTATCGCATGCCTGGCACGAAAAACGTGGCGCATCTGCTGTGGGACAAGACAAAAGACTTCCTCCAACGCGCCTTCACTGTCATTTTCCTCGCCTCTCTGGTGATTTGGTTCCTTCAAACCTTTGATTTCCATTTCAATATGGTTGAAAACGGTGAAGGCAGCATCCTCGCGTTGATAGCCGGATGGATAGCCCCGATATTCAAACCAATCGGACTCGGCGAATGGCAAATCGTGACAGCCTTGGTGAGCGGTTTCATGGCAAAGGAAAGCGTGGTGGCAACTCTCGAAGTGCTCAACGCCATCGATTTGTTCACTTTAACGACATCAATCTCGATGTTAGTGTTCTGCCTCCTCTACACCCCTTGCGTCGCCGCAATGGCCGCAATACGCCGTGAACTGGGCACAAAATGGATGCTCGTCATCATCTTGTTCCAATGCATTGTGGCATGGATCGCTGCGTTTGTTGTCTATTTAATTGCAGGAGCGATAATATGAATTTAGCTACAGGCATAGTGTTATTGGTTGTTGCATCCCTCGTGGTGCTGGCAATTTTTTCATTAAAAAAATGTAGAGACGTTTCCCAAAACGTCTCTACAAAATCAAACAAATGCAATAATTGCAATTCTGTTTCTTGTCCTTTTAAACGTTAATATCTGCAAGACAATCTTTGCATAGACAATCAGAATAATTTTCCTTTAGATGAGCCTTTGCGCTGTCACTGAGATGTATTTTCACACACCAGCAATCGATTGAATGCACGCATTCGAACTCTTTTCCGCAACGAGGACAAATCTTTTTCATAATTACCTGATTATCAATCGTTCTGTAAAGACGCAATATTTTGCGTCTCCATAATATACGCGAACAAAATACATTCCCGATTTCAATCCCGACACATTGATTTCGTTTTCCGTTGATGAAATCATCAATTGTCCTGTAATATCAAACACATCTATGGATTGTAAAGACGTAAAATTTTGCGTCTCAATACGAATATAATCATACGCTGGATTCGGATAAACCGAAATAGTCATATTGTCATTCTCTTCAATGCCATCTGGGAAATGCTCCAGATCATGAATCACTCCTACAGCATCGAGGTCGAAACCGCTTGATGCGAATGGCGTCGGCCACGGGTCGTTGACAGGATGATCTTCCGAATCGTATGTGGCATATTGCGGGTCGATACATCCTACAACATCGACAACGCGGACATGCGTGATGTTGTTTTTGTCTAATAACGGATCGTTCTGAACCTCGTCAAGGTCAAACGGAGTGCCGTAAAAGGCTCCATATTTGCCTGCGAAGTTATGAATCATCGCAGGATCCATCGTCGCGAAACCGTTAAGCTGCGTATCGAAAGGCACACGTGTTATTGCAGGAAAACGGAAGAAATTTTCTCCATCTGAACTCACTTCAACAAATGCAATCTCGAGAAACCAAAGGTCACCGCTCTTGAAACCGTTTTCAAACACTGCAAAATCAGGTCCCGGACGGTTACATATTGGCGATGCGAATGTCAACGTAGCATAGCCTCCGTCACCAAGGCAAGTCACGGCGTATGTGCCACCAGGAACGCCTATGGCATTCTCTGCAGGATAGCCTGAACCTGCCACACCAGCGCTCGGGTTGGTGATGTCCATCGGTCCCGGCTCGACAACGCAACCTGTCGCCCATGCCACGAAAGCCGAAGAGTCAGCATGCATGGCTGTGGTGCCAGGCTGGTCCTGTGCAGGAGCAAACTGCGCCCACATAGCCATTGGCACCATAGCCATCAATATTAATAATAATTTTCTCATTTAACAACGAGTTTCACTGTCTTTGAAGCGTTTTCACTTCTCACAGTGACGAAGTAAACGCCAGCTTCCATGCTTCTTAAATCAATAGCTGTCTCTGTTGTGGTGAGAACATTACGACCCATGACATCGTAAATTTGTAAAGACACAAAATCTTGTGTCTCAACATTAACCATAATGAAATCTGTTGCAGGATTCGGGTAAACCGACATTTCTAAAGCCTCAACCTCACCAACAGCGTCGTATGCTGTAACAGGCTGTACTGGGGTTTCCCAAACGTATGTCCAAGCTGCAATTTCAGTACCAATGGTATAGTCGCCCCATTTTACAAAATCGTCATCGATTACGGTTTGTTCGTCAAAAGTATACCATGACTGCACACCGTTCACGTTGTACATGGCGTTATAACCCGAAAGTTCATAATTCACTTCATTATAGTTGAAGGTGAGTTCGGTAAGCATCATGCCACCCCATGAAGACGGTTCGTCATTGAAAGCGAAACGCTGGTCAACAGCAGCAATAGCTTCCATCATTTCTTTAATTGTGACACTTTCGCCATCGAATCTGTAACCCCAAGCGAAGCAGACATCTTCAGGGTCGGCAAAGTTCACAGCAAATATTGCCTCGTTCTCGCCTTCGCCAATCCAGTAAAGGATTTCCGATGGGTCGATAGTTGCCTCTTCGCCTAATGCATAGACAGGAGCCACTTCTTTTTCATAGACATAAATCCAGTTTTCCGGATCAATCATTGTGCCGCAATGTGTGTCGCCAATTTTCACATATTCACCGTCGCTGACTAATGCCACATCATAAGTATCCCATGTCGATTCACCATTAATCAGATAGGTAAGCCATCCCGCTTCAACGAGACTCAAATCGAGAACACCGTCATTGAAATGCAGGTCGTTGATAAAACCACTTGCTTCATAGCTGAAACGGTAATCAGCTGCCGCGATGTCGTCCATGATAGTTTTCATAACGACATTTTCGCCATCGAAACGATAGCCCCAAGCCAATGCTGTGTCAGGCTCGGCCCAGTTGACGATGAAAACCACTTCACTTTCACCCTCGCCAATCCAGAATTTGATGTCGGATGGGTCGATTGTCGCATCTTCCTGTGCGAAAAGGTTGGTCGAGAAAAGACCGAAGATTCCTAAAAGGAACATTAAAGTAAATTTTTTAACCATAACTTAGATTTTTAAGGTTTAATAATAATTTAATTACCTCAAAACCTCGTGGAAAAACGTTGGTACCTTTTAAAAAGGGAAAGCCAGCTTTTGTCCCGAAAGCTTTGTTTACGATAATTGGCAGGTCTTCTGACTTACTCCTTTATTCTTGCCGCCTTCCCGAAATAATTGATTATCAGTGGCATAGTGGCAAGCGTTAAGAGCTTACAGCAGCGGGAACTGTCCCGGATTCACACCGGATTCCCTATTGAGCCTCCCGGCACCAAAAATCGCTGCAAAAATACAAAAAAGTTTGCAATTGCAAACTTTTTTAGTTGTTCAATTGATCAGTTGTTCAGTTAATTGGTTGTCCTTAACTGAACAACTGACTAACTGATTAACTGACTAACTTTCAAGTTCAACGCTAACACTTTCCATTTTGCCACCGAGCGGCGGGTTCATCTTCTTCACCTTCACCCAGGCGTAAGAAACGGCAGGAAACTCCTTCTGGATGGCATTTAAAATACGTCTCGCAACATTTTCAAGCAGCTTTGACGAAATCATCATCTCGCGCTTCACCACGGCATAAACCTCCTGATAATTGACCGTATCTTCAAGATTATCGGTCTCTTCCGCCTTTGAGGTGTCAACCTCCATGCTCAAGTCCACGTTGAACCACGTCCCTATCTTGCGCTCCTCCTCGAAACACCCGTGATAGGCGTAGAACTCCATTTTTTCTATTGAAATCACAGACATAGTTATTCAGTTGTTCAGTTATTCAGTTATTCAGTTATTCAGTCGTCAGATTTAACTGACTAACTGATCAACTGACTAACTGACTAACTATTTTAATACTTCAATTCCTTTTTCAATACGTTTCAACGCCTCGTCTTTTCCAATCAATCCAAGGATTTCATGGATATGCGGGCCTTTGCCTGCTCCGACGAGCATCAATCTGAGGCCGTTCATCACTGGTCCCATGCCGAGTTCATTGGCTGTAATCCATTCATTCAAAACCTTATCGATGTTCTCTGTACTGAAATCGTCAATGTTTCTTATCACTTCCGAAGCCTGGCGCATCAAATCGGCGCTGTTTTCTTTCCAGCGTTTCTTAACCGTCACCTCGTCGTAAGTGGTTGGCTCCTCAAAGAAGAAGAAGCTCTGGTCCCACATCTCTTTCACGAAGTTGACACGGTCTTTCACCAATGCTGCCACCTTTGTAACGTATTGAATATCAGCGTTAATATTCTTTTCAGCCTTCAGCCATTCCTGATATTCCTTGCCCACTTCCTCGCTCGAGCGGCGCATCAGATATTCATGGTTGAACCATTTTGCCTTTTCAACATTAAATCTTGCTCCCGACTTGCTGCAGTGGTCGAATGAGAATGCCTGAATCAACTCGTCCATCGAGAAGATTTCCTGCTCTGTGCCTGGGTTCCAGCCGAGCAATGCCAGCATGTTTATGAATGCCTCCGCATAGTATCCCGACTGCTTGTAACCCGACGAAATCTCATGTGTCTCAGGATTCTCCCATTGCATAGGAAACACTGGGAATCCAAGACGGTCGCCGTCACGTTTGCTGAGCTTGCCGTTGCCTTCTGGTTTGAGCAGCAATGGCAGGTGTGCAAATTCTGGAGCTTCCCATCCAAAGGCCTGATACAGAAGCACATGCAATGGCATTGAAGGCAACCATTCCTCACCACGAATCACGTGTGAAATCTTCATCAGATGGTCGTCGACGATGTTTGCAAGATGGTATGTCGGCATTCCGTCTGATTTGAACAGCACCTTATCATCCAAAGTGTTGGTGTTCACCTTGATATCACCACGGATGATGTCGTGCATCTCCACCACGTAGTTCTCCGGCATCATGAAACGCACAGTGTAAGGAGTGCCGTTTGCAAGCAGCTCATCAACATCTTCTTTAGTCATTGTCAATGAGTTACGCAGCTCCTGACGTGTCTCGGCATTATAGATAAATGTCTTTTTCTGTGCTTCTGCTTCCTTGCGGAGGTTGTCGAGTTCCTCAGCCGTGTCGAATGCATAGTAAGCATGACCTTTCGCAATCAGTTCGTCGCTGTATTGTTTGTAAAGAGGCTTGCGGTTGCTCTGTTTGTAAGGACCGTAAGGACCGCCCACGATGTCGCTTTCATCGAACTTAATACCGCACCAGTCGAGCGATTTGATGATATATTCCTCAGCACCCGGCACAAAACGTGTCTGGTCGGTGTCTTCAATGCGGAGCAGCATCTTTCCGCCGTTTTTCTTAGCGAAAAGGTAGTTATACAAAGCGGTTCTCACGCCGCCGATATGCAACGGTCCAGTCGGACTTGGAGCAAAACGAACTCTTACTTCTTTCATTTCTAAAAAATTTTTGCAAAAATACATATTTTTTAAACAGGTTTATCGTATTTAATCAATAATATATAAGCACTCGTACCTTTCCGTACCATTTTTTCTTGACAAAATTCTATAGAATCGCTATTTTTGTCATTTTAAAAATGATATGAAAAAACTCAAAGCTTTATTGTTTTCAGGCATCATTGCCTCAATCATTATTTCTTGCTCGAATAGCGCTTCCAACAAGATGTCGCAATTTGAATTGTCACCTGAATTGGTTCACATCGACAGCGTCATGCAACAACGACCCGATTCTGCATTTATGATGCTAATCGACACAACCCGTACCGCCAACGCATGCGTTGGCGCAACAGGAAAAAATTATTATTTCCTCCTCGTTTCCGAAGCCCTTTACAAAAACGACGCTCCCCAACTGGTTCGCGCTGAACTTCTTGACGCTCTCGCCTATTTTGACAGCGTTTTCAAAGCTAATCCCAACAACGAAACCGCTGCCCTCCTCTCAGCCCGCTCCCATTACATGAATGGCGTAGGTTTTTATGAAAACGACAGCGTCTTCGAGGCTTGCCAACAATACTATCAAGCTCTTGAAATAATGCATCCTTTCAATAGCAATCCGAAATTCATGTCTCTGATTCACACTCGTTTGGCAAATATCTATTCTGACAAATTTCTTATCGAGCCAGCTGTGTTTTTCTACAAAAAAGCCCTTGAATACAAGAAATGCGACCTTCACTCAAACATCGCCAACACCTTGTTTTTCATAGGCTACGAATTTGAAAAAGGCGAGAAATCCGACAGCGCACTATATTATTACAACATCTCTTTGGAAAACATTTCCGACACAAACAGCCTTTTGTACCGCAACGTCATCAACAGGAAGGCGATAACCTTATATTTGATTGATAATGACAGTGATAAAGCGATAAATTCTTTGAAAAACATCATCAAATATGGTGAAGATTATGAAAAATATGACAGATATTTAGGACTCGGTTATATTTATCTTATTGAAAATCAATATGATACTGCTCTCGTTTATCTTAACGAGGTGTTCAACGACGCTCCTGATATTTTCCTTAGAACACAAAGCGCAAACCACCTTTACGAGATTTACAACCATTTTGGCGACACCATAAAAGCGGATTCCTACTCACGATTCATCACCGAGAACACTCCGCCTGAATTCGGTACGAAAGCCGAGGAATGGCAACTAACCAACATGTTTCAGGACTATCTGCAACAAAAACAGCAGCAGGAATTGGAACATCAGAAAAAACGTCACGAAATTACAATAATCCTAATAATCGCATCGACGGTATTGTTAATTGCAATAGCCGTTTTGACTCGCAAAAAATCATCAAATATTGAGGGTTACAACGCTTTTATCAACGAGCCTGTTTGCAAATACATTCTCGAAACGGCACACCAACAGCAGTTCAAGTCGAAAATGGATTGCACCATTTACAAGGACTATGCCCTCGACAAAGAACAACTTCTGACATTGCGCACCGCCGCCGACAACCATCTTAACGGATTCACGGAGCGTATCCGAAACAAATATCCCGAACTCACCAACGATGATGTCAACTATTGCATCCTTTATCTTCTCGGTATGAAAGAGCCCGACATTGCCGCATTTATGCAAAAAGCCTACTCCACCGTCAGCGACCGTAGCCGCAAACTGAAAAAAGTGTTTGACACCAACGGCGACCTCTTAACCATTATGCGAAAATTTGCTGTTAAAAGATAATCCGTAACATTCCGTAACATCTTTTTCTTGACAAAAGCAGATTTTCATCATAATTTTGTCGTCGAAAATAATGTTGAACATAAAACTTACAGCCATGAAAAAGATTACCTTTATTATTATCGCGGTGTTGATGGGATTAACACTCAATGCCAATATCTCCGTATGGGACGGTAGTTATGAAAACTGGGACACCATCCATGAAGGCACTGCTAACGACCCAATTCTTATTGAAAACGCCGCTCAGTTGGCTCGAATGTCACAACTAATCTATTGCTCACAAGATCCCAAATATTATAAACTAACAACTGATATAGACCTTGACAATAGGAACTGGACTCCAATTGGTGACTTTCCATATATCACTTGTCCAGAGTTTAACGGCTATTTCGATGGCGACAATCACACCATATATAATCCATCAAACACCTTGTTTTACACTACTTTTGATGGTTATATTAAAAATCTTACCACAAGAGGCTCCGTGGTTTATCGCGAAGCAGAGTATTATAATTTCGGTTTAATCACATTTGGGGCTCCGTTGGTCGAAAATTGCCATAATTACTGCGATATTATAATAAATGCGAATTCTTGGATGGAAGCCGGTGGCATTGTCGGGAAATGTACCTCTATCATAAATTGCAGTAATCACGGGAAGATAATCATCAATGCCAACAATTTAGCCTATTGCTATGCCGGTGGTGTTGCCGGTGGAGCTTATTCTATTGAAGAATGCTATAACACTGGTGATTTAATTGTTGAAATCTCAAGTTGCAACAAATGTAAAATCGGCGGAGTAAGCGGCACAGTTTCAAATGTGTTATCAAATAGCTATAATATTGGAAACATTATAGTTAATTGTGAAAATTCCAATGCAGGGGGAATTGTAGGCGATATTTATGAAAAAAATAATCCGTTAAACGATATTTCCATTAATTCTTGCTATAATGTCGGGAACATCGAGGCAACAAATATCGGTGGAATCATAGCTAATACAAACTACGAAAATATCACAATAAATGTCGATAACTGTTATTATATCAATACTATAACAAGCATAAATGCTTATGGCACCACCAAATCAGACAATGAGATGAAATCACAAAATTTTGTGGATTTGTTAAACGCTAATGGTGATTTTTACGCAATGGATGTCCTGAATGCAAACAAAGGTTATCCTGTCTTTCAAAGATATTATTCAGTCGAAGAAAATGATTTTACAACTAAAATCTCTATTTACCCGAATCCGACAAACGACATTGTAAATATCACCTTTTCCAACAATGCACAATGCCGTTCTATCGATATTTATTCAATTGACGGTCGCCTCGTTGTGGAGACGTTTCCCGAAACGTCTCCATCGTCAACCATCAACATCGCCAACCTCACCCCTGGTTTATACCTAATCAAAGTGAGAATGTCCCATGGAAAAGAATTCATGGAAAAGATTTTTGTGAAAAAATAAATGGCATTAAAATATAAAAGTTAACAACTAAAGTCTAATTACTAAAGACTTTTTCGTATCTTTGCAAGTTTGTAGTATTATGTCAAACTCTGCACTGATATCGAAAATCGAGCGCTTCATCAGGAAGTTCTACCTCAACCGCCTCATCCAAGGTGCGCTGATAGGACTTATCATGATGATTGCCTTATTTTTGATTATCAATGGTATAGAGTATTTTTCATGGCTTCCGCAAAAAGGCCGCCTCGTATTGTTGCTGCTCTTTGTCCTCGGCACTTTGTTTGTCGCAATTTTCTACTTCGCCATCCCTGTCATCAATCTCATTCGCTTTCGCAAAAAAATGTCGGATGAGAATGCTGCCGTTATCATTGGAAAATTCTTCCCCGAAATCAGCGACAAACTGTTAAACACTCTACAACTTTCTAATGAGCTTGCACAAGACTCTGACAATCAACTGCTTATTGCGACAATTGAACAGCGTACCGAGCATTTGAAACCCATCAATTTTTCTAATGCAGTCAATCTGAAAGAGAATTATAAATACCTGAAAATATTCGGTTTAGCTTTTATTATTTTAAGTATCGCTTTAATTTTCATTCCTGACTTCTCAAAGAAACCTGCACAGCGTATCATCAACTATTCACAGGAATATGTGAAGCCTTTGCCTTTTGAGGTGCAGCTTTCTGCAACTGAAATCGAGGTTTCACAAGGCAAAGATGCCGAGTTTCGCATCCACGTCACCGGTGAACGCATCCCGGATGCGTTTTACATCAAATGTAGAGACGATGTGTACATCGTCTCTACCAGAATTCATTTGATGAACCGCCTGAATACCAATGATTTCCGTTTCATCTTCAAGAACGTTTACCAAAACGAGGAATTTTACATCGAAGGCGGCGACTACCGCAGTCAGATTATAAACCTCATCGTCAGACCTAACCCGACGATGCTGTATTACGAGGCAAAACTGACATTTCCGAAATATATCCACCGCAAAAACGAGACCATCAACGGAAAAACGCGCATCATCGTGCCACAGGGCACCGACGTGGAATTCGTATTCCATACTCGCGACGTTGATTCATTATTCATTACGAATACACAAAATAATTCCGATGTACAGACGCGATTCATCGCGTCTCCTATGGCGAATGATGATTCGCCCTTACTATACGTGTACAATCTCAATGCCCTTAAAACCACGAAATTCAACGCTATCTTATGTAATAATTGGAACACCTCAGACCCTATCACCTTCACCGTCGAGGTCATCCCTGACGCCTATCCCGACATCCAGGTGCAGAATTTCCACGAGGATTTTGCAAAACAGACTTATTATTCCGGTCTGATTGCCGACGATTATGGCTTCACCAAACTTCTCTACCATTTTGAAGTCGATGGAAAGCCAAATCAGTCCTTCGTGAAAAACATTCCTATCGACAAGAAAAACACTCGCACATCTTTTTATTATAGCATTGATACAGATACACTTACGATTTATCGTGGAGATGAAATAAAATCATATTTCGAGATTTTCGACAACGATGGCATCAATGGTCCGAAATCAAAACGTTCGGAGGTTTTCTATCTGAGTCTTCCGACCACCGAGCAACTTGATTCAATCGCTGATTCATCTGAAAATCAAATACTTAACAACTTAAACCAGCGTTCCGACGAGCTTCAGAATCTGCGCAAGGATATTGAAGACTTGCTTCGTGACCTTATGTCGAAAAAGGAACTCGACTGGAGCGATAAGGAAAAGATGAAAGAGCTTCTCGAAAAGCAGAAAGAGGTGCAGGAAGAATGGCAAAAAATCCAGGAGGAACAAAAGGAACTTGCTGATTTTATTAAGGAAAACGAACTTTCATCGGAAGAATTGATAAAGAAACAAGAGGAGATAAACAAACTTTTCGACGAGGTCATTCCTGACGAGATGAAGAAACTCATGGAGGAAATCGAGCAGCTGATGAATGAGATGCCACGCGAGAGGATGCAGGAAATCATGAAAGACCTGAAGAAAAACAACGAGTCACTGCAAAAGATGATGGATAGAAACCTATCACTTTTGGAGCAGCTCAAGGTCGAGAAGGACATGAACCAACTCCTCGACGAGATGCAGAAACTCGCCGACGAACTGTTGAACAATACTGACTCTATTTCTGCAAAAGACGCTGAAAATCAATTGAATAAGCTTGAAAAAAAACTTGATTCAATAATTGAGAAAAACCAAGGATTAAACGATCCTTTCGACATCAACAAAGACGATCAAGCTTTTGATGAAGCCCAGCAAGACCTTGAAGACGCTGAGGAATCCGAAAACGGCAACGACAAAGAAGGCGCAAAAGACAAGAAGCAAAAAGCCGGCAAGAAGATTAAAGAGATGTCTGAAAGCATGAACAGCATGATGTTGGGCGGAGGAATGGAACAATTGGCGGAAGACGCTCATCTTGTCAGGATTTTGCTTGAAAATGTAGTTAGGTCATCGCATGCCGAAGAGGCTCTCATGAAAGAAATTGGCGTGATGAAAACCGACGACCCTACTGTTTCACAAAAGATTAGCCGCCAGAAAGAGATTTCTGAAAACTTCGTGATGGTGGAAGATTCTTTACGCAAGATGGCGATGCGTCAGACAAGCATTAAAAACTTCGTTTTCAATGAGTTACAGATAATCAACCAGCAGTGTGAGTCCTCCATGCAAGACATTCTCGAACTGAGATTCGGCAGTGCCTCACAGAAACAGCAAAATGCCATAATGTCGATGAACAACCTCGCTTTGATGCTTGCAGAATCTCTTAACGAAATGGACTCCCAGATGGACGGACAAAGCAGCAGTTCATGCTCAAAACCAGGAAAATCCAAAGGAAAACAAGGTCAGCCGAAGAGCATGAAAAACATGAAAGACCTTCAAAACCAGCTTGGAGAACAGCTCAAAAAGATGCAGCAGCAGATGCAACAACAGCAAAAAGACGGCACTCCTATGCAGAACATGAGCGAGGAGTTTGCACGAATGGCGGCACAACAAGAACTGATTCGTGAAGGCATGCAACAGATTCTCGACGAGATGAAAAAGAACGGCGTTCTCGGCGACGACGGCCTCAACCAGATAATCAAAGACATGGAAAAATTAGAGGAAGACATTGTAAATAAACGCATTACGAATCAGACCATCAAGCGTAACAAAGACATAATGTCACGAATGTTGAAAGCCGAAAACGCCCAGCAGGAACGCGAAAAAGAGGAAAAACGCAAGTCTGACGAGTATAAAGGTCCTGCCAAAAAACATGACATCGACGAGTTGAGATATGAGGAAAGCATAAAGAAGCAACAAGACTTCCTGCGCACTAATCCAATTGAATATCAACCGTTTTATAAACAAAAAATTAACGAATATTTTATGAAAAAAAAATGATAAAATTTGAAAATATTGATATCGAAATGCCTTCTTTAAACCAACGCCTTGCAAAGGACTGGATTGAAGAGTTTGTCGCTTCTTACGGCAAGAAAATTGGCGAGTTGTATTATCTTTTCTGCAGCGACGAATACCTTTTGGAGTTCAATCAGAAGCGCATGAACCACGATTTTTATACCGACATCGTGACGTTTCCGTTAAACGACTGTGAGGAATATCTCTCTGGCGAGTTTTACATCAGCATCGACAGAATTAGAGACAACGCAGCGCAGATGGACAAGCCGTTTAAAGACGAGTTTCATCGTGTTTTGGCTCATGGCGTGCTTCATCTGATAGGCTTCAAAGACAAAACCGCCGAGGAGGCGAAAACGATGCGCGCACAGGAGGAAAAATGTCTTACGATGCGACATGAAGACTTTTAAAATCAATGAATTACAAATAACGTTCCACGTGGAACATTTGAGATATGATATTTGAAAAATACGATGTGATTGTGGTCGGGGCGGGCCACGCAGGATGTGAGGCGGCCGCGGCAGCGGCGAACCTCGGCAACAAGACGCTGCTCATCACCATGAACATGAGTTTCATGGCGGCGATGTCGTGTAACCCTGCCGTGGGAGGCATCGCCAAAGGTCAGATAGTGCGCGAAATCGACGCCCTCGGCGGTCAGATGGGCATCATCGCCGACAAGACGATGATACAGTTCAGGATGCTTAACAAATCCAAGGGTCCCGCCGTGTGGAGTCCGCGCGTACAAAGCGACAAGGCTGCGTTTTCAGCCGAATGGAGAAACACGCTTGAACACACCGAAAACCTCGAGTTTTGGCAAGACCACGTCGACGGACTCATCGTCGAAGGCGACCAGATAATAGGCGTACACACCATGATGGGCGGCGACGTGTATTCAAAGACTGTGATTCTAACTAACGGAACGTTCCTCAACGGGAAGATTTTTATCGGAGAGAAGTCGTTTTCAGGCGGCAGAATTGGCGAATCGGCAAGCCACGGAATCACAGAACAACTCGTGGAACTGGGCTTTGAAGCCGACCGCATGAAGACAGGAACGCCTGTAAGAATCGACGGCAGGACAATAGATTTCAGCAAACTCGCAGAGCAAAAAGGCGATGAAGACGTGACAGGATTCTCGTTCATGAACGTGGAAAAACCTCTCAAACAACGCTCCTGCTATATCGCATACACATCGTTGAAAGTGCATGAAATACTGCGCAAGGGATTCGACAAATCGCCAATGTTCACTGGCAGAATACAAGGCATCGGACCGCGTTACTGCCCGAGTATTGAGGATAAGATCGAACGTTTTGCGGGAAAAGACTTCCACCAGCTCTTTGTAGAGCCGGAAGGTGCTACAACCTGCGAGTATTATCTCAACGGTTTCAGTTCGTCCCTGCCGGAAGACATTCAGTACGAGGCACTTAGAAACATCGAAGGGTTTGAAAACGCCAAGATTTTCCGTCCAGGTTACGCTATAGAATACGATTTCTTCCCGCCAGAACAGCTTTATCACAGCCTTGAAACGCGTAAGATTCACGGCTTGTTCTTCGCTGGACAAATCAACGGCACAACAGGCTACGAAGAGGCGGCGGCACAAGGTCTTATGGCTGGCATCAACGCTCATCGCCTCATTCACGACGATGAGCCTGTTGTCTTGCGCCGTGACGAAGGTTATATCGGCGTCCTCATCGACGACCTCATCACCAAGAGCGTCGACGAGCCTTACAGGATGTTCACAAGCCGTGCGGAATACCGTATCTTGCTGCGTCAAGACAATGCCGACGCACGTCTCACACCTCTCGGCTATAATCTCGGTCTCGCATCGCAGGAACGCTACAACCGTTTCCTCGACAAGCAACAGCGTGTGCAAGATTTAGTTAACTTGTTGAAAGACAATAACGTAAGCCCAGAAGAAATAAATGGATTGCTGGTTGAGAAAGACACTCCCGAACTCACGGGCAAGACACGTCTGGCACATGTCCTCACACGTCCGCAGGTGAGCTTGACAGAGATTATAAACCACATTGACTGGTTGAAATCACAATATGACCTCGCCGACGAGATGACGCGAAGCGTCGTCGAGGAGGCGGAAATTTTGGTGAAATATGAAGGATATATCGACAAGGAACGGGAAGTAGCCGACAAGCTGAAACGTCTCGAAGACGTGAAGTTGAGCCCTAACTTCGACTACAACGCGCTGCACTCGCTGACGATAGAGGCACGGCAGAAACTGACGAAGCACAAGCCACAGACTCTCGGCCAGGCCTCGCGCATCAGCGGTGTGAGTCCAGCTGACATCTCGGTTCTTGCAGTATATTTAGGGAGATAATGTTTTATAAACGTTCCACGTGGAACAATTTTTAGAAACATCAATAAAATAAAGATATTATGAGCACTAAATGCCCGTTTTGTGGATCAGAAAACACCAAGTCGTACTTGAAGCTGAAAGACTATTTTCTCACCCAGGAGGACTTCGAAATCGTCGAGTGTTTCGAATGCAAACTGCTTTTCACGACACCGCGACCCGACCATTCTGTTATTGGAAACTATTACAAATCCGACGAATACCTGAGCCACAACGAACACAAAAAAGGTCTGATTCCGTGGATTTATAATAGAGTCAAGAAAATAAACATCCGTTACAAATACAAAATCACGAGCGAGAACTTCATCAGACCGCGTCTCCTCGACTTCGGCTGCGGTATCGGCGATTTTCTCTATTATGCACAGAAGAAAGGCTGCAAGATAACTGGCTGCGACATGAGCGAAGACGCTCGTAACCTCGCGTCAGCCAAGCTTAAAAAAGACGTTCTGACACCAGAACAAGTCTTTGCCCTGCCCCACTCCTCTTTCGACATTATAACAATGTGGCACGTCCTCGAGCATATCGACGACCTCAGATATTTTTCTGAACAGCTTTACAAACTGCTTGCAAAAGACGGTCGCCTCGTGATTGCGGTTCCAAACTATATGTCGTTCGACGCACTCTATTACACCGACAAATGGGCGGCATTCGACGTTCCGCGACACCTCAATCATTTTCACAAAGAGTCTTTGCAACATATTTTCGTCAACAGATTCATACTTGAAAAAATCTATCCTCTGAAATGGGACGCTTACTACATCTCCATGATGAGCGAAAAATTTGTCGGCAACACCAACTCATTTATCAACGGCATCAAAATTGGCAGCAAATCAAACAAAAAAGCCAAAAAGACAGGAGAATATTCAAGTTTGATTTACGTTTTTCGCAAAATTTGATTTCTGGCGGTTTTTGGGCGTTTTAAGGCATTTTCGTTTTTCAAAGTGTCGTACATCAAAAAATTTTCAAAATCGCCTTAAATCGAAGCAGTTTTTGGAACGGTTTTTGCTAAAATCAGGGCTATGAAAAAAATATACATCATACTAATTACCATCGCGCTCATCGCCATCACAGTTTTTGTGCATCAGCGAAAAGAGAGCAACGAGAACGCCGAGATGGAGCGTTTTGCCAAAATCATCGCAAACGAGAGAGACGAGGATTTCGAAAAAAACACATTAGAAATCATTGGCGAGATAGAAGGCGATTCCCTGTTCCATAAAATGCTAAACAGCAACATGATCCCAAGCGACGACAGTATCACAGCTTACTTAAACTCCAATTATTTTAATAACATTGAACTTTACAAAAACTATAACCGCACGTTTACCCTTTGCGACAACACAACTCTCATCAAGGTTAATGATAATGATTCGTTACAGCAATGTGACGAGTATTTCGCGAGTATTTTTGAATCATATAATTCGTATTTCTTTGAAAAAGGTCTTTGCCACATCGATGATCCGACTTCAGACATTTACTACATCGTCATAATGATGTTTGACAATTATCAAACCTTGTATTTGGAATTTTATAAAGAGAAGATTTACAATAAGTTGCTTTTAGACGCTGATTCGACAAACTTTTACAATTTCATCATTCCGAAACTTAAAAACTATTCTTTTGCAATTTACAACAACAACATTTTACATTACAAATTAGGCAATTATTATTACCCGAACAGTTTCAAAAACTTCATTTCACAAGAGGATGGCCTTCACAGAGGTAGAAAGTTTAAACATTTTATTCTCAATGACTTAGATAATTATAAATCTATCGTTGTTTCAATTGAGTCTGAACGCTGGATGAAGTTTGTCGCACCAGTTTCCCTCATTTTCTTTACCCTGCTTCTCGCCTATTTCCTTTATATATATTTTGAAAAAGGTCGTTCCAACATTTTCAAACGGAGTTTCCATAGCAAAATGCAAATCACGATTCTGCTGGTTCTGGCTTTTTCATTTATTGCAATTGGCATAGTTTCTTTTCTGTTTCTGAGAAACAATATCTCCAAAAAGACACAGATTGAGCAATACAAACAGGCAAATATCATTCGTAACAACTTGGAATCCAATCTTTTAACAGAAAATAGCATCAATAAAAACGAGTTCATCGCCAAGCTTAAAGAAACGTTTTTCTGCGACATTAATATCTACAATATCAAGGGAAATCTGATTAACTCAACTTTACCGGGCGCAAATGTCAATGCAGATGCCATCAACGAGGATGCATACAGGACAATTTTGTTTGACAACGCTGGATATCATTTGCAAAAAGAATCGTACAAAGACGAAAAATACACCTCTTACTACTTCCCAATTCTCGACCAAAACAACAATCTTGTCGCCATTTTGAATGTAATTTACTTCGACTCACAACAGGAATACGACGATAATTTGTCAAAATTCGCCCTCAATTATGTGAACATTATCATTGTTTTGCTTGGCATCTCCTCAATTATTGTGCTTTTTATTACTCGCAAAACTCTCAAACCATTGAAAATCATCGAGGAACAGATGGGAAAAATCAGCCTTGACGGAACAAACGAACCGATTAATTTCAAAGGTCACGATGAGATTGGAGCTCTTGTGGAACAGTATAACAAGATGTGCCGGCAGCTTGAAATAGCGGCAAATAAGATTGTTCGCAACGAGCGTGAAAGCACTTGGCGTGAGATGGCGCGTCAGGTGGCTCATGAGATAAAGAACCCGCTCACACCGATGCGACTGAACATTGAGTATCTGCAAATGCTTTGGGACAGAAAAGACCCGAAATTCGAGGAAAACTTCAAAGAAACACTGAAATCTTTGCTGGAACAGATTGATACTCTTTCTAATATTGCCTCTGCATTTTCAGATTACGCCAAACTTCCGAATAACACCCCTACAACCTTTGACCTGAGCGAGTTGCTGAAAAACACAATAAAGCTTTATGATGTTCAAAATAATATAAGCATCTCTTTGATTTTCAATGATAAGGAAGACTGGACGATTTTTGCTGATAAAAACAATCTCGGCAGAGTTTTTGGCAACATCATAAAAAACGCAATTCAGGCAATAGGAAAGGAAACTGGACATATTGAAGTGATACTCAGCAAGTTAGAGGAGAAGTACAGAATCAAAATCACCGACAACGGCTGCGGAATCAAGGAAAAAGACCAAGCGAAGATTTTCTTCCCCAATTTCACGACGAAATCAAGCGGAATGGGGGTCGGATTGTCAGTCTCGCAAGACATCATACAATCAATGGGAGGAAACATTTCGTTTTCGAGCAAAGAAGGAATCGGCACCGTTTTTACAATCTACATACCTATTTTAAAAGAAATGTAATATATTTGCAAAAATTTTGTTATTGTGTAGAGACGGATGACAATCCGTCTCAAAAAATTGCGAATGTCAATGAGCAACAACCCTATTAAAGCCCTCGCGGGTCAGACAGTAATTTACGGCATGGGTACAATCGTGCCGCGTCTTTTAAACTATTTGCTTGTTCCATTGTACGTGCGCGTCTTCGCAGCAGGCGTGTACGGACAAATCACGGATTTGTATGCTTGGATAGCGTTTTTACTGGCACTTCTCACATACGGAATGGAGACGACGTTTTTCCGTTACACACAGAAGGAGAATCCCGAAAAGGTATTCAACAACATCGTTTCGTGCATAATTTTAACGACAGGTATTTTTCTCGTTTTATACGGATTGCTTTACAAAAACTTTGCGCATCTTATTCAGTACGAACACAATACGCAATATGTCCTTTTCCTCGGAATAATCGTCGCCTTGGACGCACTGACAGCAGTCCCGTTTGCAAAACTGAGAAAAAACAACAAGGCTAAATTATTCACAATCATTAAGATAGCCAATGTAACGCTAAATATCGGACTGAATTTGTTTTTCCTCTTAGTCATTCCGGAAACGGCGCTGGCAATTTCAGAGAAAGTGTTTGGTCCGCAGGCAGGCTTGCTCGTTTGGGTGTTGATTTCCAATGTGTTATCAAGTTTGTTAAGCCTGATTCTACTTCTTCCGCAGTTCAAAGGCTATCATTTCGAGCTTAACAAAAGCCTCATCCGCCCGATGTTGGCTTACGCCCTCCCGATTTTGCTTATCAACCTTGTGGGAATGGTGAACGAGGTGGCAGATAAGATTTTGATAAAATATCTCACACCAATCCCAGACACTGACACACTTTCGGCGATTGACATGACAGGGGAGGAGTACGCACTTCAGCAGCTCGGCATTTACGGCGCTAATTTCAAGCTTGCCGTGTTGATGACGATTTTCATCCAGATGTTCCGTTATGCCTCCGAGCCTTTCTTCTTCGGCAAGGCTAAAGACCGCAACGCACCAGAGCTTTACGCCAAAGTGATGACGTATTTTGTCATTTTCTGCCTTCTTATTTTCCTCGGCGTAATGCTTTACATCGACGTTTTGAAATACTTCGTCGGAAGAGGCGGCAGCGATTATCACGAAGGCTTGGTAATTGTGCCTATTGTATTGATAGCCAATATGTTTTATGGCATTGTCTTTAATCTTTCGATATGGTTTAAACTCACCGACAAGACATTTTACGGTACTATAATTTCGATTATCGGGGCATCGATAACGTTGCTTTGTCTTTTCGTTCTCGTTCCGCAAATCGGTTATCTTGGCGCGGCGATAGCACATCTCGCCTGCTACACCGTCATGATGCTTATATCCTATTTCTGGGGGCAGAAACATTTCCCTGTCCCGTATCAAGTCGGAAGAATACTTTTATACATAGTTTTTGCGATACTGATATACGTTTTCAGCATAACATACGTTGATTATTCCTTGATTACCAAATTGATAATCAACACATTGCTGATTTTAGTCTATTGCGGTACAGTCGTATTTTTTGAACGTAAAAATCCTTTGAAGATATGAAATTGAATATTGTTAACAAGTCGAATAATGCTATGCCTGCTTATGAGACCGTCAACTCGGCAGGAATGGATTTGAGGGCGTATCTCCCTGATGGTGAATTAGTTATAAAGCCAATGCAGCGTGCTTTGGTGCCAACGGGACTTTTCATGGAAATTCCTGTTGGATTTGAAGGGCAGGTGCGTCCACGCAGCGGTTTGGCGATAAAAAGCGGCATCACGGTTTTGAATTCACCTGGCACAATCGACGCCGATTATAGGGGAGAGGTGAAGGTGATTTTGATTAACCTTTCGGAAAACGATTTCGTTATTAAGAGCGGCGACAGGATTGCACAACTTGTCATTGCTAAGTGTGAACAGATGGAAGTTGTTGAGGTTGAGACGCTTAGCGATACAGAACGCGGTGCCGGAGGCTTCGGACATACAGGGAAATAACGAGATTCCTCGCTTCGCTCGGAATGACAAAGCCTCGTCATTTCGAGCGCAACGAAGTGGAGTCGAGAAATCCTCTACCAATGAAGACTCTCAAAATGAATAACATAGAAAAATAAAATGATGAAAAAGTTTTTAATATCACTTTTCTGTCTTACGCTATTAAGCAACGCTTTCGCGCAAAGCGAGGTCGTTGGAGAGGCGCCGAATGATACCATTGAGGTGAAGCAGGACTTGGCAAAGAATGCGGAGTACTTCTCAAAAGGCATTGAGGCGAAATATAACGAGAATTATGAAGTTGCTATCTGGAACTTCGAGCAGGCATTACGATTCTTCAAAGACGACGACGCGAGCATGTATGAACTTTCGGCGTTATATCATAAAAACAACCGCAATGTCGAGGCGTTATCGATGATAAAACAGGCGGCAAACCTGAAACCTGACAACAAATGGTATCAAATCAGACTGGCGAAATTGTATCTTCAAAACTCCGATTACAAAGCCTTCATGCAGATTTATGACAAACTTCTGGAAAAAGACCCAGAAAACTTGGAATATCTTGAAGATTATATCGGCGCGCTCATAACCTACGGCGAATATGACAAATTGCTTGAGAAACTTGACACCATTGAAAAGCTTCTCGGAAAAAACGAGCAGATTTTCCTTCAAAAGATTCAGGTTTACAGCGACCAGGGCAAAAAAGACAAAGTCATCTCCGAATTGGAGAACCTCGTCGATTTCATGCCGGAGAACACCCGCTATAGAGCCATGCTCGCCGAAGCCTACCGTAAAGCTAAACGCGACAAAGACGCTTATCTGCAATACATGAAAATCAAGGAGTTAGATCCGGAAGATAAATATATCAATGTTTCATTGATGGATTATTATTTGAATGTAAGTAATAAAGATAAAGCTTTCGAGGAATTTTTGGCTGCAATTAATAATCCTAATCTTGAATATGACACCAAAGTGCAGTTATGTAAACTCTTTATGAGTAAATATCATACTATCTCAGGATATGAGATAGCAACTATTGGAACAACTTTCATTAACGCGTATCCGGAAAAATCGGCGGGTTATAATCTTGTAGGAACTCTATATTACATGCAAAAAGATTATTTAAAGGCAAAAGAGTTTTATGTAAATGCAGTAAAATATGGTGATACAGAATATGCAACGCTTGCACAGCTGGCAATGTGTTATGGCATTTTGGAAGATTACAAAGGAACTATAGAATATACAAATCGAGCTATTGCCCTCTATCCCGACCAACCTTACCTCTATCAGCTAAATGCCGTAGGTCATTTAATGTTGAACGATTATGAAAATGCATTAATGACTTTGGAAAAAGGAAGAAGATTTGTTGCTGATCAGTCATTAATGCTTACCTTTGACACTAATATTGCGGATTGTTATTATAAATTGAAGAATAAAGAAAAGCTTTATGAGACATATAATAAGATTTTGGCGTATAATCCGGATAACGTTTATGTCTTAAACAACTATGCATATTATTTGTCGCTTGAAGAAAAAGACCTTGAAAGAGCTTTGGAAATGTCAGCAAAGACAATAAAAGCCGAGCCTAAAAATGCCACCTATCTCGACACTTACGCCTGGATTTTGTATAAATTGGGTCGTTACGAAGAGGCGAAAAAATACATGGAGAAAGTTTTCAAGTATGACAAAAAGCCACAAGGCGTTAATTATGAACATCTTGGAGATATTTTATTTAAACTTGGAGACACAAAAAACGCTGTCAAGAACTGGAAAAAAGCCAAGAAAGCAGGTGGCGAGGTTTCAGAATTCCTTGAACAGAAGATAATCGAAGAAAAACTTTATGAATAGAAAATTTCATATATTACTGATATTCAGTCTTTTAGCGGTTTTGCCGTTTTTCAGCACAAGCTGCTCGTCGAAGAAAGCCATTACGAAGACGAGTCTGCGGGAGTTTACAGCCAACAGACTTATCAAAGAGGTGGAGCAAAACGAGTTTGAGTTTGACAATTTTCAGGCGAAAATAAATGTGAAAATCGAGACTAAAGACAAGAATCTCAACGTGAAAGGACAGCTGAGGATGAAAAAAGACAGCATCATCTGGACAAGCATCTCGCTGCCGCTTGGCCTTGAGGTGATTCGCATGAAAATTTCTCCAGACTCTGTGTTTTTCCTTAACCGAACCGAAAAAACCTACTTGTACGAAGACATCACGGCTTTCAATGATATTTCGCCAATGATAACGTCCATCAAGTTCGTCCAATCGGTGCTTATCGGCAATGACATAAATCTTCGAGACAGTGACAATTATAAAGTTGAAATAGACGATGGTAAATATAATCTGTTGATTTCCAATAAATTAAAAAAATCAATAAAACACAAGGAAGACAACTGGAAAGTGCTGATGAAAGAGCTTTGGATTGATCCGCAATTATTCAAAATTACAAAATACAACATCAAGGAATACAACGACAGCAAACGTAAAATCGAGCTGAACTATTCTGATTTTGTTAAAGTTAACGAAAAATATATCCCTACAAAAATCAGCATCAGCATACATGGAGACTATTATCTGAAAGCCACCATAAACTATTCAAATATCTCCACCGATGATAATATTGAATACATTTTCAACGTTCCCAAAAAATATGAGAGAATTTTCAAATGATTAGAAAAGTCACATATCCGATAGCTTTGTTTTTGATGGTTTTCATCATCTCGTCGGGATGTATTGCACAGACAGTCAACGAGTTGGAAAGTCAAGTCAAGAAATTGCAGTCGGACATAAAGACCTCACAAAATCTTTTGAAAAAGACATCGCAAAACAAGGAGACGACACTGCGCGAGATAGAGCTTCTTCAAGTTCAGATTAAGAAAAGAGACGACCTTATCAACACTTACAACAAGCAGCTTTCAATCCTAAACAAGGAGACAAAAGCTTACAAAAGCGACATAAAATCGTTGGAAAACGAGCTTGAGAAAAACCGTAACGAATACGCAGAACTACTTGTTATCAGCTATAAAAACAGGAATAATCTCAACAATCTTCTCTTCATTTTCTCGTCGGAAGACTTCAACCAGGCAATCAGAAGACTACGTTACATCCAACAATTCAAGGAGTTGCTTCAGCATAAAATGAAAGAAATCGACAACACAAAACACGATATCAAGAAAAGAATCTCGAAAAACGAAGATGACAAAAAACGTATCGAGAAGCTGAACAACACGCAGAAAAAGGAAAGGGAAGAGCTTAACAAAGACAAAAAACAGCTCAACGACAAAATTGCAAAGCTGAAAAAGAAGGAAAAAGACATAAAAAAAGACATAGACAAAAAGCAGAAAGAGACAAAGGATTTGCAGGCTAAAATCAAGAAAATCATCGAGGAAGAGGTTGCGAAACGCAAAGCCAACGCCACTATCGACGAAAAACTCTCAGCTAATTTTGAAAACAATAAAGGCATGCTTCCGTGGCCGGTGGCGAGTGGCGTGGTGACAAAGAAATACGGCAACCAGCCACACCCGACGCAATCGAAAGTGGTGGTTTTCAACAACGGCATCGACATAACGACCGACCAAGGCTCCAACGCCTTGTGCGTTTTCGACGGGCAGGTCTCCACGGTTTTCAACACCGGCTCAACCAACGTGGTAATGGTCAGACATGGTCTGTATTTTACGCTTTACGCGAATTTGGACAAGGTCTATGTGAAGTCAGGCGACAAGGTGAAGACAGGGGAGAAGCTCGGTCTGATTCACACAGGAGCCACCGACAACGCCACTACGTTGCATTTCGAGTTGTGGAACGACAAAAACAACACGAATCCTGAAAAATGGCTGAGGTAAGAAAAACAAATAAAACTATGAGAAAAAACAGACATATCTTTCGTTTTTTGGCAATAATCGCACTGGCGGCTGTTGTTTTCGCCTCATGCGCGAGTGCCAACTCCCAATATCACAGAAAAGGAAGCAACAGAAACAACTGCGACTGTACAAGGTGGCGATAACAAAAAAAATCAGCCTTTTGAGCTGATTTCCAATGTCGGGATGACAAGATTCGAACTTGCGGCCTCTTCGTCCCGAACGAAGCGCGCTACCGGGCTGCGCTACATCCCGAACCGACATAATTTCGGACTGCAAAAATACTAAATTTTTGTAATGGACAGCATTTTTGGCAAAAATATTTTTATCTCAGTGTTTTTCAGATTTTCTTGTCAGGATTCTGCTCCAAAAAGGCAGCCCATCCGCCGTAGCTTTTCTTGCCTTTCGGTATTTTCGGCAGTTTCGGGTCGTCGGTTCCGCCCACGATATTGAATTGGTTTTGGAAGCTGTGGCATACCGCTGCAGCCATGGCGTCGGTGGCGTCAAGGTAGTCGGGATGTTCGGTAAAGTTGCAGAGTTTCTGTACCATTGCCGCGACCTGCTCTTTTGAGGCGGCGCCGTTGCCAGTTATCGACTGTTTTATTTTACGCGGGGAATACTCGAAAATAGGGATGTCGCAATAAAGGGCAGCCGCCATAGCAACCCCTTGGGCGCGACCCAGCTTCAGCATCGACTGCACGTTTTTTCCGAAGAAAGGAGCCTCAATAGCAAGCTCATCAGGATGATATTCGTCAATGATTTCGAGGACGCGCTCAAAGATTCGTTTCAGTTTAAGTGGCTGATTGTCAAGCTTCGCCAACTTCAAAACGCCCATTCGGAGCATACTCAGCTCCCTGCCTCTCTGAAGGATGAGACCATAACCCATCACCATTGTTCCCGGGTCGATACCTAATATTATACGCTCACTTTTCAAAAATTCTTATCTTTGCAGTCTGAATGGGACAAATTTCACATAATGCAAAAATAAGAAAATTCGCTGAAACGGCGATAAAAATTCTCATTGTCATTGCCGGATGCTGGGTTCTTTATATGAAAATCATTAAGAATCAAGATGTTGCTGAAATGTGGGAGTCGGTGAAAACATCGTTCTCGTCGACGAAAAACGTGCTTCTGATGGCTCTGGCTTTCGTTTTGATGCCCGTCAATATGGCTTTTGAAACCAGAAAATGGCAGAAATCGATACTGCCAATCGAAAAAATTCCGTTCAGAAAAGCTTACATGGCGATCTTCACTGGAATCACTGCAGGAATGATGTTTCCGAACCGAACCGGCGACTTCCTCGGGCGCATTTTCATACTCGAAAAAGGCAACAGAATTAAAGCGGCGATGCTGACTTTTGTCGGAAACATTGCGCAGATGCTTGTCACGGTGAGTCTTGGATGTGTAGCGTGGGTTTTGTTCAGACAGCAAAACTATTTTTGGTATATCCTAATTTTATCGTTGATAATCATTGTTTTAGGATATTTTCTTTATTTCAATATCCATATTTTGAGGCATCTTCAACGGCTTATTCCGAAAAAATGGCGTCCGAAAGCCGAGAAATACATGGAGATTTTCAGCAGCTATTCAAAGAAAGACTTGGCAGTGATTCTGCTTATCGCGGTTTCGAAATATGCCGTTTATTCGTTCCAGTTTGTGCTGTTGATTTGGGCTTTCGACGTGCCTCTCAACTATTTTCAGGCTATGATTCCAATCATGATTACGTACCTGCTGATGACGGTGATTCCGTATATCACAATCACTGAAATTGCGGTGCGTGGCGCGGTGTGCATCGGGGTTTTTGAAATCTGGCTGACCATGCAGGGAATCAGTTCGTCGTTCACAATGATGGTGTTTTTCGCCAGCACCATGCTTTGGCTTTACAACCTCGCGATTCCTGCAGTCATCGGGTTGTTTTTCATCAGGAAATTGAAATTCATCAGGAGCAGCTATGAGTCTTGAAACCATACATATCATATTGAATATCATCATGATATTCGCCGCGATGTATCTGATTTGCATCGGAGCGTTCACGTATGGATTGACGTTGTACCGGCATCGTGTTGTAGAGACGATGTGCACATCGTCTCTACAACACAACGTTTCTATTTTAATCGCTGCTCGCAACGAAGGCGAAAACATCGAAAAATTATTGCAATCGCTTTATTACCAATCGTTTAATAAAGAAAAATTTGATGTTATAATCGTTGACGACCATTCAACTGATGACACATTTGCTGTCTCGGAAAATTTCCGAATTCTCCACCCGGAAATGAACCTGAAATTGCTGAAAGCGACTGGCTCGGGCAAGAAACAAGCCATATCCCAAGCGTTGCATGCCGCTGAAAATGAATTGGTTATGGTTACTGATGCTGACTGCGAATTGCCACAGCGTTGGATAGAGGTGATGGTCGATTATTTTGTGAACCATGACCTGAAAATGTTACTCGGTCCAGTGCTTTTGTCTCCAGCAGACACGTTGTTTGAGAAGCTGCAAGTGCTTGAGCATCTGAGTCTTATCGCAAGCACAGCAGGTTCAGCAGCCATCGGGATGCCAGTGATGTGCAACGGCGCCAACATGATGTACGACCGTAAAGCAGCCCTTGAAGTGGAGAAAGAACGTACTGACATGAAAATTGCATCAGGCGACGACATGTTTCTGATGGAGCAGTTTTTGAAACATTATGGCAGCGATTCAGTGAAGTTTCTCCTTGATAATGAAGCGATTGTGAAGACTGCTACCATGCCGGATCTGAAAGCGTTTTTCCGTCAGAGAAGACGTTGGGTGTCGAAGACGAAGGCTTATACCAACTGGAAAATCATCGCCACAGCGCTTATAGTTTTGATGTTCAATTTGAGCATCGTTTTCTTCTTCGCAGCAGGCTTTTTCATTAAGGTTTTCTGGGTTTTCTTTGTGCTTTATGTCATCATGAAGACGCTCATCGATTTCCCGATTTTAAGGAGAATCACAAACTTCATGAAACAGCAAAAACTGATGCTCTGGATGTTGCCGTTGGAATTTGTTTATCCGTTTTATGTGGTGTTTACAGCGGTTGCGGGACTGGTTTCGAATGTGAAATGGAAATGATAGTTTCAAATTTTGATATTGCCATAATCGGTGCGGGTCCGGCGGGATGTTCAGCAGCGTTGACATTGCGGAACTCCAATTGTTCCGTGGCACTGTTCGAAAAATCATCGTTTCCGCGAAATAAGATTTGCGGCGACGGCATTTGCGACAGAAGCATCAACACGCTCAAAGAGATAAATCCGTCATATCTTGAAGAATTTTTGAACACTCAAAAGGCTTTGCGTATAAAGAAGGCTGAAATCGGGTATAAAAACCGCTCGTATTCCATGGATGTCACGAGTTTTGGATACACTTGCAGACGCTTGGATTTCGATAATTTCTTGTTTTCACTTGTCCAAAGAGACGCGAAAAATGTTTCGGTTTTCCAAAACTGCGGCATTAGTAGGGTGGAGCGAACCGATAATGGATTTTATCTCTATTCGAAAAACGGCGAAATGTTTTCTACCAAAATGCTGTTAGTCTGCAACGGTGCTTCGTCAATGATTGCACGGGAATTGACTGGTTCAAAATTAGACAAATCCAATATGGGCGTGGCGGTTCGCGCATATTATTCGGGTGTAAAAGATTTGAAAAACGATACGATAGAGTTATATTTCAAGAAGAAGTATTTCCCAGGATATTTATGGATTTTCCCAATGGCTGACGGCACTACAAATGTCGGATTCGGCTGTCTTGTGAAAGATTTGAAGGATGATATTCGCTCTATTTTTGAAAAATGGATTGCCTATGATGAAAAATTGCGGTCACGTTTTGCCGAAGCAAAGAGCGTTTCTCCATTGGTAGGAGGTTTAATTCCTTATAACGTTGATAAATTCGATTGTTTTGGCGACAATTTCTGTGTGTGCGGCGATGCTGCCAATCTTATCGACCCTGTTACCGGCGGAGGAATCGGCAACGCAATGGCGAGTGGTTATTATGCGGCGCAAGTGGCTGAAAAATGTGTTTTAAACGGCAATTTCTCGAAAACCGAAACCGAAAAATATTCAAAAATGCTCCAAAAGCGCATCGGACGCGATATTCACACACGTTTTGTGTTGACAAGACTGATTATGAAACATCGCTGGCTACTTCCAGTATGCTTAAGGTTGTGGAAAAAAGGGGTGGTTTAAACAAATCATTTTGAAACAGTTTTATTCTTTCACCATTTTTGACGGCAAAATCATATCTACAATAACAATATTTCGATAAACATGGAAGAAAATACTCCATTTACGATTTCTCGTAATAAGAACTTTCTCTTTTTTACTGAACTTTTTTCCGGTTTTCCACTCGGAAATCTTAATAAAATCTGCTAAAAACGTCAGGCTTTCAATTTCGGTATAAAGTTCTTCTGCATATTTAATCGCATGTTCGCGATTCGATTTTTCGACGATAAAATTTTTTATAAGATCAAGATCTTTTTTGACATTTTTTCTTATTTGAATTTGATAGGTTTTCATAGTGCTCCTTGATTTTTTGGTCTAATAAATCCTTAAACTCTTCTAAAGAGATGCAACTTTTCAGAGTTTCAGGGTATTTTTTTTGCTCAATTTTTGAAGTGCCCCGCGATCTTAAACTAACTGTTTGTGTTGAAATATTATTCATATTAACTCTATTGTTTTTGAATCTTAATACTTTGCAAAGGTACATAAAAACTTCATATAAGCTTCTTTTTTACCAAAAAGTTTTCAACAATTTCAAAAAATTTGTAATTTTGCCTTGTAATAATTGAAAAAGTATAAAAAGAATTAGAAAAAGAAAAAAATAGAATTATAAATTGAGCTTTACGCTCTTATTCTCAATCCGTAAAATCTGGTAAATTTTAAAGACACGAGAATAAGCAAGCGGAAAGTTTGCGTTTTAGGCGTGAACTGTTTCTTGTTTGTTAGTGTCAATGGTTTACCAGAGCCTTCGGATTTAATAAGCAAAAATGGTGAACGCCTTTTTCATTGCTTTTAAGAATAAGAGCCAAGTTCTTAACAAGCATATTATGAACGAATTACCCCACATTGGTGAACTAATAAGACGAGAATTACGGCGACAAGGACGAAGCAATGTTTGGCTATCGGAGCAAATATCTTGCAATCCTAGAACTATTAGTAAAATTTTCAAAAAACAATATATTGACACTTGTCAACTTTGGCAAATTTCCAAGGCTTTGGGCTATGATTTCTTCAAAGTGTATTCAGATTTGCTTTAGTTGCCCATTTTGGCCACATTATTGAGCCGTTTTGGGCATGGGTATTTGTTGGATTTGTTGAGATATAATGTAATTTTGCAAAAAGGCTTAATTAATATTTTTTGAACCGATGAGCGAAATGGTTTATAACTTCGCAATAATTCTTATGAGTACCTATAGAACAACTTTCCAATGTAGAAAATGTGGCATTGCTATTCCTACAGTACAACCCAATGCCGGATTTTTGAATGGGTATGGCACCAGACAACTTAAATCAGGTCCATGCCCTGCCGGTGGTGATCATGAATGGAATGAAGTTACCAATGGAACATGGTCAGATGATTAATTGTTTGTAGTCAATTAAAACAGCTATGCTAAATACAAATATATCAAACTATAAGAACATGAGAACAAAAAGTATTATTATAATGATTATGTTGACAATGTGGTGTAGTTTTGTTTATTCACAAGATTACATTAATGCACCTAAGAAAAATGAAAAAGTTATAGCAATAATAACAAAGGATTGCACATCCCATGATGATTATATATGTTCAGATGCACCATTTAATTGGTATAGTGCTTTATTGAAAAAAGCAACAAAAATGTTTCCTAACAGACTAATAGATATTAGACAATGTGAGCCTTCTAAAATTTATGATGATGACGGACATTGGCTTGGGCCTGTTGTAGCCAAAGTTGTAGAATTATATGGCAATACAGAGACTCATAGTGAAGATGTTCTTTCTAAAACGATGAATAAAGCTCTTCAAAATATCAGAGAGGGATCTAGGTTAGCACTTGATCAGATTAAAATCACAAATGGGGATAAAGAAGAATTCAAAGATCATATTATTGAAATTTTATTGGATAATGGATATAAAATAGTAGCAAAAGATTATCTTGATAAACTGTATGAAGAACAACAAGCTCAACAAAGTGGAATCTATAATGATAGAACAACAGTTCAAGAAAACAATTTTTCAGCAGTCGGTTATTATATAAATGTTAAAAAGTCGGATACATCAATCAAAGTACAAATTATCAATGTAAGTACAGGTGAGTATGAATCAAATGTAACCGTAAGTATAGATTAATAAAGCATGAAAACCATAGGAATTATCTTAAAAATAGCATTATCTGCTGCCTTATTATTAATTTGTGTCGACAACACCAAAGCTCAAGACTATAGCAAGGCTAAGAAGCATCCGTCAAAAACTGAGGTTATATTAAGTACAAACTTACAAACAAGTAAAGGATACGATTCTGAGCAAGTGGCATACAAAGTGGCATTGCGTGAGGCGCAACGCGCATATCCGGAGAAGAATGTGGAAATAAGAGACATGAGACAAGGCGATTTGAAGGTTAACCAAGGCGGTTCGGTATCATATTGCTACAGATACACTATTGTGGAGGTGCCGAGTGTCTTGTCGCAAAAACTGTACGATGCCATCACAAAAGCAACAAAGGATATTGAAGAAGGCAACCGTTTCGCTTTGGATAACATTTCTGTTAAGGACGACAACGTCGATAAAGAGAAAACCAAAGGCGAAATTGTGGATTTGCTTTTGAAAAAAGGCTACAAAGTGGTTGCAAAAGAGCATCTTGCAAAGCTTTACAAAGAGCAGCAAGGTCAGCAAAGTGGCATCTACAATGAAGAAACCACTGTTGAAGCAAATAAATTCACGGCAGTTGGATATTATTTAACTGTGAGAATCACCGAGGAATACGTTCAAATACAGGTTGTTAACGTTAGCACTGGCGAATTTGAAGGGAATGTTACAGAGAATCTGTAATTAGTTTTATAAACATATCAGTAGGGGTACAAATTGTACCCCCTTTGAAATCACCCTTTAACCATCTCCTCCACCAAATTCCACGCTCCTTGATAAACATCTTTTAACCTTGCATCAAGCATGAAACATGGTGTTGAATAAACTTTGTTTTCCTTGTCGATTGCCACTCCACCATGAGTTGTTTCAGTGTGTCTGCAGCCAATCATTGCAAGCTCTTTTGCTTGACGGCACTCACCGCTTCCCATGGTTACGTTGACGTTTCCGAGCACTTTGGCAACCATTAAAGGCGCGATGCACATGGCTCCAATCGGCTTGCCTTGAGCGTGAATGTCTAAAATCGCCTTTTCAACTTCTTTGTTAACCTTGAAATTGATGCCGTCGTAGGCATATGTAAAGATGTTTTTCGCCGCTCCTGAACCGCCTGGGAACAACAAAGCATCAAAATCATCGGCGTTGAATTTATTTAATGGCAGGATGTTTCCTCTAACAATTCGAGCCGCCTCAACGAGCATGTTTCTGCGCTCTTCAGCACGTTTTCCAGTGGCATGATTCCATACTTCAGCCTGATATGCGTCTGGCGCAAATGCTTGATATTCAATATTATGCTGGTCTAATGCCAATAACAATGTCACAGTCTCGTTGATTTCCGAGCCGTCCATGGTGCCGCATCCGGCAAGAATAACCGCTACTTTTTTCATATAATCTCGTCTATTGTCTTATCAACTTTTTTCTCTATACTTTTATACTCTTTATCTAATTTTTCTATCCAACTGTCCTTATTCTCATAAATCCAAGTCGCCACCTTTTCAGAACTCTTGTAAAGCTTTGATTCTTCGCAAGTTTTCTCGTTTAAAACGTCTTTAATTCCAAAGAAATCAAGAAGAAGAATGAGAACTCCAACAAGCAAAAATCCTTTCGCAATACCGAAGACAACTCCTCCGATTTTGTCAATGAAACCAAGGCTGAGTGATTCTATCAGATTAGCTAATAATTTACCCAACCAATTGATTAACAACGCCAAAGCGATAAAAACAATGATAAATGAAATCACCGACATCCATTCGGAGCTTACATTAATCAAATTTCCAAGCCATTCGCCAACCATGTCTGAAAGTTTCATCGCTCCGTAAATTCCGCCAAGGAAAGCCACAAGAGAAAACGCTTCTCTGATAATGCCGTTTTTCAATCCGCCTATTGCAAAGAGTATCAATATGATACCAATGATAATGTCTAAATAGTTCATGGTATTTTTGTTTTTAAACGTTATTTCAGGGTGTAAAATTACAAATTTTTGAAAAAAATGCTCTTTTTTTTGTAAAAATAATTATTTTTGCGGTTTATATTAAATTTTATCACAATGAATTCCGAAGAAGCTGAAAAAGAAGAAAAGAAATCGCTGAATTTCATTGAAGCGAAAGTTGAGGAAGATTTACGAAACGGCAAGAACGCCAAGCGAATCCAGACGCGTTTCCCTCCGGAACCTAACGGCTACCTCCACATCGGTCACGCAAAAGCTATCTGCTTGGATTTCGGCATCGCCAAAAACTACGGCGGCGTTTGCAACCTGCGTTTCGACGACACCAACCCCACGAAAGAGAACATAGAGTATGTGGATGCCATCAAGGAAGACATCCAATGGCTTGGTTATCAATGGGGTAACGAATATTACGCTTCCGATTATTTCCAGCATCTTTGGGATTTTGCAGTAGAACTGATTAAACGCGGCAAGGCATATATCGACGAGCAGTCGTCAGAGGAAATCGCAGCACAAAAAGGCACTCCGACACAGCCTGGCACCGAGAGTCCGTATCGTAACCGCCCGATTGAGGAATCGCTTGAACTTTTCAATAAGATGAACGCAGGCGAAATCGATGAGGGTAAGATGGTGCTTCGCGCAAAAATCGATATGGCGAATCCTAATATGCACTTCCGTGATCCTATCATCTACCGCGTGGTGAAGACTCCGCATCATCGTACCGGCACCAAATGGAACACCTACCCGATGTACGACTTCGCTCACGGTCAGAGCGATTATTTCGAGGGCGTGACACATTCACTTTGCACTTTGGAATTTGTGGTGCACCGTCCGCTTTACGATTTGTTTGTAGATTGGCTCAAAGAGATTCGCGGCGAAGACGACAATATGGACGACAACCGTCCGCGTCAGACAGAGTTCAACAAGCTGAACCTCAACTACACCTTGATGAGCAAGCGTAACCTGCTGATTTTGGTGAAAGAAGGCATCGTCAACGGCTGGGACGACCCGCGTATGCCTACGATTTGCGGCTTCCGTCGTCGCGGCTACACTCCTGAGTCAATTCATAAATTCATCGACAAGATTGGATACACCACTTACGACGCTTTGAACGACTTTGCGTTGCTTGAAAGCTCGATTCGTGAAGATTTGAACGCCCGTGCTACTCGTGTTTCGGCTGTCATCAATCCGGTTAAGTTAGTGATTACCAATTATCCAGAAGGTCAGACCGAGGAACTTGAGGCTATCAACAATCCTGAAGATGAGTCGGCTGGCAGCCATAAGATTGAATTCAGCCGCGAGCTGTGGATTGAGAAGGAAGACTTCATGGAATGTCCGCCTAACAAATATTTCCGCTTGACTCCAGGCAAGGAAGTGCGTCTTAAAAACGCCTATATAGTTAAATGCACTGGCTGCAAGAAAAACGAAAACGGCGAAGTTGTTGAGGTTTACGCCGAATACGACCCGATGACACGCAGCGGCATGCCTGAAGCAAACCGCAAGGTGAAAGGCACAATCCACTGGGTAAGTCAGGCACACTGCATCAAGGCGGAGGTGAGACTTTACGACCGCCTCTGGAATGTTGAAAACCCACGCGACGAATTGGCACGCTTGCAAGATGAAGGCAACACTCCAATTGAAGCGATGCGCAAGATGATGAATCCTAACTCATTGGAAATCAGAACTGAATGCTACGTTGAGAAATATCTCGCTGACGCGAAACCTCTTGACCATTTCCAGTTCCAGAGAATAGGTTATTTCACCGTCGATAAAGACAGCACGCCTGAACATCTGGTATTTAACAGAACAGTTGGATTGAAAGATACCTGGTCAAAGAAAGAATAATTTTAGTTATTCAGTTGGCCAGTTAGTCAGTTGTTCAGTTAACTGGCTAACTGATTAACTGATTAACTGATTAACTGATAAAATTATGAAAATCGAAAAAGAATTCATTGAAGGCTTATACGCTTCATTACCAGAAGAAACAAGGCATTACCTCGATATTGCCATTGAAAAGATAGTTGAAGCAAAGCGCAGAGGCGGCAAAGTGGTCGTCGTGACTGGCTCTGGCCCTAACATCCACGAAGGTGTAACCACCTTGATTGCCGAGTTCATCAACAAAGGCTTAATCGACGGAGTGACAACGAGTTCGGCTGTCGTCTCTCACGAGATGGGCGGAGTGCTTGATAAGGTGAAACGTATCAACATCCACGATGTCGGTGAAGAATTCCTCGACTTCAGCAAGATGCCTCGTGGTGATATCTTTGAGCTCACCGAACTCACTGACGCTCAATGGGCTGACCTCAAGAAAGAAATGATTATCGACGATGCTTTGGTGCAACGTTGCAACGAGAAAGAAGGCACCGTCATCATCAAGGCAGCTGCTAACATGGCATACCCGATGGGTCTCAGAAACGAGACTTTTGCAGCGAGCATCATGGAAATTGCGCACACCAAGCACGTGCCGTTTGAGGAAGTCGTGGGCTGGGGCTGCGATGAACGTACCATGCTCGGCGCCGGTGCCCGTAAAGGCGTGCCAGTGCTCGTGAGCGTGCCACAACTTATCGGAGGCGGTCAAGTTGGTATCAGCATCGCCGACAGTATCCCGGTAAGTGACAGAACCTTCCGCATTTCAAAGATGTTGGGAAGCGCTGACGTCATCATCGAATCAGCAGTTGCATTGACACAGGAAATTCACGACGGACCTTTTGAAACATACACTGGTCACGGCATCTGGGCGCACTGGAGCGGATATCCTACCTACAGCCTCAAAGACAAGACCTTGATCCGTTTCGACCTCGACGAAAACCTCAAGAAAGCCTGGGATTTGGATAAGAAATCCGGCGACGTGCAGGCGGCTATCGACAAAGGTCTGCCTAAGACAAAGATGTCGAAAATCCCCTTCAGAATGGAGATGTCGGCGTTCTCACGTCTCGAAAATTCAATCCCGGTCATCGGCGACATCGGCGTGCTTTGGTCAGTGATGGCACTGAAAGTGTCGCAGGCGCTCAACATCGAACTCGACTACATCAGCTATCCGCAGCAGACCGAGCCAGGTAAGGCAATGCGTGAGTGGATTGTCGATAACATCGACTATATGAAAATGGATAAGATTAAAGAATGGTTAAATAAATAATCACTATGGAAAACACTACATCTGTAAAGCTCTATAACCTTGATTTTGACCAGGTTAAGACATATTTGTTCGCGACATTGTTCGTGGCAGGCAATATCATTTTGCCGCAGCTTTGCCATCTCATTCCGAATGGCGGTCACATCTTCCTGCCGATTTATTTCTTCACGCTGATTGCCTCTTACAAATACGGCATGAAGGTAGGTTTGATGACAGCTGTTTTGTCGCCAATCATCAACAGTCTGCTTTTCGGAATGCCTCCTGCGGCTGTTGTTCCGAGCATCCTCATCAAGTCGATTTTCCTTGCAGTTTCAGCGGCTTGGGTGGCTGAAAAGACCAACAAAGTGTCGCTTTGGACAATACTTTTGGTTGTCTTGGCATACCAAATCTTCGGTTGCATGGTTGAATGGCTCATCGAAGGCTCTTTCGCAGCAGGTTTCAATGATTTCCGCCTCGGAATTCCAGGAATGCTGATTCAATGGATAGGCGGTTATTTCTTTGTGAAATACATAAAATAAATTTGCACGCAGAAACAGCAGATATAGCAGAAATATTTCCGCTGTTTCTGCTATTTCTGCGTGAGATTAAAAAATGTCGTTAGAACAAGCCAAATCATTATTATTCACTTCTGCGAGTACCATTGCCGTGGTCTCAAACGGAGAGGTTTTTACATCCCATGAGCGCGGTGTGAAACCGCTTTTGCATCTTCTGACAGAGAAAAAAGACTTCCTGAAAGGTGCTTCCGTTGCCGACAAAGTCATTGGTAAAGCGGCAGCGCTCCTCATGGTTTTAGGTGAAATCAAGGAAGTTCACACTTTGATAATCTCAGAACCGGCAATCAAAGTGTTTGAAAAATATAATATCCCTTGTTTTTACGACAAAAAAGTCGACAGAATAATCAATCGCACTGGAGATGGGTTATGTCCGATGGAAACGTTATGTTTAGATATTGAGGAACCACAAGAGGCGTTTGAAAAAATCACAGAATTTATAAATAAAATGAAAAAATGACCATTTAATGTATGGACAAAAAATCCATATCATTTTATTTAAGTCATTGAATATCAATAAAACTAATTATTGAAACCTTGAATGATAGGGACAAAATTTTCAGTCCCTTCCAAAACCTCTTGACAAGTTTTGTTTTTGTATAATTTTGCTTCGTCAAACATCGATGTTTTTGCGAAGTAAAATTAATGCTTATGAAAACAAAAACTGTAATTTTTATCTTGCTTGCGGTAGTGATCAGTTGTATTACGACCTCTTGCGACACGCAGGCTAAACGTCAACGACAGGCTCGCGCGCTTTATGAAAGAGGTGTGCAACTGCGTGCCGAACGGCACTCGGAGGAGGCGACGGAATGCTTTCTGGAGGCGTTGTCATTCATGGATGACGTAGAGACGCAAAATTTTGCGTCTCTGCAATTACGTGCCAACATCAAAGACAATCTCGGCGCAATGTACAACAAACACCAATTATTCGAGGAGGCTCTTGCCATGCACCGCTCAGCCATCGCCGATTTCAAAAAAATCAACGATTCCGTTGGTATGATGACAGCATGGCGCAACTGCGGCCGTGTCACGAAATCGCTGGAACTGTTTGCACAGACGAAAGCCTATTACGATTCGGCATTCAGAGTCGCCAACTTATTAATGGATACGGTGATGATTAACGACCTGTATCTCGAAATCGGACGCGATTATTACATGGAAGTCGGGAATTATCAGAAGGCGATTGAATGTGTTGAACGTGCAATGTATGGTGACGGTGTAGAGACACAAAATTTTGTGTTTCTACAGGGGAACGACCTCGACATCGCCAACATGACATTGGGAATCCTTTATTACTATGTCAACAGAAACGACGAGGCAAAACCATATCTCGAAAAAGCCTTGCGAAGCGATAGGGCTGGTGTGAAGATGTCGGTCTATCAGACGCTTTACGGCATCGCTCTTAACGAGAAAAACATCAAGATGGCGATGAAATATGAGGGGCGTTTTATGGAGTACATGAAACTCGTCGAGAAAAAAAACAACAACGAGAACATTCTGCGCATCAGGGCGGAATACGAACTCAAGGCGCAGAAAAGCGAGATGGAGACCCTGCATCGCACCAAAAGCTTCAAACTCTACCTGATTATCGCCGTCACGCTCAGCGTCGCTCTCATTATCTTGTTGATTGTCAGGAAGAAAATAAGCGATAACAAAATTGAGATGGAGAAATTCAGAGGCCAGGTGGAGCGCGACCAAAACCGTATTCACGAACTTGTGAGCGACATGGAAAACCTCATCCGCACTAACGACGAACTGCGCCGTGACCATCAGACGCTGTCGCAAAAAGAATTGCTGATGACCAACAAAATCATGTCGAGAAACAAGGTTTTCGTCACGGCGCAGGGCTTAAGCGAGCACGTCACTGCAGAGTCGCTGAATTTCAACCTTAGCGACGACGACTGGGCGGATTTCATCAACCTCACCGACCTCGTATACGACGGATTCTCACATCGGTTGCTGCAGCTCTACCCTAAACTTGGAAAATGGGACGTGCGCATCTGTTGCCTATCGAAAAACGATTTCTCAAACCAAGTGATTTCCATCCTGCTCGACACGCAAACCGATTCGTATTACAAACGCAAAACGCGCATCAAACAGATGAAAATGAATCTTGTTGATGATAATAGAACATTTGAAGAAATAGTAAATGCAGTATAAATTTTAAACATTAAATACCATGAAAAAGAACATCTTATTATCAATTTTCTTAGCCTTCGCAATGTTTTGCGGAGCTCAGTCCCCATGCTGGGACGGCACTGTCGCCGAATCATATAACGGTGGCGACGGAACAATTGAAAACCCTTATCAGATTGCGACACCGCAACAGCTGGCGCTTCTCGCACAGCAGACCAACGACGGCACCGGTGGCAACGCCTGCTATATCTTAACTGAAGACATCTGCCTGAATGACATGGATGACAATATCAACTGGATACCTATCGGATACTATAACTTAAGTTCCGATTATAAAGTGTTTTCAGGCATTTTCGATGGTAATGGACATACTATCAGCAATCTCTATAACGATAATAGCAATAATTGGAAATCAATAGGTTTGTTTGGACTGGCAAGTAATGCCGTCATTAAAAACGTCATTATCTCAAATGCAACGATTATATCTCAAAGCAGTATAAAGGCTGGTATGATTGCAGCTTTTGCAAACAATACCGACGTTTTAAACAGCACTGCCGACGGTATGATTATAGCGAATGGTACTTTGGGTGGTATAATAGGAAATTGCTCTGGCATTTCCGATACTACATTTATAGCTAACTGTGTCAACAATGTGGTGCTTGAAAATACATCAATAACAGGTGGTATCGTTGGTCATTGCGACAGCAGGGATAATAGTGGCGCCGTATCAAGTCAAAGTGTGGTCGTAATAGAAAACTGTATCAATTATTCTGACATTTCATCGTGGTGTGCCGGCGGTATATCTGCAGATATATATGGCAATGTTGTAGTGAAAAAATGCGAAAATTATGGTAAAATGCAATCTGTACAAGCAGGTGGAGGTATCATTGGAGAAATTGGATTGTTCGACTCGTATTTGTCAGATTGCCTTGTGGAAGATTGTGTTAACCATGAGAGTGCAGACGTTATCAGCTATGCCTCAGGAGGTATCGCTGGACGCTCAGGTATGGCAATTGTTACAAGATGTGTCAACAATGCGTTGATTACAGCTCATATTCATGGTGACACTCTTTGGGCTATAGGTATAGCAGGTGGCATTACAGGTGTTGGTGGTGTTGTCTCTAACTGCTATAATCGTGGTGATGTCACTGCTACAAAAGATGAGATTTATGACATAGATTATTATGTGTATTTGGGCGGTATTACTGGCACTGATGAATCACAATCTGAATCACATGCATGCAACGTTTATAACACAGGAAATATCATTATTCCAGATTTGACTGGTTTGAACTATAATAACACTATTGAACTTGCTTATGGAAATATTGTCGGGTATTCACCTAATCATGATTTTTACTATAATTGCTATTGGTTAGATGATGACGACCTTCCTGCTTGCGGAAATGAGGAAATGCCGAATCTGCCAGGTTCTTGCGCTTTCATTCAAGGCACAACGCCAACAAGCTGGGTGCTCAACGAGGCACAATATGGTACCACCGACTTGCTTGATGCTCTCAACAACGGCTCATTGGGACAGTGTACTTGGCTTGAAGATGTGACAGGTATCAACGACGGATATCCGATTATCGAAATGGATGGCGAACCAGATTATCAATTGGTTGGCGATGAATGGTACTATAAAATCACCAATTCTAACGGCACGATTTCTTATCAGCATCTCGTCCATGAAAACGACTCCACAATCAATGATGACAAGGTTAAAGTCATTGTGAAGACCAACACTCTCTACGATTTGCGCATTGACCAGACCTCACACGAATATATTTATGAAGAAAACAACAAAGTTTATTGGTGGAACAAAACCCTTCAGGAATTCACTGTTTTGTACGATTTCGGTGCCAATGTCGGTGATGAATGGACCATCACTGCAGCTAATAACAGCGTGACAGTGCATGTTGACGATGTTGGCTATATTGTGAAAGACGCCAGATGGTTCAAAGCATTGGTAATCAGCGATGAAAACGACATTTTCAGTGGTACTGTAGTATGCGGCATCGGACATTTAACCAGCTTTTTCCCTGAAAAATTGATGGAAAACAGAGACGATTTCGAGGTTGATGGCATCCGTTGCTATTGGAAAGACGACATCCTTCTTTACAAAGAATCCGACACTGACTGCGACGCGATTTATGAACAATATCACCTCGGTGTAGATGAAAATGAAATTGCAAATGAAATTTTGATTTATCCTAATCCAACATCTGATTACATAATCATTATTTTATCTTCTGTACAAAAGACGCCACATTGTGACGTCTTTACAAGGGAATACCGCATCACAAATATCTTAGGCGAAATCGTCGCGTCTGGCAGAATCGCATCAGAAAACCAGCAAATCGATGTCTCATCATTGCCGGAAGGAATGTATTTCATCACCATCGACAAAGCGACAATGGAATTCATGAAGAAATAAAATCAAATTGTCATGAAAAAAGGAAACGAAAATCAATTCGTTTCCTTTTTTGTATTGAGATGGTTTGCGTCTCTATAACCAATAACCATTAACCAATAACCTATTTCTTCCCGCGTTTCTTTGACGCATTATCCGGATTATTAACAATATCAAGGCAATCCTGATAACTCAAATTATTTGCGTCGTAATTGCGTGGAATCTTGTAATTTGCCTTTTTGTAGGAGATGTAAATTCCGAAACGACCGCGTAAAACCTTCATGTCGGCATCTTCAGGATATGTTGCCACAACGTTGTCAGCATCCGATTTGCGTTTGTTTTCAATGATTTCAACAGCTCTTTGGAAATTCACCGTCGACGGGTCGTCAAGCTTCGAAAGGCTGTAGAAAGCGTTTTTGTGCTTAATGTACGGACCGAAACGACCGATAGCTACCTGAATCTCAGCGTCTTCATATTCGCCTAACGAACGCGGGAACGCAAACAAATCCAACACCTCGTCAAGGGTTATCGTCTCGATGCTCTGGTCTTTGTGCAAGCCTGCAAACTTCGGTTTTTCCTCCGATTCAGTGTCGCCAATCTGTGCCACTGGACCGAAACGACCGATTTTCACATACACGTTCTTTCCTGATGTCGGATCGACGCCAAGGAACTTCTCACCGCTGAATTTACCAGAATTATCTGATGTTTCCGCGATTTGTTTATGGAAATCTTTATAGAAATCCTTAATCATCTTGTTCCACTCGCAGCGACCTTCGGCAATCTTATCGAATTCTTTCTCGACATTTGCTGTGAAGTTGTAATCAATAATTGTCTCAAAGTAATTGATCAAGAATCTGTTAACAAGCACGCCAATGTCTGTCGGAACAAGTTTCGCCTTCTCGAAACCAATATTTTCCTTTCCAGTTTTCTCGGTTATTTTGTTTTTCTTCAAAGTATAAACCTTGAAAGTGCGTGTCTCGCCAGTGATGTCTTTCTTCTCGACATATTCTCTTTTCTGGATTGTAGAGATTGTCGGGGCGTAAGTTGAAGGACGGCCGATGCCAAGCTCTTCCATCTTTTTGACAAGACTCATTTCCGTGTATCTGAATGGCTTGCGCGCGAAACGCTGCTGTGCCTCCATCTTGTCCAAATCCAAAACCTGGCCGACTTTCATCGGAGGAAGCATACTGTTGACATTTTCGCCGTTCTCATCATCAACGCTTTCGATGTAGACTTTGAAAAATCCATCAAAGAGAACCACTTCGCCTGACGCCACAAAGTCCTTGTCAGAATTCGACACATCGATGTTGACAAGGGTCTTTTCTATCTGAGCATCAGCCATTTGTGATGCGATGGTACGTTTCCAAATGAGTTCGTAAAGCTTACGCTCATCGGCGGTACCTTTGATGGTCTGCTGGTCAAGATATGTCGGGCGGATAGCCTCATGAGCTTCCTGAGCGCCTTTTGATTTTGTTGTAAATTGTCTTGTTTTCACATACTGTGCGCCATAGAGATTCTCTATCTCTTTCTTCGCCTGACCTAATGCGAATGTCGACAGGTTCACGGAGTCGGTACGCATGTAGGTTATCTTTCCTGACTCGTAAAGCTGCTGTGCGATACGCATGGTGTTGCTCACCGAGAAACCGAGCTTGCGACCCGCTTCCTGCTGCAGTGTTGATGTTGTGAAAGGCGGAGCCGGACTCTTTGACACTGGTTTTTTCTCAACATTCTTGATTTTATAGCTTGCGCTCTTGCATTCCTCAAGGAATTTATAAGCCTCTTCTTCTGTCTCGAAACGATAAGGAAGCTCTGCAAACAGCTGATATTCATGGTTGTCAATGGTGAACGAGAAGTTTGCCGTCACGCGGTATGAGCTGCTGTTTACGAAGTTTTTGATTTCATCTTCGCGCTCCACGATGAGACGCACCGCCACGCTCTGCACACGACCTGCTGAAAGAGCCGGTTTCACCTTCTTCCAAAGGAGTGGTGAAAGTTCATAACCCACCAAACGGTCAAGGACACGGCGTGCCTGCTGCGCTGCCACAAGGTCCATATCGATTTTACGCGGGTTGTCAAGAGCGTGCAAGATTGCCGGTTTCGTGATTTCGTGGAACACAATGCGGCGGTACTTGTCCTCATTCAAACCCAAAGTCTCGTAAAGATGCCATGAAATTGACTCTCCCTCACGGTCCTCATCGGATGCCAGCCACACCATATCGGCGCCCGCTGCCAGTTTTTTCAGTTCAGCAACAAGATGTTTCTTGTCGTCTGGTATCTCATATTCCGGCATGAAGCCGTGGTCCATATCCAAACTCAAATTTGATTTGTTCAAATCTCTTACGTGTCCTTTGCTCGATTTTACCGTAAACTCCTTTCCCAAAAAGCCTTCAATTGTCTTTGCCTTCTGCGGAGACTCAACTATCACAAGATTCTTTACCATAATGTTTAAATTTTCAGGCTGCAAAATTACTACATTATTATTTTAAAAATGAAATATTTTTTTAAATAATTTTCAACACAATTGAAAATCAATGTGATAGGTTTTGCTTAATGTGTTTAAATGTGTCGCTACGCGAAATGTGTGCGCTTTGCGCAATAGGCAAAGCCCGCACATTCTGCGAAGCAGCACATTGCGACTGAAAGGAGCATCACATTTCCGAACGAAGTGAGGACACATTTAAAAAAATTGTTATTTTTGCGCCATGATTATAATCGACAATGTAATAGTTACTGACGAGTTTCTGAATGCTCGTTTCTGCTGCCAGCTCGCGCGTTGCAAGGGTGAATGCTGCGTAGCAGGTGACGCCGGTGCTCCTCTCGAACCTGAAGAAGTCGGCATCATCGAAGAAAACATCGAAGCTATAAAGCCTTACATGCGCCCCGAAGGCATCAGGGCGATTGAGGAAAACGACGTTTACGACTACGACGACTTCGGCTGCATGACAACCCAGCTCGTCAATGGGGAGGAATGCGCCTTCGTGTATTTTCACGAAAACGGAACCGCTCTTTGCGCCATCGAAAAGGCGTATAAAGAAGGCAAAATCGACTTCTGGAAACCGATAAGCTGCCATCTTTACCCGATAAGGCTGATGGAAAAAGACGGCTTCACGTATATTATGTACCACGAGTGGAGCGTGTGCGTGCCCGCGAAACGCTTCGGCGAAAAAGAAGGCATACCGCTGTATAAGTTCCTGAAAGAGCCTCTCATCCGAAAATTCGGCGAAAATTGGTATCAAAGACTCGAAAAACAAATTTTTTCAAAAAAAGTTTGAATTATTCCAAAAAAATTGCTTAATTTTGTAAGTTAATTTTCGACTTACAAAAATGAAGGTATTATTTATCCACCAAGAAATCACACCCTATCTTAAAGAGACTCCGATGTCCTTGATTGGCAGATACTTACCGCAGGGGATTCAGGAAAAAGGCAAAGAGATTCGTATCTTCATGCCGCGCTTCGGAAACGTCAATGAACGCCGCAACCAGCTGCATGAGGTTATTCGTCTCTCCGGCATGAACATGATTATCAACGACACCGACCACCCGCTGATTATCAAAGTGGCATCAATACAAAAAGCGAGAATTCAGATTTACTTCATAGACAACGACGACCTGTTCACAAAAAGAAAATTCACCATCGCCGACAAAAACGAGATCTTCTACGAAGACAACGACGACCGCACGGTGTTTTTCTCTCGCGGCGTTATAGAGACTGTCAGAAAACTCAACTGGCCGCCTGACATTATCCACTGCCACGGCTGGATGACTTCTCTCGTCCCTCTTTACATCAAACGCGCATTCAAAGACAACCCGCTGTTCAGCGACTCAAAAGTGATATACTCACTTTACGACGATGATTTCAACGGGGCATTCCGCAAAGGATTCGACAAAAAGCTCAAAATGCCAGGAATCGTCGCAAAAGAGATAAAATGGCTCAAGAATCCGGTGTACGCAAACATCCAGAAGTCAGCACTCGATTTCGCCGACGCTATCGTGATGGCAAGCCCGAAAATAAACCCTGAAGTCGAAAAATACGCAAGATCGTTAAATAAACCTATCCTCGAATACCAAGGAGAAGAAAACTACGTTGATGCTTACAACGAGTTTTATGATAAGATAATTACACTATGACAAAAGTTCGTGTACTGACACTGATTCTGATGGTATGTCTCGCAAGCCTGTCATCTTGCAAAAAAGAGACGAAACGCATAGGCAACGACTTGCAGCCGACAAGTAGCTTGATAAACGTGTCGTTCACCAATGAGCAGGATGTTATTGCAAGCACATTCAGAGTACCTTACCTAAGCACAAAAATGCTGTCATCCGTGATGCTTGGCAATATGAACGACCCGGAATTTGGAATTTCAAACTTCGATTTCTATACACAGTTTTCTCTTTCAACGAGTAGCCAGACCTGGGGCGACAACGCCGTTACCGACTCCGTGGTTCTTAATCTGTGCTATAGCGGTTTTTACGCCGACACTACACAAAATCTTACCGTTAGAGTTTATGAGATAAATGAGGAAATGTACGCTGATTCTGTTTATAGGTCAAACATGACATTGGAATGCGAGACAACGGAATTGGCTAATTTTTCATTCATTCCGCATCCTCTCACACCACCTGACACCACTTTGGACAGAGGCGTTTTGCGTATCCCTATCGACGTTGCCTTGGGTGAAAAATTTATCGCAAACGAGGCGCACATGGAGACAAATGACGACTTCAAGGAGTTTTTCAAAGGCCTACATGTGGAATGTGATATGAACAACACAGCAGGAGCAATCTGCTTCTTCAATCCAACTCATTCATATTCTTATCTTCGTGTCTATTATCATAATGATACTGATACACTTACGTATGATTTCACAGTCACTTCATCGGATGTGAGATTCAACCATTTTTCACATGACTATTCGGCCTCGCAGATTACCTTCAACGACACTGTCAATAACCAGAAACTGTATGTTCAAGGAGCTGCGGGCACAAGGGTTTGGGTTAAGTTTCCAAATCTTGCGGAATGGGCAAGCACACAAGCTGACAATGTGGTTGTAAACGAGGCAAAACTTGTTCTTACTGGAGTTGAAACAGACACAGCAATGTATACTCCTCCGACAAAACTTGTCGTGACTGCAGCCAAATTCGACACAGATACTACATATCTGATTATCCCTGACCAGCTTGTAAGTTCTGAATATTATGGAGGAAGCTACAATGCCGAGGAAGGAACGGTTTGGTTCAGAGTTACAGAATATATTCAGAATGTGATTAAAAACGGAACTTACGCCACCGATGCCAACGGCCTTCTTATTTATGTTGACCAAGGCTCTTCAGTGCCGCGCCGTTGGGTTTTCGGAGGTCCACAAGGCGAGAATCCTGTGCGTTTGGATATGGTTTATTCGAAGATTAACAATTAGAAAATATGAAAAAATTATTATTAATACTTTGCGTTATTTTAGGTATGGCAGCACAAGCACAAAACGAGACAAAGGTCTTGATTAAGACCACTATGGGCGACATCACAGTGATGCTTTATGACGACACACCGCTGCATCGCGACAATTTTATCAAATTAGTCAACGAAGGATGGTACAACGGCTCTCCGTTCCACCGCGTCATCAAGAATTTCATGATTCAGGGCGGACAGAATGCCGATGGTCGTTTAGACCCGAATTATAAGATTCCGGCTGAATTCAAATCAAACCATTTTCATAAGAAAGGCGCTTTGGCGGCAGCACGTCAGGCAGACCAGGTGAACCCACAGAAGATGTCGAGCGGCTCACAGTTCTATATCGTGCAAGGAAAAGTCTGGAACGAGACAGAACTCAATATGTTTGAATCACGCTACGGCAAGGTGTTCAGCGCAAAACAGCGTCAGACATACCAATCTATCGGCGGCACACCACATCTTGACGGCGACTATACCGTTTTCGGCGAAGTGACAGAAGGCCTTGATATCGTCGACAAAATAGCAGCCGTGAAAACAGGTTACATGGACGTTCCTGTTCAGCCAGTTACAATAATCTCAATGGAAATTGTAAAATGAAAGAGAAAATAGAAAAAATACTTGAGGAAGTTAAGACGTTCCATGCCGACAGCAAAGAGGCGTTGGAGCAGTTCCGCATCCAATATCTTAGCAAAAAAGGCACTATTACAGAGCTTTTCACCGAATTCAAACAGGTGGCTCCTGAGATGCGCAAGGAGATGGGAATGAAGCTTAACGAGCTTAAAAACACCATCCAGGACATCATCGATGAGCAACAGAAACAGTTTGAGACCAAGAGCGAAGGCAAGACCGACCTCGACCTCACTCTGCCTGTCGACGCCATGAACGGCTCACGTCACCCGCTCTCGATAGTGAGAAACGAAATCAACGACATCTTCAAACGCCTCGGCTTCGTTGTCGCTGAAGGTCCGGAGATTGAAGACGATTTCCATGTGTTTTCAGCATTGAACTTCCCGCCAGACCATCCGGCACGCGACATGCAAGACACATTCTTTGTTACGAAATCGCCTGACGTAGTGCTTCGTACACACACTTCAAGCGTGCAGGTTCGTGTGATGGAACAAGGCAAGCTCCCGATTCGTATCATCGCCCCGGGAAGAGTGTTCAGAAATGAGGCTATTTCAGCCCGCGCACACTGTATCTTCCATCAGATTGAAGGTCTTTATATCGACAAAAACGTGTCGTTTGCCGACCTCAAACAGACGCTTTACCACTTCGTCCAGGAATACTTTGGAGAAGGCACAAAAGTGCGTTTCCGCCCATCATATTTCCCGTTCACCGAAACATCGGCGGAGATGGATATCTCTTGCAACATCTGCGGAGGCGAAGGATGTAACATCTGCAAACACACTGGCTGGGTTGAAATCCTCGGCTGCGGCATCTGCGACCCTAACATCCTCAAGGCGTGCAATATCGACCCGGAAGAATACACCGGCTTCGCATTCGGTATGGGAATCGAACGTATCGCAATGTTGAAATACCAAATCAACGACCTCAGAATGTTCTTCGAGAACGATTTAAGATTCTTGAAACAATTTGAAAACGCATAAAAAGTTATTCAGTTAATCAGTTAGTCAGTTGTTCAGTTTAACTGACTAACTGAACAACTGGTCAACTGACTAACTATTAATGATTTCAATTTCATGCATTTCGATATCCTCAAGCAGGGTATCGATTTTGTTATTTGTCTCCAAATCAATCAGATAGGCGAAGATAACACCATCGATTTTTTTGATTTTATTAAGCACATCCGCCAAATCTTCATCGTTAATAAAGTTGCGAATCACGATGAGATAGTCGGTGGCAGGGGAGAAGCTGACCCATTTCGCCTCAGCGTTGGCAATCTCCACAAGGTTGAATGTGTTGCAGTTTTCGCCGCCGTCATAAAGATAAAATGAGAAACCAAATCCATCTTCATTGACGATGTCTGAATACTTTACAAGATTGATATTCAACAACTTATTGATATTCCACGCAAGTTTGAAATCTTCAAGCTGAGAGCAGATGCCTATGATTTTTATGTCATCGAAGGGCTCGATGACAATTTTTTTCTTTTTCTTTACCATAATCTATTGTTTTTAATTTTCCTGATTTTCCTCTTCCATGAGATGCCATGTCTTCTCGGCAGCAAGCTGTTCGGCACCTTTTATCGAATAATCCACGGCATTGCCATATTCTTTATCATCAACAATCACCTGAATCTTATAAAGCTTGTCGAAACCTTCGCCTTTGGTGCCGTTCTGCTTGAATTCAACATGATGTTTCTCTTTCTGCGCCCATTCAAGAAGTCGGCTCTTGAAATTGACTTCGTTTTTCTCAATGTCATCAATGTCAAGATGGATACGAATAATCCTGTCGACTATTATTTTTTTTGTGAAATCATAGCCTCTGTCGAGGAAAATCGCACCTGTGAAAGCCTCAAACGCATTACCGCCGATTGAGCGGAATTTCGAGTGTTTGTCATGTGGTTTTACGTACGAAACCATAGTGTCGAAGCCAAGTTTCACAGAAAGCTTGTTCAACGATGCTCGGCTAACTATCTTTGAGCGCATTTCAGTAAGGAAACCTTCCTGTTTGGTAGGATATTTCTTGAAGAGATACTCCGCCACGATCGAACTGAGAATGGCATCGCCGAGATATTCAAGGCGTTCGTTGTTGACAGTGATATCGCCAACCTTGTTGTGGCACATCGACTTATGGGTAAACGCAAGCTGGAAAAGCGAAATATTGTGCGGATAAAATCCGAACACATTATTTATATATCTAGCCAAATCTTTTTCGGCCTTATTGCGATAACGAAAAAGACTTAACATTATTAAAACTTCTTGAAGATGATACTTGCGTTATGTCCACCGAAACCGAAAGCGTTGCTTAATGCGTAGTTTACTGTTCTTTTCTTCGCTTTCCAGAATGTGAAATCGATTTTAGGGTCGATATTTGGGTCATCGGTGAAGTGGTTGATTGTTGGAGGGACGATGTCGTTTTGGCAGGCGAGGACTGTTGAGATCGCCTCGATTGCGCCTGCGCCTCCGAGAAGGTGACCGGTCATTGACTTACCCGAGTTGATTGACATGTCGTAAACATGTTCGCCGAACACCGACTTGATACCGAGAATCTCAGGAATATCGCCGGCTGGTGTCGATGTTCCGTGAGTGTTGATATGGTCGATGACATCGGCTAATATTCCGGCTTCTTTCAGTGCGCGTGTCATGCTGAGCGCTGCTCCTTGTCCTTCAGTGTGCGGAGCTGTGATATGATGTGCGTCTGCCGACTCGCCGCATCCCACTATCTCGCCGTAGATTTTCGCTCCACGTTTGATAGCGTGACCGAGCTCTTCAAGCACGAGGCATCCGCCACCTTCACCCATTACGAAACCGTCGCGGTCAGCGTCGAAGGGACGTGAGGCGGTTGCAGGGTCGTCGTTGCGTGTCGATAGCGCTTTCATTGCCTCGAAACCGCCAACGCTTATCGGGCATATAGGAGCCTCGGCGCCGCCTGCTATCATCACTTCGTTTCTACCATAATGAATATAACGGAATGCGTTCACGATAGCGTTTGCCGATGAGGCACATGCCGAAACCGTGCAGTAGTTTGGACCTTGGAAACCGTATTTTATTGAGATATTACCTGCTCCGAGGTCGGGCAGGAGCTTGGGGATTGTGAAGGGGCTCACGCGCGGGGTTCCATCGCCACGTGCGTAGTCCACGTTTTCATAATAGAGGCTTTCTATTCCTCCGATACCAGACGCAAAGATAACGCCGACTTCAGTGAAATCGGTGTTATCTCTGTTGATGCCTGAATCTTGAATTGCCTCGTCCGCCGAGATCATGGCGAACTGTTCAAATAAGTCAAGTTTACGTGCTTCTTTTCTATCGAAGTATTGAAGCGGGTCGAAGTTTTTAATCTCGCAAGCTATGCGTGACTTGAACTTTGACGCGTCGAAACGTGTTATCATCGTTGCGCCGCCAACGCCTTTACAGAGGCTGTCCCAGTAATCGTGGACGTTGTTGCCAATTGGCGTGATAGCGCCTAATCCTGTGATGACTACACGCTTCAATTCCATGATTAAGCTTTATGTTCTTCGATATATTTGATTGCGTCGCCCACTGTGACGATATTTTCTGTCTGATCGTCAGGGATTGATACGCCGAATTCTTTTTCGAAATCGAGGATCAACTCAACTGTGTCGAGAGAATCGGCACCTAAATCTTGTGTAAAGTTTGCTGTTTCAACTACTTCTGATGGATCAACACCTAATTTATCAACGATGATTGATACAACTTTTTCTTTAACTTCTGACATTTTCAATAATTTTTAATTAATAAATCTTTTTTCTGCTCAAAGAAAAACTTCTGCAAAGGTAAGGTATTTTTTTGAACGGACAACAAAAATTTTGTCATATTTGGCTTTTAAAAACGTAAAGTGTTGATTTTCAGTATGTTTTAAAATAAGAAAATTTATTCTTCGCTGCCGTAAATTTCACGCCAGAGTTGGGAAAATGATTTTTCGGCGAAGACGGGGATTTCACGGTGGACGCCCCAGGTCTTTTTCAAAAGTTGCTTCAATTCAAAATTCTTGAAAAATGGCTTGTTGTCCATGTCTTTACGGTCTTCAACCCTGTTTAAAATAAAGTTGAAAACGTTCTTCTCACCAACAAGCGACCTGTCTTCCTTTATGATGTCGATTCTGTTTTGCAAAATCAAATCGCTGATTTTTATGTTCATAGGGCAGTATTCCTCGCACTGGTGACACGACGCGCAAAGTGTTGAAAGATGTGCTGCGTTTTCATAACCTTCCGACAATGAAACTATTGCTCCAACAGGACCGGGAAAAGCACTGTCGTAAACATGTCCGCCTACAGTGTTGAAAACCGGACACACACTATGGCAGGCCCCACATTCAATACACGTGAAAATCTTACGCTGCTCCTCTTTCTCCATCAGATATGAACGCCTGTTGTCAATCAAAACAATATAAAGCTTCTTGTTTTTGTCACATTCTTCCTTGGCAGGCCCGCTCAATAATGTGTAAATTGACTTCGCCTTGATTTTTGTCACTTCATAAAGCGACGAAAGCGGTAGCAAAACACTCAAATCGTCGATGGAAGGAATGAGCTTGTCTATACCAGCCAAAACAATTTGGACATTAGCCAACGACATGGTTTTCAATACATTGCCTTCATTTTCAGACATGACAATATCACCAGTGTCGGCAACAATAAAATCAGCTCCAGTGATTGTTGCGTCTGCATTCAAATATTTGTCATTCAACACTTTACGTGTGACTATCATAAGCTGCTTGGCAGAGAGATTTTCTTTGACACCGAATTTTTCGGTAAACGTTTCTGAAATCTCTTTCCTCGACTTATGGGCAGCAGAATGTGTCACATCCGAAGGTCTTTCATTATATTGGTAACAGATAAAATCGCCGGTGTCAGTCTCGGTAACTTTAATTTTTTTCATCTCAAGATAAGACATCAATCCTATCTCTTCAGCCACCGTACTCTTGGTTTTTACAACATTTTTGGCTTTTTCATCGTCCAAAATGTCGTAAACCAACTGCTTTGCCTCCTCTGCATCACGAGCCCAACGGACAATGCCACCATTGTTGACAATATTGGTCTCAAAATCAACAAGAAGCTTGTCGTAGTTTTTAAAAGCCTTGTTTCGGATGTTAAAAGCTCTTGACTTTTCGAGCTCGATATTGGCGTAATGGTTGGCACAATCTTCAGCAACAGACATGAAAAAATCGTATCGGGACATCATTCTTTTCTGATGCTCGACATCGAAAGCAACCTGCTTCACGTTCTGGCTAAATATCGCGCCTTTCTCAGTCATATTAACATCCATTAAGGATTCCTTACAGGTCTATTTTTTTGATTCTGTTGAGATGTCTTCCACCTTCAAAATCTGTTGTCAGATAAGCTTTTACAATATCCCAAGCCAACTCATTGCTGATGAATCTACCTGGCAATGCCAAAATATTAGCATCATTATGCTGACGAGCCAGTTTTCCGAGTTCCACATTCCAACATAAGGCGGCACGCACATGAGGATGATGGTTTGCTGTCATCTGGGCACCGTTTCCACTTCCGCAAAGTATTATCCCAAGTGGATATTTTCCATCTTGAATATCCTGAGCCAAAGGATGTATCATATCGGGATAATCGACGCTTTCTTCAGAATAACAACCGTAATCCTTAACCTCATAACCGCTATCTTTAAGTCTATCAATGATATACTTTTTCATGGCAAAACCACCATGGTCGGATGCTATAGGAATAATTTGATTCATTCTACAAATGTTGAAAAATTTTCACAAAAATAATACAATTTTTTTAATCGGAAATTCTTTTTCTTTAATTTTTAAACAGTTATAAAAATGCAATTTTTTTGCGTTTTTTGTATCTCTTTGAAAATCAGTTTTGAAAAAATTATCAACAATTTTTATGTTTAAAAGTTGATAAAATTGTTATAAAAAATTGATAAAATTTTCAGGCTGTCGAAAAGTGTAAAAATAGGAAAGTTTTAAAAAGTTATTCAATCAAAATTAACACCATAATCAACAGTTTTCAACACTATTACATTTTGGTTTATAATGACTTAAAGAGTTATTAACAATAACTTATCTGTTTATTTTTTTATTAATTTCTTTTATTAATACAAATCAAAATAATGAGATAATTACAGTATGTTGAGATGCTCAAGCAGGATTTTTGTGCCAATCAAAATCAGTATTATTCCGCCTATGATGCTTGCAGGTTTTGAGTATTTCGCTCCAAAGAAATTTCCTATTGCTACTCCGGCAAAACTGAACAAAAAAGTTGTCACTCCTATTATTAATATAGCCCGCCAGATTTCAACCATCAAAAACGCGAATGTGACTCCCACAGCCAAGGCGTCGATGCTGGTAGCCACTGCAAGCAGAAACATTGTTTTGGTGTTGTTTTTATTTTTATCGTTGTCTTTTTCTTCTTCAAAAGCCTCCCTAATCATGTTTGCACCGATGAGAAAAAGAAGTCCGAAGGCAATCCAGTGGTCAATATTTGTAATCAGACTTTCGAACTGATAGCCGAAAAAATAACCTATCAACGGCATCAAAGCTTGAAAACCGCCGAACCACAAGCCGCATGAAAGAGCAGTTTTAACAGAAAAACTCTTGGTATTCAATCCTTTACAAATTGAAACTGAAAAGGAATCCATAGAAAGAGCTATGGCAAGACTTATAATTGTCAAAAAGTTCATATAAACGAAAATTTCGCCGCAAAATTACTTATTTTTCCTAAAATATCAAAGTTTTAGGGTTTTAGGAATTGACGGATGTTTTTTTATTTGTAGTTTTGCATTGTTAAAACTTAATCATGAGAAAGACTTTACTTATATTTACAGCATTATTATTCGTTTGTTGTACACATAAAGATGTTTTGTCTGATTATCAAAAGAATGTTAAACATCTTAATAGTCAATCATTTAAAGAGCGATTATTAAATCCAAAACAGTCTTTACAATATGCAGATTCAGCTCTCAGCATGCTTTATCATGACTCTGTAAATCTTTTAAGGAATAATCCGGATTTTTATTATGATAATGTTTCAAGAGCTTTAAATTCAATGGCTTACGAGAATTTTCTGCTTTCGGATTTTGAAAAAGCCAATGAGAATATTAATAAGGTGTATAAAATTGATGAAAACTATCCTAATAAGCATGTTGAATGCGCAATATCAAACATCATAAACGCAAAAATGATGATGAGACTTCGTGCTTCATGGAAAGCTGACGAACTTCTTGAAAAGGTTGAATGTAATCATAAAATACATGATACGCTTTGCCATTGGGCTAAAAGCCAGTATTATGTGACAAAATTGTTCTTGAACTGCTTTTACCGTGATGGAAAATATCAGTATAATGAACTTTTAAAGACATTAAATGAAATTGAAAAAGATAATGCAAATCAACAACTTATAGTTGATGAAACCCAAGCTTACACTCTTTATTACGCTTTGACTGAATCTTATCAGATTCTTGCACACATTTCAAATTTTTATCAGAATGAAGAAGAGAAAAATGTGTTTTATTTAAAAAAATCTGTAGAGTATTTGAATAAAAGTTTGAAATTAATGAATGAAAGTGAAGAAGTTAGCAATTATGATTTGGCAAACAACTTACAGACATTGGCAAGATTGATAAATGACAATAACAAAAACAGCGAATATAGTTACATTGAAAAAGATTTGAATGATATATTATTGATTATCAATAATAACGCAAAAAAGTTCGGAGTAAATTATCCTATTGTTATCGGCGATTATGACAACAATTTGAAGATGAATCTTCTGTTTCATGCCGACAGTCTTTTCATTGAAACAAAAAATCCTTATCAGATAATTGCTTCAAAATCAATGATTTCTGATTATTTTATCAGTGATTCAAAATTGGAAGAGGCTCGTCCGTATCTGATTTTTGCAAAAAAATTCATTGATTCAATAAATGACAATGAAGATCCTGAAATGCCAGCTGCCTATAAATTCAAAAACACCACTTCGAAGATGGCTGAACGTATATACATAGGTTTGATAAGGTCGCAGGCTTCAGATGATCCAGATGAGCTGACCAATTGGTTTTCGTTATATAGAAGTGAATCGTTTAAAGCTTTTGAAAAAGAAAAATACGATTTCAATTTTATGGAATTACGTTCCGTTGACAAGGAAAACAAAAAGAAAATAATGTATCTTTCATTGTCGATAATATTGCTTTTCATTGCATTTGCTACATTTTACGTATTTTTCAGATATGCGCATCGCAACAACCGTATTTTGAAAAAACAAAAGGAACTCGACCTTGAAAGAATTGCAAATGTTGAGACTTGTCTGTCGATTTTCCGTCATGATATGTCACCATACATCATGTTTCTGCAGCGGGAAAACGTTCCGGAAGATATAAAACACGATGCATTGCAGAAACTTATAGTCACTTTGAACAACACCATGCGTTGGATAAACATCTCCACTCCAAACGGTTTGCCGTTTAAGAAGACATATTTTGAACTAAATGAGGTGTTTGAGGATGTTGCGAAAAGTATAACAAATCCAAATTCTGTAAAACTAATATTCAGCAATGCACAATGTTCGGTTTTAGGCGATAAAAACCTCGTTGAGATTATGCTTAGAAACTTGATTAACAATGCTTTAAGATATACAACAGAGGGTTATGTGAAAGTCAGTGCCAAGAAATATGAAAAAGACGACAATTTTGTCAAAATCACTGTTGAGGACACCGGCTGCGGCATTCCACAAGAACGTCTTGAGGAGCTTTTCCGTTCCGACAAGATGATTGAAAATGAGAACACAAACAACACGGGTCATCATGGTTTCGGACTGATGCTGTGTGCCTATATCATCAAGAAACACGACGACGAGACACGACGCGGATGCAAGATCTGGGTCGAGAGCGAGGTCGGAAAAGGAACAAAAATACATTTCATATTATGCGCGACTACATAAACATAATCGTTATTGACGACGAGTCATTAATCAGGAAATCGATTGCATACGAGTTTTCACATAACAAGCAGGAGATTACTGTTGCTGCCAAGGACGACACCTTCTACACCAAGGAGATTCGTCTTCTCGGCACTTTTGGAACCAAGAGCGAACTCTTTGATTTTCTTGACAATCCCGACAATGAGAAACCAGATTACGCGCTTGTTGATATGCAGTTTCCGAGTCAGGCTGAGCCAACGGGAGGCATCACGCTCACGAAGGAGATTTTAGGCGGAGGCTACACCAACCGGGACGGCGAAGACATCAAAATTGTTATCATAACGTCGCGTTTCGACTATCCTTCAGATGACGAGATAAACCGTGACCAGAAAATAAAAGAGATAAACAAGGTCATAGTGGATTCGCTTGTTGCGGGAGCCAATGCCTTTGTGAGTAAAAACGCCACTGAAGGCTTTGAGATTGAGAACTTTACAAGAGCTATTGCGTGTTTGGAGCGTGGTGAGAAGTATTATTTCAACCATCCTGTCTTGCAAACGCTTGTGGAGTCGGCTTCCGATTACGTGCAACAGAACTTCTACAGCTTGAAACAATGTATGCATTACGATGTCACGATGCGTGAGCGCGAGCTTTTAATAGGGTTGGCGCGTGGTGAGACCGCAATTCAGGTGGCAAACCGCATCTACGGCAAGGCTGATGACTCGCAGATAAAGTCAATTCAGAACCTTCAGCGCGCACTTGCCGAGCGTATCAACAATGGTGACAACAAGGCATCGGCGTTGGTTGCGCGTGCGATTTTTTTAGGAATATTGACCGAAGATGACGTTTATAAAAAGAGTTAGTCAGTTGTTCAGTTAGTCAGTTAGTCAGTTAATCAGTTAGTCAGTTGTTCAGTTATTCAGTTATTCAGTGTAGTATTTTATCATACGTTCGATGGCGCGTTCGCATACTGGGCAGAATTTGTTGCCGTTGAAAGTGTTCATGAGGCAGTCTATCATCGGGCGGTAGATGCCATGGAGCTGATAGCCTGCGCCTTCGTAAACGCCGATGACATTTTCAAATTTTTTGTCAACAGGAGTCGGAACAGGCGTTTTCTTGCCGAGCATGTCTTTCCATTTTGCCTCAAAATTGACCAAGGTCGTGATGTTGGGCTCCCAAGGCTCAACTTCGAGGTTGTAGTTGTCGGTGCCGTCGTAAGCGTATTCGTCGGCAAGTCCTGCGAAACCATGACCGAACTCATGGATGATGACGTCAGAAGAATAGGAATTGCCCGTGGTGCTCACGCAATATGAGTTGAAAATGCCACCTCCACCGTATTTTTTGGTGTTTGCGAGGATGTAAATCTGGTCGTAAGGCACTTGTCCGGCAAGCGTTTTCATAGTCTCGTTGTCGTATGTCATGCAGTAGCGTTCACTGTCGAAAGTCCAGAAGCTGCAGCTTAAAGCGGTGTTGCGGTAAAGTCCGTCGCCGGGCATGGTGATGTCGGAATCATGTGACGGCACCATCACGGCACGCACGTTGAAACGGTCATGATAACGGTTGTAAGGCGCGTAGCTGAAGAGGCTTTTCACGAAAAACTGGCAGTCCTGCACAAATTTTCCCATTTCTTTTTCTGTGTATCCATCTGGAAGAAGCACGATGTCAACGGCTTTGTCAACAGGATAATCACCATAGACATTATAAATGGCGTAAGGCAGTTTCGGCGCCGGAGTGATGAAATAGTCGTCAGGGTTAACGGAAAGCTTCATCTGCTCAACGAACTCGTTTTGGTTGTTGCAGGCGTAAAAAGTCACGTCGACGGTCTCTTTCGGGAACGGCATCACGACAGATTCATGGAAGCCTTTGCTGATTTTTGTAGCCTCGTCGGTGGTCTGCCATTCGCCGAAAAGCAGGCAATAGCCGTGCGAATAAAGCACTATGTCCGAATCCGGAAGTGTGACTTCGAAATAATACTTTCCGTAATTCATATTGTCAATCATCTGCAGACGCTGACCGCCCCATGTGGGCTCTTTCACGAGCTTGTCGACGGCATACATCACAGTGTCGGAGTTTCCGAAAAGGTAATAATCTATTCGCAACTGATTGTCTGTAAAATATTTATCATATTCTATTTGACCTTTTGCTTTAAGTCCGGTAAAAACCAGGATTGTTGATAAGATTATGAATAACGACTTCTTCATGTTGATAAATTTTTATGCAAAATTACAAATTTTTTTATTATTTTTGCAAGCTAATATTAATATGAAAAGCGAAAATTCCACAACAAAACGCCGCCTAAGAGGTTCATATCTCATTTCATTGATGAGTATAATGCTTGTTTTGTTTGTGTTGAGCCTTTTCTCGTCGCTGATGCTTTTCGCAAACAGGATTTCAGATTATATCAAAGAGAACATCGGATTTGAAGTTGTGATGAAAAAAGGCGTAAAAGAGAAAGATATTATTGATTTTCAACATGTTTTAGATAAAAAAGAATATGTGAAATCGACGGAATATATCTCTAAAGAGGAGGCAACGAGGCGGCTTTCGGAAGACTTGGGAAAGGATATTTTAGAATGGCTCGGCAATGTTGAAAATCCGCTTCTGCCATCCATTGACGTGAGATTTAAGTCGGAATATGCCAACAACGACAGCATTGCCAAGATAGAGCAATGGGTTTTAAAGAACAAAAACGTGAAAGAAGTGTATTTCCAGAAGTCGTTGATTCACTCTATCGATAAGAATGTCAATAAGATAGCGGCTTTGCTTCTGCTAATAGGCTTTGTGTTGCTCATCATGGCGGTGACGCTGATAAGCCATACGGTGAGGCTGTCGGTTTATTCGAAAAGATTTGTGGTGAGAAGCATGCAGCTTGTCGGGGCAACGGAAGGCTTTATCATAAAACCATTCATGAAATACTTTGTGATTCAAGGAGTTATAGGCGCGATTCTATCATTGGTTCTTCTCACTTTATTCCTTGTGGCGACATTGAAAAACGTTCCAGAGCTTGCTGTTTTGATAAACTTTGGAAACGTGGCGATAATATATGTCTCAGTCTTGGTTTTGGGAGTTTTACTGACGACTTTATCAACATATTTTTCGATGAGAAAATATCTTACAGCTGATATTGATGAACTTTATGAATAAATTTGAAAATAAAAGATATGGCAAAACAAAATGATTTAAAAAACTCTGAAAAAGATAAGAAAACCATGCCTTTCGGCCGTGAAAACTACAAATGGGTTTTGATTGGCTTGGCGTTTCTTCTGGTTGGATTTCTGCTGATGATTGGCGGCGGTTCCGACAATCCTGATGTCTTCAACGAGGGAATGTTCAGCTTCAGACGACTGACATTGTCGCCGATTTTGATTTTAATCGGCTTTGGAATACAGTTTTATGCAATCATGAAAAAACCTAAATAATCTAAAAAATAATAAAACTATGAAAAAATCTATCGCATTAATGGCATTCATGTTGGTTGCCGTGTTTGGATTTTCACAAAGCTTTGTGATGATAAACACTGAAAATCAACAGCAAACAGAGAAGTTGTTTAACAATGACAACTTAAAAATCCACTATTACAACGACAATTTCGTACTGGCTACGGCAAAAGTCGTTGACGAAAGCATGAAAGTTATTGATTCACAAGCATTTTCGGATAACGAAGCTTATTACATCGTTTATTGCGGAAAAGAGAATCAGGATAACTACATTTCAGAAATCAATGACGACAATGTGTTGTTTAAAAATGATAACACGTTGATTGTCAATAATATGGTAAAGCCATTTAAAAATGACGGAATGATTGCTGTTTTCAACAAAGAAGCAAAAATGGCTGTCGCTCAACGTGATTTCCCAGTTGTTACTGAGGAAAACGAGACTATTCGTCAGATGATGAACCAGGTTAATATGGATTCTTTGCTGGCGACGGTTCAGCATCTGCAGGATTACGGCGGACGTTATTTTAACTCAACAGAGGCTTACGCCGCTTCCGACTGGATTGCGTCAAAAATGGCGGCACTCGGCTTGGAAGTGGAGCAGCAAGATTTCAATGTGAGCGGCTCATGGGTCGGTAGCGGTCCTTCAGCACCAAACGTTATTGGTATTCAACGCGGTACGCTTTATCCAGACACATACGTGGTTTGCGGAAGCCATTTTGATTCATTCACTTGGGACGCTATGAGTGGCAGCAATAACGCTCCGGGCGCTGACGACAACGCGACAGGCGTGGCTTCAGTGCTTGAAAGCGCGAGAATCATGACACAGTATGAGTTTGAATATTCTATAATTTATTGCGCATACGGTGCTGAGGAGCTCGGTCTTTATGGCAGTGCCGCATACGCCTCACGCTGCAGCCAGCAAGGCATGGACATCATAGGTTATTTCAACAACGACATGAACGGATACCTCAATCCTGGTGATGAAATTCATATCGACTTGATATATCCTAATTCGGTTGCTGCAATTGGAGATTACTACATGAATGTTGCAAATGTTTATTTCCCTGAGATGCAGGTTCGCCATGTGAATTTCACATCTGGTGACAGTGACCATACCTCTTTCAACAACAACGGATACATGGGAATCTATCCTTTCGAGGATTATCAAAATTACAGTCCTAACATTCACACCACAAACGATTTGATAGGACCGAGTGTCAATAGCTTTGAGATGTCGCAGAGATATTGCAGAATGAACATCGGATGCTTGGCGGAGATTGCGAATCCTACAGGCTCTGGACCACAGGTTTATTGCAATCCTGTTACTGATTTCTATATTGATTATCTAGATGGCAAAGAAACCGATACATGGCTTTATCTTGTATGGAATAATCCATTAGAAGGTTCTACAGGCGAACTTGACCATTTTGATGTTTATCGTGATAATGAAGTCATTGCTACAGTGGGTTTGGAAGTTCCTGATTATTGGGAATATGAATATACAGATACCATTGCAGTTGGCAGCTTACATGAGTACTTTATTATGGCTGTTTATAGTGATGGATGTGAATCGCCTTCTGAGACACTCATTGGATATGGCGAGGACGATGTGCCTGAAATCGATGCTTTGGATGATGAGATTGTCAGTTACGAGTTTTATGATTTGATGGGAAGAAAAGTAACTGATTTGGAATCAGGGATTTATATTGTGAGATATACCATGAGAAACGGAAATGTGGTAACGGAAAAAATCATCAAGAAATAGTTAGTCAGTTAATCAGTTAATCAGTTAGTCAGTTGATCAGTTAGTCAGTTGATCAGTTGACTATCTCTTAACTGAATAACTGAACAACTGAATAACTGAATAACTAAAAAATGGACTGGTTACAAGCTTTATTATTAGGAATTCTGCAGGGTTTGACGGAGTTCCTGCCGGTGTCGAGCAGCGGACACCTCACTATTTTATCGAATATCTTCGGGATGAGCGGCGAGGAAAACCTGACGTTTAACGTTGTTTTGCATATCGCGACGGTTTGCGCCACTTTGGTGATTCTTTGGAAGGAAGTGGTGTGGATTTTCAAGGATTTGTTCACAAAACAGCAGTGGAACTCATATAAAAACCTCAACGGCGGCACGAAATACGCCATCAACATCCTCATTTCGATGATTCCGGTTGGCATCGTGGGAGTGTTTTTCAAAGACACTATCGAAGAAATCTTCGGCTCAGGCCTGTTGATTGTCGGCATAATGCTGTTAATAACCGCCACTTTGCTGACATTTGCGCATTTTGCGAAACCACGTCAGCGTGAGGAGATTTCGGGATTGCACGCTTTCATTATCGGTATCGGTCAGGCGTGCGCCACCATGCCTGGCTTGTCGCGCTCTGGAACGACCATCGCCACCGGACTTTTGCTTGGTAACAACAAGAAAAACCTTGCACAGTTCTCATTTTTGATGGTGATTCCGCCGATTTTGGGAGAGGCGTTATTGGATGCGAAAGACGTTCTTGAGGTCGGTTTCCACGAGGCTATGGCAGGAATATCTCCGTTAACGCTCATCATAGGGTTCCTGGCGGCGTTCATCACGGGCTGTCTCGCCTGCAAATGGATGATTAACGTCGTGAAGAAAGGCAAACTGATTTATTTCGCAATCTATTGCGTGATTGTGGGTGTATTGGCAATTTGTTTCGCATAATGACGGAAATCATTCCAAATCATACCAATTTCCCGTGTAGAGATGCGATTGATCGCATCTCAAATGGAGACGCGATTAATCACGTCTGTACGGGCGAAAAATGTTTCGCCCCTACGGATTTTGAAAATGGTTCCGTTTTTCTAATCGATAAACCCCTCGATTGGACGTCGTTCGACGTTGTCAATTTGATTCGCGCTGTCATCAAGAAATACCATCAGATTCGGAAGCTGAAGGTGGGACATGCCGGCACCTTGGACCCATTGGCAACAGGATTGTTGATTCTCTGCACGGGCAGGATGACGAAACAAATCGACAATTTTCAGGCGCAGGAGAAGGTTTACACAGGCACGATGCTGTTGGGGCAGACGACGCCGACATACGATTTGGAGAGTGAGCCTAATCAGTTTTTTCCTACCGACGGAATCAGCGCCGAGGCGTTAGACGAGGCGCGTAAGAGGTTCATCGGAGACATCATGCAGCGTCCACCGAAGTTTTCGGCGATAAAGATTCAGGGCAAGCGTGCCTTCGACTATGCGCGTTCCGATGAGGAGCTCGAACTGAAGGAGCGCCTTGTACATATCGATGATTTCCAAATAGATACGACAAATTTTCCGAAAATCGATTTCATGGTGAAATGCTCTAAGGGAACATACATTCGCTCTTTGGTCAACGATTTCGGTCAGGCACTCGGCAACGGCGCTTGCTTGATTTCACTTCGTCGCACAAAAATAGGTGACTTCGACGTGAAAGACGCCTGGGATTTGATGGAGCTGAAGAAGAAGATTATCGAGGCAGCTCCAGAAATTGCATAAAACAATGTAGAGACGTCATAATATGGCGTCTCTACCTCGTGTCGAAGACACGATATTCTAATTACCCCATACGTAGTGTGGGGTTTAAAAAGATCAATCCTCTTCTTCTAGCATGAATATCTCCTCTACACTTTTTCCAAACACCTGCGCCATTTTCAGCGCCAGCACCGTTGATGGCACGTATCTGGCTGATTCCACTGCGTTGATGGTCTGACGGCTCACTCCGATGCGTTTTGCCAGTTCTTCCTGCGTGATGTCGAGTTCGGCACGCGCGATTTTCAAACGGTTTTTCATTGTGCACCTCCTTTATTTGCCTTGCGAAGTTCAATTCTGAATTTGATGATGAAAAGAATCAAAAACAATGGGAAAATCGAGTAAATTGCATAAAGATAAGACCAGCTGTAAATGGTTAATGTGAATATAACCAATAAGATAGCTGCACAATAAGTAGCCCAAACCAGACTTTGTTCACGAATGCTCATCACAAACTCATCTTCGATTTTCTCTTTCGAAAAACCGATAAAAACAAGACCTGTAATGAGGATTGGAATGATAAAAGTAATCAAACCGCAGTCTGCTATGCAGAAATAATCGCAATCGCCCAGCAAATCTCCTTCAATCACTGCGGGCATTTTGAATTCCGGACTGTTTTCTAAACATGCCCAGATGATGAGAGCGACAAATGCAATGGCGGTAATCGCCAATCCGACGAGTTTAAAGCTGTTTGAAAACAAATAGTTCTTTTTCATAGTACATAATTTTTAAGTTGTTTAACATTTTATTCGAACAAATAACGCCGCAAAAGTAAAGTTTATTTTACAATTTAGCAAATTAATTTTACATTTTTTTGAAAAAAGTTTGAAAATAGATTCTTTATTTATAAAAAATAGGTAATTTTGCAGTTGAAAAACAAGAAGATATGTCAGAACAAGAAGTTAACAGCTATCGTTTGACATCGTTGGAGGAACCAAGCGATGAGATGCTGTCGTATATCATGCATGAAGCGGCGACGGAAGCTAACAAAAAATATGATATTGCTCTGGAACGTTTTTTTGATGAAATTCAGGAAATGTGCGAACAGTACGGCGATAAGAAATGATTAAAGAAAACAAAAAACCGGTGCTTATTGTGATAGCTGGTCCAAATGGAAGCGGTAAAACTACTATCACAAGTAAAATTCTTCATCACGAATGGATGGAAGATTCGGTTTATATAAATCCTGACATTATTGCAAAACGTGTTATGGAAGGCGGGCATGATGTTCCGATTACAAAAGTAATTTCACGTTATCAAAAATCAATATCTAATTGCAAATATCTTGTTAATAAAGTTAATAGAGTTTATTTGTATGACAATTCTGTTGACCGTGCTGATGCATCACTCCTTATACGTCTTTCGGATGGTGAAATCGTGAAACGATATGTTGAAGAACTGCCAGAATGGGCTAAAAAGATAGTAGAATAGATTATTTTAATGAAAAAAAGCTATACTTTTTCCTCAGGTGATTCTTTTGAAGCCGATTTGGATGATTTGAAACGTCTTTTGGCTGAAAACCAGCAGTATGTCTCGAATTACGAAGAGGTTTTAAGCTCACTTTACGACGATGACTACGTCGCCCGTGGAAATGGTTTCTGCGATAGAAAATACAGCGACGATTTCGTTGAAAGTCAGCTGGAAAAATATCAAAAAAAGGTTGAAGAACTGAAAAATTGGATAAAAAACCTGTAGAAACGCGCTATGGTACGTCTCTACAGTGTTTATAAATTATTGAACATTTATTTCATTTCGAATCTCACCAACCTCAACTCCTCTTTATCACCTTTAACCTTTTGAATACCATACACATAGCCATTGTGGATAACGAACTTGTTTTTTGTTATTGAAAGGTCGAAATCAGAGCATTGGAAAGTGTTTTGAGAGATGGTTTTGTTCTGTCCAACAGAATAAGTGTGGAATGAATTTTTACCTGCTTCTTCGGCATATTCAAAGAATATGATGTTGTCGCCGTTTCCTTTCATTGCTGAAGTAAACATTGATAATGTCAATGGTTGGGTAATGTGGTTTGTTCCGTTTTCCAGTCTTTTGATAAAGTCTTTAAACAAATCAGGATTATACTCAGTATCCGCTGCTTCTTGCTTGTATTTTGCGATGGCATCAGTTTGAATTTTCTTTTGCTCATCAACCGATAAAGTTTTCGGTTTCCAATTAAGTTTTTGTTCCGAAACTTTGTTTCCGGCAAAGTCATAAAATTTTAAAACACCTTCTTGTGGAATCGCAACTATCAGATTATCATTAACTTTGAAAATTTCAAGTCTTTTGTTTACATGAGCTTTGGCATAGATATAATAATCATCGTCTTTGCTTGAAATATCCTCAAAATAGTCGAATATAATTTTATATTTGCCGGTGTTAACATCTAATATTGCAGCAAAATCTCTCCATTTCGTTTTCCACGATGTGCCACCGTAAAAAGCAATATCATTATTATTCAGAGCAATCATGTTATAAACAGAGCAATCAATAGTTATTTCATTGATAATTAAACCATTATCATCAAAGAAATATATAATTCCCTGACTATTTGTTCCTGTGAAATACAGGTTGTTGATTTTTCCGAAAACAGGCTGCAGGTTAAATGGTTTCTTCTTGCCGTCTTCGTAATATATCTCAATGTCTTTCAAATGTTTGCCTTTTTCATCGAACAATGAATAGCGGTTTTCGTTGGTGTGACTGATCATGGCTGTGCCGTCGTCGAAAACTGTCAGTTTTTTGACGTTATACAATGTGCCAGCTTGACCCAATGCATCAAAGAAATCTTCATTAACGGCGTAATAATCGTCTTTTACAAGGTTAATTGTCTGTGCATCAATAATATACGATGCAAATGCTAATGTTAGAATTAAAAATAGTTTTTTCATAATCTTTATTTTTAAATGTTATTTTCCATATATGTAAACAGCTGTTCGGTCATAGGTTTATTCGCATCGTATTCCTCAATCGTGATGAAATCGTAGATGTCGAAAATCTCATTTTTTTCAGGTTCTTTTCTGAAACCTTTGATGATGAAAAATGCAAGCAGAATAGCACAAGCCGTTGAAATTGAAGAGATTAAGGCTATTCGCAAAGTTCTGTTCTTTTTGGGCTGATAAGATACTTTAAACTCTGGAATTTCTATATCATCTGGAACCAATCCATCAAATGATTTCTTAACATTTTCAGCAAAAACACGCCGGTTTTCAACTTGTTTTTTGCATTCTTTGCATGTTTCAAGATGCATTTCGACCTCATTTCTTTCTTCTGGAGAAAGTTCGTTGTCGATATATTTCTGTATTGTTAATTCATCAAAGTGTTTCATAGTCCCTCCTTAATTTTTCCAAAATTCTTGATAAAGTTTTCCCGACTGAATTGAAGTTAATATTGGTAATTTCGGCAATTTCCTTGTAAGAATAACCCTCGCTGTAAAGCACCACCAGCGATTGATCTTTTCCGTCGAGTTTTGCTATTAAATTCGATAAACTCATTAAATCTATCTGACTGTCAATAATTTGCGATGTTTTATCTTGATTTGTAACTGTTTCATCTAATATGATTCTTTTGTTTTTTCTCAAAAAATCGGCACCTTTATTAATTGTGCATCTGATGAGCCAGTTTTTCGTGTCTTTTATGACTTTTTTATCGTTCAAAACGAAATAATACGCCATAAAAACATCGTGAATAATATCGCGAGCAGCGTCAGTATCGCGGAGCATTTTTGCTGCAATCCTGAACAACTGCTGGTAGTTACTTCGATATGTCAATTCAAACTCGGAATTCATCTTTCAATCAAATCTCGTATATAAAACGTTTTAGAAAGGCATTTTGTGACATTTGTTGAAAATATTTAAAGATTGACAGATGGAAAAAAAGGAAAAATCTTGTTAATCTTGTAAATCCTGTCTAAAATA
>JAFZKP010000030.1 GCA_017553625.1 Bacteroidales bacterium
AAGTCGCCCACAATGTGCCGCTTGGCAATCCCAAATCGACATATTCATGGTCGTTAACACTTACATTTTCTGAATTTTTCTCTTTCTTGCATCCTACAAGAAAAACTATCGCAACCGTAATCAAAAAAAACGATATGGACTACGAGAAGAAGAAACGGGCGTTGCAAGATTATTTGCTTGAGCTGACGAAACACGATGTCGCGGTGGCATTTTCGGGTGGCGTCGACAGCAGCCTGTTGCTTTATCTATGTTGCGAGGCGGCAAAGCAAAACGGCACTAAAGTTTACGCCATCACCATGCAGACGGAGCTTCATCCTCAAAGTGATTTGGAAATTGCCCAAAATGTGGCGAATGAGGCTGGCGCCCAACATATCATCATCAAGATAAATGAGCTCGAAGAGGCTGGCATCGGGATGAATCCGGTAAATCGCTGTTATCTCTGCAAGCTCAGTCTTTTCAAAAAAATACAGGAAGAAGCACGTCGTTTGAACGTTTCAAATATTGTCGAAGGCACCAACGAGGATGATTTACACGTTTATCGTCCTGGAATTCAAGCCTTGAAAGAGCTTAACATCATCAGCCCATTGGCGAAATTCAATATCGGAAAGGAAGAAGTTCGTAAGATGGCTGAAGAATATGGCATTTCCGTGTCACGTCGCGCCTCCACACCATGTATGGCAACGCGTTTCCCTTACGGGACAAAATTGTCGAAAGATTTGATGCAGAAGGTGGCCGAAGTGGAGGAATGGCTAAGAAACAAATGTGTTTACAACGTTCGTCTGCGTGTTCACGGCAACATCGGTCGTTTTGAGGTCGACCGTAGCGATATGCCACTGTTATTGGAACAATGGAAAGAAATCACCGAGCGTACCAAACAGATCGGGATGGACTATGTGACTCTCGATTTGGAGGGTTTCCGCTCGGGCAGTATGGATATAAAATTGAAAATCAATAATTAAAATAGTAGTATTATGTCATGTTTTTTAGTACCTTTAGCACAAGCGGTGGTCACAAGTGTCATCCGCAAGTCAAATGATAAAAACAACAGAAGCAACAATTCTATCCTCTCGCGTCATCTGCCGGCTTTGGAGAAGATGCTATGGGGCGGCTCGGTGATGTTGATAGTCGACCACATCATCAATGGCGAGCTGACATGGCGTTTCCCGTTCTTCACCGCACTCGAATTGGAAGGCGGAGGTGCCGTCATGCTTCGTGAAATGCTCACAGTGGGACTGCCCATGTCGGTGGTTATCACTGCAGTGTGGGTGGCCTATGCTTTGTTGAAAGAGCGTAGCAACACAATAAAAGTGACTAACTAAAGTGGTTTTTCTGTTCTTATAAAATGTCCTTCCTGTATCGCTGCAAAGGTGGCAAAAATGCAAACCACAGCCGCACTGTATTTTAAGTCGATTAAGGATAATGTCAGTGGGAAAACAAACAGCAGCAATCCTGTGACTTTGTTCATCGTGCTGTGAACCGAGATGAGTTCTTCTCCGCACTGCACACGTTGGCGCAACGCCGGTGGTGATGCCGAGAACCGCGAGTGGTGGGAAGTCACCATCAACGGCGACACTTTGAATGCCGACTGCAGATAATAGCGTCGGCTGCCCTGATTGCATACACGAATACAAAGATACAGCTTTTTTCTTTTCCTCAAAATTTAATACGGCATTATCCCCGAAATTCTCAAAATTCAGAAAAGAAACTACTCTACACTCTAAACTCTACACTTTATCAAAAACCACTTTCAAAATTTACAAAATCTGCTATCCTCGGCGCAGGATATGCCTTGAAGAAAAAACGTGATTCCCGATTCTAATAATTCAATCCGAAATGCCATAACGGAATAATGTTTCCGTGACCATATTCAATGTCGTCTTTCACGATGAAGCCATCGGATATATTCTCGATTTGTTTTTTGCTTTTCTTACGGCCACCGACTTCAAAAGTGAATTTATCGATTTTAAAATCTGATTCTTTTGAAGAAATCACGTCATTATTGACTCTCATCTGGTTGTAGAAAAACGTTTCGCGAATATTACCTGTATCTGGCGTTCCATCTGATAGTGCATACATCAGGTTGGTATTGTCGATATATATCTTTTCAATTTTGCCAAGTCCACGGATGCCTCCGGTATCATCTCGCAACTGCCCTATCATACCCGCCATTTCGAGATAGACAAGATAATCCATGATGTTGTTTTTGCTTACGCCTATCTCGGCTGCGAGGCCGGTTGTATTCGGTTTATAAGGCGACAACTGTGACACTATCTTCAACATCTGTTTGAGTTTTCTGGCTGTGGAAGCTTTCATGTCGGCATATTGAGAAATATCATTTTCAACGGTTTGGGTTATGATTTGCTGCAAACGAAGCTCAAATCCTTCTTCTTTAGAAAATGGATAATAACCGGAGTTAAGATATTCTCTGAAAACAGGTAGAGGATGCTTAATATCATCAATCTTAACCTTATTTGCAAGTATTTCCTCCAAAGAATAAACCTTTGTTTTTATTCCATGAAACAGCTCAAGATATTCTCTAAACGACATTCCTTGCATATTGAAAATCAAGACTCTGCGGCTTAAATCGTTTTCACCTTTATGGATATCGAGCACCGACGAGCCCGAAAACACCACCGACAAATCGGGGTGAACATCGTAGATTTGCTTCAATTCTATAGACCAGCCCTTATATTTGTGAACCTCATCGATAAAAAGCTTGGTGCCACCTTCTTTAACAAAATCATCGGCCAATTCTGTTAAAGAATGATTTGAGAAGTAAGTGTGGTCGGCAGATACGTAAAGGTAATTGCCTTTATCACGATTCTCGAGTATATATTGAAGCATCATTGTTGACTTACCAACCCCGCGAGGGCCGACAATACCTACTAATCGACTGTTCCACAACACCTTGGAGTACATATACCTTTTAAAGTCTGTCGGTGTGCTGCGGAGCAATTCATCCATAAAATTATAAAGCGTAAGATCTATCATAACAAATAATTTTTGCAAAAATAATAAAAAATCCCTCAATGAAGGATGAAAAAGTGAAAATTTTTACTTCATTGAGGGATTTATAGCATACCTCGACTTTCAAAATTTACAATTCGAGTTTCAATATCGTAAAAAATAGTTTCAAAATTTACAAAATTTGATGTTTAATGCTTCAAACTCTTGGATATTTAAATTATACATCTTAACTTTGCACCAAAATATTTACAATGGAAAAAATTTCTAGAGATACCTTTAGAATAATCTGAATTAAAGAAAAAACGCGAAAAATAGTTGGTTTTATTCAATCATAACCCTGTCAGGCGGCGTTGAAGGCCGTAAAAACATAGCGAAATAGATTGGGAGATAGGTGATTTTTCCAGATTGCCTTATCTCCCTTTCATTTGAAAGCACTATCGCCTCCTGTATGTTGTAATCAGGAGTCTCCACAAAAGTGTCAAGCGAAGCGTGTAAATCATAGTCCTTGCCCGATTTCACTTCAATAGGAACAACCGACAGCTTATCAAAATCGTTAACCAGAAACTCCACCTCGCCCTTCTTTTTATTATCGTAATAGAATAACGGAAAGCCGTGAGCCGACAACTCGCTGCAGACCACAAGCTCATAAACCGTTCCCAAATTGATGCTCTTCTGCTCTTCCATTATGGCCGAGATGTTATATTGATAAAGCAGCCTCGTAAGCAATCCCACGTCGTTCAAATAAAGTTTCAGCAAATTCTTGCTCTCCGACTCCACCAAAGGAAACTTTGGATTGGATATGGACTTGACCTCGTTGCAGATGCCACTTTTAACTAAGTATTCAAACTCATCCTGATATTGAGACGCGCGAGCCTGCTTCTTATCCTCAATCTGCTTAAACCTTACGCGTTTCTTCTTGTTTTCCAAATAAGACGGCACCAGTTCGTAAATGCGCTCTATTTTCAACTTGTGTTCCTTGTCGTATTGACTCGCGTCACCTTTATACAGATTATACACCTCTTCCTGCGCGGCTCTGACTCGGACAATGTTTCTGGTCTCAATAAACGCATTCACGGCATCCGGCAGACCTCCCACCAAAAGATACAGCTTGAAAAGTTCCATCATCCGACTATGAAGAGCTTCCGATAAGGCGGTCTTTTGCTCAAAGCATTTACGGGCATGGTCGATAAACTCTTCGCCCACATTGTTCGCCCAAAGGAACTCCTCAAAATCCAATTGGTACATCTTCACCACCTCAACCTTGCCGCCAGGCTTCGACAGCGTTTGGTCCAAAGCGATGCCAAGTTGGGAGCCACTCACGATATAGGTAAACCTATCGTCCTGCTTGAGAAACTTCAAGAGCGTCAGCATTTCTGGGTAAGCCTGTATCTCGTCCAGGAATACAAGAGTATTTTCCCTATCCTTCATCTTGTCACCGGCAACAGTGCTCAGTCGAAGATAGAAATCCTCCTTGTTTCGGGTACCCTCAAACACTCGGTCGCCTTTCTTGTCTTCAATCAGGTCGATCTCGATATAGTTCTCAAAACGTTTCTGCCCTTCATGGCGGATGATAAACGATTTACCAATCTGTCGGGCACCGTTCAAAACCAGAATTTTATTTGATCCATTCTCCAGATAATTGATGATTTTTTCTTGAATTTTTCTCCTAAGCATACACTTTTCCATTAAAAATAACAATGCAAAAATACACTTTTCCGAAATATAAACGCAAAAAAATTACACTTTTCCGAAATTTTTATTCCTCTACTTTCAAAATTTGCAAAATTTAAATGCAAGCATTTATACTGTTCACTGACTGGAGCGATGTCGGCAACGGTCTCGACAAATGGGACGATTTCGGCAACGGTCTGAGAGACCCGGGGCTTCCTGGCGGTCACGGCGGCGGTGACACCCCTGCCCTGCTTGGCAGCGGACTCGTCGTGCTGACGATGCTCGGCGCAGGATATGCGGTAACACGAAAACGGAAATCCTCTTAAGTTATATACTTGTCGGATCCAGCAAAAAGTCGAAAAGGCTCATTGTAACAATGCCTTGTTCGTCGGTTTTACGCTTTATGTCGTTGCCAACAATAATGATTTTACGGAAACTGTCGTTTGTGTTGAGGAGAGAACGCTTCTCCTGTGCTGCTTTTTCATCTGTAGGCATCTGATACGCCGATTGGATATACACCCGCTCGGCGCCTTTGTTTACAACAAAATCAACCTCTAATGGCACACGAACATTTTTCTTTTCTGCATTAGTGGTCCATGTTTCAACAAGTCCGACATCTACACGATAGCCTCGCATGCGCAATTCGTTATATATAATGTTTTCCATTATGTGAGGCTCTTCTTGTTGCCTGAAATTCAAAATTGCGGCACGAATGCCCATGTCGGCAAAATAATATTTGGTTTCTGTGCCAATATATTTCCGCCCTTTCACATCATAGCGCATCGCTTCTTCTATCATGAATGAATCCTGCAGATAGCCGATATATTCCTTAATAGTACTGTCTTTTATCTTGATGTTTTCAGCTGATTGGAATGTGTTGCATATTCTTTTGGGGTTGGTCGGTGAACCAATATTTGATGCCAATATCCTGACCAACTGACGCAATCCTTCAACATTTCTCAGATGGTTGCGCTCAACAATATCTTTAATATAAGTCAACTCATACAAATCAGCCAGATAAATGATTTTCTTCTCCTCACTGTCTATTTGAAGAATTTGAGGCAGACCGCCGTATGTGTAATAGCTTTTCCATGCCTCGTTTTTGTCACCTCCAACTGCCGCGTAATACTCTGCAAAAGATAGTGGATACAGATGTATTTCGTCACCTCTACCACGAAACTCTGTCACAACATCCTTCGACAAGAATTTAGAATTGGAGCCTGAAACATATACATCCAATCGCTTGTCCTGCATCAAACTCAACAAAACCTCAACAAAATCTTCAACTAATTGTACTTCGTCAAGAATCACATAATGTATATGGTTGTCATGTTGTACTCTGGTTTCAATATATTCCAGCAACAAATCCGGGTTACGCAACTGTCTGTTCTTGCGATTGTCTAACGAAATTTCAATGATATGATTCTCGTCAACCCCTTGTTCGATAAGATGCTGATGAAACAATGTCATCAACAGGAATGATTTGCCGGAACGACGGATGCCGGTTACTATCTTAACCATACCATTACCTTTGGCATCTATTAGTTGTTGTAGGTATTTGTTGCGCAAAATTATCATTTTAGAGTCATTTTTATGTGGTATACCACAATTATTACACCGCAAAAATACTACTTTTTTCTTTTCATCAAGAACTTTTTGTCAAAAAGTTCCGAGCCACCTCCCCTTTTAAACTCTTAAACTTTTCAAACTCTAAACTCTACACTCTAAACTTTATCAAAAACGACTTTCAAAATTTACAAAATTTCCTATCCAGGACGTAAAAACCTTTTTTATTTGAAATAGTTTGATTAATTTTGCACTCTAACTTTTATTACTATGCTAAGATTTAAGACAAAAGGCAAAATTTTCGACGTTGTCGTAACCGCTGTTGCGGCAACTTTCTCGGTTGGCACCATGCTCTATGCTGTCAGTCATTTCGGACTGAAAGAGTCGTGGCCCGAACTGGTTCTCAACTTGTTCTACATCGCCTGCATCGTGATGATGTGGCTGTATTTCTTCAACCGTTTGAAACCCGATCAGTTCAACTACTGGTGCTCGGTTTGTATCGGCGTGACGGTAATGCTACGCGACGTTCTTTTTGCGCCTCCGCTGGCCTACTATTCTCTGCACCTCATGTGTATGGTGCTTTCGGTTGCGCTGCTTATCTTGCTCACCTATTTCTATTCGCGCAAGAATTGGCAAAGCTACACCAAGCGCAACCTGTGGATAATTTGTGTTATCGACATGGTCATTGCGGCGCTTTACAACTTGGACATCTACATCGAGCCCATCAACGAATATACTCCTTATCTCCTAACAGAAATCTGGATCCGTCCGACCATCACTTACGGCCTCGTTGCCTGCTTCGTATCGGAAACCTCGGCGCAGGATATGCATTGAAGAAAAAAAAACGAAAAATTATAGAATTTCTATTATAGAATTTGTATAATTGAAAAAATATTGTATCTTTGCACCGAAAAAGTAACAATATGGAAAATCCTTTTTATATCACAGGCATAATACCGGAACCGTATTTTTGCGACAGGGAGAAAGAAACAGCATGGATGGTGCAAACGCTTAAAAACAAGGCGCATATACTGCTGACATCGCCCAGAAGGATGGGCAAAACCCAGCTGATACGCCACGTGTTCGAGCAACCTGCCATTAAAGACAACTGTTATACTTTTTATACCGACATTTATCCTACCACCAGTCTGCACGAGTTTGTTTTGTTTCTCAGCAAGGAAATCTACTCAGTATTAGTGCCAAAAGGAAAGGCTGCGCTCGACAAATTCCTGACGGCTCTTCGTTCTCTGGCGGGCAGTTTCGGCTATGACCCTATTGCCAGCACTCCCACTTTCGATGTAAAACTGGGCGACATCCGAACTCCGGAACTGACATTGGAAGAAATCTTCAATTATTTGGAACATGCCGATAAACCATGCGTTTTCGCTATAGACGAGTTCCAGCAGATTGCCTATTATCCTGAAAAGAACGTCGAAGCCACCCTGCGCACGCATATCCAGAAAATGAGCAACTGTATGTTCATTTATGCCGGCAGCAACCGCCATATCCTCGAGAACATGTTCAACTCATCGGCTCAACCTTTTTATAATAGCGCTGAGCAACTCTATTTGGACTGCATTTCAAAAGATGTTTATACAGGATTTGCCGAAGAACAATTTACAAAAGCCGGTCGCACTATGGCGCCTGAAGTGGCAACACATACCTACGACCTGTTTGAAGGACATACTTATTACGTACATAACGTCCTACACAACGCTTTTGCCTATATAGATTCCAATAAAGCGATTGACATCGACGACATTGACAAAACGCTGAGTGACATCTTGGAAGAGAAAGGCCGCACGTTTGCTTCTGTGATGAACCAGCTCAACTACCAGCAGAAAGAAACGCTTGT
>JAFZKP010000031.1 GCA_017553625.1 Bacteroidales bacterium
CTTGTGTCATGATGTTTCCTTTTAATAGACTAACGTTTGCTGAATTGGAATTTCTTACGTGCACCTGGCTGACCTGGCTTCTTACGTTCGACCATACGTGGGTCGCGGCGCATCAAACCTTTAGCCTTAAGGATAGGACGATATTCAGCGTTGATTTCGCACAATGCGCGGCTGATAGCGAGACGGAGAGCTTCTGCCTGACCGTTGATACCACCGCCATCGAGGTTGACTTTAATGTCATATTTACCCAAGTTCTCTGTGAGCATCAATGGCTGTTCAACCACATAATGCAGGATGCTTGTTGGGAAATACTCCTTGTAGTCACGTTTGTTGACCGTAATTTTGCCTTCGCCAGCTTTCATGTAAATACGTGCGACGGCTGTCTTTCTTCTACCTAACGCGTTGATTACTTCCATGATACTTATTTCTTAATTGTTAATACTTGTGGTTGTTGGGCCTCATGCGGATGATTAGGTCCTTCATAAACGTAAAGATTACGGAAGATGGCACTGCCAAGGCGTGTCTTAGGTAACATGCCCTTAACCGCGTGTTCGATGACGAAGATAGGCTTCTTGTTCAGAAGATCCTTGACGGTTCTAACGCGCTGACCACCAGGATAACCTGTGTAGTGTACGTAAACCTTCTTGTCCATTTTGTTGCCGGTGAGGATAACTTTCTCGGCATTGATTACGATGACATTATCGCCACAATCACTGTGGGGAGTATAGCATGCCTTCCTCTTTCCTCTTAAAACCTGGGCGATTTCTGAAGCCATACGGCCGAGAACCTGACCCTCAGCGTCGACGACATACCATTTTTTGTTGGCATGCTCTTTGTTGACGCTAACTGTTTTGTAACTTAATGTATCCATTTAATTTAATTAATAATTTGTTATGTGTTTTTACACTATTTTCCCTACTAAAATTTCGGACTGCAAAAGTACAAAATTTTTTAATACAAAAAACATTAATAAAAATTAATTTTTCAACTTTCGAAAAAGGCAATGTAATTCGCGAAAAATCGTTATTTTTGCAAAAAATATTTCTCATGTCAATAAAGGTAAACCACGTAACGAAACGCTATGATCAGCAGCTGGCGCTGAATGATGTGAATCTGGATATCGAAAAAGGTCAGATTGTCGGACTTCTGGGCCCGAACGGTGCAGGAAAATCAACGCTGATGAAGATCATAACATGCTTCATTCCGCAGACCGAAGGCACTGTGTCTGTTGAAGGTTTCGACACCATCGACAGCCCGATGGAGGTGCGCCAACGCGTGGGTTATCTGCCGGAGCATAATCCGCTTTACCTCGACATGTACGTGCGCGAATATCTCGAATTCGTCGCTGGAATTCACCATATCTCTGGCAAAGAAGCCAAAAACCGTATCGACGAGATGATTGAAAAGACTGGTCTCACCGTCGAGATGCGCAAGAAAATCGGAGCTTTGTCGAAAGGCTACCGTCAGCGTGTGGGACTCGCCCAAGCCATGATGCACAACCCTTCGGTTCTGATCCTCGATGAGCCTACTTCAGGTCTCGATCCGAACCAACTCGTTGAAATTCGTAGTCTTATCACCGAACTCGGCAAAGAAAAAACCGTCCTCCTCTCGACTCACATCATGCAGGAAGTCGAAGCAATGTGCCCTCGCATCGTCATTATTAATAAAGGTGTAGTCGTCGCTAACGACACCATCGAAAACATAAAAATGAACGTCATGCACAGCGCTGACGCCTCTATCGAAGAGTGCTTCCAGGCCTTGACAAAATAATTTTCGTGGCTTTGCTCCCACGTCGCTTCGCGGTGCGGTGGCCTGCGAAATTCGGCGGTCCGAGCTTCGAATTTCGCTTGACTTTTTGGTTACTTTTTTGTCAAGAAAAAAGTAACAATAAAAATTTTATTTAAAAACATTGTCATATTATTTTTAGTTGTATCTTTGCAGCCGAAAATCACGTGGACAGATTTGATTGATTGCAACCACAAGAAAAAATGCTAAAACAGTATTTCTTTAAACAATCTCAAATTATCCATATTTATTAACAAGAGTAAAGACGTGCCATGGCGCGTCTCTACAGAAAAAATTAAATTATGGGTTATTATTTCACTTCAGAATCAGTTTCAGAAGGCCATCCGGATAAAGTGGCCGATCAGATTTCAGATGCCGTCCTCGATGAAATGCTGCGTCAGGACCCGGAATCTAAAGTTGCTTGCGAGACATTGGTGACAACAGGTCTCACCGTCGTGGCAGGCGAGGTTAAATCAAACGGATACGTTGACATTCAAGGCACTGCGCGCCGTGTCATCGAGAAAATAGGTTACACCAAGGCTGAATATCAGTTCGACAGCAAGTCGTGCGGTGTGGTGTCGGCAATTCATGGACAGTCGCAGGACATCAACCGCGGCGTGGAGCGCAAAAAAGAGGAAGACCAAGGTGCTGGCGACCAAGGCATGATGTTCGGCTACGCCTGCAAGGAGACACCGGAATATATGCCGTTGACAATAGTTTTGTCGCACATGCTTTTGCTCGAATTAGCTAAGATTCGTCGTGAAGGTAAGCGTATGAAATACCTCCGTCCGGATGCCAAATCGCAGGTTACGGTGGAATACGGCGCCAACTGGAAGCCGCTGCGCATCGACACCATCGTTATCTCAACACAGCACGACGAGTTTATGGACGACGACGCTGCTATGATTGACAAAATCGAGCATGACGTTCGCACAATATTGCTCCCAAGACTGAAAAAGCTTCTGCCTCAAAAGGTTAGAAACCTCTTCAAGTCCGACATGAAACTCTTTGTGAACCCGACCGGCAAGTTTGTTATCGGCGGACCTCATGGCGACACAGGTTTAACAGGTCGTAAAATCATCGTCGACACCTACGGCGGGCGCGGTGCACACGGCGGCGGAGCATTTTCGGGCAAAGACTCTTCAAAGGTAGACCGCTCGGCAGCATACGCAGCACGTCATATCGCGAAAAATATAGTGGCAGCAGGCGTTTGCGACGAGGCACTCGTGCAGATTGCTTACGCTATCGGCGTGGCACAGCCTGTCGGTTTCTACGTCAACACTTACGGCACAGCGCATGTGAAAGACGCCAACGGCAAGAAGATGTCAGATGCTGAAATCGCTGAAAAGATCAAGGCTTTGTTCGACCTCCGTCCATACGCCATCGTGAAACGTTTCGGTTTGAAGAACCCTATCTTCGAGCCAACGGCATCGTACGGTCACTTCGGTCGCGACCCGTTCACCGCAAAGGTCGAGGTGATGTACAAAGACAAGGACACCTTCGAGGAAAACGGCAAGATATATAAAAATGTCGAGTTCTTCGCTTGGGAGAAACTCAACATGGTGCCGGAAATCCAGAAAGTTTTTGGAATTTAGGAAAATTCCTGAAAGATTTTTCCTAAAACCCTTTGGTCAAGTAAAAATACTTCTTTATTTTTGCAGCAACTAAATCCTACGAAAATGAAGAAGTATTTGCTTTTAATTGCTATGGCCTTGTTTGTCAATGCCTTGAATGCCCAATTTATTGACCACAAGGGCAACCGAAACCAGACTTATCCTTTGGTGACCCAAACCAATCCCGCCATCGTGGAGATGGTGAATCAGGTCGATACGACGAATCTGTATTATGGCATCGAGTTTATGCAGCATTATATACGCGAATGCTCGTCGCCTAATGCGGTTATTGTTCAGAATGTTCTTTTAGATTTATTCGATCAGCTTGGACTTGATACTTACGTCCATCATCACACTGGACATATTGGGTACGGCGACACTCTCGATGCTGGCAATATCATTGCAATTCAGCCGGGCACAGAGTTTCCTGACGAATATATCATCATAGCATCGCATTACGACCATCCCGACGGTCCTGGTGCTGATGACAATGCTTCGGGAACCTCGGGAGTGCTTGAGTGTGCTCGTATCTTGAGCCAGCATCAGTTTAAACGCACGATTCTCTACATTCCGTTTAACGGTGAGGAGCGTTGGATGGTCGGAAGCTATCCTTATGTTGAGAAATGTGCCCGAGAGGACATGAACATCCTTGGTGTTTTCGATATGGATATGATTGGTTTCTGGCCAGGTCCAGAATACGGTCCGGTTACGATGTATTCTGGATATTCCTACATCTCCAAAAGGCTTTTCGATTATTACCAGAATGTGGCGAATCTTTACATTCCTGAGATTCCGACATACCGTTTTACGGCTAAAGACTCATACGGCGGCGACCACATGTGCTTCAATATTCATGAATATCCTGCACTTTACATAGGCGATATTGAATATCATGCGCAAAACGTTCATTATCATCATCTTTCTGATACCATTGGCGCAGGCGTTAACTGTTTCGCTTTGGCGCAAGGTTTCGTGAAAGCTGTGGTGGCGGCGGCTGCCGAACTCGCTGACGGATGGCTTGCCCCTCAGGATTTCAGCGCGACAGTGAAAGACGGTGAGGTATTCCTGAGTTGGACCGATGCTCCTGAGACGGAATCTTACAAATTGTTTAAAGACAATGAGTTAATCGCTGAAACGACTGAAAATTCGTTCGTTGATGAGAGTTTTGAAGATGGCGAATGGCATCGTTATTATGTAAAAGGAGTCAATGCTGATGGTGTGGAGAGCGCGGCTTCAAATATGGACTCGATTTTCTCGCGTGAACCTCTGCAACTCCCAGTGTTTTATGACTTTGAGGATGGTACAGCCGAAGGTCTGCATCTATATAATGACAATTGGAATTTTGGTTCTTTTAAAAACAGAGTGTGTTTGTCGGTGAAGACTTATACAAAGGATAATATTTTACAAATGATTGAAACACAATGGTTTTCAATTCCAGAGACAACTGAGAATGTCACTCTTGGATTTAAGATGAACAGATATATCCCTTCGATTTGGTCTCCATTGAACGCCGGTGTTTATATCGATGTCACAACAGACAGAAAGAACTGGCATAAGCTTGATAATATATGGAATGAGCATAACCAATGGAACGATTATTCATTTTCGCTTAATAATTATATAGGCGAGGATTATGTGCAGGTTCGAATCAGATTTGAAGGAAGCGGCGAAGGAACTGCCACCTCAAACTATAAATATATGGCAATCGACGATTTGAGCATTGATTTCACAACAGATGCGGTGAATGAGCATTATGATTATGAGAAATTTAACCTTTCGCTTTCGCCGAATCCTTCAAAAGGCATAGTGAATGTTACAACAGGTTTGAAACGTAGTTACTCAATATCGGTTTATAACATGATAGGAGTCAGGGTGTTGTCTGAAAATACATTCCATGATGGCACCCTTGATTTGACTTCGTTGCCAGCTGGAGTTTATTTCATCTCCGCCGATAACGGAACTGATAGGCTTACAAAGCGTGTGGTGGTGAAATAAGGCCATGCCCCACAATAGGTCTGGTGAGATTATTTGTTTATAGCCACAAATTCTTGCAAAGTCAACAATGTGAGATATGGAAAATTATTGTATATTGGTGGTCCAATGTTCGTTGAGAATTCTGTCGATGGCTTCATTGTTTAGTTCGCCGGATTTCCACAATTTGTCAGCTTCAGTTTGAACTTTTTTTGAATAATAATCTGCCAACGCTTCTTTAAGCTCACTGACACTTTCCTCTGTCTGACAATAATTCAATACTTCTAAGACATGAACTTGTGCTGGATTTAATGTTTTTTTCTCTTTTTCCATAAAATGCCTTTGTTTATCATGCTGCAAAAATAAAAAAAATTTCAGATTTTTTCAACCTCTTTTCAAAAAAATCTTGATTGATTAAAAAATTCTTTGTAACTTTGCACTTGTATTAACCATAATAATTATCGCCATGATGACTAAAAAACATTTGTATTTTAAAGGTTTTGCATCTCTGTTATTGGTTGTTATATTTGTAATTACAGGCTGCAAGAAAAAAGATATAAGCGATGAAATTGTCAATCCTGTTGACAATTTGACACCTCTATGTTTTACGGCGGGAGGAGATGGCGCAAAAATATATATGGATGTACATGGCGAATTACCAACCATTCCGATGTTCGAGTATAGCTATGACAGAAAAACTTGGTATGCATATATACCTGATACAACAGTCGTTACATTGGAAAATTATGGCGATAAAGTTTATTTCAGAGGTGATAATCCCAATGGTCTTAGCCTTAATACTGTTTCATATGTAAGTTTTAGAATCAAGAATATACCTGTTGAAGCAAGTGGCAATGTAATGTCGTTGATTGATACGACTTGCAGATTGAAAACAATTCCAAGTAAATATTGTTTTTCACGTTTATTCGCTGAAACCAGAATAACAACAGCACCTGATCTTCCCGCAACAACATTAACTGATTATTGTTACTATAACATGTTTGGCGGATGCGAATTGCTTATGAAAGCGCCGAAACTGCCTGCAAAAACTTTGGCTCCTTATTGCTATTATCATATGTTTGCCGGTTCTGGACTCAATTCGGCTCCAGAACTGCCTGCTACACATTTGGCAGAGCATTGCTATGATTATATGTTATCTAAGTGCAATAGTATTTATGTTGCTCCGTCACTTCCAGCAACACAATTAGCCCCATATTGCTACTCATCGATGTTCGATTGGTGTTCAAACCTTATGACAGCACCGAAACTTCCTGCAACTACATTAGAAGAAGGTTGCTATATGAATATGTTTGGTGCTTGTGTGAACCTTTCAAAAGCTCCGGATCTTCCTGCTACAAATTTGGCCGACTATTGCTATGAACATATGTTTTATGCTTGTACAAGTTTGGCAAAGGCACCTGAACTTCCGGCAACTAAATTGGCAAAAGGTTGTTATAGAAATATGTTTAATGATTGCACCGCTCTGACTCAAGCACCGGAACTACCTGCTACCGTATTGGCAAAACATTGTTATGATGGCATGTTTAAAACATGTAATCAACTTACAAAAGCTCCCGAGCTTCCGGCAACAGAACTTGTATATTATTGTTATTATGAAATGTTTTATGAATGTTTTCAGTTGAAAAGCATAAAAGTACATTTCACCAAGTGGAATGATTCTGTTATTACGACATGTGGGTGGGTGTATGATCTCTTACATAAAGGCACTTTCTATTGTCCCGCATCATTACCTCAGGAATTTGGTCCTGATAGGATTCCCGAAGGCTGGACCGTCGAAACCTTCTAACTATTTCAGCGTAATTCTAGTAATTCCAGCGCCTCCAGTTTCCAAGCTCGCATCATTAAACGACTGGACACATTGTTGCTTGCTCAAATATTCTCGAATGAGCTTGCGCAAAATTCCGTTTCCTTTGCCGTGGAGGATACTCACTTCTTTAATACTCAATAAAGTAGCCTCGTCGATGTATTTTGCCACGTTGTCAACGGCTTCATCGCCACGCTGACCGCGGACATCCAAAGTGAGGTTGAAGTGCTGCGCCTTCTCGTTGATGTCGTTCATGATGCTCTTGCGCAGATACGATGGGTTCTGTTGCGCTTTGCGTGCCTGCGAACGACTGATTTTCCTGAGCTTGTCGGCTGTTGTGCGAAGTCTGACATCGCCAAATTGAATAGTAACATCAGTGTCGGTGATTGCCAAAAGTTCGCCTACGACTTCCAACTCGTTGATGCACACCATGTCGCCGACTTTCAAATCAGTATTGGCGATTTCTTCTTTTTCTTCGGATTTTAGTTGTTTTGAGAGGTTTTTCTCCTCGTTGGCGAGGTTGTTTTTCATCTCTTTCAGCTCCTCGCGAAGCTCCTTGGTGCGTACTTTTTCGGCTTGCGCCTCCCTGATTTCTCGAATTGTCTTCTCAATTTTGGAGTTGGCTCTGTCGATGATTTCCTGCGCCTCTTTGCTCGCCTCTTTTAATAAATTTTTTCTATTCTTTTCAATATCAGCGAGTTGCGACTTGTATTTTGTGACTACTTCGTCAAGAAGCTTGTCGGCGACTTTCAGCTCATATTCCTTTTTGCGAACCTCTTTTTTCTCGATTTCGAGTTGTTGAAGTTGCTGGTCGAAGTCGAGGTGCTCGCGACCTGAAATTTCAGCTGCGCTGTCAAGGATTTCCTTGGGGAAACCAATCTTTTTCGCGATTTCGAAAGCGAACGATGAGCCCGGTTTGCCAATCATCATCACATAAAGTGGCTGCAGATAGCGGGTGTCGAACAACATTGCACCGTTTACTATGCCAGGATGGTTGTCGGCGAGAAGTTTGAGGTTTGCATAGTGCGTCGTGACCACGCCGAACGACTTCTTCTCGTTCATTTTCAACAAGATGGCTTCTGCAATAGCGCCTCCGAGTTGTGGCTCTGTGCCGGTTCCGAACTCGTCGATGAGGAACAAAGAACGCTCGTTGCCATGCTCCAGAAGCTCCTTCATGTTGATAAGGTGCGAACTGTATGTCGAGAGGTCGTTCTCGAGTGACTGCTCGTCGCCAATGTCGATAAACATGTCGTGGTAAACGCCGCATTTCGAGTCGATTTTGACAGGAATGGCGAGACCGCATTGCAGCATATATTGAATCAATCCTATCGTCTTTAGGCACACCGACTTACCGCCGGCATTCGGACCGGAAATTACCAGTATGCGATTTGTGACACCGCTGTCATTCCGAGCGGAGCGAGGAATCTCATTATCATGTGCAGCACCAAGTTTCAAATCCAGTGGCGTTATCCTCTTTCCTTGCCCTTTCAGTTTCTGCTCTAACAGCGGATGCCGTGCCTCAATCCAGTCGAACATCGGCTCGTCGATGAGTTCCGGGATGACGCACTCATATTCTTGGCTTAAAAGAGCCTTGGCTCTAATGAAATCAAGCAATCCGAGGAGTCGCCATGCCATTATGAGGTTAGGAATCTCTGGTCTCAGAATCTTCGTGAAAGCAAGCAGAATCTTGTTGATTTCGCGTCTCTCGGCATATTCCAACTCTTTGATTTCGTTGTTGGTCTCAAAAATCTCTGCTGGCTCAATGTAAACCGTCTGTCCTGTTGCCGACTCGTCGTGGATGAATCCTCGTAATGCGCGTTTGTCGGCGGCGCGCACAGGAATCACAGGTCGTCCGTCGCGGATTGTCATCTCGGCGGTGCTGTCGGTCCAGCCTGAATTTTTTGCCTCGACCAATATTTTGTGCATTCTGTGGTCGATGGAACTCTGTTTGCGCCTTATATCTCTGCGTATTTCGGCAAGTTCTGCTGATGCGTTGTCAGGAATTTCGCCCTTGTCGTCAATGAGGCGGTTTATCTCTGTAAATATGTGATTATCAATGAAAATACCTTCTGCCAAAGCTTTCAGATACGGCACTTTGTCTGATGCTTCCGACTTGAAGAATTTGAAAACATAAAACAGCGCTGAGAGGGTGGGTTTCAGCGCAAACAGGCTGTCGAGGTTTATTACGGTGCCGTCGATGGCGAGATGCTTGAACTCGTCGCGCAAATCGTTGTAATCGCGCACAGGGAAAGGCACTCCGTCTTGCAATAGCGTCTCGAAATCCTGAATCAGACGGAGATATGTGCGAATCTTGTCGACATCGGTGCTGAAACTCATCTTGTCAACGAATTCCTTGCCCATTTCGCTGATACACAACTCGTTAAGACGCTCTCTTATCGCCTTGAAGCCTATCTTGTTTTCAAAATCCGAAGGATATATCATTTTTTTATTAAAAATAGCTTGCAAAATTACAAAACTTTTCATATCTTTGCCAAAAATTATGTCATGGTCAAGTTTGAACTTTGTGCAAACGGTTTCCAGTCAATGATTAACGGAGTTGTTGGCTGTGCTGACTGCGCCGAGCTTTGCGAGGCGCTTGTAGTCGGGGGAATCACCCCATCGCATGGTACATTGTTTAATTGTCAGAATGCGGCGCGCCATCTGCCAGTGCGTGTGCTGATACGTTGTCGTCCAGGGAATTACATCTACAGCGATAACGAGATAAGTATCATGTGCGATGACATCAAAAGAGTCAAGGAACTGGGCTACGAAGGCGTTGTAATTGGTGTGCTGAACAATGAAGGTGACATTGACGTGCCGGCAATAAAGAAGATGATGGCGGCAGGCGAGGGGCTTAAATTCACTTTCCACCGCGCCATCGACGCATGCAAGAATCCGCTTGTCGCAATGGAAACACTTGTCAGACTTGGCTTCGACAAAGTTCTCACATCAGGTTGTAAACCTACAGCTTACGAAGGAATTGAAATGATTCGCAGAATGCAGGATATGTTTGGCGACAGCATCAACATCATGGCTGGAGGCGGCATCAATGAAAATAACGTGATGCAGATCCTTTCCGCCACGGGTATTAAAAATTGTCATGCCTCGCTGACATCGTTCGCACCTGACAGTCATAAGGATTTGTATCCAAATGGCGTTGACAGCACTGGTGCCGAAATGCGTTACATAATCTCAACTGTCAACAGAATCAAGGAATTCAAAGAAGTCATTTCGAGTTAGCCGTAGCGTGAAAAAATTTCTCTTCTTAATACTCCCGTTTGTCTTGTTGTCTTGCATAGACAATGACGCTGATTTGCAGCCTCTGAATAACGGATGGAACCTTAAAACAGACACCTTATCCATTGATTTAAATGTAGATGTCCCCTCGGTTGTTCAGGCGGATTTGTATAAAAACGGTATTATTCCACATCCTTATACCGAAAATATTGAGCCAGAATTGCAATGGATTCCGCAGCGCGTCTGGGATTATTCCTTGACTTTTGATGTTGATAAAAACATCTGGCAAAAAGACAATATCGACTTGATTTTCAATGGGTTGGATACATACGCCGACGTGTGGCTCAATGGCGTGAAGATTATCCATTCGGATAATATGTTTGTCCGTTATGAAAAGGAGGTGAAAAATCTTTTGAAAAAAAGCGGAAATGAGTTGAAAGTTCGTTTTTATCCTTTTGATGCTCAAAGAGATAGCCTTATTGAGACATATCGTCTGCGTTTTCCGGAAAAATATGCAGTGATGCGCAAAGCGGCTTACCAGAACGGTTGGGACTGGGCGCCTCGTTATCTGAATGTTGGCATTTGGAAAGACGTTGAGTTGCACGGTTGGAGCGGTTTCAAGATTGAAAATGTCTCGATTCTCACAGAAAATCTTGATGGAAACGATGCCGAAATGTCAGCAAACATTAGGGTTTTCAGCAATGAAAAGCATGATTTGAAATTTGTTGTTTCAAACGAAGACAACCGGCTTTGCGAAAAAACCATTGCTGTTGACGGACAATGCCATGTCAAGATTCCATTTGAGCTGAAAAACGCCAATCTTTGGTGGCCAAACGGAATTTGGGAGCAAACGATGACTGATTTTGTAGTGGATGTTTATGAAAACGACGAACTTATTGGTTCTCAAAACGTTAGAACAGGAATTAGAAAAATTGAGCTTGTCGAAGAGCCTGACAGCATTGGAAGTGCGATGTATTTTAAGGTGAATGGCAAGAAAGTTTATATCAAAGGGGCTAACTACATTCCGGAGGAAATGATTGAGACGTGGATGTCTAAAGAAAAGACAATCAAGCTGTTAGCGGAATGCGTTCCTGCCTGTTTCAATATGCTTCGGGTATGGGGTGGTGGCATTTATCCTCCCGATTGGTTTTACGACATCTGCGACAGCCTTGGAATCATGGTGTGGCAGGATTTCATGTTTGCGGGCACCACATATCCATATACCGACGAGTTTTTGAACAATGTGAAAGAGGAAGCTATTCAGCAAGTGATTCATTATCAAAATCATCCGTCGCTGGCATTATGGTGTGGCAACAACGAGGTGAGCGAAGGCTTTGTCAACTGGGGATGGCAGAAATCGATGGGCTGGACCGATGACGATTACGCCGAGATGAAACGCGGAATGGACACTTTGTTTGTCGATATCTTTTCAGAAATCGTTGAAAATCACGATGGTACACGTCCTTATTGGTCAAGTTCACCTAAAAACGGTTGGGGTAAACCCGAAAGTCTGACTGAGGGCGATGTGCATTACTGGGGTGTTTGGTGGGGCGAGCTGCCTTACGAGGCTTATCTCGAAAAAGTCGGTCGTTTCAACAGCGAATTCGGCTATCAGGCATACCCGAATATCGATACAAAACATCAAAAACACCCGAGAGGCGAGGAATTGATACAGAAACATGTCAATAAATACATTTGTAGAGACGTTTCAAGAGATGTCTCTACAGGCGAACAATACGTTTATTATTCCCAATTATCTCAAGCCTATGGTGTCGGTCTCGCCATCGAAGCCCAGCGTGCCGCCAAACCGCGCAGCATGGGAACGCTATACTGGCAGTTGAACGACGCATGGCCTGTAATATCTTGGTCGTCAATAGATTACGAGGGAAATAAAAAGGCATTGCATTGGAAGCTTAATGAATTGTACGCCCCTATATTAATAGGTGTGCTCCCAATAACCGATGGCAACTTCACGGTTTACGCCAACAGCGATTATTTTGTGCCGGTTGATGGCACGCTGACGCTAAATGTCTGCGATTTCGACGGAAATCTTTTGAAATCTTATTCCGAAATGGTGCTCATTCCTGAAAACGGATGCGTGCATCTGACTCTCGATGTGAATGATTTCGTAAAGGATTTCGACAAAACTGAGATTTATATTTCGATGCAACTCACTGATAATGATGATAATTCTGTCTATTCGTCAAGAGTGCAATATTTGGCTTATCCGAAAGATTTGAAACTGAAAGAAGTGGAACTGACTCCGATTGTCGAGGTGGAGTGGGGCATAGGTGCCATCACGCTGACATCTCCGACTTTGGTGAAGGATGTCTACATCGAGCTCCCTGAAGGCTGCACCGATTTGTCGGACAACTTTTTTGATGTCGAGCCAAACAAGCCGAAATATGTGATGTTTAGAACTCAACTTGAAAAACCGGAAGTCAAGATTACGACGCTTAATTGTAAAAATTAAGGTTTCAAGGTCTTTTCGTAAATACCGTTTAGGAGTTTTCCGATTGATTCGTTGGAAAACTTTTTTATTATATTGTCTCTCAATGCGTTAGAATTGTAGTTTTGATATGAGGCAATCATCTTTTGCATCGCGTCGGCGAGTTTTTCGGAATCATGAGGCGGGACGAGAATTCCGTTGCTTTCATTAACTATTTCTGGTATTCCACCCACTTTTGTGCTGACAACCGGAATCCCGCAAGCGAAAGCCTCGAGAAGCACAACGCCTTGTGTCTCATAATTGCTTGGCAACACTAAAAAATCACTTGAAGCAAGCTCGTCAATGTATTCCTGACCTTCCAAAATGCCAGTGAAACGTATCCGCTCCTGATGCTTGAGCTTTTTTGAATAGTCTTTTATCAACTTGAAATCAATGCCATCGCCAATTAGAACACATTGATAATCAATGTTTTTTGTTTCGAGAATACATAATGCGTCAATCAATCCCGTGATGTTTTTGGATTTGTTTTCAAAACAGCTGACATGAACGATTTTCGGAATCTCGTTGTGGTGTGGAATTGGCTTGAACTTGTTGAAATCCACCACGTTAGGCAAAACAATATAATTGTCGTTTAGCAGTCCGTGGTTATGCATGGCTTTTGCGAGTATGCCAGTGACTGTGGTGACGGCTGATGCGTGTTTTACGACGATTCTCGTGAGTTTTTTTCTTAAAAATCCATTGAAATCGTTGCCTGGAAGGTATCGCGACCAGTGCTCGGTAATGATATAAGGTGTGCCGTGAACGATTTTTTGCCACAAGGCAATTATCCCGAGACGTGTCAAAACATGGACGTGGATGATGTCTGGTTTCGGTAATTGTTTGAGCGCCAGTTTGTTGGCGCGGAAAAACCTGAATAACGATAGGATTTTGGATTTCGGTTTGCGGTAATATATACGCATTGTAGAGACGCAAAATTTTGCATTTTTACTATTATCGTTGTCATAAACGATTTCGTATTTTGATGTGGCGTTGTCGTCAGCATGGACGTACACCACGCTGATGTCGTTGTACAACGCGGCTGCCTCGGCATGACGCTGCACAAACAATCCGAACATCGGGTCGTAACGGTGCGGATACCAACGCGCCAAAAAGACGATATGTTTCCTGTCGTGGTCCAAAATTATCTCATGTCGATGATTTCAGCGTCGGGATAGTCTGATTCCTTGAACGTGAAGAAATCAGCAGGCAGCATCTGGTCTGTGACAAATCTTGTAATCACGTAAACGAACTCGTTATTGTTGTTGTCAAAGACATGCAAATCTTTGATTTCTAATGTCTTGGTGTCGAGGGAAACGATGATTTTATCAAAACTGTCGTCGCCCGCAAATGATTTCACCTCAATCTTTTTGATGTCGCCGTTGCTTTCGTCAAGGAACTTGGCGGTGATGTTGTCATAATACTTGTCAATTATTGCCAAAGGTGTGCTGCCTTCATCTGAACTTTCGACTTCGCTAATCATAACTTCTTCAGCATCAGCGTTATAAGTCCATGTGGTTGTGCCGTCGCATATGATGTCCTGTCCCATGATTTTCAGTTTGTAGGCTTTTCCTTTCAGAAAACCAACGCCGTCCATGGTCTCGTAAATGCCCGCTTCGGTGTTAATCATGTTGTAATCAAAAGCGATTTCGATGTTGTCGTAGGCTTTGAGTTTGTCTACGACCGATTTGAAGACTGTTTCTGCATCTTGTGCCTTTAAGTTAAAAACTAATGCTAAAATGCTGAGTGTCAATAATATATGCTTTCTCATATCAATTCGTTATTTTTGATGTTATCGTCAAGGTTGAGATCTTTAAGGAATTGTTCTAACGCAAATTCCGTCGCCACTTTCACTTCACGCTGCTTGCTGCCCGCGAAAGGTCCGACGATTCCCGCTTTTTCGAGTTGGTCGATGATACGTCCTGCACGGTTGTAGCCGAGTTTCAGCTTACGTTGAAGCATCGAAGTGGAGCCTTGCTGGGTCTGCACCACGATATGCGCCGCTTCTTCAAAGAGAGGGTCACGCTCGTTAGGATCCATGCTTTCTTTCGACGCTCCGTCTTCTTGCTCGTCAGGGCAGTCTGGCAGGATATAGGCGTCGGAATAGCCGCGTTGCTCGCCGATGTAATCGCATATCGCCTCAACTTCAGGCGTGTCGATGAACGGGCACTGTAAACGCACGAGGTCTTGACCTGTCGACATAAGCATATCACCGCGTCCGATGAGCTGCTCGGCGCCATTGCTGTCAAGGATGGTGGCGGAGTCGACACGTGAGATGACGCGGAAGGCGATACGTCCTGGGAAGTTCGCCTTGATGGTGCCGGTGATGACCTTCACTGAAGGACGCTGCGTTGCGATGATGAGGTGGATGCCGATGGCACGCGCCAACTGCGCCAGGCGCGCGATAGGTCCTTCCACCTCGCGGCCTGCCGTCATGATGAGGTCTGCGAACTCGTCGACGACGAGTACGATGTACGGCATGAAACGGTGTCCGTCGTACGGATTGAGCTTGCGGTTAACGAATTTCTCGTTGTATTCCTTGATGTTACGCACGCCTGCGTCTTTCATGAGCTCGTAACGGTTGTCCATCTCAATGCACAACGAGTTGAGTGTGCGGACCACCTTGCGCACGTCGGTGATGATGGCGTCTTCCGAGTCAGGAAGCTTCGCCAGATAATGACGCTCGATTTTCCTGTAGAGGCTCAACTCGACTTTTTTCGGGTCGACAAGGACGAATTTCAACTCTGCAGGATGCTTGCTGTAAAGCAACGACGCTATTATGGCGTTGAGTCCCACTGACTTACCTTGTCCTGTGGCACCAGCCATCAGGATGTGTGGCATCTTGGCGAGGTCGGCGACGTAGCTCTCGTTCTGAATGGTCTTGCCAATACCGAAAGGCAGAGCATAGCCGCTTTTCTGGAATTTTTCCGAACTTATGATTGAACGCATCGAAACGGTTTGCGGTTTCTTGTTCGGCACCTCGATACCGACTGTGCCCTTGCCCGGGATAGGTGCGATGATACGGATTCCCAACGCCGAAAGGCTCAGCGCAATGTCGTCCTGGAGGTTTTTAATTTTCGAGATGCGGACTCCCGCGGCAGGCACAATCTCATACAAAGTGACGGTAGGACCGATTGTCGCCTTGATTTTCTCAATCTCTATTGAATAGTTTCTGAGGGTGTTGACGATACGTTCTTTGTTCGCCTCAAGCTCTTCGGTGTTGACCGAAGTGTTACCGTCGCCGTATTCTTTCAGCAAATCGAGAGGCGGAAGCTTGTAGTCGGAAAGCTCCAGCTTCGGGTCGTAAAGTGTGTCAAGACCGAAATGCTCGCCGTTCTCTTTCACCTGTTTTTCCTCAATATGCTCTTCAACTTCTATCTTGATGTCTGGTTTTTCCTCAGTGTTTTCAGGCTTTTCCTCGATGATTTCCTCAGGTTCCTTTTCAACGGTTTCCTCTTTTTCTTCAGGTTCGTCCTGATGTTTTTTAATGACTTTTATCTCTACATCCTCGCCGTCTTCCTCATCTTCTTCGTCATCGTCAGGACTGTTAGTGGTGTTGATTTCTTCAGGTTTTTCCTCAATAATGCTTGGTTTTGGAGTATTTACTGGTATAGAGTTTTCTTCTGAATCAGAAGCTTCATCTTCTTCATCGTCAGAATCTTCATCCTCATCCTCGTCGTTGTCATTATCTTTTTTCTTGAGAAAATCAAATTTGATGTTGAAAGTGAAGATGATATATGTTAAAGCAGTGAAAATCAGCAACAAAATGACTCCGGCAATCCCGATGTAGTTGTGAAGGAAGACGAAGCATTTGCGACCGACAAGACCGAAATAAATCTCATAAGGTGAAATTGTGTTTGATGGCAATGCGTTGAATATCAATGATAAAAGCAATGGTATCCAAATCAGGAACACCAATGAATATTTCCATAGCGCCCAAGGCTTGATATAGATTTTTTTCCACATCAGGTGAAGTCCTAACAATCCGATGAGGAAGATGATGTATGCCGTTCCGATGCCGAACATTTCTTCGCTCATGAATTTGCCTAAGCTGTTGAGCCACTTGCCTTTAGGTGCGAATCCGAAATACGGGCTGGCGAAAGCGATAATCAGGAAAATGCTTATCATGAAGATGAAAATGCCGAAGCAAATCCGCACTCTTCCGTCAGACTCTTTGCGTCGTTTCGCGACCTTGCTTTCAGGTTTTTTCTTGGGTTTTGAAGCTTTGTCCTTCGTTTTCTTGACGGGCTCGTTCTTTGTTTCTTCAACAACAGGAGCCGGAACCCTTAGTTTATTCTTATTCTCTGCCATAATCAACTATTTGGGGAATTTGAGAAATCTGTTCCAACGGATTTTACCGTAAGTGTTATCTTTTGATAACCAAATGAATAGAGGCTTTCCAACGATGTGGTCGACTGGAACGTAGCCCCAGAAGCGCGAGTCTTGGGAGTTGTGGCGGTTGTCGCCCATCATCCAGTAATAGTCCATTCCGAAAGTATATTCAGTTGATTCTTTTCCGTTTATAAAAATCTTGTTATCCTTGATTTCCAACGTGTTATGCTCGTAGGCCGTGATGCAGCGTTCGTAGAGTGCGATGTTTTCCGGTGTGATGTCTACGGTCACGCCTTCCTTTGGGATAACAATAGGACCATAGTTGTCGACGGTCCATTTGAAATGAGCGGTGTCGTATGGAAATTCTGCCGGTTCGTTCAACACAAGTTTTTGAACGTCAATAACAAATGGGAGTTTTTTGAAATCCTCAGCGGTTTTGGCGTTGGTGCGCAACACGAATTCATTATCACCAACTTTTCCGGCTTCGTAAATATCATATTTCTCAAGTGTTTTTGTGTTGATGCTGTTGCCTGTTGTTTTGACAAGATAGTTGAACTGCATCTTTGGCGGCTGGTAGCCCATTTCACCATTGATATAGACGATGCCGTCGATGATTTGAAGAGTGTCGCCAGGCAAAGCTATCAGGCGTTTCACATAGTTTTCGCGCTTGTCGACTGGACGTGTTATGATGCGTCCGAAATTGACTTTGTCATTGTCGACGAGTTGTCTCCCATATTTTCTGACTAATTGATAATAAGTGGCATTGCTTTGAAATGCCTCGCTCACCGTGTCGCCTGCAGGGAAGTTGAACACTATCGGGTCGTTGCGTTTGATGCTCGAGAAGCCAGGCAGACGCCAATAGCCCAGCTGTGGCCATTCGATGTACGATTTCATAGTCTTTGACCACGGCATGGTATGATGCACAAACGGGAATGACAGCGGGGTGTTTGGGAATCGCGGTCCGTAGCCGATCTTGCTCACGATGAGATAATCGCCAGTCATAAGTGTGCCTTCCATACTCGATGACGGTATGGTGTATGCTTCAAACACGAACGTCCTGATTATCAACGCGGCGAGGACTGCCCAGAGTATGGCGTCGAGCCAGTCGCGCACCCAGCCTTTTGGCGGACGCACCGTCGTTTTCGGGTCATGGTATTGCACGTCTTTTCTGCCTAAAACAGGGAAGTAGACGTATGGGAAGAATCCCGCGCATACTATCTCACCGAAGCTGAAACGGTTGTAGCACTTCGCCAACTCAATGAACATCAGAAACGCCACGAAGGTGTTGAGATAGGGGAAGATGAGCAAAACGTAGCACCACCATTTGTTCCAGCCTATAATTTTCGCCAGGATATATAAGTTGTAGTATGGTATGAAGGCATCGGTGCTCTTGTAGCCCGCGCCCTCGTAGAATTTGTGGCAAAACGCCGCACATAACGAGAAAAACAGCGGCAGAAGCAATATTGTTATTAGCATTTCCATATTAACTGACTAACTGATTAACTGACTAACTGATTAACTGACTAACTTTAAATTATGTTTTCCATTGTATAAATTCCTTTTTTGTCTTTAATAAATTCCGCGGCGATGACGGCTCCGGTGGCAAATCCCTTGCGGCTGAACGCCTCGTGTCGCAACGTTATCTCATCGCATCCCGACAACGCTTTTATTTCGTGAATGCCAAACACTTCGCCTTCTCTTATCGCATTGATTTTTAACATTTTGTCATTGCAACTCGGGCATTCGACGTCATCTTTCAAAATCCAGTTGTCGTAGTTTCCGTTGTTTTTTATGATGTCTTCGGCGAGTCTCACGGCAGTGCCGCTTGGCTTGTCGAGCTTGTGGATGTGGTGAGTTTCGGTTATATTTAATTGATAATCATACTTTTGGGCGAATTCTGCCATTTCTTTGTTAAGTTTGAATACAAAATTCATTCCGATGCTGAAGTTTGGAGCATAAAATAGCGTATGTCCTTCATTCTCACAGCGTTTCTTGATTTCTTCAAGTTGAGAATACCATCCCGTGGTTCCCACAACGATAGGAATGTTAAGCTCAAAACACTTCTCGATATTGGCAATGGCTGTTGTCGGCGTGCTGAACTCAATCACCACGTCGCAGCTGGCGATGCCGTCTTTGTTTTTGTTCCAATCTTCTTCAGTATCAATGCGATATGCCACATCATGTCCGCGTGACAGAGCTACTTGCTCCACCTCGTGACCCATTTTGCCGTATCCTAAAATGACTATCTTCATTTAAAATGTCAATTTCAAACTTAATCCAACATTGTTTCCGTATCCCAAATGAAAATCGTTTATCGTATTCCATTGAGGCTCAATATGTAACGTCAAGTCGTCGCTCACGTCGTAATAGAAGAAATGAGCGTCGACGTTGGCGTCGATTATCTGCACAATATACCACGCGGCGGTGATAATCCAGCTCAGCTCCATGTTACGGCGGTAATAGTCGCGCAAGGTGATGAGGTTGTCCTCGGTGTATTTTGCCGCTTCATCTTGCGCCTGTTGGCTGACATCTGTTTTAGTGCCCGTCTTGAAGTCGTAGGCGTCTCTGTACAGATGGTAGTCGTTGCCATTGGTGACGGCGAAATAAACCGTCGTGCCGAACCCCGCATACACTATCGGCATCTTCCAGAATTTGCGGTTGTAGGCCTGTCCTGCTCCTGGAATGAGTGCCAGCAACGTGGCTTTTTTCGGGCTGTGGCCGCCTTTTATCTTCATCTCGACAGGAGGAAGGTCTTCTTTCAGGACAAGGGTGTCTTGCGCCTGAAGCCCCTGCATCGCGAGGACGGATAATATCAATGCCAGCCAGAATCGTCTCATTTTCAGTTTCCTTTGTTGATGTAATCAATCAGACGCTCGAATTCCTCGTCGTTTTTAAAGCTTATTGTCAAAGAGCCTTTGCCTTTGCTGTCGCGATTCACTTTCACGCCCATGTTGAGTGCTTTTGAAAGCGTATTCGCCTGTGTCTTGAAACTTTCCGGAAGGACGTTCTTCTGTTTTTTGACAGGCTTCTGACGCACAAGGGTCTCGACTTGGCGCACACTCAAGTCTTCGTCGATGATACGTTTCAGGATGATGAGCTGCTGCGTCTTGTCTTCGATATTGATGATGGCTTTCGCGTGTCCCATGGTGATGAATCCGTCGCGGATTGCAATCTGGATTTCCGCCGGTAACTTCAACAGTCTCAAAAAGTTAGCCACTGTAGAGCGGTCTTTGCCTATTTTTTCGGAAAGCTGGTCCTGCGTGAGCTTGCATTCTTCAATGAGACGTTGGTAAGAAAACGCCACCTCGATGGCGTTGAGGTTCTCGCGGTGTGTGTTCTCGATGAGTGCCATTTCAAGCATCTGCTCGTCGTTTGCTACGCGGATGAACACCGGTATCGTTTTCAGTCCTGCAAGTTTCGATGCGCGCAGACGGCGTTCTCCAGAGATGAGCTGGTATTTGTCGTAGCCCATCTTACGCACCGTCACTGGCTGTATGACGCCTTGTTTTTTTATCGATTCCGCCAGTTCGCCGAGTGCGTTTTCATCAAAGTCTGTCCTCGGTTGGAACGGGTTCGTCTCTATTTTGTCGATGTCGATTTGAGCTGTTGCGCCAACCACATAGTTCCCCGAGATGTCGGCAGAAGTGATGTCGGTCTCGGCACTTTGCAGAATGCTGTCAAGTCCGCGTTTGAGCGCTCTGTTTTTATTCGGTAAAGTCATTGTTCAGGTTGTTACGTTCGATAATCTCGCGTGCGAGGTTGATGTAGTTGATTGCGCCGGTGCTTGCCGCGTCGTGCATGATGATGGGCTGTCCGTAGCTTTGAGCCTCGCTGATGCGGGTGTTGGTGTTGATTATTGTTTCGAACACCATGGTCTGGAAATGTGTCTTCACGTCGTCGACGACCTGTTTCGAGATGCGTGTGCGGCTGTCGAACATGGTGAGCAGTATGCCTTCGATGTCGAGGTTCTCGTTGAATCTCGACTGCACAATCTTGATGGTGTTCAGCAGTTTGCCGAGGCCTTCGAGGGCGAAGTACTGGCATTGCACGGGTATTATCACGGAGTCGGCGGCGGTGAGCGAGTTCACGGTGATGAGACCCAGCGACGGCGAGCAGTCGATGATGATGAAGTCGTACTCGTCTTTTATTGTCGCGAGGCTTTTGCGCATCATCTGTTCGCGTTGCGGGATGTTGATGATTTCAATCTCCGCGCCCACGAGGTCGATGTGTGCCGGCAGTAGGAACAGGTTGGGTGTCTCCGTCTCCTTGATGATGGTGCGCGGGTCGATGTTGTCGATGATGCACTCGTAAATGCTCGCATCTATTGTCTTCGGATCGTATCCCACTCCCGATGTGGCGTTCGCCTGCGGGTCGGCGTCTATGAGTAACGTCTTGTGTTCCAACACTGCAAGGCTTGCCGCCAGGTTTATTGATGTCGTCGTTTTACCGACACCGCCCTTCTGATTTGCTATCGCGATAATCTTTCCCATTGCAAAAAAATATGTGTAAATTCAAACGTACAAAGATACGGAAAATTTTGGAATACTTATATTATTTTTAAATAAAATATAAATAATGAAAAAATCCCGATAACATCAACGTTACCAGGACTTTTCCTATCTCTAAACTTTAAACTCTAAACTCTAAACTATTTCTTCTCCATGTCGTTAAACCAATCATCGACATCGTCTTTCATGTCGGTGTCATCGTTGCCTTCGTAGATTTTAGGCTCGTCGAAATAGCCTTCCGGATATTCGCCTGTCTCAATAAAATTAAGGGTTTCCTTGAGGGCGTTGGCGAATTTCTCAAAGTCTTCCTTGTAAAGGAAAATCTTGTGTTTCTCATAGAAGAAGCGGTTCTGCTCATTGCTGAAACGGCGCTTGCTCTCTGTTATGGTGATGTATTTCTCGTCACCTCTTGTTGCTTTCACATCGAAAAAATATGTGCGTTTTCCTGCACGTACCGGTCTCGAAAACAATTCCTCACGATTGTTCATCTTTTCATTTTCTTCCATATTCTGTCTATTTTGATGTTAAAGAATTCGATGCAAAGATAATTGTTTTTTGGAATATCAGACATTTTTTTTGAAAAAATCTAAAAAACAATGTTCCTGTTCGGGTATTTCAGTTTCGTCACAACGCGTTTCGTGTACTCCGGAAAGTCGCTTTTCATAATCCAGTCGTAGTACTGCGGTTCTTTCTTGAAGACGTCTTCCACGCGCTCGTCCTTGTGCTTCCCGAACTTGAAAACGGCTTTTCCCTGCTCGTCATAAACGATTTGTCCCATCAAGTCGGCGTTCTGATGATGCGATGAAAACTGCGCCAGCTCCGTCATGTCGTTGACAATAGGTTTTGATGTAACTCCTTTGAAATCAGTGTATTCGGTGTCTTTATAACGATCCAGCATAGCCATGAGAACCTCGTATGTGGCGAAGGTGTCGGCGTTGGCGGAGTGGGCGTTGTCGAGTTCCTTGTTGAGGAAGAAGCGGTATGCGCCTTTGAGTGTGCGCGGCTCCATCTTCATGAAAATGTTCATCACGTCAATGAGCTGGCGTTCTTTCGGGTCGAAGTTGACGCCTGCGCGGATGAACTCCTCGACGAGCATCGGGAGGTCGAACTTCAGGATGTTGTATCCGGCGAGGTCGCAGTTGCCGAAAAACTTCGAAATCTCGGGCGCGGCTTGCTTGAATGTCTTCTCGTGTGCCACGTCAGCGTCGCTGATGCCGTGTATCGCCGTCGTCTCTGGCGGAATCGGGATGCCCGGGTTGATACGCCAGGTGCGCTGCTCCTGCGTGCCGTTGACATTGATTCTCAACACACTGACTTCCACGATGCGGTCGTGCATGATATTTAATCCCGTCGTCTCCAAATCGAAAAACGCTATCGGGCGCTTCAAATTCAAATTCATATTTTTGTCGAAATTTTAAAATGTAAAATTACAAAAATTTTGTTAATTTTGCCTCGTAAAAATTATTTTCTATGAAAAAATTATTCCTTGCATTAATCATGTCATTTTTGACCTTGGTTACCTTCGCGCAGCAGCCGCTTTGGATGCGCTACAACAAAATCTCGCCGAAGGGCGACAAAATCGCTTTCACCTACAAAGGCGACATCTATGTCGTTGATGCTGAAGGTGGTAAAGCCACTCAGCTGACGACCTCGGCTTCATACGATTACTGCCCGGTTTGGTCGAACGACGGCAAGACTATCGCTTTCGCGAGCGACCGTAACGGCAATTTCGACATTTATACCGTGCCTGTCGACGGCGGCGTGGCGAAACGTGTGACGACGTTCTCAGCCAACGAGACCCCGCTGGCGTTCTCGCCTGACGACAAAGAGATTTATTACAGCGCGTCAATCCAGAAAGACGCTGCCGACGCGCAGTTTGCTGCAGGCTGGATGACGGAATTATATAAGGTGCCGGTCGAGGGCGGACGTCCGCAGCAGGTGACGGCGGCGACGGTGTGCTCGGTGTCGTTTGATGGCGATGGGGAGTCGTTCCTGTACTACGACCGCAAAGGCAGCGAGAACATCTGGCGCAAACATCAGGTGTCGTCGGTGGCACGCGATGTCGTTTATTACAATGCAAAGGAAAAATCACACAAGATATTGACAACCAACGTCGGGGAAGACCGTGACCCGATTTTTATGCCTGACCGCAAGTCGTTCGTTTACCTCAGCGAGCCGGCGGGACGTAACAGCATGAACGTCTACATGATGACGTGGCCGAATCTCTCGGAATCGCAGAAAATCAGTGATTTCCAGACTTATCCCGTGAGATTTTTGAGCGTCGCCAACGACGGAACGCTGTGCTATGGCTATCAGGGCGAGATTTACACGCAAAAGATAGGGCAGATACCTCAAAAAGTTGAGATTCAAATTGTTAATGACCAGGAAAACAGGGTTGAACGCGGCAAGTTTGGCAGCGCCTCCGACCTCACGATAACGCCTGATGGCAACCTCATCGCCTTCGTGTCGCGTGGCGAGGTGTTTGTCACTTCCGACGAATACCAGACAACCAAGCAAATCACGCATACGCCTGAGGCAGAGGCAGACCCGTCGTTCTCGCCTGACGGGAAAATGTTGGTTTACACCTCTGAACGCGACGGTTATTACAACCTTTATCTTGCAAAGATGACGCGCAAGGAAGACCTTAATTTCGCTTACGCTACCCTGATTGAGGAAGAGTCGCTGTTCGGCGACGACGGCATCGAGCGTACATATCCTTCGTTTTCGCCAGACGGCAAGGAAATCGCATTTATTGAAAATCGTAAGTTTTTGAAAGTAATAAACTTGGATTCAAAAAAGGTTCGCCAAATAACTGACGGAACTCAACATTACGATTCTGATGCCTATCCGTTTGACTATAAATGGTCTCCAGATGGCAAATGGTTCGTCTTGACGCTTATCACCAATATGCGTTCTCCTTATTCCGACGTTGGCATCGTTTCGGCTGACGGCGACATGAAGATTTATAACATTACCAACGACGGTTATATCACAGGTGCACCGAGTTGGGCTCTGGACGGCAATGCTATCATTTTCGGCTCGAACCGTTACGGTATGCGCTCGCACGCCTCGTGGGGCAGCCAGAACGACGCCTTCATCTGCTTCATGAACCAGGACGCTTACGACAAATTCATGCTTTCAAAAGAGGAATATGAGATTTTGAAAAAGGAAAACGAAAAGTCGAATGACAAAGGTGACAAGAAGGATAAAAAAGACGACAAAAAGGATAAGAAAGACAAAAAAGATGAAGTTAAACCAATTGATATTGAATTGGATAGACTTGATGAGCGCGTCGTGAGACTGACCCCGATGTCATCGAAATTGTCTGGCGCCGTTTTGTCGAAAGACGGTGACAAACTGTATTTTTTGAGCTCTTTCGAGAAAGGCTACGACCTTTGGGAGCTTGATGTCCGCGAGAAATCGACGAAGATTTTGAAGAAACTTGACGGAGGCAGCGCTCAACTCGTATTAAATAAAAAAGGTGATAACATTTACGTGCTTTCCGGTGGAAATCTTCAGAAAATCGAGACGAAAGGAGGAAAATCTACATCTATTAAATATGATAACACGATGTTGCTTGACCGTGCCGCTGAGCGTGAGTATATGTACAACCACATCTTCCTGCAGGAAAGCAAACGTCTGTTCCGTCGTGACCACAATGGCGCTGATTTTGAACAGATTAAGAAGGATTTCTATCCGTTCTTGGCTCATATCAACAACAATTACGACTTTGCGGAGCTGATGAGCGAGGTTCTTGGCGAACTTAACGTTTCTCATTCCGGCTCTGGCTATCGTAGTGGCAGTTCTGATGGCGACGCAACGGCTCAGTTGGGTCTTCTTTTCGATTGGAATTATGAAAAAGACGGCTTGCGCATTGAAGAGGTTCTTGAATATGGTCCTTTTGACAAGAAAAACTCAAAGGTGAAGGCGGGCGACATCATCGAAAAGATTGACGGCGTTGAGATTACGAAAGATATGGATTATTATCCGCTTCTGAATAAGAAATCTGGAAAGAAAGTGCTGGTCTCGGTTTACAGTCCGAAGTCGAAACAGCGTTGGGAAGAGGTCGTGAAACCGATTTCGAGGAGTGCTCAGAACGATTTGCTGTACAAACGCTGGATAAAACGCAATGCGCACGTCGTTGACAGCTTGTCGAATGGCCGACTTGGCTACGTCCACATCAAGAGCATGGGCGATGCCAGCTACCGTGACGTTTACGCCGACATTTTAGGGAAATACAACCTCCGTGAAGGCATCGTAATCGACACTCGTTTCAATGGCGGCGGTCGTTTGCATGAAGACATCGAGATTTTGTTCTCGGGCGAGAAATATCTTGAACAGGTTGTCCGCGACAGTGTGTCGTGCATAATGCCGTCGCGCCGTTACGTGAAGCCTTCGATTATGATTATCGGAGAGGCGAACTACAGCAACGCGCACGGAACGCCGTGGGTTTACAAACATAAAAATATCGGCAAACTCGTCGGAATGCCTGTTCCTGGCACCATGAGCAGCGTCACCTGGGAGACTTTGCAGGATAACACCTTGTATTTCGGCTTGCCGGTTGTCGGCTATCGTACCGAAGAAGGCAACTATCTGGAAAACAGCCAGTTGGAGCCAGACATCAAGGTTAAGAACACTCCCGAGAAGCTCGCTCAAGGCATCGATGAGCAGCTTGAAGCGGCTGTGAACGAACTTCTTAAAGAACTTGAAACGTTCAAATACTGGGGAAGGTAATTAATCAATAATTATTTCATCAGCGAAAATCCAGGATCTGTAACCGGCGCCAGGTGTTCCTTCCGGAAGCGGTCCTGGGTTTTCTATTACTATCCGTAAATATCTGGTTTTCATGCCTTCCATGTCAAATGTCTCGGTGAAAACCTGATTTCCCGACGGTTGCAGTTTCTCGTTGATTTTGAATGTTTTAACCACCGTTTCAGGCGTGTTTGGCGCGGCATCAATAGGGAATGCGTACACTTTCACGGCGCTTGGCAGCATAATCCAGTCGAAAGGATTGGCTAAGAAATTGGTTTTTATTGTGTTAACTGTCTCTGCTTTCCCGAAATCAATCTCGATGTCGGCGTGTATGCCGCAGAATCCCTGCCAGTTGCCGTCTTTGTAGTCGTTGCTTCCAAGAACGCCGTTCAGCAAAGCGTCATCGCCGCCCCCGGAATATTCCGGACGGTAATTTCCCGCAGGACTGTTGAGGTTTTTGAGATGCCCCATGCCTTTGTGGAAAACGAAATGTTTTTCTGTATGTGGTAGGGACGTTTCCTGAAACGTCTCATTACAAAATGCCGTTACCGTACACGATCTCGTTATCTCAAACGGCTCTTCGTACAATTGATAATCGTTTCCGTCGGTCGTGTAATAGATGTCCTTGTCGTCGAAAATGGTTTTCAAGACGATGACAGGTTTGCCGTTTTGCGATTCGCTGCTGATGAAGACCTTGTTTCCGGCATCCAAGATGTCCTGCATTATCTTGTTGAAACGCGTCTCCACGATGTCGCGCGAGTAGGCTCGGCATTCCGAATCCCAGAGCCTGATGTAGTCGTATTTCAGCTTTTTCAAAATCGGGATGAAGGCTTTTTCTAAATCTTTTGTCTTTTTAATTGCTTGAATGTCAGGACTTTGTAATGTTTTATAATAATTCGCTTTCAAAATGTTTTTTGTCGCGGTGGTGTAGGAACGGTATGCTGCCACTATGGCGCAGTCGAGAAATTCGGTGTTTTCTTTTGTCTTTTCCTTGACGGAAATCAGGTTCTCGTAAAGCGCAAGTGCCTCTTTTTGACGTCTCTGGTTCTTTTCAATCGCCTCGTCGCTCACTTGGTTGGGGAAGAACTCCAGAAGCGGTTCATCGAGAGCGGAGAAAGGTTCTGCGCAATCTTTAAAGGCATTAACGTCAAGGCTTGCGCCAAGAAATTGTGTTGTAAACTTCTCATCAAATCCAGTGCCATCACTGGGATTCCATGTCATCTCGGCGCACCACAGCATCGAGTGCCATGTGCTGCTGAATAGCGACTCGCCGTAGTCGTCCCATGCCGTGTTCATCAGACCTTTGGCGCCGCTTTTGTGTGCGTCGCGGGCGAAGTTGGCGATGTTATTGGTGTAGGTGTTGATGTCTGGAAACGTCGTGCTCCAGCAGCTCGCGCCCGAGGCGGCCCAGAACTCGTGTCCCGACTCCTTGAACGGCTTGAGCATCTCCGTGTAGTCGTCGCCGGCTCCGTAACTCCACACGATAAACTGCATGTCGGCAGGCAATTTCTCAATCATTTTCGGGTTCTTCGCCACGATGTCGCCCCACATCATCACTGTCTTGCCGTGTTTTTCCAAAATCTGATACACTTTATTAATGTGTTCGCAGTAAGCCTTGTCTTTTCCTATCTTCTCGACGTATTCTTTGGCTTTGCCCGAGCCAAGCCCTTCAGTCTCATCGCAGTTGATGTTGAAAAACTTCGACTCGTAAGCGGGCGCTACTTCTGAAAACAAATCTTCCAAAAACTCGTATGTCTCAGGTTTTGACGGATCGAAATTGTATTTCGTGTCGGCAATGTCATCGTAAAAAGGAATTCTCAAAGTCTTCTCGGCATGCGCAAAACATTGCTGGTTGCCCATAAACTCAACGTGATATTGTTTTGCGTATTCCGTCAACTCCTTGATTTCCTGCGCTGTAAGCCCGTCGGTGGGGGCGATGTCGGGATGTGAGTCGAGCTTGAAGACGTGCTCGGTGTATAGCTGGAAAAAGTTCATCTTGTACGATGCCAGCGTGCGAATCTCCTTTTTGATGAAGTCCATCGTCGGGACGGGACCTCTACTGATGTCGTCCATCCAGCCGCGGTATTCGAGAGCAGGCCAGTCGGTGATGGTCATGCAAGGAATCCTGAATTCGTCTTTTTGTGTCGTAACCTGCTGATATTTAATAGCTTGGTTTAGGCTTTGTCTTGCATAGAAAAGCCCTTGCTCTGTCATCGCCTGAAGTATGATTTTGCTTGGCGTGATTTTTATGATGTACGCCTGCAGCTTGTTCTCTTTGGCGGGAATATCCTTGACAATCTCAGTTTTTATCCGTTTCTCGTTTTTAGACAAATCGGATTTCCAATAAAACGCACCGTCTTGATATTCAACTTGTTGCGGATTTGGAATTATGCCTAAATCTTGTGAGTGCCCTATTGTCTGGAAGATGCATGCTGCGATGATGAGTAAGAGTTTTTTCATTGGATATTTTTTTGCAAAGATAAAAAAAGACGCCACTCGAAAGGAATGACGTCTTTAAGGTTAAAAATATTTTTTAGAATGGGAAGTCGAAGCTTGGCATTGTGCCGACATAATGCAATGTGTATTGTGTGCCGTTGATGGTGACACTTGGGATGTCGACAGTGTATACATCTTCGTTTTTCTCAATGGTGATAGAGCCTTGACCGACTTGGATGCCGTTGTTGACATTCATTCCGCTGGCATAAACGAGGGTGGCGTTGTTGATTGTGCCTGTAGGAATTGAGCCGCCCTGGTAGAAGTAACCGATCAGGTCAGCGGTCTCAGTGATGAAGCAGAGAACCTTCTGTTCGACGATGTAAGTGAACTTTGTCGCACCTGCTGTCACGATGTTGACGCCGTTGATGTCGCCTTCTTGGACTGTAGCGAGCACGTATTTTGCCGAACCGCCTTCGTAGTCTGTTGATGATGTCTTGACATTTGAAGCGTCTTTAACATTCTCGACTTCGATGTTTGATGTTGTGATTGTGTAATTGTCGCCGCTGATTTCAAGTGTGAAGGAGCCGCTGTTTGCAGCATATACTCCATCTTGTGCCATAAGGTCATAAATATTGAAATTCACCACGTCTTCAACTTCAAGTTCTGCATAAGCGTAAATCGGGAAGTTGGCTGTAGGATCCTCATGGTTGAATGTGAGGGAGTGTGTGCCCGCGGTGATGTCGCCACGGAAAACGATGACGATGCCTTTTCCTTCGCCGCCGCTGTTTCCTATCATCTCACCTTGTGAGAGAACGATGGCGTTGTAAATCTGGCTGCCGTTGTACTGGATGTTCTCGATAGTGACGACATTGTCAATGTCGTAAGATGTTTCGCCAAGAGTGAATGTCTGGCTGTGTGTTTCCGATGTTGGTGTGTCTTTCTTGCAACTTGTGAAACCTGCTGCAACTGCTGCAACAAGCATCAATGATAAGAATAATTTTTTCATGCTATAATGATTTTAAAATTTAACATCAAAAATAAATCTCATTAAAAATCATGCAAATATATGAAAATTATTATTGAAAATGAAAAAAATAAAATTTTTTTTACAAATTCAGCTTCAGTTGTATCGCCTGGACCTGTTTTTTGAGGTCGTTGATGGTGTCGATGAGCTGTTGTTCCCTCTGCATGTTGTGGTTTTCTGGCATCTCCGAGCTGATGTAATGCACGAATTTCCAAACTTCCTTGATTTCGTTCAGGGGGATCTCGAAGGGCTCATACAGCGGGTTGAGCGAATGAAGCCTCAAGTAGCCGTCGACGATATGGTTTTCAACGATTTTGAAGACTATTCCGTCGTCGATGGTGAGGATGATGTACGCCTGTTTGTCGTGTATGTTGTGCCAGTCGAGGACGTATTCTCCGGTGACGTACGACTTGTCGGGGATGGGCAGCATGGAGTCGCCGCTGATTTGGAAGGTGCGGTATTTCCGCTCCCTCGACAGAAAAGGCAGCTGGAACGTGGGGAGGATGCGGATGTATTCCGGGTCGGCGTAACCAGTTGTGTATCCTGCCTTTGCGCGCTCCGACACGAGCTCAATGTTCTCGATGTTGTCGCTGTTGACGGTGGTGGCGAGCACCCTGATGTTGCTGCCTTTCAGATGCACGTCGTAGCCGCGTTCGAGCTGGTTGAGCTGAAACTCGCCGATCTTCGTCAGGTCCACCTTTATTAATGTGTCGATGGCGACGTTGAAATATTTCGACAGCGCGATGAGAGCCTCGATGCTTGGCTCCGACACCTCGTTTTCGTATCCACTGAGCGTCGAACGCTTCATGTTGAGCGCCGTGGCGACGTCATCTTGCGTCTTCGAGCGCCTCTTGCGCAAAAATTTTATATTGGTACTGAATAACATAGCAAAAAATTTAAAATTTTTCTTGACACGTATTTAAATAATGACTAATTTTTCGTCGCAAAGTTTGATTAAAAACACGTCAAAATTACAAAGAATTTTTGAATTGACAAGGAAAAAATGAAAAAAATTGGATAGAACGGTATTACATCTTGATTTGGACACTTTTTTCGTGTCGGTGGAGCGTCTGATAAACCCTGCGTTGGAGCGGCGTCCCGTGATAGTCGGCGGCATGGGTGACCGTGGCGTCGTCTCCACGTGCAGCTACGAGGCGCGGCGTTTCGGCGTGCATTCGGCGCAACCTATGCGACTGGCGAAGCAGCTGTGCCCGCAGGCGGTGTTCATCGGCGGCGACATGGAGCTGTACAGCCGCTACTCGCGTCTTGTGACCGAGATAATCGCCGACAAAGCCCCGGTGTTCGAGAAGACGAGCATCGACGAGCATTACGTCGACATCACGGGGATGGACCGCTTTTTCGGCTGCTACAAATGGGCGCACGAGCTGCGCGAGACGATAATGAAAAATACGGGACTGCCAATATCTTTTGGGCTTTCAGAGAATAAAACCATCTCGAAAATCGCCACCGATGAGGCGAAACCCAACGGCGAGTTGCAGGTGTCGCATCAGCAGGTGCATCCGTTCCTCGACCCGCTGTCGATAGGCAAAATCCCGATGGTCGGAGCCAAGACGTATCAGCTGCTGCGCTCGATGGGAATCGTGACAATCGGAGACTTCCGTCAGATGCCTGATGTCGTTGTCGGCCAGGCACTTGGCAAGAACGGCATGGAGATTTGGAAGAAAGCTAACGGCATCGACACCACGCCGGTGCAGCCTTATGAGGAGCAGAAGTCGCTGAGCAAGGAGCATACTTTCGAGACCGACACCATCGACATCGTGTTGCTGAAGAGCGTCCTCGCGAGGATGGTGGAGCGGCTGGCGTTCGAGATGCGCTCGCAGACCAAGCTGACAGGCTGCGTCACGGTGAAGATACGCTACTCCGACTTCGACACGCATACCATGCAGAGGCAGATACCGTATACCTCGTTCGACCACCTTTTGTTAAACACGGTGTACGACATCTTCGACAGGCTATACGACCGCCGTATGCTGATAAGGCTCATCGGAGTCCGCTTCAGCAGCCTCGTCGGAGGCACCCAGCAACTCGATTTGTTCGATGACACCGCAGAAATGACAGGATTATACAATGCAATGGATAAGATACGAAAACGATTTGGAAAAAATGCTGTATTTAAAGCAGTTAGTCAGTTAATCAGTTAGTCAGTTAATCAGTTAACCAGTTAAAACTGAATAACTGAACAACTGAATAACTGAACAACTGACTAACTGACTAACTAAAGAAAAAGGTGTATTTAAACGTTCGGTCATATTACAGTTTGTGCTACGGCACGATCTCCATCGAGAATCTGGTGGAGCAGGCGAGGAGTCTGCATATTCCGGCGATGGCTCTCACCGACATCAACAATACGATGGGAATTATCGACTTTGTCTTCGAATGCAAGAAATACGGAATAAAACCTGTCGCGGGCTGTGAGTTCCGTAACGGCGACGAGCAGCTTTATATCGCCATTGCCAGAAACAACGAGGGTTTTCGTGAGATAAACGAGACCTTGACGCAGCATAACATCAGCAAGACACCTTATAATATAGACGCGCCGCGGTGGAACAACGTCGTCGTCATTTACCCTTTCGGGAAACGTAAACCGGCGCAACTTGATGATAACGAGTTCATCGGAGTGCGTCTGTCACAGGTGTCGCGCCTCCTGACGTCCGATTTGCGGAATCATCAGGAAAAGCTGGTGATTGCACAGCCTGTCACATTCCTTGACGAGAAGTCGTTGGAGGTGCATAAAAACCTTCGCGCCATCGACAAAAACATACTGATTTCGAGGCTCGAAAACCATGCTTCCGCAGATGAGATGCTGCTTCCGCCAGAGAAGCTGAGAGCCGCCTTCGCACTCTTTCCTGAGATTATTAAAACGACGGAAAATGTTGTAAATCAATGTGAAATAGATTTTGACTTTGAGACGCCGAAGAATAAGAAGACGTTTACCGAGAGCGTTTACGATGACATTGAGCTTCTGCGTAAGATGGCGTTTGACGGCATGAGATACCGCTACGGACTTCAGAACAAAGAGGCGTATCGGCGCATTGAGAAGGAGCTCGACATCATCGAAAAAATGGGCTTTGCCTCGTATTTCCTGATAGCCGCCGACGTGGTTCGGTATTCCATGTCGAAAGGCATTTATCACGTCGGGCGAGGCAGCGGCGCCAATAGCATCGTGGCTTGCTGCTTGAAAATCACTGATGTGGACCCGATTGGTCTTGATTTGTATTTTGAAAGGTTTCTGAATCCGAAACGCAGCAGTCCGCCCGATTTCGACATCGATTACTCGTGGAAAGACCGCGACGAGGTGCATCGTTACATGTTCAGTCGTTATGAGGACAGGCATGTGGCGTTGCTTGGCGCCACCGTGACGTTTCGCGAGAACTCTGTCCTGCACGAGCTTGGAAAAGTGAATGGTTATCCTGGTCATGACACTCTGCCACATTCAGTGATTGGTATTGCTCAGCAAATTCTGGATTTTCCTCACGTCCGCTCCATCCATGCCGGTGGCGTGTTGATAACCGAGGAGCCTATAACGTGTTATTCGGCTCTCGACATGCCGCCGAAGGGTTTCCTGACGACGCAGTGGGACATGTATGTCGCTGAACGTTTGCGTGTTGAGAAACTCGACATCCTCAGCCAGCGCGGCATAGGGCATATTCACGATGCTGTTGGAATCATAAAAAAGAATCGGGGCGTAAGCATTGATATTCATCGTGTTGAGGATTTTAAAAAAGACGAGAAAGTGAAAAATCTGCTGCGTAATGCTGAGACCAACGGCTGCTTTTACATCGAGAGCCCTGCCATGCGCGGGCTGCTGCGTAAACTGCGCTGCGACGACTATAAAACGCTGGTGGCGGCGAGCTCCATCATACGTCCAGGGGTGGCGAAATCGGGCATGATGAGGCAGTACATCCAGCGTTTTCATGACCCGCAACACGTTGATTATCTGCATCCTGTGTTGAAGGAACAACTTGAGGAGACGTACGGCGTGATGGTGTACCAGGAGGACGTGCTGAAGGTCTGTCACCACTTCGCTGGACTTGACTTGTCGGACGCTGATGTCTTGCGCCGCATGATGAACCATAAAAGCCGTCGCAAAGATGAGATGTTGGAGCTGACAAAGAGATTTTTCGATAATTGTAAATCAAGAGGTTACAGCGATAATGTGACGCGCGAGGTGTGGCGGCAGATAGAGTCGTTCGCCGGCTATTCGTTCTCAAAGGCGCACTCTGCCTCGTATACCGTGGAGAGTTTCCAGAGCCTGTTCCTGAAGGCGTATTTCCCGCTCGAGTTTCAGGTGGCGGTGATAAACAACTTCGGTGGTTTTTATCCTACATGGGTGTATTTCAATGAGTTGAAAAGACAGGGAGGCGTCATACACCTGCCGTGCGTCAACATGGGCGAATATCTGACTTCGCTTCATGGCAAGGTGGCTTATATCGGTTTTGTGCATCTGCAGGGACTTGAGGCGGAGTTTGCGCATAATATTGTCAATGAGCGAGTTGCAAACGGAAAATACAGAAATCTGCCAGATTTCATGGAGCGTCTGCATCCTAAGATGGAGCAGATGGTCATCCTGATTCGCAGTGGCGCTTTCGCGTTCACTGGCAAGAGCAAGCCGACGCTTCTCTGGGAGGCTCATGCCTACAACGGGAAAATGAGTTCTTACCGCAACAAATTTCATGGGATGCGAGGACTCGTTCAGGAGACGCAATTTCGGTTTTCCCATGATAGCTTTGGTGGTCAAAATGTTGATTATCAACTTCCTGCAATGATGTCAAACCCGCTTGAGGACGCTTACGACGAGATAGAGCTGTTCGGCTTTCCGGTCACGATGACGTGGTTCGACATGCTGAAGACGAGGTTCAGGGGAGAGGTGTTCGCCAAAAACATGCTGCAATATGTTGGAAAACAATATCGTATGCTCGGGCGACTTGTCAGTTTGAAGTATGTGAAGACGAGCAAGGGCGAGCTGATGCACTTCGCGAATTTTCTGGATGCCAACGGCGATGTCTTCGATGCCACTGTATTTCCTAACGTGTTGAAAATGTATCCTTTTCAAGGCGACGGAATGTATCTTATCCTCGGAAAAATCGTCGAGGAATTCGGTCATCCGAGCATTGAAGTTCAGAAGCTCGCAAAAATGGAAATCTTGTCCGACCCGAGGGCACGATAAATTTTTGAAAAAAATAGTAGTAGGTTATTAAAAAATAACCTATATTTGCAGTGTGTAATTTTAATTATCATGAAATGCCGACATTATTTGTATTGTTTGGATTTCGGTTCTTGTTCTATGGTAATGACCACGAACCGATTCATATTCATGTGATTAAAGACAACCGAAAAGCGAAATTTACCATTTCTCCCGTACAACTCGTTGAGAATCATGGATTGAAACCTTTGGAGTTGAAAATGGTTAAAAAGATTATCGTTGATAATCAGGAAATTATTGCTGAGTATTGGAATAAGTTCTTTAATTCTGTGAAATGAAAATAGAGAAAATTTGGACATCCGACGATGCCGTTTGGATCAGGACGTCGGATGGGAGAGAAGCCTGCGAGCGGTTTGCTGATTATCCTCGACTGAGATATGCCACTGCTGAGCAGAGAAACACCTATGTGGCTGATGATTTCGGGATTCATTGGCCTGACATTGACGAAGATTTGTGCTTTGAAGATTTCTTTAGAGAAAAAAATCAGACGTCGTTTTATCGTTTTTTCATGTCGCATCCGGAACTTAATGCGGCTGCAATAGCACGTCGTATGGGAATGAAACAGAGTTTGCTTGCTGCTTATATCTCAGGCTCGAAAAAACCGTCTGAGAGACGTAAACAGGAAATTGTTGACGTTATTCATCAGATTGGAGAAGAACTGAAAGAAGCAGTTTTGTAGTTGCCTCAAAACAATAAATCTAAAACTGAACAACTGAATAACTGATTAACTGAACAACTGAATAACTGATTAACTGACCAACTGAATAACTGATTAACTGAACAACTGACTAACTAAATATCAAGTCCCGGTGCATCGACATTCAGCATGTTGTACAGGTCGTCGATTCCCATGCTGTCGAGGGTGCGCTGGACGAACGGGGCGTGCTTGCCTTCTTCGGGCGTGAAACCGTCGCTGTGGATCTCATTTTTCAGGAAGTTGTTGAGCTTCTCGAAGACCTCGTCGTTCAGGTCCCAGCAGAAATACTTGTCGCTGTCGGTGAAGAAGTCGAAGATGTCCTTGCCATGCTCACGCCGCACGCCGTGGAAGTTGTCAGCCACGATGTAACGCGTCAGCCCGAAAGGATACAAATCAGTGATGAGCTCGCACTCGTCCTGCAACGAGAGCGAACAGACACCGTTGTCGTTGATTTTGAACTCGCCGCCAATGCGCGGACGATGCTTCTTGTAGTAAAAATCCTTGGCTCTCAACGCGTCGTCTTCACTCGGAAAACGCATGTAAAAATCATAATACTTGTGTTCCACTTCCTGAAAAATTGTTTCTGAATGCAAAAATACAAAAAAAAATGACCTTGTATAAAAATATTTTGTATTTTTACAAGTTCAAAAGTCTGTAATTGCAGCAAATGCCGCATTGTTGAAGTTAACCGTTTGAACTGATTGATAATCAAATATATTAGGAAGAATCGGATAGTAAAATGAATAATTAACAACAAAAAAATAGAGAAAAAATGAAGAAACTGTTACTTTTTGTATCTGTTGTGATGATTCTCGCAGGTCAGGCTTTTGCAGGTCCTGTTGATGTCAACACAGCCAAGACTCTCGGAGCCAAGTATCTGAGAAACAATGTTTTATCGGCTAAAAATATTGCCGATGTTGAACATGTCTACACTTTGAAAAGTGAAAATGACACACCGTATTTATATGTGTTCAACTATGAAAACGGCTATGTCGTAGTCGCCGCTGACGACCGCGCATGTCCAATCCTGGGCTATGCAGAAGGCGGTGTTTTTGATGTGAACAACATCCCGGACGGACTCAAGTATTATCTTGGACATTATGGAAGACAAATCCAATATGCCATTGACAATGAATTGGTTGCAGAAGAAAATATCGTTGAGCAGTGGGAGCTTCTCCGTAAGGAAGGTATCATCATGAAGACGAGGATGAACAAGGCTGTAACTCCGCTTCTCTCAACAACCTGGGATCAGGGCTGGCCTTATAACTATTATGCGCCATCATGCTCAAGCTATTGGACAAACAACCACTGCTATGCGGGCTGCGTGGCGACCTCGATGAGCCAGCAGATGAAGTACTGGAACTGGCCTAACACTGGCGTGGGCGAGCATTCATACAGTACAAGCTCGTATGGCGGCACTTTGTCGGCAAACTTCGGCAACGCCACATACAACTGGTCAATCATGCCTAACACGCTGGGCTCGTCAGCTAACGAAGCTGCCATGGCGGTGGCGCTCATCATGTATCACTGCGGTATTGCTGTCGACATGGACTACTCGCCAAACGGCAGCGGCGCACATACCGAAGACGTGCCGGATGCAGTGATAAACCATTTCAGATATGGATCTTGCACCAATTTGAAATACCGCGACAACTTCACAAGAACACAGTGGGAAGACATGCTCATCGCCAGCTTCGACCGCGGAATCCCGGTGATGTATTCTGGTTCTGGCGATGATGGCGGCCATGCTTTCAACTGCGATGGATACAACGACCAGCGTTACTTCCATTTCAACTGGGGATGGAGCGGCTCTTCAAACAACTATTATCAAATCGACGCTCTTAATACAAGCAACGGTAGCTTCAACCAATATCAGAGAGTGGTGTTTGACATGATTCCTGATTATATCTACGAGTCGATGGTTCCTGCCATCCAGACAATGAACGCCACGGTGGCAAACGCCATGTCAAAAACCGTGACAATATCATTCACAGTGCCTTCAATATCTGAATCAGGTGCTGCCCTCTCATCAATTGAGAAGATAACTCTGAAACGTAACGGCACGGCTATCAAGACTTTTAACAATCCTCAGCCAGGCGAAGCTCTCTCATACGATGATAACCTTGCGGATTACGGATGCTATGAATATACCATTTCAGGCGAGAACAACGGCTTGGAAGGAAAACTGTTTTCACAAGTGGCTATAGTCGGTCCTAACTGCACATGGAAACTCATTTGCACAACACCTAACTTCCAGGGATGGAACGGCGGAAAACTGCAGTTCTACAGCAGCAACGGCACTTTGTTCAAAGAGGTCTCGATGACTAACTCATCACCTTTGTCAGACAAATTCCAGATGCCGGAAGGCAATGTGACAGTTAAATGGTATGCTCCTACAACGACGGTTTCATCGATGACAATTTCCTTGAAAAACTCGGCAGGACAGCAGGTGTACAACTTCTCTGGCTCGTCAACACAGCTGAGCGGCACGCTTTACACTGGCAACAACGACTGTGAGGGCTGCACCGCTCCTACGAACTTCACCGGAGAATACATGTATCAGGCTGGTGCTGACGGCACGCTCCTCACTTGGGCTTGCGGCTATGATCCGTCAAACTTCAAGATTTACAGAAGCGATGATGGCGAGAATTATTCCGAGATAGCGAAGATTGGCGGTGACCTCCGCGAATATTTCGACGGCGTCAATGTCGCTGGCACATATTATTATAAAGTGACAGCTTTCAGCTCAGCTTGCGAGTCGACACCGGCAATGACAGCCGACGACGAGGATTTCGTCGTGGCAGAAGTGCTTGCTGTTATTGAAAACACAATAAACGCACGCATCTATCCTAATCCAGCCAATGGCGTGTTGATGATTCAGGCTGACGGAATAAAAGAAGTGACAGTGTTCAACGCCCTCGGTCAGAAGGTGTACCTGTACAACGGTCTCACCGATGCCTTGGATGTCAACACTGGCGCGTTCGAGTCAGGCGTTTACATGATTGGCGTGAAGACCGTCGACGGCGAGATGTCGAATCGTTTTGTTATCATGCATTAATCTTAAAAAATATTTGATATGAAAAAGCTTTTTTCTGTAATAGCGTTATTGATATGCGGCTTAGTGATGAGCGCGTCTCCTGTCAGTTTGGAGGAAGCCCAGACACTTGCACAGAGATTTTCGAGCAACACATTTGAGCAGACAAGGCAGAGTGGGGAGTTGACACTCGTTTATTCAACACCTTCATTCTATGTCTTCAACGTCGGGCAGAATGGTTTCGTGATTATTTCTTCCGACGACAGCTACAGACCTGTTATCGGATATTCTGAAGAGAACGTCTTCGAGCCTGACAATATGGCTCCGGCAGTGGCTGAATATCTCAACAATATCAACGAGTACCGTATGCAGCGCGGCGCTGTCGTCGCTGATGTGGAAGCGGCGAGAGACTGGGAGTCGCTACGTGAGTACGGCCGTATGGTGTCGCGTTTTGGCGGCAGGGACGCTGAATTCCTGCTTACAACAAAATGGAACCAGAACTATCCTTACAACTATTACTGCCCAACCGATGCCAACGGTCCTGGCGGTCATGCCTACGCAGGCTGTGTGGCAACTGCAGCCGCCCAGGTCATGAAATACTGGGATCATCCGGAACACGGAACAGGCAGCCATTCGTACGTGCCGCAAGACAACCCGCAATATGGCACGCTGACTGCCAACTTCGGCGCTACAACATACGACTGGAACAATATGCCTAACAGCATCAGCTCCGGCTCGTCGATGGCGCAGATTCAGGCTGTGGCAACGTTGATTTACCACTGCGGCGTGTCAGTCGACATGAACTACCGCCCGACAGGAAGCGGTGCAGCGACGACACAACTCTGCACGGTGATGCCTCAATATTTCTCATATAGCAACTATATGACTAACGTCAAACGTGAGAATTACACCAAAGAGGCTTATCTGAATATGGTGTTCAAATCCATCGACAAGGAATGGCCATTGATTCACCGTGGCGGCGGTCACGCCTACGTGCTCGACGGCTATGACGACTTCGGACTGGTGCATTTCAACTGGGGATGGAGCGGCTCCAACGATGGCTTCTTTGACATCGACGGTCACAATTATACCGACGGACAGAGTATGCTTTGCAACAGCGTCCCGGCAGACGTCTACAACACCACGCCTAACGTCCCTACCAATGTCGTGGTGACAGCAGGCTCTGACGACCAGCTCACAGCCACCGTGGCATGGAACAACCCGGCGAAGACACTTACCAACCAGAACCTGACAAGCATCGACCGCATCGTCGTGAAGAGAAATAACGTCGTTGTCTTTACACAGGAAAATGTGACTCCAGGCGCATCAATGTCATTCGTTGACGACGTCCCTTGCTTCGACTCTTACACATATAGAATTTATGCGGTGAGCAACGGACTTGTAGGCGAGTCGGCGTTCTCGAACCAAGTCAATGTCGGACCGACATGCCAGTGGAAGTTCGTCGTCTCGTCATCGAACATGACAGGTTGGAGCGGCGCGCATATCGCCTTGTACAACGCTGTCGGCACGGAGTTCGGAAGCGTCACGACAACCAACTCGCAACCGGTGGTTGTGAATGTTGACCTGCCAGTAGGCAAGGTGAAAATGGCGTGGGTCGGTACGGAGTCATCGTCAAACAACACAATTTCGATTAACATCAAAGACACGGATAACAATTCTGTTTACAGCTATTCAGGCAACATCCTGGATATGGAAGACGGACTCTTATGCGAGGTCAACAACGGCTGCGGTAATCCTGCTCCTGCCTCGGCACCAAAAAATCTTAATGCCACCGATGACGGCAACAACATCATTCTGACATGGGGAGCAGTCTCTTCAAAAGACGGTTACGGTTACAATGTTTATCGTGACGGGTATCTTATCAGAATTGTTAACGACACAGAGTTTGTCGATGAGGACCTTTCAATGGGCGGTCACTGCTATCATGTGACATTCCTCGGCTTTGGCGGCGAGTCGAGCTTTTCAAATGAGGCTTGCGGCAATGTCGGCGAAGGGTGCGACACTGGCTCCAACCTCTGGTATGAAGTGCAGCCAAACAACTTCAAGCCTATCATCACATGGGAAGCACCTGAAAACCATACCGGTCTCAGCGGATATTTTGTTTACAGAAAAGACGGCGCTGAAGGCGAATATACGCGTGTTCAGATTGTGGGCGCTAACAAGACTCAGTATAAAGAGACTAAGACTCTTGTCGACGAAACCGTTTATTATTACAAAGTCATCCCGTTCTACCAGGCAATCGATTGCTACGCGGCACCGATAAAAGCAAGATATGGCAATAAGTATCATGTTGAATATTATTATTCAGCTGATGCCGTCGGTGAGAATTATGACAGCAATGTCAGCATTTATCCTAACCCAACTAATGGAAATGTAAAGATTGAAGCCGAGTCACTTAGCAGTATCGCAATTTTCAACCTTGTGGGTCAGAAAATCTACGAGGAAAATATTTCGGGTGATGAATACGTTATTGACATGAATGGTTTCGGAATCGGATTGTTTATGATAAAGATTCAGAGCGCAAGCGGCACAAGCATTCAGAAAATCACAGTTATAGAATAAGAAACAAATCAAGTATCAATTAAATTTTAAAAGATGAAAAAGTTATTATCATTAACAGCAGCCGTCATCCTCGGGATAGGAACAATGTTCGCCAATCCTGTTGATGTCAACACGGCAAAATCGGTTGGACAGAAGTTTGTCCAAAACAAGTTTGAACTTACAAGAAGTGCCAACCTTGAATTGGTTTACACATTCTCAGTTGAAAACGAGGCAAGTTTATATGTGTTTAACGTTGATAACGATGGTTTTGTCGTTGTGTCGGCAGACGACAGTTTCCGTCCTATTGTCGGTTATTCCGATGAGGGTCCGTTTAATGTTGAAAACATGTCACCTGAGATGAATTACTATCTCACGAATATGGCACAAGGCAGACATCAGCTAAAAGGCCGCGCTGTCGACCCGATAGTGGTTGAGGAATGGGAGAGTGTTCAGAAATATGGACGTCTCCACTCATTCAACGGTGGAAAAGGCGACGAGTATCTTTGCCAGACCAAATGGGATCAGAACCCTGCCCCATATAACAGCATGTGCCCTGCAGATCCGCTCGGTCCTGGCGGACATGATTATGTCGGTTGTGTCGCTACAGCAATGTCACAGATTATGAAATATTGGAACTATCCAACACAGGGACAGGGCAGCCATTCATACGTGTGCAATGCCAACCCTTATGCTGGTTATCCTGGACATCCGGAATATGGCACTCTTACAGCCAATTTCGGTGCCACGACATACGATTGGGCGAATATGCTGAACAGCTATACTGGCAGTTACACACCGGAACAGGGTGACGCAGTGGCTACATTGTGCTATCACTGTGGTGTCGCTGTTAACATGATGTACGGCAACACCCAGGACAATGGTAGTGGCGCATATTCAACTGATGTTCCGGATGCAATCAAATCATATTTCCGTTACAGCACTGCTGCAACCATAAGAAACTATAGTAATAATCCTACCAACTGGGCTAACATGCTCAAGGAACAGATTGACTTGGGATGGCCTGTTTACCACAGCGGAAGCAGCAGTGAAGGTGGTCACGCTTTTGTCTGCGACGGATATAATGATGAGGATATGTTCCACTACAACTGGGGTTGGGGTGGTTCTGGCAACAATGTGTGGTATGTGGTGAACGAAATCGACTATAACAACAGCATGGCTGCAATCATCAATTTCGTCCCTGCTGATGTGTATAGCAACACGGCACAGGCTCCAACAAATGTGACGGCAACAAAGACAAGCGACATCGCGCAGGAAGCTACCATCACATGGACAAATCCTACTAAGACCTTGAACAACCAGACAATTTCTTCAATTGACCACATTGTTATTACAAGAAACGGTTCTGTAATCTATACATCGGAAAATGCCACACCAGGCGCATCGATGAGCTATGTCGATAATTATGTCCCATGCTACAGCACCTTTGAATATGCAGTGTATGCAGTGATTGACGGTGCTAATGGCACTCCTGGAAAGGCCACAGCGTCGTTTGGTCCTACATGCTCATGGACAATCGTGGCAACTGCTGACGGCATGCAGGGATGGAAAGGCGGCAAATTGATTGCCTACGACGGAGCCGGCAATGAAATCACTTCGTTTACAATGACAAACAGCAATCCTGTTTCTACAAGTATCAATATAACTTTAGGAAAAGTGATGTTCGCTTGGAAGAAAGGCACAGATGATGTGACACTTTCATTCAAGTTGAAGAATGCCAATGGCGATGTGGTCTACAATTTCCCTCAAGGTTCTTCAAGCACAATTCCTGAAGGGTATTTCTATGTCGGAAACAACGGTTGCGGTAACGCAGCTCCAGCAAATGCTCCTGGCACACTGCACGCTACAACAGATGGCGACAATGTGGTGCTTTCATGGTCGGGAAATACAAAAGACGTGTTAGGTTATAACATCTACCGTGATGGTATCCTCATTGAACTCGCTCATGACACAGAGTTCGTGGATGAGAATCCTGGAATGGGTGGCCATTGCTATAGCGTTTGCTATCTCGGCGATGGCGGTGAATCGCCTCTTTCAAATGAAGCATGCGCCAATGCAGGTGAAGGCTGTCTGCCAGGTAACAATCTTTGGTATACCGTTCAGTCAAACAACAACAAACCTATCATCTCTTGGGAAGCCCCATCAAATTCATCAGGTTTGAGCGGATACTTTGTCTACAGGAAGAAAGCCGGTGAAGATTACAAGAATGTCAAGATTTTGGGTCCTAACAAGACTGAATATAAAGAGACTAACACTCTTGAAGACGAGACATTGTATTCATATAAGGTGGTGGCCTACTATCAGAGTGTGGAATGCTACTCGGCTCCGATAAAGGCAAGATATGGCAACAAGTATTATATTGACTATTATTACGCTATTGATGGTGTGGATGATGTGATGGCACAGACAGTCAACATCTATCCAAACCCTGCAAAGGATGTCTTGACAGTGAAGGCTGAAAACATCAGCAGCGTTGTCATCTACAACTCAATCGGACAGAAGGTGTTCGAGCAGAAGTTCAACAGCGACAAAGCTGTTATCGACATGAACGACTTCATGACAGGAATCTACATGGTTCGCGTTGTCGCCAACGGCAATGAAATCACGAAGAAAGTGTCTGTTGTGAGATAAGAGATAACAGATAAAAGAGAAAGCGCGAAGCAACGTAGTTGCTTCGCGCTTTTTTTTAGTCCAACTTAAGAACCGCCAAGAATGCTGACTGCGGGACTTCCACGTTGCCGATTTGGCGCATTCGTTTCTTTCCTTCCTTCTGCTTCTCGAGGAGCTTGCGCTTACGCGAGATGTCGCCGCCGTAGCATTTCGCGGTGACGTCTTTACGCACCTGGCGCACGGTCTCACGCGCTATGATTTTCGCTCCGATGGCTGCCTGGATGGCGATGTCGAACTGCTGGCGTGGTATCAGCTCTTTGAGCTTCTCGCACATGCGGCGGCCGAAAGAGTAGGCGTGGTCAACATATATTAATGTGGAGAGTGCGTCGACGGTGTCGCCGTTGAGCATGATGTCCAGCTTCACGAGCTTCGACGGCTTGTAGCCGCAGATATGATAATCGAAGGAGGCGTAGCCTCTTGAAATGGATTTCAGCTTGTCGTAGAAGTCGAAGACGATTTCGCTCAATGGCATCTCGAATGTCAGCTCGACGCGGTCGGTGGTGAGGTAGACCTGGTTTTTCAGTATGCCGCGGCGTTCGATGCAGAGCGTCATGATGGAGCCGACATATTCGTTTTGCGAGATAATCTGTGCCATGATGTAAGGCTCGTCGATGTGGTCGAGTTTCGTCACTTCAGGCATGCCGCTCGGGTTGTGCACGTCGATGACGCTGCCGTCGGTGAGATACGCCTTGAACGAGACGTTAGGCACTGTGGTGATGACGTCCATGTTGAACTCGCGGTCAAGGCGCTCCTGGATGATTTCCATGTGAAGCAGTCCGAGGAATCCGCAGCGGAATCCGAAGCCCAAGGCCGCTGACGACTCGGGCTCCCATACCAACGATGCGTCGTTGAGCTGGAGCTTCTCCAACGAGCTTCTGAGCTCTTCGTAGTCGTCGGCGTCGACAGGGTAGACGCCCGCGAACACCATCGGCTTGACGTTCTCGAAGCCCGCGATAGGCTTGTCGCATGGGTTGTCGACAGAAGTGATGGTGTCGCCGACCTTCACTTCCTTCGACGTCTTGATGCCTGAGATGATATATCCCACGTTGCCCGCCGACAGCTCTTGTTTCGGCACCTGTTTCATCTGAAGCACGCCGATCTCGTCGGCGTCGTATTCCATGCCGGTGTTGAAGAACTTGACGTTCTCGCCGGTGCGGATGGTGCCGTTCATGATTCTGAAATATGCTATGATGCCGCGGAACGAGTTGAAGACGGAGTCGAAGATGAGAGCCTGCAACGGCGCGTTAGGGTCGCCTTTGGGGGCGGGGATGCGTTTTACTATAGCCTCAAGTATTTCCTCCACGCCGAAGCCTGTGCGTGCCGAGCAGCGTAAAATGTCCTCGCGCTCGCATCCGATGAGGTCGACAATCTGGTCTTCAACCTTCTCCGGCTGCGCGCTCTCCATGTCGATTTTATTCAAAACAGGAATCACCTCAAGGTTATGGTCGATTGCCATGTAAAGGTTGCTAATAGTCTGAGCCTGAATGCCTTGCGATGCGTCGACGACCAAGAGAGCGCCTTCACAGGCGGCGATGGAGCGTGACACCTCGTAGGAGAAGTCGACGTGACCGGGAGTGTCGATAAGATTAAGGGTGTAAACCTCGCCCTCGTGCTCGTATTTCATCTGGATGGCGTGGCTCTTGATGGTGATGCCGCGCTCGCGCTCCAAATCCATGTCATCCAACACCTGATTCACTAACTCTTTCTTTGTCAAAGTGTTAGTTATCTCGATGAGCCTGTCCGCCAAGGTGCTTTTTCCGTGGTCGATATGTGCGATGATACAAAAATTCCTAATCTTATCCATTTAAAAACCAATTTACTCCAATTTAATAATAATTGTCGCAAAATTACGAAAAATCTCAATATTTCAGGAAAAATTTATTTTTTAAAAAAATTATTGGAATTTGTTTGTTTTAATAAAAAATAGTGTCTAACTTTGCAAGACAATTAAAACATGAAATTTTGTTAACAAAAAAATATCATCATGGCTAAAAAAATTAGAATAGGTATCAACGGTCTCGGGCGAATCGGCCGTTTGGTGCTTCGTGCCGCACAAAAACGTGACGACATCGAGATTGTTTACATGAACGGAACGTGTCCTGTTGATTATCAGGCATATATGCTTAGGTATGACACCATGCACGGTCAGTTTGACGGAACAATTGGTTATGATTTGGAGAAGAGTACGCTCATCATCAACGGCAAAGAGATTCCAACAAGTGTTAGCCGTGACCCAGTTGGCCTGAAATGGGGCGAATATGGCGCGGATTACGTCATTGACTCAACAGGTAAGTTCCTCACAAGGGAGGCGGTGCAGCCTCACCTCGACTCAGGTGCGAAATATGTCATTCTCGCAGGTCCTTCAAAGGATGACACACCTATGTTCGTGTGCGGTGTCAACGACAAGACTTACGTGAAAGGCACACAGGTCGTTTCAAACGCATCATGCACCACCAACTGCTTGGCACCTCTCGCTAAGGTCGTCAACGACAAATGGGGCATCACCAGCGGTTTGATGACAACAGTGCACTCAACCACAGCCACACAGAAACCTATCGACGGTCACTCACTGAAAGACTGGCGTGGCGGTCGTGCGGCGTCGGGCAACATCATCCCTTCGACAACAGGTGCTGCAAAGGCAGTGGGCAAGGTCATTCCTGAACTCAAAGGCAAGCTCACGGGCATGTCGATGCGCGTCCCTACATTGGACGTTTCAGTCGTCGACTTGACTTGCAACCTCGCAAAGCCGGCAACATACGATGAGATCTGCGCTGAGATGAAGAGAGCTTCCGAAGAAGAACTCAAGGGCATCCTCGGATACACCGAAGACGCTGTCGTTTCAAGCGACTTCCTCGGCGACATCCGCACATCAATCTTCGACGCCAAAGCTGGTATCGCTTTGACAGACACCTTCGTGAAACTCATTTCATGGTATGACAACGAAATCGGTTACTCCAACAAACTGTTGGACCTCATCCACACCATGGCAGTGATTAACGGAGACTTTTAATCAGTTGATTAGTTGAAAGTTAGTCAGTTGTTCAGTTATCTGGACAACTGACTTTTTTATGCCATTTTAAAAAGAAAATCAGTTAGCCAGAAAACTGACTAACTGATTAACTGACAAACTTTCAACTATTTCTCGCGTTTCTGTTTTTTCCACGCGTATCCTGCGCCGAGCATCGTCAGCACGACCAAGCCGCTGCCGAGCGGGGCAGGGGTGTCACCGCCACCGTGACCGCCAGGAAGCCCCGGGTCTCTCAGACCGTTGCCGAAATCGTCCCATTTGTCGAGACCGTTGCCGACATCGCTCCAGTCGGTGAACAGATTGTCGTTGCCCCTGTGCTGTGCCATGGCACCGAATCCCAACGTCAAAACAATCAATACTGCAAATAATATCTTTTTCATTGTATTTTTATTTAATTTGTTTCGAATGTGTTGCTTCGCAAAATTTGCTGCTTCGCAGAAAGTGGAGGCTTCGCCTCTGGCTGAAAGCCACATATTCGGTCGAAGACCGCACATCCCGCCGTCAGGCGGCACATTCCGCGAAGCGGCATATTATCTTACAACAATTTTCTGTGTCTTCACGTTTTCGCCGACCATTCTCAGAACATACACGCCGGTGTTGAACGACGACAGGCTGATTCTCTCGCTGCCGTGTACCTCGTGGCTGCCCACGAAGCGTCCCAGGACGTCGAATATCTGCAACATGCCGTTGCCGTCGACCACGAGCTCGTCCTCGTACTGGTAGGCGAAGACATCGTTCACAAGGTTCTCCTCGACGTTGTCGATGCCGAAGACGATGGTGAAACGACCTGGCTTGTCGCCTTCAGCCGAAGTGAAGGTGTAGGTCGGCTCGCTCAGCAGGTCGATGTGCTCGTTGGTGAACTCGTCGACGAGGTGCATGTAGTCGAGGTCGATGTTCTTGGCGTTGACGGTGATGGTGTAGGTGCCA
>JAFZKP010000005.1 GCA_017553625.1 Bacteroidales bacterium
AGAGCGGAAAACGAGACTCGAACTCGCGACCCCGACCTTGGCAAGGTCGTGCTCTACCAACTGAGCTATTTCCGCAAAATTTGTTCCAAATTTTGCGGCTTTTCGTCGCGACTCGGCAAAAACAAAACGCGTTTTGTTTTTGCTCTCGCTGCTCCGAAAAGTCCGCTACGGAACAACTGCAAGTTTCTATTTGAAATTGCGGTGCAAAGATACAGCTTTTTTAAATACCACAAACGTTTTTTTGAAAAATTTTTATCTAGAATATAATTTGTTGATTATCAAATTTTTAGCAATCAATTTTGAAGGCCTTAAGCTTTCGAAGAAAGGTGGCAGCCGAAAAATGATGACTAAAAATTAGTAATTTTTCAGCATTTTTTTGATTTCATTCAGTTTCATCAAAGCCTCAACTGGGGTCAAAGTGTCGATGTTTATGTTCAGGATATCATCTTTGATTTGCAAAAGCAGCGGGTCATCGAGTTGGATGAAACTGAGCTGCATATTGTCGACTTGCTTGCTCTCCTTGATGGCTTCGTCGAGGTTGTCGTGAGAGTGCGATTTCTCGAGCATCGACAGCAAAGCATCAGCCCTGTCGATGACTTTACGCGGCATTCCAGCCATAGCGGCGACGTGAATACCAAAACTGTGCGCACTGCCTCCTTTTTTAAGTTTCCTCAAAAACACCACCTTATTCCCCACCTCCTTCACGCTGACATGATAATTTTTGATTCTCGGGAACGAAGCCTCCATCTCGTTAAGCTCATGATAATGAGTGGCAAACATCACCTTGGCGTGCATCGTCGGGTGTTCGTGCAGATATTCTGTTATCGCCCATGCTATGCTGATGCCATCGTAAGTGCTGGTGCCGCGTCCAATCTCATCGAGCAGGATAAGACTGCGGTTCGACACATTATTTAATATTGATGCAGTCTCGTTCATCTCCACCATAAACGTCGACTCTCCAGAAGAGATGTTGTCGCTTGCGCCCACACGTGTGAAAATCTTGTCAACCAGTCCGATGTGAGCCGCCGACGCAGGCACGAAAGAGCCTATTTGTGCCAAAAGCACAATGAGCGCAGTCTGCCTTAACAGCGCCGACTTTCCCGACATATTTGGTCCGGTGATGATTATAATCTGCTGCCGCTCTCGGTCAAGATATACGTCATTGGAAATATATTCCTCGCCAACAGGCATCATCTGTTCAATAACTGGATGTCTACCTTCTTTAATATCAATGACATACGACTCGTCAACATTCGGCATCACATATTTGTTGTTAAGCGCAATGAAACCGAAATTCACCAAACAGTCGATTTTTGCCACCAGTGCCGCATCAAGCTGTATAGGAGCCACGAACTCCGAAGTGGCGGAAACAAGTTCGGCATAGATACGCTCTTCAACAATCTGAATTCGTTCCTCAGCACCGAGGATTTTTTGTTCATATTCCTTCAGCTCCTCAGTGATATAACGCTCTGCATTAGCCAGTGTTTGCTTGCGAATCCATTCGCTCGGCACCTTATCTTTATGGGTGTTCGTCACCTCAAGATAATAACCAAAAACATTGTTGAAACCAACCTTCAGCGAGGTGATTCCGGTTGCCTCAATCTCACGGCGTTGGATATTCATAAGATAATCTTTACCAGAACGCGAAAGATTTCTCAAATCATCGAGTTCCTCATCAACACCTTCGGCTATGAAATTACCTTTTGATGTCACTGCCGGCGCATCCTGACGCAGCTCTTTCTTAATCCTATTACAAATTGATTCACAAGGATTTAGCTGTTCGGCAAAGGCTTTTACAGAAGCGTTGTCGCTTTCTTTGCAAAGATTGCGGATAATCTCAATCTGTTCGAGTGCACGCGCAACTTGAAGCAGTTCGCGAGGGTTCACACGACCAAGCGACACTTTTGAGATAAGTCGTTCCAAATCACCGACTTGTCTGATGGCATCTTGAAATTTGCTTATCGTTTCCCTGTTTTTATAAAAATAATCGACAACCTCATAACGAGCCTGTATCTGTTCTTTATTTTTCAAAGGCAGTGAAATCCAGCGGCGCAACAGACGCGAACCCATTGGCGACACCGTTTTATCAATGACATCGATAAGTGTTTTCGCATTAGGATTATAAGTATTTAAAAGCTCAAGATTCCTGATTGTAAACTTGTCGAGCCATACGAACTGCCCCTGGTCGATTCTCGAAAGAGAGGTGATATAATTTATCTTATCGTGTTGTGTTTCATGCAGATAATGAATGGCGGCACCAGCAGCGACTATGCCTTTCGGAAAGTCGTCAACGCCAAAACCTTTCAGTGAAGTAGTGTTGAAATGGCGTGTCAGGATGTCGTGTGCATAATCGTCGGTGAAAACCCAGTCGTCGAAAACCGTGAGGAAATATTTGTCGCTGAAATTTTCAATAAAATCCTTGCGTTTGTTACGTTGGCAAAGCACCTCAGAAGGGTTGAAACTCTGCAGCAGCTTGTCGATATACTCATTACTACCTTGTGTAAGGTAAAACTCGCCCGTTGAAACGTCAAGGAACGCTATTCCGCTCTCGTTTTTATCAAGATGTACCGATGCGAGGAAGTTGTTCTCTTTTTGAACCAGCACATTATCGTTATAAGTCACGCCAGGGGTCACGAGCTCGACAACGCCGCGTTTCACGAGACCTTTGGCAGCTTTAGGGTCTTCAAGCTGTTCACACACAGCCACTTTCATACCGGCTCTAACGAGTTTCGGAAGGTATGTGTCGAGGGCGTGATGAGGGAAACCTGCCATCTCCGCGCCCGTGGCGGCACCGTTTGAGCGTTTGGTGAGCACAATACCCAGAATCTCCGATGCCTTGACTGCATCTTCTCCGTATGTTTCATAAAAATCACCAACACGAAACAGTAGCATCGCCTCAGGATATTTTGCCTTGAAAGCGTAATACTGTTTCATCAAAGGGGTATCGTTAGAACCTGCTGCCATATAATAATTGTTATCCTTATAAAAATACAAAAGTACAAAAAAATCATGTAACGACTTCAAAAAATCGTATTTTTGCAAAATTTTTGACTATGCGAAAACTTACAATGCCAGAGCTCAATCGTTTGTCAGTCTCTGAATACCATAATGTAAAGAAACTGCCTGTTATTGTCGTACTTGACAACATACGCTCGTTGGCGAATGTCGGTTCGTTTTTCAGGACTGCCGACGCATTCAGGATTGAGGCTCTTTATCTTTGCGGAATAACAGCGTGTCCACCTCACCGCGAGATACACAAGACGGCGTTGGGAGCTGATGAAAGCGTGAATTGGAGATATTTTGAGACCACGACAAAAGCCTGCGAAAATCTCAAAGCCGATAATTACAGGATTTTTGCAGTGGAACAGATAGAAAACAGCATCATGCTTGACAATTTTGAGGCACCGGAAAAATCAGCTTACATTTTCGGCAACGAAGTCGATGGTGTTGACGACGCAGTACTGCCATATTGCGAGCAGGCGATTGAAATACCACAAACGGGCACAAAGCATTCATTAAACGTATCGGTTAGTGGTGGTATCGTTATGTATCACATTTTCAACAACTTATGTAAGTTTTTAAAATAAATATTTTTTTTTGATTTTATGTAAGTTTATATAAAATAAATTTGTACTTTTGCAGTTTGAAATATAGATAATTTTAGGACATGAAAAATATAAGTTTTAAATTAGTTTTATTATTGATTTTCAGTTGTTTGCCAATTTTGTTTTACGGTCAGCAACGCAGTCGTTACAAGTATAAAAACTGGCCAGGTCAGAAACCTATCCAAACCGCACTCCTTGTTACAGCAGACGGTGGATTGTCTTTTATGGCAAGTGACATAGAATCAAGTGAGAAGAAAATGAACGGTCATGTTGGTATAGGTTATACCGACAAGTTCTGGAATTTCAGATTCAAACTCGGATATGAGACATTGGGAGGCTCATCAAAATCCGAGGACATATATTTCAAAGCGAATTTTGTTGACGCATCAGCAAATTTCTATCTTAATGTTGTAGACTTACTACTTGAAGAAAAACCACACAGATTATATGGCTGTGTTCATGCCGGTTTAGGTCTGATATTTCAGAAAACCACATTGTATTCTACAAACGGTGCTGTTTTGTACCAATGGGGCATTGAGACAAAGAGCAGTAATGCACCAGCAAAAGGCAACGGCACGCTTGGAAGAAAAATCTTCTCGTCACAATTAGGCGTTGAGGTTGATTTCCTCGCATCACCTGATGTCGTGTTTTTCTTGGATTATAGCATTAGATTTGTTGACACCAAATTCCTTGATGGTATCAACATTAGCGACAACAACGACCGTGTGCAGTCAATAAGCTTTGGTGTGGCGTACAAGCTTGATGCCAACAAAGGAAAAAGCAGAGGCAGTGTCAATAGAAGACAATATAATTATTAATAGGTGTTAAAAAAATAATTAAATTAAAATAACTATCATGAGTAAATTTACATTTAAAAAATCCATGTTAATCGTTGCTTTGGCTTTCTTACCATTTATGGTATTAGGTCAAGACAATGAGACAGAAAAACCTCAAAAACCCTATCGTTGGCATGTGGGCATTGAAGGTGGCGGTACAATGCTTTTCTCAGATAACACACCATTAAAGTTTGACCAAACCAGATGGGATATCAATTTAACAGGTGGTTATACATTCGCCAAATGCTTGACTGTGTATGCCAAACTCGGTTATTTCACAGTGTACGGAGAAAAAGAAAATATCTTTAAAGTTGACGAAGCCAACTTTTTTAATGGAAACCTCAATTTAGGTGTCGATCTTTTGCAGCTATTCAATTATAAACCAGACCGTTTCTTGGGTATTATGCCACACGTTGGAGCTGGTATGATGATGTTGAAAGCTAAAAGCACTTTGGAATATGGTAATCCCATCTATTGCCAAGGCTTAACAGAATTTAAATGGGGTTATGATGAACCAAACGGAAACAAAGGAAATGGCATAAATGGAAGAAGAATGGTCATGGAAATACCTTTTGGTCTTAACGTGTCATTCAACTTCTCAAAGAGATTCACAGCATACGCTGATTTCGTGGCAGTAAAAGCAGATACCGATTGTTTGGATGCATGCCCAACAGGTGGTTATTATGACTGGTACACCTACGCAAACCTTGGTTTGAAATACAAATTCAAATGGAAGAGAGATAAGAAGGATATTGAACCAGAAGAAGAACAACTTCAAGAGCCTATTGAGGAGACTCCGATCGAGGAAGAGAATCAACCGGAAGCGGAAGAATCACCAGCTAACGACATAGAAAATGCCGAAGAGATTGAAGTTGAAGAAGTTCCAGAAGAGGTGTACACTCCAGAGCATAAAGCACATGACATCAAGCTTAAATTCTCTGTTGGTAAAGCCACTATCGCGAGAACACAAGAAAACAACAACGAGATTGACAAGATCGGTGAGGATATTGCGAACGGCAGAGTTATCTCAAGCATAACAGTTATCGGTTACGCATCACCTGAAGGCGGCTCGGCATTAAACGAGAATCTTGCTAAAGAACGTGCTCAGTCAACAATTGCATACATCAAGGAGAGACTCGGCGAGAAAGGAAGAGGCATCAAGTTTGAGGCTGAAGGCAAAGGCGCTGACTGGGATAACTACTACAAAGCTCTTGAAAGTTCAGACTTAACATACAAGAATGAAGTCATCAACGAGTTGAGAAATTCAGCTAACCCAAGCGCAACATTGAAGAAACTCTCAACTGACTACCCGATGATCAAGAAGTTCTACAGTGAATTAAGAAGAACTGAGATTATCATCAAGTAATGACAGATGATAACAAAAGTAAAGGTCTCCGATTGGAGACCTTTTTTTTATGCATTTTAAAGAACAAGACGATGGATACCGATATCGTAAGGTTGGTCAATCGCCTCAACGACTTTTTCGTAGTCTTTTGGGTTAGCGACAAAATCAAGATTGTTGGTATCCAAAACCAAAATTCGCATATCGGTCTGCTGTTTGATGAAGTCGAAATAGCCCTGTTGCAGGTGTTCAAGATAGGAGTCGTCGATATTCTGTTCGTAATCGCGTCCACGTTTGTGAATATTGCGTTGCAGATGTTCAACATCAAGATAAAGATAAACCATCAGCTCTGGTTTTGGTATGTTTGAAAAAATGATATTGAAAAATCTTGCAAACAGTTCATATTCATCTGGCTGAAGGTTCTCACGCGAAAAAATCAAAGATTTTGCAACATAATAGTCAGAGATGATAAAATCATGGAACAAATCGAGGCTGCTGAACTTGTCTTTCAGCTGCTGATAACGCAGAGCGAGAAACGTCATCTCAACCTGGAAAGCGTATTTCTCCGGCTCTTTATAGAACTTGGCAAGAAACGGGTTTTTGTCAGGCTCAAATTCCTCAAGGATCAGTTTACCGTTGAGTTCCCTTGCGATACGCGATGACAGCGTTGTCTTGCCAGCGCCCATCGTGCCTTCAATTGCCACGTAATTATATCTCATAATTCAAATTTATTTACAATTCCAAGGTCCTTACATTCGTCAAGAAGCTGACGATTTGATTTACCCAACAGCGGATGAATGAAATCGGGAGCGACATCACAAAGCGGCAACAACGTAAAACGTCTCAGGTGGAGACGCGGATGCGGAGCTACCACTAAATCCGTGTCAATGATTTCATCATCATAATAAAGGATGTCAAGATCCATCGGGCGCGACACATAACATTCATGCTGTATTGAACGGTCACGACCAAGTTCTTTTTCTATTGAAAGCAGGGAAAGCATCAGCTCATCAGGCGACATCGTAGTGTCTATGACGACAACCTGATTCAGGAACCAATAATCCGCTTTGAAACCCCATGGCTCCGATTCATACATTGACGATTTGGCGACAATCTTCCCGCACCTCTCCCCCATCATTTCAACCGCTTGATTTACAAGAAGTTCACGATTACCAAGATTTGAGCCCAATAATATGAAGACAGATTTTGAAGCCATCAAAAAAAATTATCTTTGAAAATGCAAATATAATGAAAGAAATTGTATCTTTGAAAAAAATTTAATTTGTATGAAGCAGTTTGTAAAATTTATGTTTGCATCATGCCTGGGATCGGCATTGTTGCTCATATTGGCGTTTATAATCTTAGTTTGGACTGTTAGTTCAAGCACTTCAAAAAACACCGTTACCGTCAAGCCGAAGTCGGTGCTTTATATGAATCTTAATTATGAGATTCCAGACAGAAGCAATGAGGATGACTTGTCAATGGCATTGATGAATTTCAACGGAAAAAATTCCGACATGTCTGGCATGAACGACATCATTGCCAACATAGACGCGGCGAAAGACGACCCGAATATAAGCGGTATTTTCCTTGAATTATCCTCAATCGGCACGTCGACCGCCAACATCCAGGAGATAAGAAACCATATCATAAAGTTCAGAGAATCAGGAAAATTTGTCATTTCTTACGCCGAGACGATGGCACAAAACGCTTATTATCTCGCCACTGCCGGCGACAAGATTTACCTCAATCCGGAAGGCATGCTCGACATTCACGGAATGGTGTCGCAGATAATGTTTTACAAGCATCTTTTGGACAAACTTGACATTGAGATTCAGATTATCAGAGGTCCTAACAACAAGTTCAAAAGCGCTGTAGAGCCTTATTTCCTTGACAAAATGAGCGATGCCAACCGTCAGCAGATGGAAAAGCTTCTCAATTCGATGTGGTTTGAGATTGTTAGCGACATCAACGCGTCAAGAGGAATTAGCATTGACAAAATCAATGAGCTGGCTGATAACCTATCCCTCACTTTCGATGCAAATGTAGCACTTGAAGAGAATTTCGTCGACGGACTTTATTACAGAGACCAAATCATTTCCACAATAAAAGACCTTTCAGGCATTGAGGAATCAGGAAAAATCAACATTCTGACCAACTCGCAATATGCGACGGCGAGACCGAAGGAGAAAGTGCATTCCGACAAGATCGCGGTCATTTACGCGTCAGGGCAGATTATCGACGGCGAGGGCGACAACAGCACTATCGGTTCCATCACATTGTCGAAAGCCATTCGCGAGGCACGTGAGAACAAAAAAGTGAAAGCCATCGTGATGAGAGTCAATTCTCCTGGTGGCAGCGCTTTGGCATCGGAGGTGATAAGAAGAGAAGTCGAGTTGGCGAAAGCCGAGAAACCGTTTATCATCTCAATGGGCAACTACGCTGCTTCAGGAGGTTACTGGATCTCGGCAGAAGGCGACAGAATCTTTGCCGACGCGACAACTCTCACAGGCTCCATTGGCGTTTTCGGTACATTCCCGAATGCCAAGAAATTCTTGAACGAGACAGTCGGTTTGACGTTTGACGTGGTGAAAACCAACGAAAACGCCGATTTCGGAAGCATAGCTGAACCGCTCACACCATATCAAAAAACGATGTTGCAGAAACATGTGGGCAACACATACAACGACTTCACTTCACTAGTTGCACGCACTCGCGGATTGCGTCAGAGCTATGTCGATTCTATTGGTCAAGGAAGAGTATGGTCGGGTGTTGACGCTTTGGAAATCGGGCTTGTGGATGAGCTTGGCGGACTTGACAAAGCCATCGAATATGCAGCAAAACAGGCAAATCTCGAAAACTATTCCATCAAAAGTTATCCTAAACAGCAAAATCTCATGGAAATGCTGATGAACGGCAATATCCAGGAGCCTTACACCAAGTCATTGCTCAAGAAGAGATTAGGCACCAATTACACATATATCGAGACTGTTGAAAACATCACAAAACTCGATGGCATTCAGGCACTTATGCCATTTATGATTGTAGAATAGCTATTATTGACATGACACTGAATGATTTTGAAGATATAAGGTCTTATACAAACGATGAGATTCCAACGGCGATGGAGTATTTCATCAATGATGAAACTTCCATTTCAATGGCGAAATTAGTTTTTCCTGACAAGTCGGTGCAAGAGATTCAAGATTTGTTGAGAAACATCAAGACGACCGAGGAATTTCAGAGCATCATGATGACGCGATTTGTCAGGCTGATAATGGCAACGTCAATGAAACGCGTTGACACACAAGGCTTTGACACTCTCGACAAGAAAAAGGCATATCTATTCACTGGCAACCACCGCGACATTACCCTTGATGCTTTCATTCTGCAGATGTACATGCTGGAAAACGGTCTTGACACTTGCAACATCGGTTACGGAAGCAACCTGATTTTAAACAAGACAATCGATGTTTTCGGAAAGAGCAACAAGATGTTCAAGGTTGAAAGGTCACAGAATATCAGGGAGTTAGCTCAAAATTCACAGCATCTTTCAGATTATATCAGGTATCTCATCAGAGACAACAAATCGGTGTGGATTGCGCAGCGTAACGGCAGGACGAAAGACGGCAACGACAAGACAGACCACGGGCTGATAAACATGTTTTCGATGTCTGGGGACAGAAAAAATCTCGTTCCAAACCTTGCGGAGCTGAACATCACTCCTATCGCCACATCGTACGAATACGAGCCTTGCGCGATGATGAAAGCGAGAGAGAGCTACATCAAGGAACGCGACGGGGTTTATGTGAAAAAGCCGATGGAAGACATGGACAGCATTGTGTCGGGCATCAAGAAGAAAAAAGGCATCATGACCATATCGATTTGTCCCACAATAACTTACGATGATTTAAAGAAGTTTGAAGGAGCCGACAAACATGAAATCGTTCCTGCTGTCGCCGAGATGATTGACAAGAGGATTTACGCAAATTACAAGCTTTATCCTAATAATTACATCGCACACGATTGGTTATCAGGAAGTTGCACTTTCAAAAAGTATTATACACAAGAGGAGAAGGACGTTTTCAAAGCTTATTGCGACAAGATTTTCTCAAAGCTTCTCGACGAGCTCGGAAGCGAAGCGGAGAAGCGGTTTACTGAGATTTTGCTGGGGATTTACGCGATTCCGGTACAGAATAAGATGGCGATTTAAGTCGCACGCAGATCTCGCAGAAAACGCAGAGTTCAGATTGCTAGTTCGCCCCATTTGTCGATGAGGTATTGCAAATCTTCTTTTTTCTTACCGTAATTCCAGTAGAAATCATCATCGACTTTGATTTCCGGATGAGCCGACGGATTTGCCATAACTTCATCTAAAACAGCGAGTTCCTTTTCCATTGCATCAATTTGTTCCTCGAGTTTTTTGATCTCTTTCTCGACACGGCGTTTCTCTCGTTCTTCAACTTTCTTGGCTTCGTAGTCGATTTTATTTTGAGAAACGACTGGCGTAGATTGCTGCTGGTTTTTTTGCTTTTTATTTAAATCATCGAGTTCCTTGAGGCGTTTTTCTTCAAGAAAATCATAAATATCGCCAATATATTCCTTGATATGCGGTTTCTTGAACTCGTAGACTTTCGTTGTAAGGCCTTGCAGGAAGTCACGGTCGTGAGAGACCACTATGAGTGTGCCGTCGAACTGGATAAGAGCCGATTTGAGAATGTCTTTCGAGAGCATGTCGAGGTGGTTGGTAGGCTCGTCGAGGATGAGTAGATTCGTCGGGAAAAGCAGCATTTTCGCGAGCGACAGACGTGCTTTCTCGCCACCCGACAGCACTTTGACTTTCTTGTCTATTGTCTCGCCGCTGAACAGGAACGCGCCGAGAAGCGATTTCACCTTCACGCGCATGTCGCCAGTCGCCACATCGTCCAAAGTCTCAAAAACCGTTTTCTCTGGGTCAAGCATATCCTGTTGATTCTGAGCGTAATAGCCGATTTTTACCTCATGACCGAGTTTCACCTCGCCCGTATAGTCGAGCACGCCAGCGATAATCTTTGAAAGCGTCGATTTCCCTTCACCGTTACGACCGACGAAAGCGATTTTTTCGCCGCGTGGAATCAACAGATTGATGTCGTTGAGGATGTTTTTCTCGCCATAAGACTTTGAGACGTGGCAGAGTTCGAGTGTGACCTTACCGGAATGAGGGGCTGGCGGGAACTTGAAATGCATCACCGACTTGTCGCGGTCGTCGATTTCGACGATGTCCATTTTTTCAAGCTGTTTCACACGCGACTGCACCTGTTTCGCCTTGGTGGCTTTATAGCGGAAGCGTTCAATGAACGCCTCTATCTCTTTGATTTCCCTCTGCTGGTTATCGAATGCAGCCTTTTGTAAATCAATGCGTTCCTCGCGACGCTCCACGAATTCGGTGTAGGCGCATTTGTAATCATAAATCTTTCCCCCGGAAATCTCGATTGTACGAATTGTGATATGGTCGAGGAATGCGCGGTCGTGCGACACCATGAAGATGGCACCGTAATAGTTTTTCAGATAGCCTTCAAGCCATTGTATTGATTCGATGTCGAGGTGGTTTGTAGGCTCGTCGAGAAGCAGCAGCTTCGGTTTTCGAAGGAGAATCTTTGCCAATTCCACGCGCATCTGCCATCCGTTGCTGAATTCGTTCATCGCACGGTACATATCTTCATGATCGAAGCCGAGACCCACGAGAATCTGTTCCGCCTCGCCTTCGATGGAATGACCACCGATGAGCGTTAGACGTTCGTTGAGAGAACTCATCTTCTCGCAAAGCTTCTGATAGCTGTCGCTTTCATAATCAGTGCGTTGCGCGAGTTCGTCTTGCAGATGCGCAAGTTTTTTCTCAATAAGATGATACTCTTCAAAAGCCGTCATCGTTTCTTCAAGAACGGTTTTTTCGGAATGAATATTCTTTTCTTGTGGCAAGTAGCCTATTGTCACATCGTCGGACATCACAACGTTGCCATGCGATGGCTGTTCGAGACCAGCTATGATACGGATTAGAGTTGTTTTCCCGGCACCGTTTTTTCCAACGAGACCGATGCGGTCCTTCTCACGAATCAAAAAATTGATGTCGGTGAAAAGATCCTGACCAGTAAAATGTATGCTGAGATTCTGTATTGAAATCATTGCACAACAACTTTTTTAAGTACCGAGGAGCCGCTTTCTGAAATGATATTCATGAAATAGATTCCGCTGTTAAAACCTCTAACATCAATAGAGCTTTGGTTATCAGTATTTTGCAAATCAGCAGTCAAAACGAGCTGACCCATAGCGTTATACATGTAAACGGCGTTGAGGTTCTCGCCATTGATATTTATCGTAGATGTTGCCGGGTTTGGCCACACGTTGACAAGTATCGTTGTAAGATATTGGTCTTCAACGCCATCCCAGGTCGGGTCCCAAATCATAGGGGCAAAATCAGGATAGTCGACAAAAGGATTGCGGTTACGCTGGATATTATAAACAGCGTTGTTTCGGTTGATTTCCTTGTCATCCACAGGGTCTTCCTCATGCCAGCGAAGAAGCATCGTCATTGCCCAATCTTTAATAAGTGATTTGTTTGTCATGTCGGAAGTGGTCCAGCCACTGTCTTCCTGATAGTAGCGAACACAGACATACATGAGAGCGCGGGCGATGTCGCCTTTGTATTCGTCGATAGGCTCGAACACGGTGCCGTTATAACCGCTTACAATATTAGAGCCAAGCTTGCCGCCATTCTGCGATGTCCAAGAAGCGTTTCCGACTTCACCGAAAGCATAGTTTCCGCGTCGGTTATTGACATAGCCATCGGTAGGATACACATGATGCAGGTCTGTTTTATGTTTGCTGTCATCGTTAGTCCAGGACTGCGCCCAAAGGTGTTCACGGTTGTAGCAGTCGCCCTCGCCGTTGTAGTTGCCGCACTGGTCTGTGTTAAAAGTAAACTGATAAGGCGGTGTGCCATTAGGAATATCAGAATATATATCCCACACTTTGCCGTTCGGCTTTTTATCCGTCTGCTGATAAGCGCTCCACAAGCCGCTGTACGAAGTGTGATTATCTGTTTTTATTATGTTATGCAGTGCGGTTTTGAGGGCGTTTCCTGTGAGGCCTTCTGTGCCGTTATAATATCCTTGAGGCTGTGCGCTGAGGGCTACAGCAGCGAATAGCAGAGTTATTAACAGATATAACTTTTTCATATTCAGAGGTTTAAAAGATTTTTTATTATATTGTTTTAGATTACAAAGATACAGTTTTTGATAATAGATATTAGATAAAAGATAAAAGAATTTAGTGTCAAGTTGTTACAGATTGCAGCTCTTTTCCCAACGAATGAAGCGCATTGACTATTTTATCCTGCTGTTTTTTCATCGGATGACTTCTGCCACAGATGTAATGTCCCAACTGCCTCTCGTTAATACCAGTAAGCCTTGACAAAGCAGCTCTTGTGATGATTTTGTCATAGCAATACAAAATGCTTTGAATATTCATTTTATATTCAAAAACATATTGATTATCAAATACTTTAGAATATGTTCTTTTATCTTCTTTTGCACATTCGATATAAAAATCCACACTTTCTTGAACATATTTTACAAAACCAGAAAAACTACCACTGTATGCAACCACCCACCCTGGCAGTAAGTTGCAACTTGCACTGAATCCATTTTCAGTTTTCGATGTTGAAATAATAACCTTTTCCATACTAAAACTCTATTCCTGACTGATTTTCAAAAAAAGATGCCTGTCAATGTACCAACCTTTTTCTATCAGCTTTTTAATAATCAAACTAACTTTTATTACTTTCATAAATTCTGTTTTTAATTCTCTGCAAAAATAGTAATAATACTATTACATGTCAAGAGTTTTCATGAAAAATATTTTTTCGGCAAAATTACGACAGGTGATTCGAATTAGTCGTACGAAAAACGACTAAGTTTTTGACGGTTTTATAAATTATTGGTTATTAGTATATTACATCCAAACAACAGGCAATTTTTAGGTTCTTCAAATGTTAATAAATTTTAACATTTCGATATAAATTGTTTATTATCAATGTATTGTAATACAATTGGTTTAAATATTGGAAATTTTTACAACCAAAAAGGCAACCCTCAAAAATGAAGATTGCCTTGAAAGTTGCTTGTTGCAATTTATTTTTTGCGCTTCCGCGCTACTGCATATCCTGCGCCGAGGGCGGTGAGGATTAGGAGACCACTGCCAAGAGGAGCTCCTTCCTGGTCATGGTTTGTGAAGTGATATGTTGGCATACTGACATCCGAGTAAACAGAATAAGTTCTGTCTGTAATATCCTCGTTATAATTGAAGAAACCGTCGACTTTGCAGCCTTGGGCGCTTGCACCCAAAGTCATCATAAAAACAAATGCTATCGCTAATAATATATTTTTCATTTTTCGTTCCTCCTATTTTTATCTGACAACAATCTTCTGAACCTTCTCATTTAATCTGAAAATGTAAACGCCTGTTTGTAATGGTTTGTTGATGGTTTGCACACCGTTGATGCGCTGGTTAATAACCATACGGCCCATTACGTCGAACACCTGAAGCTCGCCTTCGCCGCTCACAACTATATCGTTGCCACTTTGATATGCGAAGATGTCGATGTTTGAATCGTTATTAGAACTGAACTCCAGTTTAAACCTGTTCTCACGATCGGTTGAAGTGCCGATGAATGAGTATGTATCGTTTACGCTCAGGTCGATTATCGCATTGTCAATCATATCGACGAGACTGACACCTGTCATATTTTCGCCGCTGAAGCTGAGGGTGTAACGACCGGTTTCTTCAGCTTTGAAATTCAGTGGCAATTCGCCAATTCTGTATGAGAAGGCGATAGCATAGTCTTTCCCGTTTTGCGTAATGTATAGTTTCGTGCTATTGTCCCTGATTTGGAATTTCGGCAGGGTGTGATCTTCATCGAAGCTTACGATGGCGCGGTCGATGACATTGCCTTTATTGCCAGTGAGGTTGATAACAATGTTGTTTCCGTTTCTCTCACCTCTTTTTGAGCCACTTGGAATGAATGTTACGTTTTCTCCTTCCTCGGTTGCCTGCACGAAGACTCCTTCCATAGGGGCGATATTGCTGTTATCTGCAACTATCAAATTAGTGCGATCATCGTTCATTATGTAGAAAGGTTTCTCACCAATTGTTGCAGTCACGCTGAACGGGTTGCCGATGAGGTTCCAACCCCACATTCTTTCATCTGGATTATCCTCACTGTAACTTAAACTAACAATGCCATCACCGCTGTATGGCGTTCCTACAAAGTTAAGCATGACATCAGCGCTATTGGCGTAGAGATAGCCTCTGCCAGGTTCAAGGTCGAAATGGTTGTGGTTAATGAAACCTGAATTCGGTTCTTTCCAATTTTCCCACTCAAGATAATCACCTTCATCATTTTGAGCTGGATTTTGGTTGAAACGGAAGATGTCGTAGCTATTATCTGTCATATTTATGACACTTGAAGGGCTTACCGTTCCGATAGGCGATGAGATGAGATACCAACCGTCTTGTGCTTCTGGAGTAGTGCCACCAATGCTTAATTTGTAAGAAGGAGTTATTGTAATAGAACGACCGGCATCCGGATAGTCCTCATGATAAACGCTGAGCGAAGTGGCTTCACCCATGGTAGCCGCAGGAATGGTTATCTTGAAGTTCTCGTTCGCTACGGAAGTCATGTCAAAAGATGTATTAGTTTTGGAATTAGTTGCAACCACCAAGTGTTTGCTGGCGTCAGTTTCACCCCAATAGCCTCTCAGCACCACATCGCCGTTATCCAACTGCACAGCCGACAGGTTGCCGATAAGGGTGGAGAATGCTAAGTTATCGAGGTAGTTACCTGCAGACATTTTGTTAGCATCCGCATCGATACTGGTAGAGATAAACGCGAAACGGGTAACGGTTTGTCCTTCAGGAATAAGATAGATTCCGCGTACCTGATGCCATGCATTATTATCCGGTGCCGTATTTTTATTTAACGAGAGTTTCGATAGATTATCTCCACCCTTGGCATATGTTCCGCTATACCCACTCGGATTATAGGTAGCTTTAGAAGCTGTAGTAATCTTGGAATCCACCGCCTCATTGATACCTGTAGCCGCTACGATGTTTGCGCCACTGTACTCGGGCGAGCCCACTTCCACTTGCATGGATTGTACATCTGGTCCCCAGCCGGTTCTCGCGGCATGAAGTAATGACCAGCGGATAACATCGTGCGAATGCGTGGTCAAATCCTGCCACAGCACGGCACAATTCTGAGAGTTCATCTCCACACAGCCGCCATAACTGGAGATATTGTCGTTATAGACGTAATGCATGTACTCAAACAACCCCCTATCTAAAGTTTTGGTTTCCGTACTATTCCAACCGCCATTTACGCCATTCGGGTATGATGTCTCGATAATATTATCATTGCCAACAGATGAAGCTGCGTAATAAGACGTATAGTCCGTTCCACTATATCGGTATGACATCCACGGACGTACACCGAAAGAACCGTTTCTGATTTGTGTCGGTACATAGTCACTCTCCAAATCTATCGTGGCTGCGCCTTCTTGCGGTGTAACCGATGCTGCAAAACGTTCAGGTACTACATGGGTTTCACGCATACCCCAACCTGCACCGAGTGTCGCCAGAAGTTCTGCTCTACTCATGCTGCTTGCATCTGTTCCGTCCGAAGGACCAGCTGTGGAGTGATAACAATTCGTGATGGTTTTCGTACCTCTATCCGGTATCAACAAGATAGTATTACCACTGCATTCACCGGAAAAGAGACAGTTGATGATGGTATGGTGACCGTCTCCATCGCCCCAACCATAGATGACACCGGTTGTGTTGGTCGCTCCATCCAGCGAGCCGGAGAACAAGCAATCCTGAATGGTGGTGTTGGAATTCTTTCCGTGTCCCAAGATACCACCATGATGCGTGCACCCATCACTGCCATAGACTTCTGCTGCCACTTCACAACCCTGAATGAGGTTGGTTCCGTTGGCAAAGCCCACCAATCCTGCACAGTGCGTTTTTCCGGTCAAAAAGCCATCCGTCTTGACGTACTGAATCGTAGCATCTTGGATATACCGGAACGGCGCTGTTCCTTGGTTGTTGACATCCTTTATATTGAGATGAAGCACATGTCCGTCGCCGTCAAAGATTCCGCCGAAAGCACATACGTCCGTACCAACCATAGAAGTAATCGCGATGTCGGCAGTCAGTCGGAAGTACTTGCCACTATGGGGCTCATCACAATACGTCACGTTGAAAGCCAACTTGTTCCAATCGGCAGTAGAAGTAATCAGATAAGGAGCCTCAGCTGTTCCGCTGCCGGTAAAGGTTTGCTTTTGTATAATGGGCACGACCTTTCCTCCGCTGATTTGCCAGCCACTACCGAGAGCCGTCAACAGCTGTTCATTGCTCATGCTGCTGCCATCAGTTCCTTGTGCATCGCCCAAGGTCTGCTTGTAGTAAGCATTGGAGTAACTCGCATTACTATTATTGTAACGAGCGAATGTCTTACAGCTATTTGTGTTACTGATACTTATGCTTGCCGGAGCAAAAAGACAATTGGTAAAATAGGCATAGCCACTGCCTGTCCAACCTGCGAATCCGCCCCAACTATGGGTGAGAGTACTAATGAATGAGCCGTCAAAGAGACAATTGGTAAAGTAAGATGTTTGATTGTTGTTAGCTATAAATCCGCCGTGAGTGCCGTCTCCATCCCTGCTACTATTGATAGTCAGCGAGGAATGACAACTTTGGAAATAATTGGTGCCTTTGGCGTGACCCACCATACCCGCAAACTGATTTGAGGTGTAAATGGTACCTGCCACGTGCAGACGTTTGAAAGTGGCACTATTGATATAACGGAACGGAGCGCAATAGCCCTCACTGACTGGGCTGCCAGAAGTGCCTTTGTCGAAGGTTAAGGTGTGTCCGTCACCATTGAATGTTCCGCTGAAACGGCGGGAGTCTGTTCCGACCATCTCACTGACGGTGATGTCGGCGGTCAGTTTGAAATAACATTCGTTAAAATCAATACCACTGTTCACGTAGGAAGCAAACGCATTCCAATCCGTAGTGTTGGTAATCAGGTATGGGGCATTGACTGTACCGCTTCCTGTAAGACTCAGCGAAAGCGGATGGATGATAGGTATGACTTTACCTCCGCTGATTTCCCACATGCCACCGAGAGCCGCCAACAAATCGGCATTGCTCATGCTGCCGGCATTTGTTCCTTGTGCATCGCCCAAAGTCTGCTTGTAGTAACTGTTGGAAATAGATACATCATTTGTGTTTCGTGAACGGGAAAATGTCTTGGAGCCGCTTGTATTACTGAAGCTAATATTTGATGGAGCAAAGAGACAATTGGTGAAATAAGCCTTAGAACTCTGATTTCCTTCGGTCCATCCGATAAAGCCGCCGCAATTGGTGGTTAGTGTACTAATGAATTCGCCGTCAAAGAGGCAGTTGGTAAAGTAAGATTTTGCGCCATTGTTGTTGTTAGCAATAAAACCGCCGTGGGTGCCATCCCCATCCCTGCTACTATTGATAGTCAGCGAACATTGACAACTTTGGAAGTAATTGTTTCCCTTGGCATGACCCACCATGCCCGCATTTTGGTTGGATGTGTAAATTGTACCTGCCACATGCAGACGTTTGAAGGTAGCTCCGTTGATGTAACGGAACGGGCCGCATTTAGCCTCGCTAAAATGGGTGTCGGCTGTGCCTTTGTTGAAGGTTAAGGTGTGACCATCGCCATCGAATGTTCCGCTGAAACGGTTGGCATCCGTTCCGACCATCTCACTAACGGTGATGTTGGCAGTAAGTTTAAAAATTTTGCTGCTGTAGGAGTTACCAGCATTGACATTGGTTGCCAAGGTGTTCCAATCAGAAGCACTGGCAATCTGGTACGGGTCGCTGCTTGAGCCGTCGCCCGACCAAGCCCACACATTTGTGGCGCAGGCTAAAGCCATAAAAAGGGTAAAAAGTTTGAATTGCTTCATTGTTAGTTAATTAGTTATCTATGCTAAGTAGTTATATGTTTGTTGATTTCAAACCATTGAAAATCAAGGCGCAAAAGTACAAAAAAATCAAATTGACAGAAAAAAAATTATTAAATTATTGCCACGATGCCAGTAGCGAGTATCGCTAAGGCTGCAACAACATTTAACAGGCTGTTGACAAGCAATTTTGTCTGTGAGAATTTGGTTCCGATTCCGATGAGACCCCAGATGAGGGAGATGCATATTATTAATAAAGGTGTGATTTTCCCGAAAAGGGGAAGAAATGCCTCATCAGCAATCAGTCCGGCGATTAAAGCATTGACACCCAAGGCGATGGAAAGGATTATCAGTTGTTTTGGCTTGTCGATGAGAAAAAGGTTCTTGCCGCTTTTGATTTTCAGTGTGTCCATCACCATCCTGAACGCTATCATGAAACAGATGATGAGGACGATTATTTTCGCATAGCCTTCGAACATGTGCATGAACGTGCTGCCGAGCAATGAGCCGAGCCAGTACATAAGCCCCTGCCCTGCCGCCAAAGCGCAGACAAACAACGCATTACGCCACCAGAGACGCAAAATTTTGCGTCTTTCCTCCTCAATATTGAAGGCGGTGGAAGCGACGCAGACGCAGAAGGTTAATGCTATGATAAATGTGACACTCACTTCGTTCGTTAATGTGTGCTCCCTTCGGTCGCAATGTGCTGCTTCGCAGAATGTGCTGCTTCGCAGAATGTGCTGCTTCGCAGAATGTGCTGCTTCGCAGAATGTGCCGCTTCGCGCAATGGGCGATTGCCCGAAGGGCACACATTTTAACACATTTGCCGTAAGGCGCAAATTATTTCAATCTCTTGAACTGGCAGGTGAAATGACGCATCAGTTCAGCTTCCCATGTGATTTCCAAACCGCGTTTGATGGTGTCGCGACGGTCGTAGACGTTCTTCAGAGCTGCTGCGATGACGTCCATGTGGTTGTTGGTGTACACACGGCGTGGGATGCAGAGACGCACGAAGTCGTTGCCACCAAAACGGTTCTCGCGTGTGACAGGGTCACGGTCGGCGAGGACGTAACCGATTTCGCAAGCGCGGATACCGGCTTCGAGGTAAAGCTCGCATGTCAAAGTCTGAGCCGGGAACTCTTCCTTAGGGATGTTGGTCAAAACCTTGTCGGCATCGACGAAGATGGCGTGGCCACCGGCAGGACGCTGGTATGGAATGCCGTATTCATCGAGTTTTGAAGCGAGGTAGTGGACCTGTTTGATACGTGTCTCGACCATCTCGAATTCGATGTTTTCTTTCAAACCGACGGCGAGAGCGTCCATATCACGACCGTTCATACCACCGTATGTGAGGAATCCTTCAAACGGGATGCAGAACAACTTGGCACCTTCATACCAGTCTTTCTTATTTGTTGCAATGAAACCGCCCATGTTGACGAGAGCGTCTTTCTTCGCTGACATTGTCATTGAGTCGGCATAGCTGAACATCTCTTTCACGATCTCGCGGAGGGTCTTGTTTTCATAACCTTTCTCGCGTGTCTTGATGAAATATGCGTTCTCGATGAAACGAGCGCTGTCGATGTTGACCGGCACGCCGTATTTATGGCAGAGTTCGCAAGTCTCGCGGATGTTCTGCATTGAAACAGGCTGTCCGCCGACGGTGTTGTTTGTCACTGTCAATACGAAGAACGGGACGTTGCCTTTGTTTTCCTTCAGGATTTTCTCGAGTTTCTCGAGGTCGACATTGCCTTTGAAAGGAGCTTCGAGCTGTGTGTCGTAAGCCTCACGCACTGTGACATCGATAGCGAATGCCTTACGGCTCTCGATATGACCTTTTGTTGTGTCGAAGTGAGCGTTGCCCGGGATGATCTGACCTGGTTTCACGAGGTATGAGAACAACACGTTCTCAGCTGCGCGACCCTGGTGTGTAGGGATAACATATTCAAAACCAGTGAGTTCGGTGATGGTGTCTTTCATGTGATAGAAAGAACGGGCACCGCCGTAGCTCTCGTCGCCCTGCATCATTGCTGCCCACTGACGGTCGCTCATAGCGCCTGTTCCCGAGTCGGTGAGAAGGTCGATGTAGACGTAGTCGCTCTTCAGCATAAACACATTCTGATGGGCTTCGTTGAGCCACTTTTCACGTTGTTCGCGAGTGGATTTCTTGATAGGTTCAACCATCTTGATCTTCCACGCTTCTGCAAATGGTAATTCCATAATTTTATCTTTTAATTAATTTGTAAATTCAAAAAGGTTTGCAAATGTACGACTTATTTCAATAGAAATAAGGCTATTCGAAAAAATTTTTTGTCATCCCTCGACGTTGGAGAGAATCAGATTGTAAAGCTCAGGAAGACGTCTTGAGATGGCGACTGGACGGCCGTTTTCGCTAAAGCAGTGAACGCTGTGCCCTTCGCAGACGAGCTTTCCGTCCTTGCGCATGATGTAGGTGAACTCGAACTTCATCTCGCTGAGATGGCTGATGAAGACCTCCACTTCTATCGTATCCTTGAATGTTGTCGGGCTTTTGTACTTGCATTCCACCGACACCACCGGCGACACCACGCCGTCAGCCTCTATCTTGTCGAAGCCCCATCCGAGCTGGTCGAGGAAGTCGACCCTCGCCTCCTCCATGATTCTGACGTAATTGGAATGATGCGTGATGCCCATGCGGTCGCATTCGTAGTATTTTACCTCGTGATAATATTTTGTGTGCATAGTTATTGTTTGAAATTATTTCTTCACTGGGTCGCTGGTCAGTCCGATGCCGAGTCTCTTGAATACTTTACGGTCGACTTCGCTGAGCATCACGGTGCTATGCATCTGGCAGCCATTGAGTTGCGGGAGGCAGTCAAGGGCTTTGCGGCAGTTTTCGTCCCAAAGGCTGAGCATGGAAAGCGCCACGAGCACCTCGTCGGTGTGGAGTCGCGGGTTCTTCCCGTTTAGGATGTCGACCTTCGTCTTCTGGATAGGCTCTATCATCGCCTGCGGGATGAGTTTCACCTCGTGTCCGATGCCCGCGATATGTTTGGTGACGTTGAGAATCAGCGCGGCGCTGGAGCCGAGCAAATCGCTGGCGTGTGCCGTGATGATGGTGCCGTCTTCGAGCTCGATAGCCGCCGACTGCGCGTTCTCCTGCTCCTTGCGTTCTTTGGCGGCGATGGTGGTCTTGCGGTCTGCCGTTGTTATTTTCGCCTGTTTCATCAGAAGGGCAATCTTATTGACCTCGTTCTCGCTTCCCTTGCCTGTTGCCAGCTCGCAAAGTGCGGTGTAATAACGTCTTATGATTTCGTCTTTCGATGCGTTGCAGCAAACTTCATCGTCGCTGAGGCAGTAGCCCGCCATGTTGACGCCCATGTCGGTAGGCGATTTATATGGGTTTTCACCGTAGATGGATTCGAAGATAGCGTTAAGCACCGGGAAAATCTCAATGTCGCGGTTATAGTTGACGGCTGTCTCGCCATAAGCCTCGAGATGGAACGGGTCAATCATGTTCACGTCGTTGAGGTCGGCGGTAGCTGCCTCGTAGGCGATGTTGACAGGATGTTTCAGCGGGAGGTTCCAGATTGGGAACGTCTCATATTTGGCGTATCCCGCCTTGATGCCGCGTTTGTTCTCGTGATACAACTGGCTGAGGCACACCGCCATCTTGCCGCTGCCAGGTCCCGGCGCGGTGATGACGACGAGAGGACGTGTAGTCTCCACATAGTCGTTTTTGCCGAAGCCATCTTCGGAGTCGATGAGCGCCACGTTGTTAGGATAGCCCTCAATGATGCGGTGGTAATACACCTTGATGCCTAATCGTTCGAGACGATGACGATAGGCGTCAGCGCTGGCTTGTCCGTTGTAATGTGTTATGACGACGGAGTTGACCATGAAGCCGCGGCCCATGAACTCGTCGCGCAGGCGCAACACGTCGACGTCGTATGTGATGCCGAGGTCGCCACGCACCTTGTTCTTCTCGATGTCGACGGCACTGATGACAATGACGATTTCCGCCACGTCGCTCAGCTGTGTCAGCATCTGCAGCTTGATGTCAGGCAGAAAGCCCGGCAACACGCGGCTTGCATGGAAGTCGTCAAACAGCTTCCCGCCAAATTCCAAATAGAGTTTGTCGCCAAACTTGGCGATGCGCTCTTTAATATGTTCCGACTGAATCTTGAGGTATTTCTCGCTATCGAACCCGTATTTCATTATGCTAATTTTTATCAATACGGGTTGCAAAGATACGGATTTTTTATAATCGAAAAACTATTTTTTCAAAAAACAAAAAAATCATCCTGACATATCAACATATATCAGGATGATAAATTGATTCTAAAATAATTACGGATTCTAATATCCGAAAATCTCTTCAGTTGTCAGTCTATTGATTTTTCCAATCTTTTCAAGAGCATTCATGTCGAGTTCTTTCTCATCGCCGAGGATGACATAACGGCAAGTCTTGTTCGCCATGGTTTCTTTCTCAAACTTCACGATGTCAGCCAAGGTGATGCCGGGCAAGGCGTTGTAGATGCGATCGTTGATGTCATAGTCGATGCCACGGTTCTTTGCGTTAAGCCATGCGTTGATGAGACCGAACTTGGTTGTGCGCTGACTTGCGAGACGTTTGGTGAGGGCTTCTTTCGCGACGCTGAAAGCCTTGTCGCTGGCAGGCATATCATTCAATATCTCATTGAAATGGTTGATGGCGTCCATCATCTTGTCATTTTGGGTGATGATGTGCGTGAAGAAATATTCCGGTTCACCTTTGTAATATGGTTCGATGAATGCTGCGTACGCATTGTAAGCCAGTCCCCGCGCCTCGCGCATCTCCTGGAAGACGATGGTGTTCATGCCACCACCGTAATATTCGTTGAACAATGCTATGACAGCAGCCTCGTCAGGATTCCAAGGGCGCATCTCATTGTGAATCATACGCATATAGATGTTTTTGGCGGAATAAGGAGCAATAAACACTTCATTTTCAGGTGTAGCCTGCATCTTGTACGGCTTACCCTCCGGAGCATCAAGCAAGTCCTTGTTTGTCACATGGTTGGCTGTCACAGCGGCTGACATCTCCAGTTCAGTCATAGGGCCGTAATAAAGAACCGTATGCTTGTAGTTTTTCAGGTTTTTCAACAAATCAAGAAGCTCCATCGGGCAGAGGTCGCGCAACTCCTTGACTGAGAGCATGTTCCGGTAAGGGTTGTATTTACCATACATTCCATAATAGCGGAGATATTCGAAATTAGAATACTGGTCGAATTTTGCGTCAAGGCGTTCTTTTTCAAGCATCTGGATAGCCATCTCATAAGTGTCGGCATCAGGTTGTGCGTTCTGCATCACATCTTCGAGGAGAGCGAGTGCCTCGGGCATGTTCTCGCCAAGGCCGTACAAAGTGACTGTTATTGAACGGCTTCCGACATTGATATAATAATTGCAAGCCAGTTTATAGAACTGCTGTTTGATTTCCTCATTTGTAAGTTTGTCTGTATCAAGATATTCAAGATATTGGGAAGCGTAGGTATATCTCAGATCCGACTCCTCGCCAAAATCATAGCGGAAAGCAAGTGTGAAACGACCGTTTTCCTTATTTTGCACGTAAATATAAGGCAGTTTGGCTTCGGTCTCGCCGAATGTAAGGTCTTTCTTGAAATCGATGAAACGAGGCTGGATAGGCTCCACTTTCGTGTTCTGCACCTCGTTCACGAAATCGCTCACAAGGTCACGGTTTGCCGGAATAGGCGTAATCTGAGGCTTGTCGATTTTCTTCTGGGTCTCATCCTCGCCTTGACGTTTGTAAACAACCACATAATTATCCTTGAAATGACGGTTGGCGAAGGCCATGATGTCCGCTTTTGTCATGCCCGACATTCTGTCGAGGTATTCAACCTGTTGTTTCCATGTTCTTTCAAGAATAAATGAGTTGACGAACTTTCTGGCGCGTGCCGCGTTACTTTCCAGAGAGTTATAGTAGTTGAGTTTCATGTTGTTGACTACCGAAACCATCAGATCGTCGGAGAAGTCGCCATTCTTCAGTTTCTCAATTTCCGCCAACAGCAGGTCTTTGGCTTCTTCGAGTGTCTGACCCTGACGTGGCGAACCTCCGAGAAGGAAGCTTGAGTAGTCACGGTCGGCGCTTGAGCCACCCCATGCGTAAAGCATGGTCATCTGCTGGTTGATGTCGAGGTCGATAAGTCCGGCGGTGCCGTTGTTAAGCATGGCGCCAATCATTTCAAGAGTGTCAATCTGCAGAGAGTTGCCACGGTCGAAACGCCAGCCCATCATGATATTCTCCGCTTCCAAGCCATAGACAGAGGTGTCTTTCGGCTGTGTGATAGGCTTCAGTGCCGCAAACTCAGGCTGACGCACGTCGTCGCCAGGCTGCCATGAGCCGAAATACTTGTCGATGATGGCAATGGTTTCGTCAGGATTGAAGTCACCTGCCATGCAGATAGCCACATTATTCGGGCGATACCATTTGTTGAAATAGTTCTTGATGTTCGTTATGCTCGGATTCTTCAGATGTTCCTGTGTACCGATGACAGTCTGCGTTCCGTAAGGGTGTGTAGGGAAAAGCAAGGCGTTCAACGCATCCCAAGCCTTTTCAGAGTCTTCTGCAAGGCCCATGTTATATTCCTCGTAGACAGCCTCAAGCTCGGTGTGGAATCCGCGAATCACCATGTTCTGGAAGCGGTCGGCCTGAATCTTCGCCCAGTTCTCGATTTCGTTTGACGGGATGTCCTCCACGTAGCATGTCACATCGATTGAAGTGTAGGCGTTGGTGCCTTCCGCTCCGATTGTCGACATGAGTTTGTCGTATTCGTTAGGGATGAAATACTGTGCGGCGAGCTGGCTCACCGAGTCGATTTCGTGGTAGGCGATGCGACGCTCCTCAGGGTCGGTGAGGGTACGGTAACGCTCATAACGAGCCTCGATGTCGTCGAGGAAAGGTTTTTCGGCCTGATAGTCAGTGGTGCCGAAATGTTCGGTGCCTTTAAACATGATGTGCTCGAGGTAATGAGCAAGTCCCGTTGTCTCGGCAGGGTCGTTTTTCGAACCTGTGCGCACCGCGATGTATGTCTGGATGCGCGGTTCCTCCTGGTTGACGCTCAGGTAGACAGTCAGACCATTGTCGAGGGTGTAGATGCGGGTTTCCGTAGGATCGCCCTTCACTGTTTCATATTTGTACTTGTTGCCGCAGGCTGTGAATGCCAGTGCGAGTGCCGCGAAAACCATCATCCGCAGCATCGATTTTGAGGTAAAACCAAATCTTTTCATAGTATTAAATTTATGGAGCAAATTTATTAATTTTTTTTAACGTGTTATCAAAAGTTACTTGTTTTCACAAATTTTCCGCCATTTGAAATATCCGAAGACGGCGATTATCACGTAAAGCGCGTAGAGGCTGGCTTTGAACGGGATTCCCTTGTAGAAATAAAGCCCGCATGTGACCACGTCGACGGCAATCCAGATGAACCACTGCTCGAGATATTTGTGCGCCAAAGCCCAGATTCCGATGATGCTCAACGCGGTGGTGAAGCTGTCGGCAATCGGGACGTTGCTGTTTGTGAAGTTGGCGAGAATCAGATAGATAACAAACCAAACGACAACGATTACTCCCAACCAAGGCAATATCAGTTTCTTTGGGAAATGACGGATTGGCATGGGCGAATCACCATTCGCCCGTCCCGATCCATGCACCCATCTCCAATAACCGTAAACAGTCATCGCGAGGTAATAAAATTCCATTCCACAGTCGGCATAGAGACCTTTTTGGTAATACAGCACGATGCCGAGCGACTGCATCATGAAGCCGACGAGCCACATCCAGACACTGGCCCGATATTCGAAAAGAATATAAGCGAGTCCGAGGACTGTGGTGACGATGTCGAGCCAGTGGTTGGTGAGAAATTCCATATTTTAGAATTTTAAAGTCAAATTAGCCATCACGTTGAAGCCAGCCATCGGGATGAAACCGATCTGGTAGTAGCGGTTGTCGTTCGGATGGCCGTAGCTGTCGCAGATTGCCGAATAGACCCAGCCACTCGCAGCATAGCGTTTGTTGAAGATGTTGTTGAAATTGATTTTGAAAATTGCTTCTTTCACAACCTTCTTTGGCTTCAAAGTGTAGCCCAAGCTGACGTTTGAAGTAGAATAGCCAGGCAACGAACGGTCGACGTTCTCGGTGTTGTCGAGATACATTCTCGAGACGTAGTTGGTGTGCCAAGTCACAGCGATTCCTTTATGGTGGAAAGTGATGAAACCATTAAGAATCGCTGATGGTGAGAACGCCAAAGTGGAGTTGTCGTAATGAATCGTGGTGGTGCCGTTGTCCCAGTCTTCAACGACTTCGTCGAAGTCCTTGATTTTGTTCTGGCTCAGAGCCGCATTTGCCTCAATGGCGAGCCATTCCGTGGCGTTGACGCCCGCTTGCAGCTCGACACCCATTCTGTACGAGCTCTTGATGTTTGTGGTGAGAGCCTCGCCAATATCGCTGACTGCGCCAGTCTGCACGAACTGGTTGGTGTAATCCATATAATAAAGGTTTGCGCCTGCCGACCAAACACGTCCGTTGAAGTTGTAACCCAATTCATAATCAAGAAGCTGCTCTGGTTTTGGGAAAGGATATGAGCCGTTGTCGGTGAAGTTGTTGCGTTCCGGCTCGCGGTGGCTCATCGCCACTGAAGCGTAGGCGTGATGGTTGTTCAAATTCCATGAAATGCCGCCTTTCGGGTTAAAGAAATCGTATTTCTCATGAATGTCAAGCGGTTGGTTGTAGTAACCGCTTTCCTCTTCATAGAATTTGTCGTTGATGCCTGTAGTGCTGTAATCAACATGACGGTACTGCATATCGCCGAAAACCGTCCAGTTTCTGGCAAAATTGTATGCCGCCTTGATGAAGGCGCTTCCGTCGAGTTTGCTCGCGTCGGAATCATAATATTTATAATCTCCGTCGGCGAGATATTTGTTGGCGACACCATCGTTGGCGATGTATGTGACATATCCGAAGTGGTTTCCTTGGAAATTTTGCAAAGAAACGCCACCAATCACATCCCATTTCTCATTTTTATAATTTGCATTCCAAACGATGCCGTAGGTATCCTGACGAAGTCCTTTCTTACGCACAAAATCGGTCTTTTTCACCTTGTTTCCTTCGGAATCGGTGTAAGTCATGCCAAACTTTGAGAGTTTGTTGTTATAGCGGAATTCCTCATAAAAACCGTATCCGTAGGTGTAATGCAGTGATGCTGATGTTGTCCAGAGCTCGTTGATGTCCCAAGCCGCCGAGAGGATGTTGTGGTCCTGCCAGAAGTTGTCGGTGGTCTTGTCCCAATACTTTCCGTTGTTGAGTTTGTAGCGTTCTGTGACGTAATTTCCGTTTGCATCTTTAACAAAATTGCCGTCCTCATCGGTGACGAGATATTCGTAAAGCGAGTTAAACTGACCGAGACCGACGTTGTACATATCTTCGTAAGTCTTTATGCCAGTGTGAGTTCCGTAAGTTCCGTCCATGAGGCTCATGTTGTTGTCTCCGGCCGTCACGCCGTTCCATGCTTGACCGGTGTTCTCAAAGTTGCCGATGTTTTTGTAACGAATCACGAAGTTGTTTTTCATGAAGGTGATGCCACCGTAGTAGCTTCCGCTGCGTCCTGAGGTTCCGTGGATGAATCCGTCGGTGCTCGTCTCATGGTATGCGCCGTCGATGATGAGACTGTTCCAAAGCAATCCCGTCGAGGCTTTCGCGCCGAAGTTGAGAGTGTTGAACGAGCCGTATGAGCCTGTTATCTCGGCACTTGGCGTCACCGACGGCGATGCCGACGACAATGCCACCGTGCCACCGAAGGCGCCGTCGCCGTTGGTAGAGGTTCCAACACCACGTTGGATTTGCACGTTGCCGAGAAGCGAGCCGTAGCTGTTCATGTTAGCCCAGAACACGCATTGGTCCTCGGGCGAGTTGAGCGGCACTCCGTCGAGTGTCACGTTGATGCGCGAGTCGCCGGCGCCACGGATTCGCATGTAGCTCGTGCCTGTTCCGACACCGTTCTCGCTCCACGAAATGATACCAGGGGTCTTGGCGAACAGGAACGGCAGCTCCTGACCCGTCTTCGAGAACTCGCTCAGTTCGTTTTTCTTGATGTTTGTGACTGCGAAAGGCGCGTTTTTCTGCACTTTCACGCCGCTGACAACCACCTCTTCAAGCATCTGGAGGTTGGTGGTGTCAATCACATTTTCATTCTGCGCATTCACATTTGCTGCAAAGATAAGCGCAGCGATACTTAAAAAAATTCTTTTCATTTTTTGAATTTTAATTAGTTTGTTATTAAATGTGAAGGGGAAAATTGGTAATATCCATCCCTACGCCGGCATTACCCGGATCAGGTTTTAGGGTATCATCTCAGCCCGCAAGGAGCACCCCTTGAATTCGGCGGCAAAGATAATTCAAAAAACAATACAAAAAAAGAAATTCATGACAAAAGCCACGAATTTCTTTCGGTTAAAAAACAAAATTTATTTCACATTAGTCTTTCTTGAATTTCAGCCTGATGTTCTGGGCGAGGAACACAGCCACGAGATGCGGCGGGATGTTGGTGACATTCAACACGAAGTCGTAGTTGCGGGCATCGTAACGCGACACTCCGGTGTATCTCTTTGTATATTCCTCACGTGTGGCATCCACCTCTTCAATGAATTTGCGAGCCTCTTTCGGATTAACTTCCATGGTCTGGCAGACACGTTTCACACGCGCTTCGAGATCGGCGACGATGAATATTTTAATGTTGTTCGGATAATCCTTGAAGATATGGAAACCGGTGCGGCCGAGTATTATGCAAGACTCCCTCTCACAGATTTCTCTCAGAAGCTTCTCCTGCGCCTGATATATCGCTTTGGAAGTGACTTTCTCCTTGAAGTCAATATCCTTTGCATTACTGAATTTCCTGTAGAGAGACAAGAAATTGTCCCACCAACTCTTGTCTTTAGTAAGATCTTCCTCAGGAATGTTCATTTGTTCAATGATTGCGTCAAGCAACATTTTGTCATAGACTTTCACACCAAGGATATCGCCAAGTTGCTGGGCTATTTCCCTACCACCTGAACCTGATTCGCGGTTGATGGTGATGATAAAATTATTCTCTTCCATATCTAAAAAACATTTAAAATTCCAAAACTATCGAGACGCAAATTTACAAAAAAATCTGAAGTTTTATACTTTTTTTCAAAATTTTTTAAAAATTGTTAATCTTGTGATATTGGCACACCTGAAGCTTTCCGTCGCCGTCACGGAGATGCATGCCGTTACCGAGGCAGAAACGCCACATTTTGCAGTCCGCGCACTGGTCTTTTTTCATCCATTTCCGGTCACGGTAGAGCTGGAATCTGTTCTGCCACACGTCCCAGAAGCTGTCGTTGTAGATATTTCCCTGATGGTAGTCGCTACGGATGCTGAGGCAGCCTGAGATGGAGCCGTCGGCGAGAACCGAGGCGATGTTGATGCCAGCGCTGCATGAGTAATAATGGTTGCGGACCTCGCCCTCATACCTGCCGAGAAAGCCGTCGCAGCCGTAGTCGGCACGAATCCTGCCATCAAGACGCGTCTGCTTGATGAACTCAAGCATCTCCACAAACTGCGCGTTTGTCAGCTGCAAGTCGGGCTCGTTGGCAGCGCGTCCGAACGGGAAGACAGTAAACAAACGCCATCTCTTGATTCCCAAAGAAATCAAGAAATCACGAAACTCGGACAAGTATTTTATCGTCCTCTGGTTGACACATGTTATCACATCCCACGTCAGACCCGGATGCTGTTTCATGGCTTCAACAGCCACGAGAACGTTTTTGTAACTCGAAGCGTTGCCGCGCATCCAGTTGTGGTCGTCCTCGAATCCGTCGAAGCTCACCGCTATCGATTTCAAGCCGTTTTCGACGAACTCGTCGAGTCTTTCAGGTGTCAGGAGCATACCGTTTGTCACCATGCCCCACACGAAACCGCGTTTTGAAATCTCGCCTCCGCATACAGCGAGGTCGCGGCGCATCGTGGGCTCGCCTCCGGTGGTTATCACCATCACTTTCGACGGGTCTTCGTGGGTTTTTATCTCGTCAAGGACTTTGAGGAAATCGTCAAGAGGCATGTCGTTCTGCTCCGACAACATGCGGCAGTCGCTACCGCAATGGCGGCAGTTGAGATTACATCTCAGTGTACATTCCCAGAAAAGCTGGTGCAACTCGTGTTCCTCGACGCGTTGCTGGAGGGCGGCACGGTTGAGTTCGAGCATTATACGCTTGTAAAAGCCTAACTTATCATTTTTTCTTTGAATCATCTTCGCTCAGACGTGCGTTGATGTCTTTAAGCTGCTCACGCAGACGTTGTGTCTCGGCGCTATAAGCCTGAATGATTTCCGGCGAGCCGTAAACGCAGGCGCTTTCGCGTCCCTTGATGATTCTCTCGATGGAGTCACGCTCTCTTTCGAGACTGGCTCTCTCAGTCTTGGTAAGACCTTTGTTTGAGACACAGGCCACCAGAAACGCAAAAGCCGACAGCACTGCAATCCAAATTGTTTGAACAGATTTTTTCATCTTGAAAATGTTATAACGCTGCAAAGATAGCAAAAAATTTTAAAAAAATCAGATTTTCGCGAATATTTTCAATTTCTGACGATTCGGTAATGCGGGTTGTAGTTGTCTCTGAACGCCTCGCTATGTCTGACGGCGTGCCTGCCCTGCGCCGCCATCCGCAGCTCCGACTGCAGCTCCTCGTCAGCCCATTCCGGATTGACATCCAACGCTATCGTCTCGATTTTCAGCCATTCCGACGCCCAGTCGTCGCTGAAGGCGTTGTCTTTGCCAGCGGCCTCGATAAACATCGTAAGCAGCTGTTCCTCAGTGATTTCGCCATCGACGAGGCATGAGAAGTTTATTCTTGTGAAACGATGACGGAAACCCGTCGGCTCATGTTTCGGCATCGCACTCATGTCGGTGTCGCGGCACTGCCCAAGCTCATAGCTGATGTATTTTCGCGCCATCGCCGTGTCGTTCATGAGATGCTCCGCGCCAAAAAAGTCCTGATAGCACGTCTTGTAGACATCCTGCAAGGTGGCAAGAGGATAGTTTTCGTGAATCTCCCCGCACATCAGGCGGATAGCCTTGTCATCATTTTTGCAGGATAGCATAAAAACCGCCAAAACACTGATTATCAGAAATTTAATAACTCTCATTTTTCCTTGAAGTAATATTGTCCTTTTCCGCGTGTCTTCGTGCCGTATTGGATGGCGTTTTTCGGGCAGTGATGGTAGCAGGCGTCGCAAGTGTTGCAGTTGCCGTGCCATTGCGGGCGGCCGTTTTCCAGAGTGATGTTCTGCACCGGGCACACCTTCACGCAGAGTCCGCACGAGATGCAGTTTTCGTTGGCGAAAAACGGCTTGTCAGAAGCCCATTTGTAGAAGCTCTTCCCGATGACGTTGCTCTTGAATCGTGGCAGTCCGCCTTTTATCATGTCGGAAAAAGCGGTTTTTGCCTTGATGATTTCTATCACTTTCGGCAGTTTTTCCTTGGCTTTCGCAATTTTTTCGTCAGCCACCTCAACCCTGTCGACGCTCATCCCCATCATGTTGACGTAGGTGTTAGGCATCTTGAAACAGAAGGCTGCGTCAAGTTCCAATCCTCTGTCTTTCAGTTCCTTACGGAAAATAGACTCAGTCTCGCCCACGTTGTCGCCACAAGTCACGGCAGTCCAGACGTAAGACAGTTTCCCTTTGATTATCAATTGATTGACAAACTCATCAACAAGATGTGGCGGTCGCCAGGAATAAATCGGATAGACAAAGCCCAGCATCTCGTTTTCCGAAAGGTTGTATTCAAAATTGTTATTTCGTTGAGCCTCAGGGATGAAGACAAGTTTCTCATTGAATGCCTCCGCTATGCTTTGGGCGATGAATCTGCTGTTTCCGCAGCCTGAATAATAGAAAATCATGGTGAAATTCGTTAAAAGCGTTTATTTCATGCACATCTCGAAAATCTTCTCCACATCGTGCTGCTGAAGATGCTTGAAGCCTTTCAAAGTGCCGTAGTTTACTGATTTCTTTGCCATTATCTCGAAGTTGGTCTCGTCGATGCCCACTTCCGGGAAGGTACGTTTAAGCTTCAAGGTGTTGAACAGGAAGTCGCTGAGCGCGTCGATGGCTTTGTGCGCTATCTCCATCTTCGGCAGTTTGGCGTCGATGCCGAACACGTTGGTGCCGAACTGCACATATTTGTCGACTGTGGTGTCGTCGAGGCAGTATTCCATCCATCGTGGCGTGATGATGGCGAGTCCGAGACCGTGTGTGATGTCATAAATCGCCGACACCTCGTGTTCCATCGGGTGGCACGACCACGCCTGGCGTTTCCCGCCGTCGATGAATCCGTTTATAGCCCATGACGAGGTCCACATGAGGTTGGCGCGCGCCTCGTAGTTGTCAGGTTCGCGCATGGCTATCGGGGCGTATTTTATGATGGTGCGCATCAGTCCTTCCATGAAGCAGTCGAGCATGAAGAGGTCGAGGTTGGTGTTGAAATACACCTCTATTATATGAGACATCATGTCGGCAGCGCCGCAGGCGGTCTGGTACGGACTCACGGTGAAGGTGTTCGTCGGGTCGAGGAACGACGCTTTCGGCAGCATGGCGGGGGCGAGACGACCGATTTTGTCTTTCGTCACGGGGTTGCTGATGACACCGCCCATGTCCATCTCCGAGCCCGTCGCCGACAGCGTGAGAATCGTCACGATAGGCAGCGCCTTCTCTATCGGCGAGCGTTTTTCGAGGTCAAGGAAGTCCCACGGGTCGTGGTCGACGCATGCGCCAGCAGCCATGAACTTCGTGGCATCGATGGTGGAGCCGCCTCCGACGGCGAGAAGCACGTCAATATGGTGTTCCTTGCACATCTGCGCGCCCTTGCGCACCGAGTCGATGCGAGGGTTTGGCTCGATGCCGGAAAGCTCAAAAAGCTCCAAGCCCGCATCGTGAATCTCTTTCACCACGCGGTCGTAAAGCCCTGTCTTCTTGATGGAGCCGCCGCCGTAAGTCATGAGCACGCGCGTACCGTACTTTTTAAGCTCCGCGCCTAAGTTTTTCAACTGATCCTTGCCAAAATATACCCTTACCGGGATGTCGTAAATGAAGTCGTTAATCATAGTTCGTAATTTTTTGCAAAAGTAGTAAAAAAACTTTAATTTTGCAATTTCTAATTTTAAATAAAAATGTCACGCGAAAAAGAGATTTACAAGGTCACCCTCATCGGGAGTGCGGTGAATATGTTCCTGCTGGTTTTCAAGTTCGTGGCGGGAATCCTGGCGCACAGCGGCGCTATGATTGCCGACGCCACCCACTCGCTCTCCGACTTCATAACAGATATCATCGTGTTGGTCTTCGTGAAGCTCGGCAACCGTCCGAAAGACAAGTCGCACGACTATGGGCACGGCAAATACGAGACTTTAGCGTTGACTATCATCGGCTTGGCTCTTATGGCGGTCGCCATCGGCATCATTGTGAACGGTTCCACGAAAATCGCATTCTGGCTTCGTGGCGGCACTCTTGAAGAGCCAGGGATTCTGGCGTTCTGGGCTGCCATCGTCTCCATCGTGATGAAGGAGGCGGTGTATCGTTACTCCATCATCAAGGCACGGAAACTCGACTCCAAGGCGGTCGAGGCTAACGCGTGGCATCATCGCAGCGATGCGCTGTCGTCAATAGGCACGGCGGTGGGCATCGGCGGAGCCATCTTCTTCGGCGACAAATGGGAAATCCTCGACCCGATAGCGTCGGTGGTGGTGGGAGCCTTCATCGTCAAGGTGGCGTTCGGACTACTAAAAGACGGCATCGGCGACCTACTGGAGCAGTCGCTTCCCGACAAGGTGGAGGACGAAATAATACAGCTGGTGAATGAGCTGCCCGGCGTCAACGCGCCTCATAACCTGCGCACACGACGCATCGGAAACCATTACGCCATCGAAATCCATATCATGATGGACGGCGACATCACGCTTCGCGAGGCGCACGACAAAGCCACCGAAGTGGAGGAATTACTCAGAAAACAATACGGAGACGAGACACATGTGGCAGTACACGTGGAGCCTTTTGAATGAAACATAAAAGATTACAACTATGAGAAAAACCTTGCTTTTTATCATTATCTCCATGCTGATGACGGCTTGCGAAAAAACGCCGACAGCCGAATGGACCGAAGGCGTCAAACAGGATGACGGAAGCGCGTTGAACACATTGGTGCTTAAAAACGTTCCACAAGGCTCGCGGGTGTGGTTTCAGGAGCTTTACGACGGCAAGACCATAGTCGAAGGACTGGAGATGAACCATTACCAAGGCACGTCGTGGTACATCGACATCCCGACAAGCGGCACGTTAACATTGAAATATTACGGTCGTCCGCTGCCACGGCATTCTTGGGCTCCCGAGTGTTTCATCCTCCAACAAAAAGGGAAGAAAGACATCCCGATGGCGGTGAAGTATAATTTTCTTGAATTTTCAAAAAATGAAAAAGACTACAGCAGCGATTACGAGGTTCAGCCAGACGATATCATTCCTCAAATTAAAAATAAAAACGCCGAGACGCATCCGAACGGCTGGTATCGCATCACGATAAGTGACGACGGCAATCCGATCGTTGAAGCCGATGACGAAGACGGCGCTTTCTATGCCAAAACGACCCTCGCCAAGCTGCCCAAGCCGTTGCAGCCCATGACGTTAGAAGACTGGCCAGATTATCAGTACCGCGGCTTCATGCTCGACGTGGCGCGTGACTTCCGCACTGTCGACGAGGTGCTTCAAGTCCTCGACCTGATGGCATCGTGGAAACTCAACACCCTGCATTTCCATATCGGCGACGACGAGTCGTGGTGCCTCGAAATCAAAGACCTGCCTGAACTCACGGAGTTCAGCGGACATCACGCCCTGCCCGACTGGAACCTGCAGGAGACGACGGCGCTGATGCCTGCCGTTAACGGACATGTCGGCAACACGACATTTTACACTGGCGAGGAATACAAAACGATTTTACGATACGCTTGGGAGCGTCACATCGCGGTGATTCCTGAGTTCGACACTCCAGGTCATTCGCGTGCCTCCATCAAGGCGATGCAGGCTTACGAGAGACGCACTAGCGATGAAAGCTATCGTCTGCAAGACCCCGCTGACACATCGCATTACTGGTCGGCACAAGACTTCACCGACAACGTGTTAAGTGTATATCTTCCTGGCGTTTACAAGTTTTACGGAAAAGTCTTCGACGAGGTCATTCGTCTTCACGAGGAGGCTGGAGTGCCTTTGCGCGCCATCCATATCGGGGGCGACGAGGTGCCTGACGGCGCATGGTCGGGACGTGACCGCCATGCGATGAAAAACTATTACACAGAACGCATGCTCGACCTCGCCGAGGAACGCGGCATCAAGCTGGCGGGATGGGAAGACATCGCGCATGACCTTGAGCCTGAGACGGAGTCGCGCCTAAAACGCTCGTTGTATTTCCTCAACGTGTGGAACACCGACGGCATCGAGGGGTTTCCTGTGGTGCTCTCGCCCGCGTCATACACCTACCTCGACCTCGCCTACAGCGACGCCAAAGACGAGCCCGGACTCGCATGGGCGGGATATGTCGACGAGCATCAGACGTTCTCACTGCAGCCTGACAACTACAAAGGCGACATCATCGGAGTGCAGGCGCAGCTCTGGGCGGCGCAGCTCCGCAGCTTCGACGGATTCACATACCAGCTGCTCCCTAAAGCCCTCGGCACAGCTGAAAGAGCCTGGAACAAAGAGACATCAGATTTCGGGAAGTTTTATAACATAATCAAAGAAAAAGAGAGGCCTGTTTGGGAAAAAAAGAATTATGTCTTTAAAAAACGATAAGAAAAAAGATTATATTTGCAACGTATTAAAACTCACACCATGAAAAAAATCCTCACCCTCCTCCTTGTGATGACAGCAATAGCAGCGTCGGCGCAAGACACCTTATTCACTCGCACTGAGCTTTATCATCCCGGCGACTACGGCTCAACGAACTACCGCATCCCTGCCCTCATCACGGCGAAAGACGGCACCATCGTGGCTGTCACCGACAAGCGCAAATACAACGAGGGCGACCTCCCGCAAGATATCGACATCATCTGCAACCGCAGCACCGACGGCGGTCAGACCTGGAGCGAGCCTTATACAATAGCACAAGGCACAGGCGTAAACCACGGCTTCGGCGACTGCGCCCTTGCATGGAGCAACGACGACAACGGACTCATCGCCGTGTTCGTGGGCGGTCCCGGACTGTGGAACTCAACACCATCGAACCCGATTCGTTCATATAAATCATACAGTTACGACAACGGTCAGACGTGGACCGCGCCAGAAGACATCACCAATTTCATCTTCGGCGACAGCTGCATCTATCAGAGCCAGACCACCTGGCGCGCCTCGTTCTTCGGCTCCGGCAACGGACTCCTCACCTCAACAGGACGCATCATGTTTGTTGCGGCAATACGCGAAGGCTCGGCACAATCGCTCAACAACTACGCTGTCTACTCTGACGACAACGGCTTGACGTGGCAAGTGTCGGGTCGAGCATCAGTGGGCGGTGACGAGGCTAAAGTCACCGAGCTCGTCGACGGACGCATCCTCATGAGCATAAGGCACGCAGGAAAACGCTGGTACAACATCTCCGAAGACGACGGCGAGACATGGCAGCCAACGACATCCATCTGGAACGACATCACCGCGCCGGCATGTAACGGCGATTTGATTCGTTATACATCTGTAAACCAAGGATTTAACAAAAACAGACTTTTGCATTCCGTCCCTTACGGCTCGCAACGCACCGACGTTTCGGTGTACATCAGCTATGACGAGGGCGAGACATGGCCTGTGAGAAAAACCATTGTGCCATACAGCTCGGCATATTCCTCGCTCTGCATCCTTCCTGACGGCACCATCGGACTTTACGTCGAGGAAAATCCTAACGGTGATATGGGAAACTATCTAACGGCATTCTACAACTTCAGCCTCGAATGGCTCACCGACGGCGCCGACTCGCTTGAAGATGACGCCATTACTGATAACACTGCCGACGATTCGCTTAAGATTTATCCTGTTCCGGCATCGTCTTCAATAAAAATCGAATCAGAAGGATTGAAAAGGATTAAAATTCTCGATGTGAAAGGTCAAACGGTGAAAAAGATTTCGGTGAGAGGTCAAAATGTTGTGGAAATTGACATCACAAAGCTTCCTTCAGGAACTTATTTCATTGAATCTGTTGACTTTAGCGGAAAAACTAAAATCGGAAGATTCGTTAAATAAAATACTTCAAAGTATCACTTCGATATAAAAGCTTACCGGTCTGAACCCGTCGTTGCAGCTTATCATGGCGGATTGCGGGTTCTTCATCCAGCCGTCGTAGAAGTTGCCGCGCCCCGCAGCCAGTTCCTGCACAAACCATCGCATTGATTCCCAAGCACTTTGGCACATTCCATCAGGTTTTTTACCATCAATGGAAATCCACGACTGGCCTTCACACACATCGCAAGTATGCTCAATCGGATTCTCATATTTCTGTTGCAAATCCGTGTAGTTGGCTTTTCTTATGGCGGTGATTTTGACGTTCATTATGTGAAATTTATTTGCAAAAATAAAAAAAATTACGGAACCATCATTTTAATAAAAAATATTTGTATTTTTGCAAAGTCTCGTTATAACGATAGTTTATGGAACATATTGACACAATGTCACACGCATACCATTATTATTATCTCGAAGATGCCATGAATAACCTTGGCAGCATGTTGGATTATGCAGTAAACGCTGCACATTGCGATGTTTCTATGTTTTTTGAGATATTTCTCGCAAGCGGAGTGGCATCGCAGATTGAAATAGGAAATCCACGCTATGTTTCGGGACTTTCAGGTGTGGAATTATATGAAATGGTTTTGAGAAAATCTTCTGATTTTGATATAAAAGAAATTGATTATCAGCCATTCGAGCGGACAAAAGAATTTTGGGCTGGATGGTCGCTGGCATATTACCAATGGTTTAGGGCGAAATCGTTTTTATACATTCAACATAATGGTTTGGATATCAAACGAATAATTTCGATGTACCCCACTTTGCACGAGGCTGATTTGTCGAAATTTGTCGAAGTAGCAGACGGCATAATTGATAATTATTTGGCTGAACGACCTAATGTGTTGAAAACGATAAGGAAACAAGCTCGTCTGACCCAGCAAAGATTAGCTGAGATTTCAGGCGTAACACTTCGTATGATACAGGCTTACGAACAGGGTGACCAAGACATCCGCAAAGCTGAAGCACAGACGGTCTTTGCGCTTTCAAAAGCACTGGGATGCTCTCCGGAAACGATTATTTGAGTTGGAAATTATATGCTATGCTAAATGCTGTCATGAAATAACTATTGGAATGCTCTTTGACATTATAATTCATATTTTGGTCCATTTCACGAGACACACCTTGTACCCAACCCATTGAAATTCCGACATCCATTCCACCGGCTTGAAGACCGAACGACAACATCCCATACAAACCTTTGATTTTAAAATAAGAATCATTCCAAAGATGTAAAGGAGGATTATATTCCTCTCGAATACGACCTTCATTTAGAGGAATATTATATCCCATCTTTAAATCAAAAAACGGACTAACCTTTTTATCACATAAATACGCACGAAGATTAGCATATACTGGCAACGCCATCACTTTATCTTTCCCTATTCCTCCGAGGCACCAATTGTTAGTACTGAATCCTGCGCCAACTCCAGCATTAAAATATGGATTGAATTGATAATCAACACTTCCTTGAAGATATAAAGCATAATAGTGGTCTGATTTACCCAGACTTCCCATACCAACTCCAATTTCCGGCCTTATGATCAGTCCTTTTTCTCTTCCGGATTTTGAAACTCCTTGGGCATTGGAAAGCGTTGTAACACCGAATAATGCCAATAAAACCAATAGTAATCGTGCTGTTTTCATAATGATGATTTAAATTATAACATCATGATAACGAATAATTTACCCTGATATTGCACTTTAATCGTTATTTTGTGTCTCTTTTAGTCTTTTAGTCAAACGGCTCCACATGAACTCCAACGTGGGTTTCTTTTCCGTATTTGATTTTTAATAGATTTTCGACTTCGGTGGCTTTGTCGTGGGCTTCCTTCAAAGTGATGTTGCCGTCCATTTTGATGTGGAGCTCAATGGCGTAGTGGTTTCCGATGCGCCGAGTCTTGAGGTTATGCGGATTGCCGACGTTTTCGACCTCCGACACCATTTGCAGTATCTCCTGCTCCACGCTCTCGGGCAACGCCTTGTCGGTGAGGTCGCCAACTCCGCTTTTCAGCAGACCAAACGCCACTTTTCCGATAAAGAGACCTACAACAACCGAGGCTATCGGGTCAAGGATGACCCATTTCTGACCGAGAAAGATAGCGCCTCCGATGCCAATCAAAGTGCCTATTGACGAGAGCGCATCGCTGCGGTGATGCCATGCGTTGGCCTCCAGAGCCTGCGAGTCAAGTTTACGGGCTTTTATGATAGAATAACGGTAAACGGCTTCTTTCAGCACTATCGATGCAACAGCAGCCCAAAGTGCCAGCATACCTGGCGCCTCCAACGGCTTACCCTCAAAGAAATCGTCAATTTTCAACACGCCATCGCTGATGATTCCGAGTGCCACAAAAACAAGAACCAAGCCGATAATAGTCAAAGCCAACGTCTCAAACTTCCCGTGACCGTATTCGTGCTCCTTATCCTTAGGCTTACCGCTGATTTTCACAAAAACCAGAACGACAATATCCGTCAGGAAATCCGACAACGAATGCACTGCGTCGGCGATCATGGCGGAGCTGTGGCCGAGCACTCCCGCCACAAACTTCAGCACCAACAGCAGCACGTTGACGACGCTGCCAATGATTGTCACTTTGAATATCTCGTTTGTTCTGTTCATTTTTTTGACTCCATTTTAACAATAAATTTTCATCGCAAAAATAATAAAAAAGTTTCAAAATCCATTTTTTTGTATCTTTGCACCAATTTATTAATCATTAAAAATTTTAAAAATGAAAAGAGGTTTATTTCTTATCATACTGATTATGAGCTGCTTAGTCGGCTTCTCTCAAAGTATGACAATCGATTTTAACAGAAATTCAGGTAATGAAATCCTGAAAAGCGACTTCCAGACACTTCGTGCCGTGTTCAGCTACAGCTCGTTGGAAAGCGCCGAAGTCACAACAGAAAGAGGCGTGTTTTCGGAGATAACCATCCCGGGGACTTATCGTTCGGGAGAGATCGGCTCGCCTGAGCTGCCAGCCACACACGAACTTCTCGCCGTGCCGTTTGGCGCGACACCAATAGTCAACGTAACAAGCTATACTGCAAAGGATTACAAACTTTCGGACTATGGCATCAACACCATTTTACCGCATCAGCCATCGGTGAGAAAAGACCAGAAGCCTGAGGATGTGGAGTTCGTTTACAACGAGGCTGCATACCAGACGAGAGGTCTCGCCTTGGAGCCAACAGCCACCATCGAGGTGCAAGGCACGATGCGCGGCATCAGAATCGGTTCTCTCGTGGTGAATCCGGTGAGCTACGACGCCAAAGCCAACACCATCCGTGTTTTCAACGACATCGAGGTTGAGGTCAGCTTCGACGGCGCCGACATCGCAGAGACCGAGCGCATGCTGATAAACACCTACAGCCCTTATTTCGACATCGTTTACAAGCAGATGTTCAACTACCGCCAGATTCTTGACGTTTACACCGACCATCCTGACCTGATGGCGTATCCTGTCCACATGATCGTCATCGCACCGCAGAACTATGTTTCAACCCTTGAGCCTTGGACCAACTGGAAGATTCAGAAAGGCTTCGATGTCAACGTTTACACCACAAGCCAGACCGGCACGACCTACAGCGCCATCCGCAGCTATGTGCAGAACCTTTACAACACCGGTGTAAACCAAGGCAAGACACCTACGTTCCTCATCCTCGTGGGTGACACAGGACAGATTCCTGGCACCAACGGCTCTTCAACCACCAAAGTCACAGACCTTTATTACGGCAGCGTCGACAATGACTATTTCCCGGATATGTTCTACAGCCGCATCTCAGCAGAGAACACCACACAGCTGACAAACATCATCAACAAGATTCTGCAATATGAGCAATATACCATGCCTGACCCGAGCTATTTGAGCAAAGTCACGCTCATCGCAGGATGGGACAGCAACTGGACCTCATACGTAGGCGCACCGACCGTCAACTATGCGACCACCAATTATTATAACACAGCACACGGCTTCACACAGGTCAACTCGCATGTCAACCAAAGCCAGTACAACGGCTGCTACAACTCTTTGAGCACCGGCGTCGGTTTCGTCAACTACACGGCACACGGCGACAACACCATGTGGTATCAGCCACAGCTCACCAACAGCGGTGTAAACCAGTTGTCAAATACAAACAAATACTTCCTCGCGATGGGTAACTGCTGCCTCACAGGTAACTTCGGCTACAGCTCCGCCTGCTTCGGTGAGGCGATGATACGCGCGGAAAACAAGGGTGCATATTCCTACATCGGCTCATGCCCTGAGACCTATTGGTATGAAGACTATTATTTCGGTGTAGGAGCCACCAGCACATTAGGCAGCACACCAAATATCAACAACACCAAAACCGGCGTGTACGATGCCGTCTGGATGGATGACACCTACAACACCGTATCATCCATGACATTCTTGGGCAATATCGCCGTTTGCTACGCTTACACAGGAAGTTACGCCAACAGCGGCAACAGCGGCTGCTCACAGCTTTATTACTGGCAGGCCTATCACGTCCTCGGCGACGGCTCCATCATGCCTTACCGCGTGAACCCGACAGCAAACACCGTGACACACGACACACAGTTCCCTTCAGGGGCTACAAGCTTCACCGTCAACGCTGAGGCAGGCTCATACGTGGGCATCTCACAAAACAACACGCTCCTCGGCGCGGCGTTGGTGCCTGCAGCAGGAAGCGTCAGCGTGCCAGTGACGCCAGTGACATCAGGCGAGGTGAAAATCGTGGTGACAAAACCACAGCGTCAGCCATATTCGCAGACTATCAGCGTGGGAGGCTCGGCACCGCAACAATACGCTATTACAACGTCAGTGAATCCAGCCAACGCAGGAACAGTGACAGGCGCCAACACTTACACACAAGGACAGCAGTGCACACTGACAGCAACGGCAAACACAGGCTATCAGTTCGTGAACTGGACCAAGAACGGCAACGTCGTCTCGACAAACGCGACATACACCTTCACCGTGAACGAAGCCGCGGATTACGTCGCCAACTTCGAGATTTTGAGTTATACCGTGACAGCATCGTCAATTCCTGATTATGGAGGAACAATTGATGGAACTGGCACCTACAACTATGGTGAGGAATGCACTCTGACAGCAACACCAAACGCAGGCTTCAACTTCTTTAACTGGGTAACAAATCTCAGTATTTACTCGACAGATGCCTCTATAACATTTGTCGTAACCGAAGACATGTCATTCATTGCCAACTTCTCATTTATTGAATATGAAGTGTTAGCTTCTGTCGACCCTGAAGAAGGCGGCACAATATTCAAAAGCAATGGTAATCATTATGGCGATACAGTAACCCTGACTGTAACTCCTGCAGAAAACTACGTTTTCCAAAACTGGACTGAAGACGGCGTAATAGTGTCAGAAGAGGAGTCGTTTAGCATCACCCTGACGACACACCATTACTTTATCGCACATCTGACTTACATCTCAAATGTAGGCGAGAACGATGAGCAGACGATGAGCATCTATCCTAACCCGGCAAACGACAAGCTCTTCATCGAATCAAATGGAAACATCAGCAACGTGGAGATTTACAATCTTACAGGAGCAGCGGTGTTGAAGCAGGAATGCAATTCCGACAAGGTTGAAATGAACGTCAAAGCCTTGCAAAGCGGAGTTTATTTCATTAGAATAACAACAGGAGACAATACAGAAACAAGACGCTTTATTCGCGAATAAAGCGTCTTGAAAAGACTTTATCTCAACTGATAATTTCTCATTCGTTCCTCCGCCATCAGCTCGTATTTCGTGCCTTTCATGCCGAAATTGACATAAGGATGAATGCTGATGCCGCCTCTCGGAACGAACAGCCCAACGACCTCGATGTAACGCGGATTCATCAGCTTCACGAGGTCGTTGAGTATTATATTGACCACATCTTCATGGAAATCGCCGTGGTTTCTGAATGAAAACAGATACAGTTTGAGGCTCTTGCTCTCCACCATACGCTCGTCGGGGATGTACAGAATCTTGATTTCGCCGAAGTCGGGCTGTCCGGTAATAGGGCACAGCGTGGTGAACTCCGGGCAGTTGAACTGCACCCAGTAGTCGCGCTCAGGATGACGGTTTTCAAAGGTCTCGAGGACTTCGGGGGCGTATGTCTCAGGGATTTCGGCTTTGTGGCCGAGCTGCTGCAAATTATCTTTTTCTCTATTCATAACTATCTGATGTTTAATATTTTATGGGTCTGCAACGACAACCTCCATTCGGGATGCTCCTTGCAATATTCTATCGTTTTTTTGATTATTTCTGCGTTTTTCACGGCATCGCCGGTGTCGCAAGGCTGAAGGAAACGATGTCTAACGTTGATATTATCGTATTTTGAGACGCATTTGCATGCGTCTCTACACAGGTCGTCCGAAAAAACCAATTTCAATTCGTCGGCTTCACGCAAAACCGGTTTTGCCTTCTCGCCAATAAACATATCTTTCGGCGACAGTGTAATCCAATCGACGTTTTTCGGCAGCTCGATGGTGCCGTTGGTCTCCACCGCTACGGTCTTGCCCAGAAGATGCAGCATCTCCACCAACGATTCCGTCAGCTGCAACGCTGGCTCGCCGCCTGTTATGACCACCAGACTCGCCTTGTAGCGCGACACCTCCTCTATTATCTCGCCTTCAGTCATCTCCTTCCCTTCGGCGTGCTCGGTGTCGCAAAACGGGCACTGGAGGTTACATCCGCTCAAACGGACAAACACGGCTGGCGTCCCAGTGTTGAAGCCCTCGCCCTGCAGCGAATAAAAAATCTCGTTGACTTTCATCACTCGTCTTTTTCGTATGATGCGACATTGCCCGTGGTCTCCTGCACGTCGACGCGGTAGCAGTTGGTGACCTGCTCACAGCACCAGCGTGCTATATTCTCAGCCGTCGGGTTGCAGTCCAGCACCTCGTTGATGACCTTATGGTCCAAAGCGTCGACGATGCGGCGTTTTATCTCCGAGAAATCGACGACCATGCCGTTTTTGTCGAGTTCCTTGGCTTTGCAGTAGATGGTGATAATCCAGTTATGCCCGTGAAACGAGCAGCATTTGCTGGGGTAATCGAGTGTCAGCTGATGAGCGCCTGCCACTTCTATCGTTTTCTTGATGTAATACATTTTTCAGTCCTCGTAGTTTGTAGGGTCAATTATTCCGGCTTCCGCGAAAGCCTCTTTACGTTCGCGGCATGTGCCACAGCGTCCGCAGTGCCGCTCCTTGCCGCGGTAGCACGAATACGTCTTGACGTAGTCGATGCCGAGCGCCATGCCTTTGCGCACGATGTCGCCTTTTGTGATGTTGGTGTAGGGTGCCACGAGTTGCACGCCTTCGTAGGTGCCTGCCTGCATCGCCGAATCCATTGCATTGACGAACTCAGGACGGCAGTCTGGATAGATGGCGTGGTCGCCGCCATGGTTGGCGATGAGCACACGTTTCAATCCGCGGCTCTCCGCCAGTCCGCATGCCACCGACAGCATGATGCCGTTGCGGAACGGCACCACGGTGCTGCGCATGTTTTCGTCGTCGTAGTTGCCTTCAGGGATGGCGTCGGCGCCGGAAACAAGCGAAGAATCGAAATATTTGCCGATGAAGGCGAGGTCTATCACGATGTGTTCGATGCCGAGATGCCTGCAATGCCATTCGGCGCAAGCCATCTCACGTGCGGCGTGGTTGCCCCCATAGTTGAACGTGACCGCCAATGCGATACGGGCACGCTCCTCGTAGAGCAGCGTGGTGGAGTCGAGACCGCCGGAATAAATTATAACAGAATCCATTTCCTTGTTTTGTTAAAGGGGGTTTCCAAGTACCCCTGATGTTCAAATCGGCTGCAAAGATACTACTTTTTTTAATGCAAGGAGTCGGCATAATCAAACATTTTGTATTTTTGCAATCTTTAATTGAAAAATCATTACAGAGATGAACAAGATAGTGTTGATAACAGGTGCCACGAGCGGTATAGGACTCGGATGCGCACGCAAATTCGCCGCTAACGGCGACAAACTTATTCTGACTGGCCGCAATGGGCAGCGTTTGGAGGAAATCCGCAAAGAATTGGAAGCTAAAGGCACACAGGTCCTGACTTTGGTTTTCGACGTGCGCGACCGCGAGAAAGCCACAGAATGTATCAAAAACCTGCCAAATGAATGGAAAGACATCGACGTTTTGGTTAACAACGCCGGTCTCGCCCTCGGTCTTGAACCTGAATATCAAGGCGATTTCGAGGACTGGGAGACGATGATTGACACCAACATCAAAGGATTGTTGACCATGACACGTCTTGTCGTTCCAGGTATGATGGAGCGCAACCGCGGTCATATCATCAACGTGGGCTCTGTGGCAGGCGACGCTGCTTACGCCAACGGCAACGTCTATTGCGCCACGAAATCGGCAGTGAAGACACTCAGCGACGGTCTGCGCCTCGATGTCGCCGACAGCAACATCCGCGTGACGAACCTCAAGCCGGGACTGGTGGAGACGAACTTCAGCAACGTGCGTTTCCACGGCGACACCGAGCGCGCCGCCAAGGTGTACAAAGGCATCGACCCGCTCACCGGCGACGACATCGCCGACGTGGCAGTGTATGCCGCAAACGCCCCAGAACACGTTCAAATCGCCGAGGTGCTTATCTTAGCGACGTATCAAGGTAGTGGAAGCGTTATTGTGAGGAAATAATGAATAGTGTGATTATTTCACCAAATCACCAACTTTGTTAATAACGCAATATTCAAGGTCTTCAAACTGCTTGAAATTAGCTTCTCCACAGCGTATTTTCTGTAATTCACTTGGATGAAGTTTGTTCAAATCTACAGTTGAAGTTCCTGTATCTTTTGTTTCAGCGACAAAATACACCTTTTTATCATCCTCAAAAACGACAGCCCAGTCGGGATTGTAATTACCTATTGGTGTAGGTATTTTGAACCAATCAGGTAATTTGAAATAATATTTGACTTGGTCGCTTGTTTCACAATCTGTGGCAAACTGGTTCTCTACAGATGAATCTAATGGCACATATTCTTCGTAGATGGTTTTATCAGTATCAGAGACTTTAAATGTGAAGTCATTCAAATAAACCTCCAATTCCTGTTCCTCAAACAAGCGCATTTCATACTCTGAATTTCCAATCTTCAGATACTCTATGCCATCAATCATCATGTCCTGCAATACACGTTTAATTTTTTCCACTGCCAAATCCATAAACAGTTGCGGATTAACAGCCAAATCATCTATCCTGCCTGATTTTTGCAAAATCTGCCAGATGGTGGAACGCGTCAGCTCAGTACGATTTTGGATATAACCCAATATGTCAGGAATGATATAATCTGAAGAATGAGTAGAAACTCTCTCTCCTTTATATTCTGTTGTCACTCCTTTTTCAGTCAAAACCATATCTGTTTTTACCGAACGGATAGCAGGCGCAACAATTTGTTGCATGTCTTTTATTTCTTTACCAGCTTTTTCTATAAGTAAACTCGTATCGTAATTCACACGGTAAGTGGTTTTCGCTTTCAACTTTTCCCAAATGGAAAGGAAAAGAGGGTCAGCTTCAAAACCTTTTTTATATTTTATAGAAACCCTATCACGTTTTGGCTTGATTCGACCACCAAAGTCAACACCACAATCCTCTTGCAATTCTGTTTGCAGAGCTTTTGCAAAATCGTTATAAGATTCGTTCGCTATAACGGTCAATCGGTTGATGTTTCTATCATAACAGCGCATTCCAGCCTGATTCACAGCCAAACGCAAGCCACGACCTATTTCCTGACGTTTCTTTATTTCCGATTTGGTTTCATTCAAAGTGCAGATTTGGAAGACATTGGGGTTATCCCAACCTTCGCGCAAAGCCGTGTGGGAAAATATGAAACGAAGCGGGTTGTTCATATCCAACAGCGTTTCCTTATCTCTCATAATCAAGTTGTAAGTGTCGTCATCGGCTTGAGTTTCACCGGAAGTGTCTTTTGCATGTCCCTTTTTGTCTTGCGAAAAGTAGCCATTGTGAATTTTTTCTAAATCATAGTGCTGAAGTGATTGAAACTCGGTGCGTTTTAGTAGTTCGGAATATATTTCCTCAAACCAAACGGCAAACTTCCCCTTGACCTCATTGCCTTGTGCATCGTATGTTCGATAATTCGCGACCCTATCAATGAAAAACAAAGACAACACTTTGATTCCCAATTTATTAAGCTTCAGTTCCTTGCGCAAATGCTCCTCAATAGTACGTCGAATCTGAAACTTCATAATGTCGTCATTCATATCGTCTTTGCGTTGTCCCTGATAAATCACATCGCCGTTTGAAAACACGATACATGCATTTGAGGCATCTATCTCCTCCACAATATAACCGTTGCGATAAATCTCACGACCTTCGCTCTTTGCATACAAATCATCGCCTGCCCTGACGGAAACCGATTTCCGTTTCACTCCACTTTTATCATTGACATCAATGGAAACTTTTGCGGTAATCTTTGTTTTACTCGCAATTATCGATTCCAATTCCACAAAAGCACCATTCAGAGAGTTTTCCTCAAAAACAGAATCAACCTCTATTTGTTTCACAAGTCCCAAATCGTACGCTTTGACAGGATTCAAGCTGTAAACCAGATTGTAACGGTTTCGGTGAGTAGCCGAATAGCGCAAGGTACAAAGCGGATTCAGATTTGCGATAGCTGCAGCACGTTTTTCCGACTCCATGTTTTGGGGTTCATCAACAATAACTATTGGTTGCACTTGTTTGATGAAATTGATGGGTTCTTGCCCATTTAACTTGTCGTTTGGTTTGTTGATGACATTTTCATCTTTTGCAAACGAGTCAATGTTGATAACCAGAACCTCAATATTGTCACCAGCAGCAAAGCCTCTCAGTTGTGAAATCTTGTTTCGGTCATAAACATAGAACCGAATAGGCGTGTTATCATATAGCGTTTGAAAATGCTCATGTGTGATTTGCAGATTTTTCAACACTCCTTCTCGGATAGGCACGGACGGTACAACGATAACAAACTTCTTGAATCCGTATGTTTTATTCAGTTCATAAATTGTGCGCAGATACACGTATGTTTTTCCCGTACCTGTTTCCATCTCAATGGAAAAATGCATTCCGTCCAACAAATATGACACAGTAATCTCATTTTTTCGTTGCACTTTCTGCAAATTGGCAAGAATCTGTTCTCCCGACAAAACCATTTTATTGCCAACACCATCAATCAAACTCGCCTGCAGTTCGTTCAGATTGTATTGAAACAAAGAATCCTCAATCGCTTGTCCCTCAAAGAGGTCTACAACCGACCGAATAGCATCCTGCTGATAGGAAAGATTGGATTCGAAGGAGAGTTTCATAGACTAATTTGCATAAGTAAAACCGCTGTCCAATAAATGCTTTCTCGCTTTTTCAATAAAACGATGGTCATTGAATATTTTTCCTTTTCGATGACTCCATTGGGATAAATGGTTATAAATTTCATCTACAGAAATAGTACCATATAGACACATTAAATAATCAATAGAAGAAAGCAATTCTAATCCAAAATCAGAATAAAAACCATCCAAAAACAACTTTGTTTTTTTTGCAATACCATTTAGAGTTTCATCCGATTCAACAAATTTTTCTATTTCATCAAACGCGTCTACCACCAGAGACAATGATTCAAACGGTTTTTTGCTCATATCACTATATCCCATGATATAACTGCCATTCAAAGCATTTAACACATATCGTACTTTTCCTGAATATGGTCCGTAATAATTTGGCTCATATTTCAATTTGAAAAGCTTTTCAGCGCCAAATCTTTGCAAGAAATAGCATACTTTTTCACTCGAAAACTCTGAAACATATTCACCATGTCTCACCAAATCGAACAAAACATACAGTAGTAATGCTCTTGCCGGAGTCAATTTGACTCTTTCCGATTTCATTTTTTCAATAATATGGGCAGTTGGCTCATACACAAATATTTGAATTGTCAATGAAGACAGTTTTCTTTCGATAATACCCTTAACTATTTCCCAGTTAAGCCCACCATTACCAGCTCCCAATGGTGGTATGGCAATACTTTCTATACTATTATCCCTAATAACCCGAACAAGATCGTCTAATCCCGCTTCAATATAAGAATATTCGGAAGGCTTTCTCCAATCTGTTTTTGTAGGAAAATTAATTATAGTCTTGACCCCAAACATGGTCTGCTCTTTAGTAACAAAAAGTTTTCCTATACCTATAGTACCCTCATCACACGCTTTCTGATATAGTTTATAATTAATGGGGAATTGCTTCTTAAACTGCAAAGCAATGCCCTTCCCCATGATTCCCACAAGATTCACGGTGTTAACCAACGCCATTGCGTTAGAATCCAATATGTTACCTTCAAGATACTGTATCATAATCAATAATATGCATTAGGGAATACTTTTATTTTACTATCATCTATACCAAAAGAAACCAATTTTGACTTTGAAGTAACATTGTAACATGCAAAACCAATAATAAAACTTGCCGGTATGTCTTCTTTTACCAAAAATTCAGCCTGTTTGCGCCGTTTGAGGTCTGTCTCTATACCATCTCCTGCCCAATATTGTGCTGTCACCGCTTTCCAATCGATAATTGATGGTAAATTAGAAATACTTCTCTTGTCATAAAACGTTGTTAGACTATCTGTGGCATGACCATCAGAAAAATAAAACAAGAAGTTATTTTCAACCACTTCATTCAATGAAACGGCAACATATACTATTTCTTCAGCTTTTCTTGCCTTTTCGACGAAATTTCCTCCATGTTGAATCACATATAGCATTGGCATACGAACTCCAAAATAAAACGGAATGAAATCACCTAACACTATTGTTTTATTTCCAACATATACCGATTTGGTGCTTCTGAAGTCTATTAAACTTTTGTCTCCTATGGATATAAAATTTTGATTTCTATTAGGTGAGGAATAATGAACAATTCCATATTGAAGAATATGAGGAATATTCTCAATATGTGTCATTCTATACAAATATATGTTCTTTATCGACATCATTTCTTATATCGTCCTAAACTCCACCCCAGCATCTCTCATTTGAAGTGCGGTGTTGGTTTTTAATTGATCATTGCCTTCGAATAAATTGTCTAAGGCGATTACTTTTTGCGGATGCTCGGCACGAATGGCATCCACCGTTTCTTGCGTAGCTGATTCGAGCATCAGTATCAGTTCCTTGCTGTTGATGGCATAGAAACCGCTATGGTGTTCTATGGTGCTGTTCAGGCTCTTGCCGCTCTTCAACAGCAACTCATACACCATATTGTCGGTGGTGGCGTTTTTAGCTACAGGATTGAGGAAGTCCAACATCTGTTGTTTCCATTCCTCTTTGTTGGAACCTTTTATCTCGCGCCACTGCTTGAAGTTGCTTTCAGAGAGTTTGAACACCTTGAAGCCTAAATCCGGAATTTCAATGGGTTGCTCCTCAAACTGAAGTTGCTCTTTCTGTTTGGCTTGCTCGACCTCTATTTCGATACGAATCTTTGCACTTGCTCTCCTGATTCTTTCCTTGCCTATTTCTGCAATGGTATTATACCCAGCCTTGTACGCTTCGCTCGTTTCATCGCACAATTCAGGCAACTGCACACAAATGTACTTTCTATGGCCTCCGTCTTCTTTGTTGAGCTGCATGATAGCATGAGCGGTTGTGCAACTGCCAGAAAAGAAATCAAGGATAATGTCATTTGTATTTGAAACAATTCCAACAAGATACTTTAAAAGCGCTACCGGTTTCGGATAGGAAAACACCTTCGTATCAAATAATGAAGTCATTTCTTTAGTTCCATCTTGTGACATTCCAATATCGTCAGGCAGTTTGGTGCTTACAGCAACTTTTCCAAAGTTTTCACCTGCTTTCTTCTCATCATCTTCTTTCCAATATCGTAGTACCGGTTTTGAAATATTTAAAAAGTCATAGTCACCAGGAAATACAATCCTATTTGCAGAGTAATACTCTTTAAATGTTTCTTCATTATTTGCCCATACCCTATTAGGATTTGCCGGATATTCTTCTTTGGTCTTAGGATTTATAATTGTGAAGAAACAATTTGGACGTTCATTAGCAGATCTTTGTGTGGTCATATCATGAATACGCCAAGGTCTATTTGGAAAATCTGGTGTTTCATAATACTTCCTGCCATTATATTCAATACTTGCAATAAAACCTTCTGTTTTTGCAAAACATATTATCCATTCATAATCCTGTGATACGCCAAAAGGAACATCTGATTTAGCAGTTCTTTTTCTCCATGGGATTTGTGCAACAAAATTCTCTTCCCCGAAAATCTCATTCATCAGCAAGCGAAGGTTGTGCACCTCGTTATCGTCAATGGAAACGAAAATCACGCCGTCTTCGCGTAGCAGGCTTTTGGCTAAATAAAGGCGAGGCATCATCATATTGAGCCAGTTGCTATGGTATTGTCCGTTCTCCTTGCTATTTTTACGGAACATGCCTTCGCGAGTCATGTAGCCTTCCTCGTCCTTGTCACCCACGCGGCGCAGGTATTCTTCCTTAGACTCTGAAAACTTGTCAGGATAGATGAAAGAATCGTTTCCGGTATTATACGGCGGGTCAATGTAAATCATCTTCACCTTGCCGAAATAACTTTTTTGCAATACTTTCAACACCTCCATATTCTCGCCTTCAATGAAAATGTTTTCGGTATTATCGAAATCCACAGATTCCTCACGGCATGGAATCAAAGTAGCCGAGGAAGGCTGCTGCATCACACGGAACGCATCGCTTTTTCCTGCCCAATTCAGCACATACCGTTCGTTGGCAAAGCTCACTTCCTCGCCAAGCGTCGCCTTCAACTTTTCCCAATCAATCTTACCTTCGTCAAATACTTCCGGCAAATGAGATTGCAGTATCTTAACTCGTTCTTCTTTAGGTGTTTGCGAATAGCCCTCCATAGTTTTTAGCATATAATAAGCCCGTTGCAAAATTACGAATAATTTTGCAATTTTGCAAATTGTTGTGGACAATGTTTACATTTTAATCAACTACCACGTTTTCCGGCTTCACGCCTAATGCCACCACGACGTTTTTCAGCTGCTCGACATCGTCGAAGAGCATGATGTTGTAGTTTTCATCCTCCATCGCCACGAAGAAATTGTCGGCGACAGGACCTGCACAGAGCTTCGTCCCGATGGCGTTCATGTCGTTTTTATTGTTCATTATCATCTGCTTACGCAAAGACGAGTTGTCGGTCCAGATGGTGAGACGGCCTTTCAGACCGAGCTTCTCGCCTATCTTGTAAAGGCTCTCCAGGCGCACCGGGTCGTAGATGTCTTCTTCCGTCAAGGCGAAAATCTTGCAATTCGAGTCGACGATATGCGCAGTGTTGTCGGGCTGTATCCTCGCCACGAAGCCGCTCTCCGAATGCAGCAGGTCGGCGCTTATCTTGGTGTATTTACGTTCCTCCTTACTCAACGCGAGTTCGTCGTTGACAACATCGACGAGTTTCCCGCCAAAGGCTTCAACGATATTGTTGATGTCGTCGACCTCCATGAAAAGCATCGGGTCCCAGATGTCGTCAGCCATGGTCAGTACGATGTCGCCTGCGATGACGCCTTTGTAGAACTTCTTAGCCACGACGTTCAACGGCATCTTCTTACGTGGCGCCTCGATGTCGATCCAAGCAGTGAGATGTTCGCTGACACCCGCTTTCTTGCCAATCTTGTCGAGTGCGTCGACTCTGACAGGCGCAAGACGTTTCGCGCCCAGATAGCCTGCCACCTTGTCCCAGTCGTCCTTGATGAAGCAATATGCGACAGCCTTGCCGTCGGGCTTGATGATTGCGAGGTAGTGCTTGTCGGGAGCGCCGTTGCTGCGACGTTGTGCGCTAAACTGGCACCAATCGAAGAACGATTCCGGCAGGTTGTCAGGGCACACGCCGTCTTTCACCATGGTGGCGAGACCAGTAAATGCCGCCGCGTCCTCGCGCAATGTGCCTTTATAATACCAGCCCCACGCCTCCTGCGGGTCGCGCTCGATGCCGTATTCGCCATAATAATAGATGTCGCCGAGCTTAGCGGCAGCCTCGCTGAAACCGAGTTCGTGGTCGTGTTCGAGAGCCTCGACAATCTTCTGCGCCGTCTCTTCCTGCGTCTCCTCATCCTGATCCTCATATTTCTCGCCGAGAAGCATGGCACGCAGCGTGAAGCAGCCTGGCACGTCGTCGTCGCAGTCCATGTCGATGACCGACTCATACATCTCGCGCGCCATCTCGTTGAGCCCCTCGAGATGCACGGCGTTTTTCTTATAATCAGCCTCTTTCAAATCAGCGAAAGAAGCCTGCTCGTAGCACTCACCAGCCTTTGCCTTGTTGCCGAGTTTGTCGTACGCGTCGCCGAGGACGACATAGAAATATGGGTATTTGAAACCCTCGTCATCATCGGTAAGTATATCATTTTCAAGGAAATCAATAACTCTCTTAGGATCTTTTTTATAGCCGTAGCGACCATAAATCATATTCTCAAGCTTCATCTTTATAGCCATCGGGCTGCCTTCTTCCAAGCCCTTTTGAATAAGCTTGTCGTAAAGGTCATCGTCGTCGGAGTCATAATAGCCGAATGCAAGCATCTGAGCCAACGACGCATAGGCGTCAGCGTTGCCGTTTTCGACAGCAGCGTCGAAAAGCTCATGAGCCTTGTCGGTGGAGTCGTCTTCAGGCTTCACCACAAAATGATAGCGGCCGAGGACGTACTGTGCGTCGCCATTGCCGTCATCCGCCATCCGTTGAATCTCCTCAAGCTGATCTTCTGTGAAACGGAACAAACGGGTGTCGATATAGGAATCTTTCAAAATATCCTCGTCAAACTCTTCCTCGTCCTCATCATCTTCATCATCATCTTCATCCTCCTCTTCGTCTTCCTCATCAGATTCCTCATCGGAAAAATACTCGTCATAAACGTCTTTTATCAGCTCGTCGACGATTTCCTCATCGTCGATGCCGTATTGCTCGGCGAGACCTGCAATGTAGACACGCTCATTCTCATCAATCTCGCCGTCAATCATCATCACGAGGACCATGTTTTTCAAAAACTGATATGCTTCATCCACCGAATCGGGTACGATGGTTTCAAGTTGGGTCTCGTCGACATTCTGCCAAATCTCGATGCATTTGTCGAATTCCTCTTCGGTAAGCCCCAAATCCTGGGCTATATTCACGATTACATTTTTTTCGTCTTCCGAGATATTTCCGTCAATTCCCGCGATGGACATAAGGTTCACGATATGAGCCATCCTTGTGTTTTTCGATGATGCCATGGTTAATATTTTTTGATAATGAATTAAAAAGCTATTTCTATCGGCTCAAAATTACAAAAAATTTCAAACGGCCGAACAATTTCTGAACAAATTTCATAATTTTGCGTCGTAATTTAAAAATTATAGTCATGAAAACATGTAACAAGTTTTTCGCCGAGTTGTTCGGCACATTCGTTTTGGTTTTCGGAGGATGCGGCACAGCACTCTTCGGACAGGTAGGTTTTCTCGGTGTAGCTATAGCTTTTGGTTTGACAGTTGTAGCTATGGCTTACGGCATCGGTCACATCTCTGGCGCTCATCTCAACCCTGCGGTAAGTTTCGGCGTGTGGGCTAACGGACGCATGAGTTTCAAAGAGATGCTCGTTTACTGGGCAGCACAGATTATCGGCGGCATCATCGCTGGCGCTTTACTGCTTGTGATTTGGAAGTCGGCAGGTCTTGGCAACACTGGCGTTTTCGCAGCTAACGGCTATGGTCCTGAGTTCGCACAGGCTGCAGGTGATGGATACCTTAAGCTTAGCACAGGCGGTGCGTTCCTCACTGAGGCTTTGCTCACCTTCGTGTTCCTGATGGTTATCCTTGGCATCACCGACAGTCGTCATGAAAACGGCAAGTTCGGCGGCTTGGCCATCGGTCTCACCTTGACTCTCATCCACCTCATCAGCATCCCGTTGACGAACACTTCAGTCAACCCAGCACGTTCGCTTGGTGTGGCGTTGTTCTCAGACTGCGCGACATGGAGTGCATGCGGTCAGCTGTGGCTGTTCATCGTGGCGCCTCTCGTCGGAGCATGTTTAGCAGGTCTTGCATACAAATGCATCATGGGAGACTGCTGCTGCAAAAAATGCAAAGAATAAAAAATATTGAAATATTAATGGATGATAGAGACGCAAAATTTTGCGTCTCTATCTTTTTACATTTTTATTCTAACGAAAACCGGATAATGATCCGACGGGTTGCGGCGCGTTGTGTTGCTGAACCAGATTTCCTGTGGCGCGTCGTCGGCTTTTTCAGAAGTGTTGGATGTCTCGTTTTCGGTCCAGTAGCTGTTGGTGAGAACGCCGTAAGCCTCAACAGTCGTTGACGGCGACACGAAGACGTGGTCGATGCGGCTGGTGGTGAAATATTCTGTTTTGAAGGCGTTGAAGGTGCCGTTTTCGGCGAAGCGGATACGAGCAGCCTCGTAGGAGTCTTTCAAAAGACCTGAATCAGTGAAAATATTATAGATTTCGTTTGTCTGGTCGACGTTGAAGTCGCCAGTGAGGATAACGGGAGCGCCGTCTGCTATTTCGCGGATGCGGCTAACAACGAGTTTCGCCGCCTCACGACGCGCCACCACGCCCACGTGATCCATGTGGAGGTTGAAGAAATAAAACGTGGTGCGGTCTTTTTTCTTCTTGGCGTTGACCTGGAACTTGCCCCAGGTGCAGATGCGGATGCAGGCGGCGTCCCAGCCGAGGCCAGGTTTTTCTGGCGTTTCGCTGAGCCAGAAGTTGCCGCTGTCGAGAAGCGTCAGCTGATCTTTTTTATAGAAAATGGCTTCGTGTTCGCCTCCCCTTTCGCCATCGTCGCGACCGATGCCGATGTAGTCATAGCCGTCGAGACCTTTCAGCAGGTCCTGAAGTTGACCGTAGAGCACTTCCTGTGTGCCAAAAATCATTGGATTCATGAAGTTGACTTGGTCGCAAATCACATGGCAGCGCTTGGTCCAGACGTTGCCTTTGAGGCTGTCGCTTTTGTTTTTATACCTAATATTATACGAGCCGACGAGCATCTCCTGTGCTGCGGCAGAAAACGCTAAAATGGCGAAAAGAGCAATGAAAAGAAGCTTTTTCATATAAATGTGTTGAAATGTGTTGCTACGCAAAATGTGTTACTTCGTAAATGTGTTGCTACGCAAAATGTGTTTTACAAAATTTGTGCTGTGTGATTCTTCGTGTCAACTTTGCCAATTGCGTCGACGATGATGCCGTTTTCATCAATGACATAAGTCGTGCGGAGAGTTCCTTCGGTGGTTTTGCCGTACATTTTCTTCTCGCCCCATGCTTCGTATGCTTTGAGGATTGTGAGGTCGGTGTCGGCGATGAGATGGAACGGCAGCTCATATTTCGCGATGAACTTCTGATGTGAGGCGGCGCTGTCGCGGCTCACTCCTAACACGTTGTAACCCAATGCGATGAAGCGATGATAGTTGTCGCGGAGATCGCAAGCCTCAGCGGTGCAGCCTGGGGTGCTGTCCTTCGGATAGAAATACAAAACAAGCTTCTTTCCAGCGAAATCTGAGAGTTTTACGACATTTCCGTTTTCATCTTTGCCCTCGAAGTGAGGGGCTTTTTGACCAACTTGTAACATGATATTATTGTTTATGTTTCTGCAAAAGTACTAAAAAATCTCAAAACTAAAATATTGATTCTTTAATCTTTTCCACAATTCTGTCAAAATATGGCTGCTTCACCCGACTGATTTTCCTAATGACATCACGTTCGACATTGCCAACCAAAAGTTGACATTTTACATAGCTTTTCTTAACCATCGGGATGGTCAGCATCTCATCTTCAAGTTCAAAATTATATTGAGAATGATATGCTTTTGACGAAATCATACTCAAGTAAATAAAACCTTCATCCATTTGTAATTCATTATTTGAAACAATGAGAGCTGGATGTGGTTTACTAGTACCGTCGGGAAATAAAAAGTTTATCTCGACGATGTCACGTTGTTCGTATTTCATAAATCAAAGGTGTTTTGAAAAATTTCGGGCAGCATTTATTTTTGATGTATAGAGAAAAGCTTCTTTCTCTTCAACATCAGTCCTGTATTCCTCTGGAATAACTGGATATTCCACAGGAACTTGTTTTTTATTTTCTATTTTTACCCGATTTTTTTTCACCTTAAAAGGTCTTTTTTTAATAGTTAAAGATTTCATATCTTTCAATTTTTATACATCTACAAAGATACAAAACTTTTTAATATGCAACCATATTTTTTGAAAAAATTTTCAAAAATCTCCTTTATTTCCGTTTCCTCATCAATCATCTGGCGCAGTTTCTCTAATCTTGCGGTATTGGGCGATTCGGGAAACCAAAGCTTCAGGTATCCGTTGCGGCCGTATTTCTCGTGAAGGTGCTGCATCATGCGGTCGTATTGCTGCTCCTTGGAGAGCTCGGGATAGTGGTCGAGACCGTATTGGACGGTGCGGCGGACGATGGTTTCGGGGTCGATGAAACGGTCGGCTTCGGCAACGATGCGGCCGTAGATGGTGCGAGGCTCGTGTTTCGCGGAAGCGCGATGGTCTTCGGCGGCATTCGCCATAGTCTGAATCTGCTCCTCTGTGAACCATTTCCGAAGGTTTTTGTCGGCTTTTACAATCTGCGCCGACACCTCATGATGGTGCTCACGACCTTCGCAAAGTCCGGTGTCGTGGTATGCTGCAATGACATAAACCATATCCTTATCAACATCGAGATGCTCGGCAATTTCAAGGCTTTGCTGAATCACCATATTGACATGGTCACGCTGATGAGCCGCGTCGAAATGGTCGTAACGAGGGAGGATTTCGTTTTCGATATAAGAGATAATATCGGGATTGACGGTTACCAAGGCTGATGTTTTTTAAGGAATTTGTCGCGTTCTTCTGATGGAAAATCAATATAACCTATGGCACCACCATATTTATGAAAGATAACTTGGTCATTATATGGAATTCCACATTCCCCACACCTCAAAGCCTTATCTTTCTCTTCTTCTGTCATTGGCTTGTTTAATAATTCGTAACTAAGACGGTCAAAACCACGATATTTCCAAGACAAGTATATCTTATCATATTTATCAGAGTAACATATTCCGATACAGCTGACATTCTTTAATTTTTTCTGAATATTGTCAACTTCCTCATCATTCAATCCGACAAGCAATAACAAAGAATTTGTATTTGAATTATAATCCCATTCGATGTAATCTTCTCCTCCAACTGGTCGTACAACCAATTTTGAAATCTCATCATTTTCATTAAACATCAGATTTACATAGCAACCATCGTCAATCGCATTCATAAAATAATTACAAAGATCTTCGATACCAGTTTTATTGTTCTCATAATGCTTTGCCATTCTCTCTGCAAAAACAGAGTGTGTTGTATGATAGAAAAAATAAGCTCCCAGAAAAAGTATATTAAAAGCACCACAAATAACAATCGCTTTATTCCATTTGTTTTTCATATTTCGGAATGCCAATATTATTAAAACAATGGCAGCAACACCAGCTGTTAATGCTACCATAAACAAAACAAAAAACATAAGAAATGATTCTCTATCTATCCAACTTATTACAATGAACAATGTAATAATGAAAAAAGGAAGCAGCATCCAGATACCGTGAAACAGATCTATTTTTTTATTTTCCATAATACTTTGAATTTTAATTTGGTAACGACAAAATTACATAATTATTTTTCAAGATTTCGATTCTTTCTCAAAAATTTTATGTATTTTTGCAGTGACAATAATCAACCACATAACAATGAAAAATTTACGTACAATGAATGGAGTTACAATGACAAAAAAGCCCATAAAAACAAGGGCAAAAGCAACAAAATCAGAGATACCGGAAGGGTATATTTCATCGGAAGAATTTTTTAAAATTTTTAAAGAAAAGTTGATAGCAGCGTATGAAAATCAATAAAGTCGTTTACAGCAAAGCTGCTGTTGATGACTTAGAGGAAATCGTTGCTTATATAACAAGTATTTACCGTTTAGAAGCTGGTTTAAAATACAAAGAAAGAATCCAAAAGGACTTGGAGGCTTTGGCATATAGTACTAACGCTTTCACTTTAAGTCGTTACGAGATGATTCAACGCATTCATCCTGAAGAAAAATCTTTATCAATCATGAATCATCGTTGGACAGTGATATTTCACATTGACGGAGATCTTGTATTAGTTGACAGATTATTACCGTCGAAAATGATAATAGAATAGTTATGAAAAACACTCAAAAAACAATCCTCATCACTGGGGGAAGCTCGGGAATAGGATATGATTCGGCAGTTGCACTGGCAAAGCAGGGATATAAAGTTTATGCGGCGGCAAGAAGAGTTGAGATGATGGAACCACTTAAGGAATTCGGAATTGTGCCGCTCAGCTTGGACGTTACCGACGATAATTCAATGCAACAATGCGTGAAATCGGTGCTTGACGCTGAAGGGCGCATTGACGTTTTGATTAACAACGCAGGCTACGGCTACTTCGGCGCGATTGAAAACGTAACAATGACCGAAGCCCGCAAACAGCTGGAAGTCAACGTGTTCGGGATGGCAAGGATGTGCCAGCTGGTGCTTCCGACGATGCGCAAGCAACATTCAGGTCGCATCATCAACATCGCTTCGATTGCAGGAAGAGCAACTGTGTATTTCGGAGGCTGGTACAACGTCTCGAAATACGCTGTCGAGACTTTCAGCGACGCGCTCCGCATGGAGACGAAGCCGTTCGGCATCGACGTGGTGCTGATTGAGCCGAGTGCCATCAAGACGAACTGGGGAATCATCGCCGCCGACAACCTCGAGAAGTCGTCACGAGGCACAGCATACGAGGAAAAAGCTCTCAATGAAGCCAACAACATGCACAAAGCTTACACTTCAAACATGTTTTCGAAGCCTACTGTGGTCACAAAAGCCATCTGCAAGGCGGTGAACCGCCGCAGACCTCGCACCCGCTACTGCATCGGACGTGGCGGAAAGATGATAGTTTTCCTGCACAGCGTGCTCCCGACAAGATGGTGGGACAGGATTAACAGGATAATGACAAAGAAAGTGCTGTAATAGAATTGATTAGACAGGATTAACAAGTTAGGCGAACAGGTCATTACGATGTTTCTGTGTTTTATGAGATGTTTCTTGCAAGCAGAAACGGTTTTAGGATTGAGATAAACTTTTTGTGGTTTTTTATCTGTACCTCTTCTCCAATTCCTCCCTGTATTTCTGCGCTATCTCGAACGCAAGGGCTATGCCGTTGTTGGTGGGCTCGGCGCTGAAGGTGCCGAGGCGCTCACGCCACCACTGCCCTTCATATTTGCAGATGCGATTGTGGTATGCGACCTCGTCGAATTCAACGCCTTGGGCGATGGCGGCGTCCATGTCTTTGAAGAACTCCTTCCAACGGTAGGCGTAATATGTCGCGGTGAGTCCAGCCCAGGCACGGCTCGCGTACTCGTTCAGCAAAGCGTCCTCCTCTCCCCATGTCGTGATGATATTGCGCGCGTTGCTCTCAAAATAATCCTTCTCCTCCTCAGTGTTTCCAATCGCTCTCGCGTCTCTTATCCATCTCCCGACAAGGAAAGCGCTCTCGGAAGCCAAGATTGCATCGGTGTCGTCGAGAATCGAGACCATCGTCTTTTCAAGCTTCTGCATCGTCTCAAAGTCGTTGTCTTTGTAGGCGTTTATGTAATCGATATACAAATCGCTGAAGTAGTTGCCCAAAAGCTGCCGTGTGATGTTGACGACATCGAAATGACGTGTTCTTGTTTCACAATCCGAAGCCAACAGATTATCCAAGACATCTAAAAGGACGATGTTTTTATACTTGTACGTCGGCGCGATGTAATACTGTCTGTAATCCTTGATGTTTCCGGTTGTCGGGCGCTGGTTGATGCGCACCGTCTGACCTGGCGACGACACCTTGTTGTAGACGCTGTCGGCGAGAAGACGCCACGCCTCGCGTATGTGCGCGTCCTCTTTTCCGGCACGCTGGTCGGCGAGACACTCAACCCAGGCTTTTATGTCATTGGTAAGCGGGTTATCCCAGGCTTTTTCAAACACATATTCATACATGAACGGGTTGCAGTCGAAGCCCTCGAGGGTGGAGCCGATGCCGACGAAGTTGTCGCCACCCGCCTCAAAAGCGTGCTCAATCCTCTCGTTGACGATGTTGAGATTGCCAGCGAGCATCGAGTTACCGCCGAAGTTACCGAGGTAGCACCAGATATAAGGCACGCCGTAATATGCTTTTGTTCTTTCCCATACGGGCTGTCTCTCGCAATAATAATCGAGCATGATGTGCCTATCTTTCGGCATTGAGGTGATATACGCCTCGATGCGGTTGTCGACCTCCCAATACTGGCGCTCGTTCCAGAAGAGCCACGCCATCTCGAGCCATCTTGCGTCGGGGTCGGCGGCTTCGAGCGACTCATAAACCTGACGACTCACGCGTGCGAGGTATTCAGGCTCCCAACTCGGCGGAATGAGCTCGTTGAAGATGTCGATGCCGTAGATATGGTCGGAGCCGTAAAACTCGGTCTGTTTTGCTATGAATTTCTTCTGAATGTCGGTGTAAAGTGGGTCAAGCGGGTCAAGGAACTTGCACCAGCATGTGCTGTCGAAGCCTGCCCAGTCGCCGAGCGACGCCAACGGAGCGTCGGGATAGAGACGTGTGATGCACGGCGGCACATGCCCCGCGAAACCCGGCAGGACCGGCTTCATGTTGAGTTCGCGCTCACGCTCCACAATCTGTTTCTGAAGTGCCTTCTGGTTCTCGAGCCACACCATCGGCAGCGGTCCGCCCCAGCGGTCGATGTTCTGCATACGGTGCCACGGCAGATGTGCCGGACCCGTGAAATAGCTGCGAATCTCCTCGTCGGTCAAGCCGAGGTCGCGCCACACCTCATACCAAACCGACTCCTGTCCTGTGATGGCGAGCGGCAGGTTGATGCCGTTGAGCGCCATCCAGTCGATGAAATGCTCCCACTGCGACCAGCCCCACCACGGCATGGTGTAGCCGAAGGTGCAGTAATTCAAGAAGAAACGTTCAGGCACGCGGGCATTCTGGCGCACCTTCTTCGTGACCTGAGGCATCTTCACTGGAATCTCGAGCTTTTCGGTCTCGAACCACGAATATTGAGCCTTGCAATAATATTTCAGATAGTGGTTCAACCCCACTGCCATGCTGTTGGCGTTGTTGCCACGAATCACGAGGTCTTTCCCGACAGTCTCAATCTCGAAACAGTCGACAGTGTCGTTAAGTCGTTCAAGCACAATGTGTTTTGAATATTGAGGCACCACGCGTTCCACCAGTCCGCGCATCGCGGCAGCATCGGAATCAGTGTCGTTTTTATTTTCACAACTAACAAACAAAAGAGCCATCAAAGCGCCCAAGATACTTGCAGAAAACAGCGTTCTGAGTGAGGATTTCGAATTTTTCATATTGTCATGATGAAATTAAGTTTACCACATTTAAAAAATCAATATATTTTATGGGGCAAAGATATAAAAATAAGTTTGAAGACAAATGAGAAAAGGAAAAAGTTTTTAACTATAGGTTTTAATTTGTGCGCACAAATTGTACGTCAAATAATAAAAAAAGATTATTTTTGCAGATTGAAAATACTATTTGGAAAATGTTTTCTTATAACGAACATATTAATGACATCTTTTTGTTAGGAACATATAGATCTGACAAAGACCAATTATCATGGATTTTGGGCAAAAAGCCAAAACGTTATAAGATTCTATATAATGTACGTTATAATGAAAGTTTGTTTGACAATCGACAAGGAGGAGTATCTTTAAACAGTCAGCCAAGTTTTGTTTTGCTTTATGATCACAAAGATTTAAATAAAGAGACTCATCTGTTCGCATGCAAGAGTATGTATAAAAGTACAGCTGATGAAATGATAAAAATGGGTTATCCAAATCCTCAAGGTTCTTACATCATTTTTGAGCTATCAGAAGAACTCATGTCATATAACATTAACATTCTCACCTTAATTGAAGATTACAAAAAGACTCATAAAGAATATATTAAAGCAGAACCAATAATAACAACAGGATCTCTTATTGACCAATACAAGACTGAAGCAGTTGTTTCCCAGACACTTACAAACAATAAGAAAAAAAAGGTCATTAAGTTCATCGATTTATTTGCCGGAATCGGTGGTATTCGTTGCGGTTTAGAACAGGCCATTGAAGAATCAGGTTACATTCCCGATTGTGTATTTACATCTGAGATTAAACCTCATGCTATTAAAGTATTAAATGATAACCATCCCGGCGAGAAGGTGTATGGCGATATAACCAAAATTAATAGTTCTGAAATACCAGACTTTGACATCTTATGTGCCGGTTTCCCTTGCCAAGCATTTAGTTCTGCCGGTAAAAGACAAGGATTTGCTGATACCAGAGGAACTTTATTTTTCGAAGTTGAACGTATATTAAAAGAAAAAAAACCGCAAGGTTTTATTCTTGAAAACGTTGAAGGGCTTGTTAATCATGACAACGGGAATACATTACGAACCATTGTGGAAAGATTAAAGTCATTAAATTACAACTTCGATTTCAGAGTTTTAAATTCAAAATATTTTGGAGTTCCACAAGAGCGCAAAAGAATTTATATTGTCGGCAGTATAAACGGAAAACCCGATTTAAATAATTTTACAGTTAATGAAAAACTGTTGAACGATATTTTGGAAACAGGTTTGCAAACAGAAAACACTCCTTTTATTCAAAACCTTCTTGCAAATTACAAGCCAGAAAAACTATACGGCATGTCTATTAAAGACAAAAGAGGCGGCAATTCAAATATACACAGCTGGGATTTAGGAATAAAAGGTTCTGTATCCGACAAAGAAAAACAATTATTAAACGCATTATTAAGTGAAAGAAGGAAAAAACATTGGGCAGAACAGATCGGAATAGATTGGATGGATGGTATGCCTCTGACAACTCAACAGATTAAAACATTTTTCGACACACCTGATTTACAAAAAATGCTTGATCATTTGAGCAATATGGGGTATATCAAATATGAGCATCCCAAAAAATTAGTAAGAATCATTAAAGAAAATGGGGCTGTTGCAACAAGTCGTGTATCTGACGAGTCTAAACCGAAAGGATATAATATTGTAGCTGGTAAATTAAGTTTTCCAATAAGCAAGATTCTTTCTCCACAAGACGTTGCCCCCACATTAGTTGCAATGGATATGCAAAAATTATATGTAGTCGATAATGGTGGACTTCGGCGATTATCGTTACGTGAAGGACTTAGGCTTTTTGGCTATCCTGATGATTTTTCTTTTAATGTAAATGAAAATGACGGCTTTGACTTACTTGGCAACACTGTTGTTGTTCCTGTGATAAAAGCTGTAGCAAATAGATTATTACAGAACATAAAAATTAAATGAGATGAAACTTACAGCGCAACAAATTATTGACAAATTACTCAATGACGACCGGATTTTAACATCTAAAGGTCAAATCACTTTTGAACTTGCCAACATTAACATAATAGTTAGGCAACGTGACGTTGTCGGCAATATCATGCAAGAATGGGTAGAGGGCTGGTTTAAAAAACACGATGTGGAATATGCTTTGAATAACAATTCCCAGATGCCACCTGATTTCTATCTTGATCCTGATAACAAAAAACACAATCTGCTTGAAATAAAAGCTTTTAATTATAAAAGTGCTCCAGGATTTGACATTGCAGATTTCAGGATGTATGAGCAGGAACTTCTTGAAAAACCATGGATGTTAAATGTAGACTATTTGATTTTTGGTTATGACATGAGCCCTGAAGGTGTGGTCACGATTAAAAAAGTTTGGCTTAAAAAAGTCTGGGAAATAACGCGTTCCATGATATCCGGCAAAGGAAAAAGCAAAACTGTCTGGCCATTAAACCTACAGATAAAGAAAGGTGTAGTCCACAAAATCCGTCCAGCCAAATGGTATACCAAATCAAAACATTTTACAACATTCCAATCAAAAGAAGATTTTTTGGCAGCTATAGAAGAAACAGTATATCAGAATACTGAAACAAGAAATGACGGTCCAAATTGGAAGCAACGTATGGTGTCCAATTACTATGGCTTCTATAATGAAAAACTAATCATACCCAGGTGGAGTGACATCCAAAACACATACGTATTCTAAATTATAAAATTTTTAATGCACATATCATGAAAGCAACCTACTCACAACGCCTTATCAAACTCGCCGACCTGAATCATCACCAGACATTTTTTGCAGGCCGCTGTTCGGAATATTTCTTGGAGAGCTCTTATTTTGCTGTAGCTCAATATGTTGACACCAAAGACACAGTACTTCTCGTTCTTCACGGTATCGACTTCAAGTTCCCGATTTTCGCTGGCGACATCGTCACTTACGAAAGCAAGGTCATCGCCGCGGGACACTCCACACTGACGGTCTACACCAAGATGTACCGCAGCTGCGAGCCAGACAAGATTGCTGCCGATGGCTTCGCCACGTTCTCATATCTCGATGAAAATCACCACTCAAAGCCACACGGCGTGGTCATCGAGCCTGAGACTGACGAAGAGAAATGGCTCAACGCGCAGGCGAAAGAAGTCCTCGAAGAATCGAAACAGCGTGCCAAGGCGATGAACGCCGCACATTAGCCATACATACACTAAGGCTCTATTAAAGAGGTATCAGCGTACTGACAACCACATTGTTATTCGGCTCAGTCTCGCTCTGCACGCGTGTGATGCCGCGTTGCGGACCAGTCACATCGGTAACAAGAGTCATCGTGGAGCCGTCAGCCTTGATAGCACTCTCGATGAAAGCCATAATGCCGCCGTCATAATTGCATTCCGTCACCATATTATACTGTGGCACCTGTGAACGGTCGACAGCGACGGTCTCGGTGTTCATAGTGGCTAGGTCATAGATTGTGAAGCTCGTCAAGCCATTCGACAAATTCGAC
>JAFZKP010000032.1 GCA_017553625.1 Bacteroidales bacterium
CTAATACGATAGTTTCGATAGGAGAGTATGCGTTTAGGAATTGCAATCTTGCATCGCTTAACATCCCGAATTCTGTGGTTTCAATAGGTGCATCGGCATTTGCTGGCAACAGTAGTCTTACATCTGTCACATACGGAGAGAGCGTAGGGTATGTAGGTGCTTCGGCGTTTTATAATTGTAGCAATATGACTTCTATGAAATTGCGCCCGTCAAATCCTCCTGGGGTTATGAGCAATGCTTTTTATAATGTGCCTAAAAGCATCCCAGTTGAGTTGCCATGCAACACTTTGAGCGACTATCAAGCCGCATCGGGATGGAGCAGCTTCACAAACATGTATGAAAACTGCAACACAACTTATGAAATTGTAACCACAGCTAATCCTGCGGCAGGCGGTATAGTGACAGGCGGCGGCACATATAACCAAAACGCATCGTGTACACTTAACGCAACAGCCAATCTTGGTTATGAATTTGTCAGCTGGACAGAGGGCGAAATAATCGTTTCCACAGATGCTACATACAGCTTCAGCGTCGGCGGCGACAGAAACCTGGTGGCAAACTTCGCCTTTACAGGTTCTTATGCTAACCATTGGATACCTTCAAGTTCCAACTATGCCGACAATATGGCTATCTATGCCGTAATACAGATTGATGGAGAAGAACAGGCAACCGACCAATATGAAGTTGGGGCATTTTGTAATAATGAATGCCGTGGCTCGGCTATCGCATCGTTGTTTGCTATCACAAACCGCTATCTTATCGTAATGATGGTTTATGGCGAGGGTGGCGACGAGTTCCGTTTCAGACTGTATGACCATAGTATCGGTCAGGAACTCAATTATTCTATTCCAACGACAGTGGCATTCAATGTGGATGGCTATGGCACACCAATTGAACCGTATGTTTTGAATTTCTTAACCCCGGTTGAGATTACGGCTGTTGTCAATCCTTATGGTGCCGGTACTGTGTCAGGTACTGGACTTTATGCGCCGGGTGCCACTTGCAATCTCATAGCAACGCCAAACACTGGCTATCAGTTCAAAAACTGGACATTAAACGACGCGGTGGTTTCAACTCTTGCGTCTTATTCGTTTGAAGTTACAGAGGCAGCTGAATATGTGGCGAATTTCAATTATGTCGACACACATTCTTTGACTGCAGGATGGAACTGGTATTCCACATGTATCGAACAAGATGGAATCGATGGTTTGACGATGCTGGAGAACAGCCTTGGCTCGTCAGGAATACGTATCCAGGGCAGAAATGGCATGGTCGACTATTATGAATATCAGGGAAATTATGGATGGTATGGTTCGCTTAGCAGTATCACTAACGAGCAAATGTACAAGATTCGCACTAATGCAATATGTAATGCTGTTATTTCTGGCGATATGGTTGTGACAGAAAACCACCCGATTACAATAAATAACGGATGGAACTGGATTGGATTCCCATGTAGCCATAGCGTAAGCGTGACAATTGCGATGAGCGGATTTACAGCCACAAATAATGATGTTATTAAGGGAAGAAACAGCGTGACGACATATCTGGCGGATGGCAATACATGGTATGGCACATTGAATACGTTGGAGCCGGGTCACGGATATATGTATAAATCAAACAGCTCTTCTGCAAAGACCTTGACTTTCAATACTTATGGCAAAGATGATGCTATTGCAAACATTACACCAAAGGACAATATATTCACACCTGAAGATGCTGAATTTGAAAGCAATATGCTTGTGATGGCTGTCATTAATATTAATGGTGTTGAACTTCATTCCGACGACTACGAACTTGTGGCATTTGTCGATAATGAATGTCGTGGCAGCGTCAAGTTGATGTATATTGAACCGCTTGACAGATACTTGGCATTCTTGCTGGTATATGGCGATGCCAATGAAAACATTGTTTTTGCATTGACAGATGGTACCGAAACATTATGGTCAGACGATATGATGGTCTATTCATCAGATGCTATCGTAGGTAACCTTTCTGATCCTGCTACCATCCAATTTGGTGCTTTGGGCTTAGACGATAACGAAGTGGCGAGGGCTGATGTTTATCCAAATCCTACACAAGGTGTTTTTAATGTGAAAAGTCAGGGAATTCGTAAGATAGAAGTTGTAAACGTTTATGGACAGATTGTTATGTCAAAAGATGTTTACGCCGACAATATGCAAGTTGACTTGGGTGAAAATTCCCCTGGCACATATTTGCTCAGACTTTTCACTGATAATGGAATAGTTGTTAAAAACTTGTTCAAAAACAATTAAAAAGTGAAAAAACTATTTGTTTTATTGGTTGCATGTTTTGCCGGCATGATTATGTCGGCACAACAATTGCATTGGACGCCTGTGGACGAGGGGCTATATTCCGAATCCACGACAGTAATAGCTGTTGTTCAGATAGAGGGCGTGGAGCAATACTCCAACCAGATGGAGGTTGCGGTGTTTTGCTGCAACGAATGTCGGGGTACTGCCATGGCGGCGGAATTTCCCGCAACCCATCGTTATCTGACGATAATAAATGTGTATGGAGAGACAAGTCATGTGTTGTATTTCAAGGCATACGACCATGCTACAAATCAGGAATTGGAGATGAATCCGGTTGTTTCAGTCATATTTACTGAAAATGGCAGTGGTACGTTGTTTGAACCGCTTGAGATTAGTTTTACTGATCAAGTTTCAGGAAATATTGAATTTGCCGACTCCAATGTAAAAGCTGTTTGTGTTACCTATTGGGACGTCAATTGCGACGGTGAGTTGAGTTATGCAGAAGCCGCGGCCGTTACTAATTTGAATTATCACTTTGCTAACAATACAAATATCGTTAGTTTTGATGAATTACAATATTTTACAGGATTAACAGTATTAAATGGTTTTGTGCATGTTGGCAATTTCCCTAATCCTAATCACCCGGGACCTTCAATTCATCAGATTGGAAATGGTGTGTATTATTATGGAGATTTTATCGGTTGCGTGAATTTGACATCAATTATTATTCCGTCAAATGTTTCAACAATTCGTACTTGTGCGTTTAGAAGTTGTGAAAGCATGGCAACGATAACTGTTAAGGCGACAACTCTTCCAACTACGGTTTCAAGTGCGTTTGAAGGTGTTGACAAATCCATACCGCTTTATGTTCCTTACGGCACTGTCGAAGCATATCAAAATGCCACAGGGTGGAGCGATTTTTATAATATAATAGAAATGGATGCTATTCAGACAAATCAGTTTGCTGAAGGTTGGAACTGGTGGAGCATTTTCATTGAACAGGATGCTATTGAACTATTGACGGCTTTGGAAAATGAGCTTGGCAGCAATGGTTTGTATATAAAATCGCAGAATGCGGCGGTGCAAAACTACTATCCGACTGTAGGTTACAACTATTGGTACGGACCACTGTCATCAATAGGTATTCAAGCTGAAAAGGCCTATATGATTAAGGTGTCGAACGACTGTAGTGTGGAAATATCAGGCACTCCTACCGATCCGGTAAATCACCATATAACCTTGGATCCAAACTGGAACTGGATAGGTTATCCTCTTGCGGAGTCACAGACAGTGACGGATGCGTTGATTAATTGCACACCTACAGACGGCGATGTGATAAAAAGTCAAACTGCGGCTTCAACATACTATCAGGGTTATGGCTGGTTCCCGGAAATGACATTGGAGCCAGGACAAGGTTATTATTATAAGTCAATGGCTTCAGTCAGCACATCTTTGACATTTGCCAATAGCAGTAAGGATAAAAATCCTAATAAAAGCAACGGAAGATATTGGAAATGGGATTGTCATGCTTATCCAGAGAATATGACAATAATTGCCACATTATTATCTAATAATGAAGAGTTAAGAGATGGCGATGTGGAATTGGGAGCATTTGTCGATGGCGAATGTCGCGGAAGTGTTAAGCTTGAGTATTTTAAGCCATTAGACAAATACTTTGCAGTTATGACAGTTTCTGGAGAGGAAGGTGAACAGATTGATTTCGCTTTTTATGACAAACGAATTGGAATGTCTCATTATGACTGTTTGAATCATATTGTATTTAAAGCAAATGCTGTTGTTGGTACTTTAGATGAGGCATATTTGATCCATTTTCAACCAAAAGGAGAATTGTGCAACAGTTTGAGATTGTATCCGAATCCAGTCAGCAGAAATACTCCTGTTTCGATTGATATTCCATCCCATGAAACGGTTATCGGTGCTATTATTACAGATGTTTTAGGTGCGACAATATATTATAAAACAGAAAATCATAATATTATCAATGGCATTGCAACTCCTGGACTTTATTATGTTCAGTTAATAACAAAATCAGGGCAAAAGTATATAGGTAAGTTAATTGTAAAATAATTAAAATTTAAAAATGAAAAAATCATTGTTATTAGTGCTTTGTATTGCATTTTTTAGCATTTTAAATGCACAACATTGGACTCCGATTACCGGTACGCAATACAATATGCTTATTAATGGTAAAATCTATATCGATGGTGTCGCTCAAAATTCTACAACCCTTGAGGTTGCTGCATTTTGTGGTGATGAGTGCCGTTCGATAGGATTATGTCAGCAGTTTTTTCCTCCTTCACAGGAATATATAATTGGTAATCTTACCATTGTCAGCAACGTATTCAGTGGTGAGACGATAACATTTAGGATATATGACCACACTCTGGGCGAGGAATTGGAACTCGATTGTGTGAATACGGTAACATTTGAGCATAATACTGAAATTGGTAATATTGGAAACTGGTTCCAGTTTGCGTTTACAACGCCGACAATCCATAACATCACTGCAGGTAATTGGAGTGACCCAACAATATGGAACACTGTTCCTAATACAACTTCTTCTGTGACTATAGCTGCCGATTGCACTGTTGACGAGGATGTCGTGGTTGCAAATCTCACGATTTCTGATGGTGTTACTTTAACAGTTGAGACAGGTGTAACACTTATTGTCACAGAAAATCTGGTATGTGACGATGTTGACGGTCTGGTAATCAAAGATAGAGCCCAGGTGATAAATGAATCGGCAGGTGTTATGGCGACATTCAATAAAAGAGTCGAAGCATGGACGTCTAACTCCAACGGATGGCATCTGATATCTTCTCCTGTTAATGAGATGGAGATTGCAGGCAGTGACTTTGTTATTGAGACATTCGATTTGTTTCGTTACAATGAAACAACACCGGCATGGGAAAACTACCGTAATCACCCGGAATTTACGATATTTGAAAACGGAAGAGGTTTTCTGTATGCAAACGACCAACCTGACTTTGAGCCTGGATTTATGGGCGAGTTGAACTATGATGATGTTGAGTATGCTGTCACAAATTCAGAATACAAGGTGATTAGTGGAGTCAATGTTATTGGTAACCCTTTTCCACATAACATATATAAAGGAGTAGGTGGAGCCATCAACGACAGCTATCTTGCGTCTGGTTATTATGGGCTTACATACAATGGCGAGTGGGAAGTACATACATATGATGATCCGATAGGACCAGGTCAGGGTATACTGGTCATAGCTTCAACAAATACAAATATTACAATTGCTAAAACAAACGCAGTTGCAACAGATGAGACAGATGCAAAAGGTGATGTAAAACGTTTGAAAATAAAAGTGTCGGGTAATGGCCACGAAGACAGAGTATATGCTTACTTCAATGAAGGCAATGGCTTGTATAAGATTGACAATTACTCAAGTAACGCGGCTCAAATATCAATTCAAAAAGACGCAAACAAATATGCCATTGCTCATGTTGGCGGAGATTGTGATGAATTGGATGTAATGTTCAAAAATACTAAAAATGCAGAATACACAATAACAATGGAGGATACACAGGACTTCAGTTATTTGTATCTCATAGATAACGTTACAGGTGATGTTGTTAATATGCTTGTTGATGACAGCTACACTTTTCATGCAAATGGTCATGAAGTAGAAGAGCGTTTTAAAGTTGTTATGAGAGAATATAGTAGTATTGGCGAAAACAATTCTCAGACAATGTTTGCCTACATGACTGACAGCCATATTGTGATAAAAGGTGAAGGTTTGCTGCAGCTTGTCGACATAACAGGACGTGTCGTTAAAACCAAGGAAATCAGAGATAATGAGACACTTGATAAACCGTCTTGTGGTGTGTATGTTTTACGTATGATTAATGGTAATGATGTTAAAACTCAAAAAATTGTTGTAAGATGAAAAAAGTAGTATTAACGCTCATTTTGGTATTTACAATTTGCTTTTGTGTCGACGCAAAGGATGATAAAACTGGTAAGATATTTGATAACAGAACCGAAAGCAGTTTAAATGGAGGAGGAGGTCCATATTTTACAATGAGTACTATAGATAATCCAGATCTTCCAATACTTCCTGGTGGTCATGGAACATCTGGTGACGTAAACCTGCCACTCGGTAATGGACTATTCATCCTTACAACATTATGCGCTGGATATATATTGACAAAAAGCAAAAAACGGAGCAGATAACGATAGGGTGATAATAACAAAAGGACGTCGTTTTGACGTCCTTTTTTAGTAGCGGGGATGAGAATTGAACTCATGACCTCCGGGTTATGAATCCGACGCTCTAACCAACTGAGCTACCCCGCCGTTTTCAGGGTGCAAAAGTACACCTTTTTTTAATATCCCCGACAATTTTTTTCATTTTTTTAAAAAATTTATTTGTCTCATTCCATATTAGAAATATTTGTATTTTTGTAGGTTGAAAATATTGTAAAAAATGCTCTATATGAAAAAACTATTTGTGTTGATCGGCGCACTGCTTCTCATGTGCACCGCCTCTTTCGCCCAAAGCGAAACAGCTGAAAAACAAAACGGTCCAGAAATCACTTTTAAAGAGACAAACCACGACTTCGGCAACATCCAGTTCAAAGGCAACGGCTCTTACGAATTCGTGTTTGTCAATACAGGCAACGAACCGCTTATCCTCTCACAACCCAAGTCATCATGCGGATGCACCGTGCCTGAATGGCCAAAACAGCCAATACTCCCAGGCGAATCCAACGTCATCAAGGTGACTTACAAGAACACCGACCGACCGGGAAGCTTCAACAAATATGTCACAGTCTTCTCCAACGCGTTGGTTAACAAGGAAATAAAACTGCATATCAAAGGCACCGTCCTGCAACAGCCTACCGACGCCGCCCCGATTAAGATGGAGTCAATAGGCAGCCCGGTAAATAAGAGTAATTAATCCTATAAATATCTTCTTATGCCAAAAATTTCTAAAAAAGGTCAATTCATGCCGGCTTCGCCAATCAGAAAGCTCGTGCCTTTCGCCGACGAAGCAAAATCAAGAGGTATTCACGTCTATCACCTGAATATCGGTCAGCCAGACATCGCGACAACTCCTTACGCTCTCGAAGCTGTCAAGAATTATGACGAGAAAGTCATCAAATATACCCATTCCGCCGGAACTCTTTCATATAGGAAGAAACTCTGCGAATACTATGACAGACTGAACATCCACGTAACTCCGGATGATATCATCGTAACAAACGGCGCTTCAGAAGCTCTCTCCATCGCCTTCCAGACAATCATGGACCCGGATGATGAGATAGTCATTCCGGAACCGTTCTACGCCAACTACAACGGCTTCGCCCAGACCGCCGGAGTGCGCGTCCGCCCGATATATTCTGAGATTAGCAACGGCTTCGCACTTCCTCCAATCGAGGACTTCGAGAAAGCTATCACAGAGCATACAAAGGCCATCCTCATCTGCAATCCTAACAACCCAACAGGTTACCTTTATTCGGAAGAGGAGATGGAGCGTCTGCGCCAGATTATCCTGAAATATGACCTTTATCTCATTTCTGATGAGGTCTATCGCGAGTTCTGCTACGACGGCTCGAAACATTATTCGGCAATGAGCCTCAAGGGCGTTGACGATAACGTAATCTTAATCGACTCGGTGTCAAAGCGTTTTAGCGCCTGCGGTATCCGCGTCGGACGTATGGTGACACGTAACCGCGAGGTCATCAACACCGCAATGAAATTCGCTCAGGCACGTCTGTCGCCTCCGACATACGGTCAGGTGGCTGGCGAGGCGGCTCTCGACACCCCGTTGTCATATTTCGACGCTATCGTTGCCGAGTATGTCAAACGTCGTGACGTGTGCGTGGAAGGCATCAACAAGATTCCGGGCGCGTTCTGCCCAACACCGAAAGGCGCTTTCTACATCGTTGCACATCTCCCAATCGACGACTCCGACAAGTTCTGCAAGTGGATGCTCACTGACTTCAGCTATGAGGGAAAGACAGTGATGCTCGCTCCTGCAAGCGGTTTCTACTCGACAATCGGTCTCGGCCGTCAGGAAGTGCGTTTGAGCTACTGCCTCAACTGCGACGACCTTAAAGACGCAATGATGATTCTCGGAAAAGCTCTCGAAGTGTATCCGGGTAAGAGAAATTACTAATAAATCAGATATTTCTCTCTGATTTTCAGATAGTTGTCGATTCCGGTCTGCCATGATGAACGAATCTCATCCTCTGACAAGCCGGAATCGATTTTTTGTTGCATGTCACCGACACCAACAAGTTTTATGAAATAGTTGTTGAAGAATTTCTCATCGTCTTTCAGCTGTTTTCTCGCTTCAAGAATCCACGAGAGATTTAGTTTTTTCTCGTTTTCCAAATAATTATGTGCGTATTCCACAAGATTCACGGTGTCAAGCTTCGGGTGCGTGTAAATCTGGAAAGGCAGCTTTGTCCGGCGTCCCACGCCCAAATCAGTGCCTTCGAATAGGCAAAGGGAAGGGTAGAGGTACACCGACTCCCAGTTCGGGAGGTTCGGCGACGGCTTCACGGGCAGCCTGTAAATGGCGCTTCTGTCGTAGTTTCCGAGCGGGATGACTGTCAGGTTGCACTGTATGCTGTCTTTGAGCCATCTCTCGCCGTTGACCATCATGGCGTATTCGCCTATTGTCAGACCGTAAACTATTGGCACACAATGCATCCCGACAAATGAAGTGTTCTCTGGCTCGAGAACGGGTCCGTCGACGTAAAAACCGTTCGGATTCGGACGGTCGAGGACTATTACAGGGATGTTGTTCTCTGCGGCTGCTTCCATCACGTATGTCATCGTTGAGATGTATGTGTAGAAGCGGCATCCTACATCTTGAAGGTCAAACACCAGAATATCAAGGCCTTGCAACTGCTCGGCGGTCGGTTTTTTGTTTTTTCCGTAAAGCGAGACAATCGGGATGCCCGTCTTCTCGTCGACTCCGGAATCGATAAAGGCACCTTCGGCAGCAGTGCCTCTAAAACCGTGCTCTGGACTGAAAATCTTTGTGATTTTGACATTATATGTCAGTAGAGTGTCAATGATATGGATGCCGTTTCCGATGATGCTTGTGTGGTTTCCTACAACGCCCACGTTCTTGTTTTCCAACAAAGGAAGGTACATTTCCAGTCTTGACGCGCCGACAATGGCGTCCCTTGCATCAAGAAGTTTTAAATTTTTTGAGTCTTGTGCATTGATATTCAATGATATATATAACGCGATCAGAAATAAAACCAAAATTCTTTTTGTCATATCCAATAATTTTTTATTTTTGCAATGATAAGAAAAATATGAACGCGGCGACATTCATATCCAAAAGAATTTTTTCGTTGTCGAAAGAGAACCTTTCCTCGACGGTTATGCGCATTGCCGTGGCAAGTGTCGCCCTCGGCATTGCTATCATGTTGATTTCCATAGCGATAGTCGTCGGTTTCAAGAATCAGATTAAAGACAAAGTCGTTGGTTTCGTCGCCCCGATTCATGTGCAGGCTCTAAACCAGAATGAGTCGATAGAAGAAGCTCCGTTTGTCCTTGACAGCGTTTTGACGGCTCGTCTGGACAAGCCATTCATCACTTCGATGCACAAAACAGCCAACAAGGCAGGCATCATCAAGACCGACGACGAGATTCAGGCGGTGGTGCTCAAAGGCGTAGACGCTGACTACAACTGGGATTACATCAATTCATATCTCATCGATGGAAAAATACCGCAATACGTTGAAAATGAACGCTCTAACGATGTCGTGATTTCAAAAATCATCTCTCATAAGATGAATCTTCAAGTCGGTGACCCGGTGAGAATCTGGTTTGTCGACCAAGACATGAAGGCGAGGGGCAGGAAATTCAACGTGAAAGGCATTTATGAAACTGGATTGCACGAGTGCGACGAGCGTTTCGTTTATTGCGACCTGAATCAGATAAGAAGGCTTAACGGATGGAATAACAATGAGATAGGCCATCTTGAGATTTGGGTTGACAACGAGAAGAAAATCACCGAATACAACCATTCGATTTATTACAGCATACCGACGGAACTGGTCTCATACACCGCCATGGACAGCTATCCGCAGATTTTCGACTGGCTGGAGCTTCAGGATATGAATGTGGTGATAATCATCGTGCTGATGCTTCTCGTTGCGGGTATCACGATAATAAGTATGTTGTTGATAATCATACTTGAAAAGACTTCCACAATCGGGCTTTTGAAGTCGATGGGAGCGAGCAACGGACTCATCAGAAGCATTTTCCTGAAACGCTCTGGCAAGATATTATTAATAGGTATGCTTATCGGCAATGTCTTCGGAATCGGTATTTGTCTTCTGCAGAAATACACTGGTCTCGTGTCGCTGTCGCCGGAATCATATTACCTTTCGGCAGTGCCTATCGAGATGAATGTCTGGTACATTTTGGCGCTTAACGCCGGCACTATGCTGCTCTGGATTGCCATGATGCTTCTCCCGACAATGCTTATAAACAATATAAGACCTTCAAAATCAATAAGATTCGAATAATTAAAATTAGATAACATGATTGAAAACTACACTATTGAACCATTAAAAGGATACGGCGACTTCCAGTTTGGTCTGCCTATCGACGACGTCGTAAAATCATTGGGTCAACCTTCCAATCAGGAGGAAATCGAATCGGCTTACGAGGATGGGAATCATATCATTGTGCTTGATTATGATGACTTTGACCTTTCGATGTATTTCGAGGGTGACACTGAGCTGAAGCTGACGAATTTTTACACCGTCAATGAAAACAGCGTACTTTTCGGAATGAAAATATTCGACCTCAACAAAGAAGAGGTCATCGAGCTGATGAAACAGAACGGCTATGAAGATTTTATCGAAGACAAGGAAGACGGCGACTGCGTCTCTTATGATGAGCTGAATTTGGATTTCTACTTCGACGACAACAAGTTGGTCGAGGTGTTCTGGGAGTGCCAGCGCGGATGAAACTGCAGTATCACCTGACGCAGATATTCATCTGAAATATGGGTGTAAATCTCTGTGGTTGAGATACTTGAATGTCCGAGCATCTGTTGGACGGCGCGCAGGTCGGCACCGCCTTCGAGCAGATGCGTGGCAAAGGAGTGACGTAATGTGTGCGGGCTTATCGTCTTCTTGATTCCCGCTTTTTCAGCTAAGCTTTTTATCAGCAAAAACACACTTTGGCGTGTCAGGCTCGTGCCTCTCGCGCTGATGAACACTTTGTCTGAAAATTTAGGCTTGATGTCCTGGTGCAGACGCTCGCCTTTGATGTAAAGCATCAGCTCCTTCAGCGTTTTCTTGCCAATGGGTATGAGTCTTTCCTTGTCACCTTTGCCAATGACTTTTATAAACTCGTCTTTGATGTATATGTTACTGATATTCAATGTGATAACTTCCGAGACGCGAAGTCCGCAACCGTACATGACCTCGATAATCGCCTTGTTGCGGTGTCCGAATTGCTGGCTCAAGTCGATGGAGTCGAGCATGCTGACGATTTCCTCGTAGGTGAGGACCTCGGGAATGTGCCGCCCTATGGTCGGGAAGCTGACGAGCTGCGTCGGGTCTTCCTCGCACACTTTTTCCTGGATGAGGTATCTGTAGAAACTTTTTAATCCCGATAAAATGCGGGCCTGCGACGACGCGCTGATGCCGAAATCATAGAGTTTCGCGAAAAAATTCTCAATGTCCTCGTGCGTGATATCAGATATCGAAAGTGAATGTTTTTCGTCTTCAAGATGCTCCCTAAACATCTCAATATCATGGCAATACGCTGTAATTGTATTGTCAGACAATGACAACTCGAGACGCAGATAATCGCTGAAATGCTTGATGAGACTGTTATCTAATATCATATTTTAAAAATTAATGCAAAAATGCAAAAAAATTTGTAATTTTGCCATGAAAAAAAATAAGAATATTTGAAATTAAGAAAAAATAGAACTATGAAAAAGTCATTACTTACAATCGTTGCCTTGATGTTATTCGGCTCATTATCAGCACAAAACGTAGCACGTGAATGTGTTTTGTTTGAAGTTTTCACTGGCGTGAACTGCCCGTATTGCCCTGCTGCGGCAAACGCGATAAACCAGATGATGGACGAAGGTCTTGCCATAGCGCCGGTGGCGGTGCACACAAGCGCCTTCTCGACACAGGATTTCTACACAAACGAAACCAACGCGAGAGCCAATTTCTACGGCATCACATCTTACCCGACACTGAAAGCTGACGGCATCACAGGAGTCTCCGGCGGCGGTAACGCAAGCCAGTCGAATTACAGTAGTTACATCAACTATTACAACAACAGGATTTCAGTGTCAAGTCCGTTCACAATTGATTTGTCGTATTCATTCGTCGAAGGCTCGACATGCCAGGTGACGGCAATGGTCGAGAAAGTTGGTGAATGCAACGCCGCCAACCTGAAAGTCATGATTGCCTTGACGGAATCGCATATCCAGAGGTCATGGCAGGGCATGAGCGAACTCAACGCCGTTACCCGTGATTTCATCCCTACACAGAACGGCACGGTGTTCTCAGGACAGTCGGCAATAGTGACCGAAACATTCGATATGGCAGGATTTCCAAAGGAAAACATGCATCTCGTGGCTTGGGTTCAGAGCTCTACAACCAAAGAAGTGTTCCAGGCTGTGAGAATTTCAATGGAGCCTGAAAATACCCAATACGACGTGGCTCTCCGCAGCTTGTCGACAGTTGTGACCAAAAATTGTTCGGGTATCGTCGAACCGACTCTGACAGTCAAGTCTTTCGGCACCGAACACGTTGATAATCTTGAGATTGAAGTGACTGACAACCAAGGGAATGTACTCTCAAATTACTTATGGGAAGGTGGAATTAATGCAGGCGAAACAGTCGATATCATGATGCCTGAATTTAATATTCAGAATGCTAACAAATTGAATTTCAATATAAAGAAGATAAATGGCAATGACGATGCCTATCCGTTCGACAACTATTATTCTGTAATTATGCAAAATGCCGACACTTACGAAGGCGTTCTGAAATTTGCAGTCAAATCCCCATCAAATTCGTATGATATGTTTTACCTTGTGATAACAAACATGACAACGAATGAGATTGTGAGGGAACAGCATTTCGACCAGACTAACCATGCTTATCAGTTTACCGTTGATCTGCCGTCGGACGGCTGCTATAAAATTAGTGTTATCAATCCAAACGGCACTGGTTGTGGCTCTGGCTTTGCCAAAGTAACAGATTCGCAGAATAATACCGTCATGATGTTTAGCTCGGGGACAAACCCTTTCAAATACAACTATTCTGTTGAGATTGACTTGCATACTGATGGTGTTGGAGACGCTTTTGCAGAAAATATTGTGGCTTATCCTAACCCTGTTTCGGACATTTTGAACATCGACGGCGAGGATATATGCCAGGTGGAAATATACAATTCTCTCGGGCAGAATGTTTATACAAATTCTGTTGTTTCCAACGGTCTCAGAATTGACGTGTCGGCGTTTGAGAATGGCATTTATTTCGTGAATATCAAGAAAACCAACGGAGAATCCACATCACAGAAATTCGTCATCGAGAAATAGTTTCTTATGAAGAAAGTTCATTTTATTGCAGTCGGCGGCAGCGCGATGCATAATCTCGCAATCGCCTTACACAGAAAGGGTTACGAAGTAACAGGTTCGGATGACGAGATTTTCGAGCCGTCGAGGACCAGATTGGAGAAAGAAGGCATTCTGCCGAAAGAATTCGGTTGGCATCCTGAGATTTTGGATGACACGTATGAAGCCGTCATCCTTGGAATGCACGCCCGAATCGACAACCCGGAACTCATTAGAGCTCAGGAACTTGGACTTAAGATTTATTCTTATCCGGAATATCTTTACGAGCAGAGCAAGGACAAGATTCGCATCGTGATTGGCGGCAGTCATGGCAAGACAACCATCACCTCGATGATTCTGCATGTGATGAAACAGGTGGGTATCGAGACCGATTTCATGGTCGGAGCTCAGCTCGAAGGCTTCGACGTGATGGTGCGCCTCAGCGAGACCGCGAAATACATGGTGATTGAAGGCGACGAATATCTCACTTCACCGATTGACCGCGTGCCGAAATTCCACAAATACCATCCGCATATCGCTGTGATTTCGGGCATCGGCTGGGACCATGTCAACGTTTTTCCGACCTTCGACAGCTATCTTGAGCAGTTCCGAATCTTCGTGAAAACTATCGAAAAAGGCGGCTGCCTGATTTACGACGGAAATGACATTGAAGCGGCTAAAATTGCTAAAAATGCTAACGTTCCAAGTTATGGATATGACATTCATCCTTACAAAACCGACGGCGACGACACCGTCTTGATTTTGCCGAACGGAAAAGAGGAGAAGGTTCAAATTTTCGGTGAGCATAACATGAAGAATATCAATGCTGCACGTTATGTGGCGAAGCAAGTCGGCATCAGCGATGAACAGTTTTACGAGGCGATAAAGACGTTCAAAGGAGCAGCACGCAGACTGGAATTGTTGTTTGAAAACAAGGAAAAAGGCAACCTCGTGTTCCGTGATTTCGCCCATGCTCCGTCGAAGGTCTTGGCGACCGTGAAGGCTTTGCGTGAGCAATATTCTCATAAGAACTTATTGGTAGTCTTTGAGTTACACACCTATAGCAGTCTCAGCGAGGTCTTTATCGACCATTATGCGCATTGTCTTGACAACTGCGACAAAGCCGTCGTGTTCTACGACCCGCATGCTGTAGCCATCAAGAAACTCGAAATGATGACTGATGAGCGCATCATCAAAGGCTTCCAGCGTCCAGACCTACATGTGGTTCATTCGAAAGATGAGCTTGTAAAACTGCTAAACAGCCTGAATCGCGAAAACATGGTCGGTGGATTTATGAGCTCGGGAGATTTCAATGGGTTGACAACGGAGGATTTGAAGAAGTTGTTTTGATTTTTGCCGGTGGTGTAAATGTAGAATTGTGTAGGCATTTTTGTTTTTAAAGCATATTAGTGCAAATAAATAAAGTTAATATGATAAAAGATATTGTAGATGCAAATGAAAATGTAAAGTCGAATACTAAGGAAATGGAGATTCTTCACGAGCATTTTCCACAATGTTTTAATTCAAGGAATGAGTTTGATATTGACAAGTTTAAGGAACTAATAAGTGATAATACCAATGTTATACATGAAGGGTATAGTCTTGATTTCTTGGGTAAAAGCTATGCAAAATTGTTGGCATCTATAGATACGACAACTGTTATAAAACCTGATATAGAGCATAACAACAAACCTGAAAATAAAGAAAGCAAGAATATTTACATTAGCGGTGATAACTTGGATGCCCTCAAGCATTTGTTGAAATCATACCATGGAAGCGTGAAATGCATTTACATTGATCCACCATATAATACAGGAAGTGATGGTTTTGTATATAACGACAAGTTCAATTTTACAGCTGATGATTTGGAGGATAGGCTTAGTATTGACCATGAACAAGCTGTTAAAATTCTTGATATGACCAGCCGTGGCTCTGCTTCGCATTCGGCTTGGCTCACGTTTATGGCTCCTCGTTTGCAAATTGCGAGGGATTTGCTGACGAATGACGGGGTTATTTTTATATCAATAGATGATAATGAACAATCTAATTTGAAATTGTTATGCGATAATATTTATGGAGAAGAGAATTTTATAGCAGTTCTTAAGTGGAAGAGAAAGAAACAACCATCTTTTTTAGCCACACATACTGCTAATGTGATGGAATATGTCCTTGTTTATGCAAAAAACAGTGCATTATTACAAAAGTTGTCAATAGAGGGAACATCCGATTTCACAAAAAAGGTTATTAATATTTCAAATGGGGAATCAGTACGTCATTTTAAATCACACACGAGAGTCAAATTACCTGGAGAAGGGGTGATACCAGCAGGGCGGTATAAGATTAGAACTATGGAAGTTGAATATTTAGATGACGTGAAGTATAGAGATGGTTATACCGAAAATGATGTTGATGTCTTGTCGCGTTTTTCTGTTTCTCAAGAGAAAATAACATCGTATATAAATGATGGCTTACTGTTTATTACTGCACAAAAGGGTTTAAGAAGAGATGTCTCTAAAGAAGAAATTGGAAAAAGGAAATCGATAACTGACTTGCTACTATCAGAATGGGGTGATAATCAAGAGAGTGACGAAGAAATAAAGCATATTTTTGGCGCTTCTTATTTTGACTATGCAAAACCTGTAAAACTCATATATAACCTTATTAAATGCAATCAACCTGAAGAATCGATTGTTCTTGATTTTTTCTCCGGTTCAGCTACGACAGCTCATGCTGTAATGCAATATAACGCAGAAAACACAGATAGCAATGTCAGATATATATTGGTTCAATTGCCAGAAGATTTAGATGATAATTATAAAAAAGCTGACGCAACAGATAAAATTAAGATACAAAATGTGATTAGTTTTCTGGATACATTAAAAAAGCCTCACAGATTGGACGAGATTGGTATGGAGAGAATAAAAAGAGTGGGGAATGAGATTGTAAACAAACAATCAGATTCTGATTGTGTAGATATTGGTTTCAAACATTATACATTAGAGGAACAAACAGAGCAAACGCTGGATAAATTAGAGCGCTTTGACAAGAATGTTACCTTTACAGATGATAACATTTTGTCGCTTTTTGGAAGGGAAACTGTTCTTGAAACATGGATGGTGAAAGATGGGTATGGTTTTGGCGCAGATGTCAAACCTGTGAAGTTGGACGAATACACTGCATATCTGATGGATAACCATTTGTATCTTGTGGATACTGATTTTGACAAGGATGATATGGTGGCTCTTATCGACAAATATAATGGAGAAACCGAGTTTAATCCTGAAAATATTGTAGTTTTCGGATATAGCTTCACTTTTGCGCAACTGGATATGCTTCAGCATAATCTCATCACTCTGAATGATGGTATTAAGAATAAGAAAGTAAATGTCGATGTCAGATATTAAGTGAGATGGAACTAATCCTACAAACCGGACTTGAGCATCAACAAATACCGGTAGATGCTATTGGCGATGTTTTTGATGGTATAAGTATATCATCGCCAAACCAGTTTTTTGAGAATCCCATCATTGATTTGCAGGACGAAAAACTAAAGTTTAACATCGATAAGATACAGAAAAACAATGGCTTACATATATCTCAAAGAGGTTTTGCAAAGCCTGGTAATTGTCTGAATCTTGATATTAAGATGGAGACGGGAACGGGTAAAACTTATGTTTATACTCATACAATATATGAATTGCACAGAAGATACGGGATTAATAAGTTTATTATAGCGGTACCGACTCTACCTATAAAAGCCGGCACACAACAGTTTATTGCAGAACCTTATGTTTTGAAGCATTTTCACAACACATGCGGTTATGGAGCTGATATTAATCTTTGCGTGCTTAACGCCCAGAAAAAGAAAAAAGGAAAGAATTTCTTCCCGTCAGTAATCCGTGACTTTGTGGAGGGTTCTTTTCAGACACGGAATAAAATATACGTTTTGTTGCTGAATATGTCTTTGATGACCTCTGCAAAGGTGTTGGACAGGGATGATTATGATTATGGGGTTCTCGGATTTTATAGGCCGTTTGATGCATTGAGGGCGACAAAGCCTTTTGTTATCATTGACGAGCCTCATCGTTTTTCGAGAGAGCAAAATGCATATAAAGCGATAGTCGATGAGTTGAAACCACAGTGCATAATCCGTTATGGTGCAACGTTTCCTGCCACTACAGAGGGACGTGGTAAAAATAAGGTTGAAAAAACGGATTATTTGAACCTTTTATATGACCTGAATGCTTGCGATGCATTTAATCAAAATTTGATAAAGGGCGTTGCAAAAGAGCATTTTGAACCTTTGTCGAACAAGGACGAGAAGGTGAAAATATTGTCAATTGACAGTAAAAAATCAGTGACATTTAACTATAAAACATCATCTTCAAGTAAAATGTTTACATTACAGGCGGGAGAATCTTTAGGTTTAATCAATCAAGATTTGGCTGGACTTTCCATATCAGGAATCGGCAATGGTTTTATAGAGTTGTCAAATGGTCAGGAAAAACGGACAGGAGAGGAATTTACCGTCGATATTTATTCTGAGTCTTATCAGGAACAAATGATAAGACTGGCTATACACCGTCATTTTGAGACTGAAAGAAAGAATTTTGAACGTCAAATAAAGATAAAGACACTCGCTCTGTTTTTTATTGACAATATTGAATCATATCGTGGAGATGACGAAGGCAAAGGGGCGTGGTTGAGGGATGTTTTCGATAGATTGCTAAAAGAACGCTTAGAAAAAGAGCTGAATGGAGAAAACAGTGAAGAATATCGGGAGTATCTGAAAGCGAGTTTGGCTAATATTTCTGCGTGTCGGGCCGGCTATTTTGCCCAAGACAATAACGACAGTGATGAAGCTGTTGCTGATGAAGTTGAAGATATTCTGCATAACAAGAAACATCTGTTATCGTTTAAAAACGATGACGGCACTTATAATACGAGACGTTTTCTTTTTTCAAAATGGACCTTGAAGGAAGGGTGGGACAATCCTAATGTGTTCACAATCGCAAAACTGCGTTCAAGCGGAAGTGAAAACAGTAAAATCCAGGAAGTCGGACGAGGATTGCGCCTCCCTGTTGATGAATACGGTAATAGAATCGGCAACGAGGAGTTCATGTTGAATTATATCGTTGATTTCACCGAAAAGGATTTTGCTAACAAGCTGGTGGCACAAATCAACGGACAGTTGCCGGATGCAGTGTCAAATGTAATTGGCAAAGAAGAAATTGAACGTGTTGCTGCAATGCGTGGTATTGATGCGATGGCGCTAATGATGGAATTGTACAACAAGAAATTCATAACCGACATAAATTGTTCGATAAACGAATCGATGTTGGATGAGTTTTTTGACCAATATCCGGAGTTTAACAGTGTTGGTGTAAGTATAAGCAAGGTTATCGATAGAAATAAGAATATAAAAAACACGGTCAAAATCAGGAAGGCGCGTTTTGAGGAGCTGAAAGATTTGTGGAAAGCGATTAATAAAAAATATATCCTTTTTTACGACAACGAGATTGATGGTTTGATTGAAAAAGATTTAAGTCTTTTGTTGCGCGGCGGAATATTCTCCTATAATGTGATGACGAGCCAGAGACAGGAAATAAAATCAGAAAATGAAAGAATGTCGGTTTTAAATGACAGTGGCGTCAGTTATGTGGTGGAAGGTCATGCTTTGCCTTATAATGAGTTCCTTAAAAGGTTGAATCGTGCGACAAGTCTTCCAATTAAAGTTATTCACAAAGCCATGGTTAATATCAATGCAAGTGATAATATCAAACCTGGTATGATAAATGAACAATCGTTGGCAAGAATAATAAGCAGTTTTAATGATTGGAAAAACAAGAACCTGATGGGCAGGTTCAACTACAAACAGGCAAAATATGATGTGAATTCAACTGCTCTTACTAATGCTGACGGTTCTATTAAAGATGAGATAGTCCAGGGAAGTGTCGGTGTGCACATTGAAAAAGGAAATGTATCCGAAAAGTATTTATACGACACAATTGCATACGATTCGGATTTGGAATTGAAAAACATCAAATCGGATATTGATTCTGTAATAGTTTATGGAAAAATTCCGCGTAGGAGTATCTCTATCCCGACTATAGCAAATAGCACATACAGCCCTGATTTTATGTATGTTGTCAAAAAGAATAATGGCAAGAAAGAGCTGAATATCATAGTGGAAACAAAAGCCGTTGAAGGTAAATCTGATCTTAGGGGAGAAGAGCAAACCAAGATTGATTGCGCAAAGAAATTCTTTGAGCAATTAAAACTTGACGGCTATGATGTTGTGTTCCGTGACCAACTTAATAATAAACAGATGGCTACAATTATATCGGAAGTGTTGATGGAATAGACGGTTCTGTGACTAATACACCATCTCCCCGTTGATAAAGGTATTAACAACCTTCACTTCGGGGATTTTTTCATCTTCAATCGTCATGATGTCTTCGGAAAGGATAACAAAATCTGCTTCCTTACCGATTTCGATGCTTCCTTTGCGACTTTCTGCGAAATAACCTTTTGCAGCCCAGATTGTCATCGATTTCAAGGCTTCCTCACGAGTTAATCTGTTCTCAATCAAATCTTTACGGGCAACGGAGGAATAAAACGTCTTAAGAGGTGAGATGTGCTCGATTGGAAAGTCGGTGCCGTTCACGAGCCAGCCGTTTTGCACGAGCAAGGTCTTGTATGCGTATGCGTTCTTAACACGCTCACTTCCAAGCCGCTCCTCGGCCCATGGCATGTCAGAGGTGCAATGCGTCGCCTGAATCGATGGAATGATATTGTATTTTCTGTAAAGTGCAAAGTCTTGTGGGTCAACGACTTGCGAATGCTCGACGCGCCATCTCAGATTGTTTTCGCCTTTCAAATATTTCGCGTATTCGTTGAGAATCATCCTCACACCGCTGTCACCTATGGCATGGCAACAGACCTGATAGCCTGCCTTGTATGCCTTTTCGCACACATGGTCGTAGAAATTCTCGTCTTCGACAATCAATCCTGATGTTTCGGGTGCGTCGGAATATGGTTCAAGCAGTTTTGCACCACGTGAACCGAGAGCGCCGTCAGCATAAATCTTGACGGAACGTATTGTAAGTAGTTCTTTCTCAATGACTCCAAACTTCATGAAATAGTCCATGGTCTCGTCGTCGGGGTTCACCATCGCGTTGACTTTCATCTTCAGAATGCCTTGTTGCTGCAATGAGTCAATCAAGGCGATGGATTTAATGTCAAGACCAGCGTCTGTTACACCGGTGAGTCCGTGTCGGAAGCAATCGCGCTGTGCAATCTTTAATGCGTTGATTCTCTGGGTTTTATCGAGTGGTGGAACGATGGCTTTTGCCATGTCTGCAGCATTGTCAAGAAGTATCCCCGTCGGTTTGCCGTTTTTATTTAATAGGACTTCACCGCCTTCGATATTGGATTTCTCGTTTAAACCGATGGTTTCCAATACATTAGATGTAACTAACACGGCATGTCCGTCGACTCTTGTGATGAGCACCTTTTTGTCTGGAAAACGTTTGTGAAGCTCAGTGTTTTCTGGAAATTCCTTAACTTCCCAAAGATTCTGGTCCCAACCACGTCCCAACAGCCATTCTGAATCGTTGTTTTCATCATGTTTTTCAAGCCTGTCCATGACTTCCTCAAACGATTTGCAGCCGTTTAAATCCGCATAACGCACTTTTGTCTCGCCGTAGCCCACGAAATGGCAGTGCCCGTCGATGAAGCCTGGATAAATGCTTTGTCCTTGTGCGTCAAGGGTTTGGGTGGCATAATAATGGCTTAAAATCTTTCTATCAGAGCCAATGGCAATGAATTTTCCGTCTTTTATGGCAAAAGCTGATGCCTTGCTGAATTGATTGTCAACGGTATATGTGTTGCTGTTGTGAACAATTAAATCCACTTTCGTTTTTTCGCATGAAATCATAGCAAGCAATAATAATACTAAAGGTATTCTTTTCATTTTTAACTTAGTTCATTCAAAAGATATTGATTATCAGCATCTTTAAGTTGGAAATACTTCTGAATAATGCCATTTTTGAGCAATTCAGAGCTTTGTCCGGATGCAAACGGAAGATTCTTGGCGATAATCCAGATGTTGTCAGTGTAACGGAGTAGTAACTCGAGGTCGTGTGAACTGAAAAGAATCGCCTTTTTTTGTTCTTTGGCAAGCTTTTTCAGCAATGAGAACAACTCTATTTTACTTGGATAGTCCAAAAATGCCGTCGGCTCGTCAAGCATGATGATTGGTGTGTTTTGAGCTATTGCCTTGGCTATCATTACCTTCTGTTTTTCACCGTCTGACAATGTGTTGAAAACTCTGTCAATCAAATTATTAACTCCAACTAATTCAAGCGATGCTTTAATCTCTTTTTCGTCATTTTCTGAAAGTTTTCCGAACATTCCGGTGTATGGATAACGTCCCGCTGCGACCACATCGTAAACCTTTAAAAACATGTCGTCAGGGCGTTCGGTTAACACGATGCCAAGCATTTTTGCGCGTTCGTTGTTGGAATAAAGGTTGATGTCCTTGCCAAACAGCTTGATTTTCCCGCCCAAGGGCTTGATATGCGTCGAAAATGTCTTGAAAAGCGTCGATTTTCCCGCACCGTTGGGACCGATTAGCGCAATGATGTCGCCCTCGTTCAATGTCACATTGATGTCTGAAACGACGGCTTTGTCGTCATAACCGATTGATAATGATGATGTCTTTAGTATATCCATTCTTATTTTCTACTTTTCATGATGACTGAAATTACAACAGGAGCGCCGATGAAAGCGGTGACGGCGTTTATTGGAAGATTGCCGTCAAAACCTGGCATTCGTGCGATTAGGTTGCAAAGAAGCGCCATGTCCATGCCTATAAGCATCGTCGTTGGTATCAGAAGGCGATGGTCGCTGCTCTTGAACAGGAACCTGGCGATATGTGGCATTGCAAGCCCCACGAATGCGATAGGACCGCAGTAAGCCGTCACGATTGCCGTGAGATAACCCGAAATTAAAATGATGACAACGCTGTTTTTGCGGATGTTAAGACCCAAATTCTCGGCATACATTTCGCCTAACAGCAAGATATTCAAGTTCTTTGACAGGAAAAACGACGCGACAAGCCCGATTATGATGCTGATGGAGAATATCGCCATTTTCGAGTTGCCGACACCCGAGAAACTGCCCATTCCCCAAATCACAAAGGCGTGGATGTCTTCTTTTAGGCTGAAAAACTTCAAGATGTCGGTGATTGAACCTGCCAAATAGGCAATCATCAAGCCTATGATTATCAATGTGGTCATGTTTTTCATCCTTGCGCTGAACGCGAGCATCACAAAGAGAACCAGCACCGCGCCGATGAAAGCGGCAAGGCTAACACCTATTGTCGACCACCATCCGAATGACGAGACCGCTGCGCCTGAGATGGCTCCGGTAAGTAATATCACCACGCCCACGCCGAGACTCGCGCCGCTGCTGATGCCGAGCATCGAAGGGTCGGCAAGAGGGTTGCGGAACAACGTCTGCATCAGAAGACCGGCGACGGCTAATGCAGCACCTGCCAACAAAGCGGTCAAGGCTTGCGGTAGTCTATAATCGAAAATAATGACATTCAATGTTTTGTCTTCTGAGTCTTTAAGCAAAACTTTAAGTATGTCATCGAATGAAATCCTGACGGAGCCTACAAACAAATTGAGGGCAAACAACACTATTCCAAGTATTATTATGCCTAAAATCCCGATTAAAATCTTGTTGTTTTTCATTTCATTCTGTAAAAATATCGTGGTGCATAGTCTTTTTCTATCATCTCCGGATGGAACACGAAGACGAAGTCTTTCAGCAGCACGTCAGGTTCGTATTCCGACTTCTCGAAATATCCGCTTTGGCGAATGTCGCATACGATAATGTTTCTGTCTTTATAAGCTTTAAAAAACGTATATAATTCATTTTCAACGGCTAAGCGTTCATAAGAGAAAGGCTTGTTGGTAGAATTCATAATGCGCCAATAGTCCGCGTCACGCGCCTTCGACAACACCGTTTCTGCGTCAACAGGCAGGCTCGCTGTGGAGTTGTTGTCTTTCCAGATGTAATTAGCCCCCGCGTCGTGGAAAATCTGTGAAATGTAGCTCATCCCGCCAGGAAGATACCACTGACCCTCAAACGGCAAATCCGAGAATACTGTCGGGCGGTTTTCGACGTTTTCGCAAAGCGATTTCAATGATTCATAGCGACTTACGATTTCATTAAACCATTTGTCGGTGTCTTTTTCGCGACAAGTTAAAAATCCTATTACTTTAAGCCATTCCGCGCGTCCAAGTGGATGATTTTCAAGGTAATCGGCAAAAGGAAACATCACCGCACCGGTCAAATCTCCGATTTCGGTCTTTGGAACAGTCGAATATGGCGTGTAAAGTATTACGTCGGGGTGGAGGTTGATGGCGATTTCGGTTTTTAAACTCGTCTCAATGCCGACATCCTCTATCTTTTTCTCTGCCAAAAGTCTCTTGATTTCAATGTTGTCGGTGTAGTCACTTTCAAGAATCCCTTTCACGCGTCCAATCTCGCCAAGTTCAAGAAACACAGACCATTGTGTTGAAGAATAGGCGATAACAGATTGCACTGGAGTGCGGATGACAGCCTTGTTTTCAAGCTCGTTCGGAAGCTGTAACGAATCTGGATAAAGATAAAACTCGCCAAGCGATTTCTCGTTCCAAGGATTTGAAACGTTGACGTAATATCCTGATTTATAATTGTTTACTATGATATAACTAGTATAACGCATCAGGTTCTCGTCATCCTGACTCGCGTTTTTGTTTGATGTCTGTGTTTCATTTTTACAAGAAATGAATCCAAAAATGATTGAAACACAGATTATTAGCCATTTTTTCATAAAAAGTCACTAAAAAATTTATAATATGCAAAATTACGAAAATTATTATTATCTTTGCAGTTTAAAATAAAGAGTTATGGGAATTTTCATGTTTCACAGGCCATCGATGCCGAAGTTTAATTATATTCCAAGATATTACAATCCGGAAAAAGAGGAGTTGGAAAAGAGAAAGGCTGCAATGGGTTTGGATTCAAAACTCTCTGACAGTGAAAGACTTAGGGTGCAGATGAGACAGAGATGGGGCAGAAGTATTGATGATGGAAAACTAAAACAAGGCTATTCCTTCAAATGGCTGAGATATGCAATAATCATTGGCATTTCAGCATTTTTAATATCAGTGATATTCTTCACTCCATTTCTGGAGAATTTTGTAACGATGTTCCTGAAGATGGGAGGTAAGTAGATATGTCGTTGGATATCATCAAGTTACTTCCAGATTCTGTTGCGAATCAGATTGCAGCTGGTGAGGTGATACAGCGTCCTGCTTCTGTCGTTAAAGAGTTGATAGAGAATGCTATTGACGCAGGCGCGACGCAGATTGACCTTGTGGTGAAGGATGCGGGGCGCACCTTCATCACCGTAGTTGACAACGGCTGCGGAATGTCGGAGACCGACGCGCGCTTGTGTTTCGAGCGTCACGCCACCTCGAAAATCAAAAGCGCTGACGACCTCTTTGCAATCCGTACCATGGGATTCCGTGGTGAGGCTCTCGCCAGCATCGCCGCGGTCGCGCAGGTCGAGCTGATGACGCGCCGTGAAGAGGACGAGGTCGGTACTAAAATCCGTATCGAAGGCTCAAAGGTCATGGAACAGATGCCGAAACCGATGTCGGTGGGGACGAATTTAATGGTCAAAAACCTGTTTTTCAATGTGCCTGCACGACGTAACTTCTTGAAATCCAATGAGGCGGAGCTTCGTCACATCAATGAGGAGTTTTTCAGAATCGCGATAATGAATCCTGAAGTGGGGTTCACATTCGTGAGTAATGACAAGGAACTTTTTCACCTCTATCCTGGCTCTCTTAAACAGAGAATTGTCGGGCTTTTCGGCAAGGATTATGACGGCAAGCTGCTTCCTGTGAACCAGGTCACGGAGTCGGTGACGATTGAGGGATTCATAGTAAAACCTGAGTTTTCAAAGAAGACGAGGGGTGAGCAGTATTTCTTCGTGAACCGTCGTTTCATCAAACATGCTTACCTGCATCATGCGGTGGAAAATGCCTACAAGGAGCTAATACCTCAAGATTGTTTTCCTGGCTATTTCCTTGATATTCAGATAGATCCGAAAGAAATCGATATCAATATCCATCCTACAAAGACCGAAGTCAACTTCGTCGATGTGAAGCTGATTTATGCAATCATGCACTCGGCGGTGCGTAAAGCCATAGGACAGAACAACTTGGCACCGACTTTGGATTTCGATGTCGACCCTAATATGGGAATCGATTTCGGTGAGGCGAGCCGCTTGGACCGTCCGGTCGTGACACCAAAGGAAGACTACGACCCTACCTTTAATCCGTTTAAAATCAGCCCGATACGTCATCAGCAGCAGAACTGGCGCATTGCATACGATGACAGCGGAGACACTGTGGCGGATAATCATGTCGCTGATAATGAGCAGCTTAACCCGTCGACAGAAGAAGAACAGAAGAGTTTCTACATACAGTTGCAACAGTCGTATATTGTCACTGCTGTGAAGTCTGGATTGCTTGTAATCGACCAGCATCTGGCGCATGAACGCATACTTTATGAGAAGTATCTGAAGGAGATGGAGACCAATGCGAAAGCCTCGCAACAGGAACTGTTTCCTCATCATATCTCATTGAATATCAACGATGCGTCATTGCTTCGGGAGTTGAAACCGGAACTTGAGAAAATTGGTTTCATGATTGAGACGATGAACAACACCACTTTCGTCATCAACGGGACGCCGGCGGATTGCAAGGGCAGCGACGCTGTCACGATGATTGAAAGAATTTTGGAGGATTACAAGACAAATATGTCTGCTAATCAATTAGATAGAAAACTTAATTTGGCTCGCTCTCTTGCCTCTCAGATGGCAGTGAAGGCGGGTCAGGCATTGAACGCTGTGGAGATGCAGGATATCATCGACAGACTTTTCGGCTGTGCGGTGGCAGAGGTGGCGCCGAACGGCAGGAAAATCTTCACAATCATCAATGCTGACGACATAAAAACACATTTGGAATAATGGATAATCAATTCAGACCGCAAGGCTTTTCGATTTTACCTTTAGTGGTAAAGAACCTGTTGATAATCAACGGAATATTCTTCCTCGCATCAATCGCTTTTGAATACGTATGGCGCATTGATCTGTCGGATTATCTCGGCTTGCACTATATTGGTGCGTCAGATTTCAGACCGTATCAGTTTGTGACATACATGTTTATGCATGGCAACTTCGCACATCTGTTTTTCAATATGTTTGCGCTGTGGATGTTCGGCAATTCTCTTGAAAACACTTGGGGACCTAAGCGTTTCCTCATTTTTTACTTTGTTTGTGGCATAGGAGCAGGCTTGACACAGGAACTGGTGCAGTATATCCAGCTTTCTGACATCATCGAAAACTATCAAAATGTCAAATTGAATGGCAGAATTATCTCGGTGGAAGAATATCTTAACATGCTCACCACCGTTGGCGCGTCAGGGGCTGTTTACGGCATTCTTCTCGCATTCGGAATGATGTGGCCTAATTCCAGAATTTACTTGTATTTCGTCATACCTATTAAGACAAAATGGTTCGTGCTGATATATGGTTTGATTGAGCTTTTCTCGGGATTCTCGTCAGTCGACAACGTGGCGCATTTTGCCCATGTCGGCGGCATGGTATTCGGATTGGCGCTCATCTTGTATTGGCGTTATCATGAAGGCGGCTGGCGACCGAAATTCAATATTAAATTCAATAAATTCAAGGATTTCACGGACGGCAGACCAAAATCCGACTGGGATTACAACAAGGAAAAGGCCGATGATGATAAAAGGATCGATGAGATTCTTGACAAGATAAGCAAAGGCGGCTACGACAGCCTGACAAGTGAGGAAAAAGAGTTTCTGTTTAGACAAAGCAAGAAAAACTGATGGAAGAGAGCGTAAAAAGCAAAAGGAAATTGTCATTCGGAAGGCGTTTGCTGATATTTTTTGTCGGCATATTCGCTTTCCTTGGCGCTTTAAGCATGACGATGTGCGCCCTGAGTCCTTTTGTTTCGCCTGAAACTTTCGTATGGGCTTCGTTCTTCGGCTTGACATTCTGGCCAATCCTTATATTTAACTTGTTGATTCTTATCGCTTTAGTGCTCCTAAAATCAAGGAAGACATTGCTGATAAGCCTTTTCGCGATAATCATTGCTGTTCCGGGATTTAAAAAGTCTTATTCTGTGAATCATAAATACACAGAGGAGGGAAGCGTTAAAGTGTTGAGTTACAACGTGAAACATTTTCAGGACATCAATAATAACCGGAGAAAAGCCGATGAAGTGAAAAACGACATAGCCGAGATTATTCTTCAACAGAATGCTGATGTCGTATGTGTTCAGGAAAGCGGTTTATGGAATGAGAAAAAGATTGCTGACTTTGCAAGCAAGATAGACTGCAAATACTACGCAACCACCAAGAAATACTCGGGAAACGTGATATTTTCAAAGTTTCCTGTTGAAGATGATGAATTTACTGAAGACTTCAATAAGGAGCATTATTCAACAGGTTTCATAAAGCTGATAAAAGGTGGCGAAAAAGGCAATTTCTATTTGGAATGCGCTCATCTTAAGTCATTTATGATAAGCGGAGAGGAAATCGAGTATCTTAATAACGCTTCGCAATATGTCGAGAATTCCGAGACGATGGGTAAATCGTTGATTATCAAATTAAAAGAAGGATTTAAGGGCAGGGTGGAGGATTCCAGAATGATAATCAAGAACCTGCCTTACAACGACATACCTATTGTGATTTGCGGAGATTTCAACGACACTCCGCTTTCGTACACTTATCACAACATGCGTTCTGCCGAGCTGCGGGATGCCTTTACAGAAGTCGGGAAGGGTGTTGGAAAGACATATTGCGGCAGGCTCCCGTTGTTGAGAATCGACTATTTCTGGATTAGCGACGGCGTTATCCCGATGACGTTCGACGTGGTGAAACGCAAGCTTTCAGACCATTATCCAATTGTTATGACCTTTGACGTAAGACGTTGATTATGAATTACAAATTAGTATCGGACTTTAAGCCGACTGGCGACCAGCCGCAAGCTATTGAGCAGCTGAAAAACGGCATTTTGGCAGGTGAGAGATACCAGACTTTGATGGGTGTGACTGGCTCTGGTAAGACATTCACAATCGCAAATATGCTCGCCGAATTGAATCGTCCGGCGCTGATACTAAGCCATAACAAGACTCTCGCGGCACAGCTTTACAGCGAGTTCAAGCAGTTTTTCCCGGAAAACAAGGTTGAGTATTTCGTTTCATATTACGATTACTACCAGCCGGAAGCATTTATTCCGCAGACAAACACTTATATTGAGAAGGATTTGTCGATAAACGACGAGATTGACAGGTTGCGTCTGAGCACCACTTCGGCGCTGCTTTCCGGCAGGCGCGATGTGATTGTAGTTTCCTCAGTATCATGTATTTACGGCATCGGGAACCCAGAGGATTTCAGCAAAAACGTGATAAACATCGAGCTTGGACAGAAGATTCGTCGCGATGACTTGCTTTTCAATCTCACCAATGCGCTTTACAACAGAAATGACATTGAGTTTACGCGTGGTCGTTTCCGAGTTAAAGGCGATACCGTTGATGTGTTTCCAGCATATTCAGAAACGCCGTTCAGAATCATCTTTTGGGACGACGAAATTGAGGAACTGGAGTCTTTTGACCCGATAAATGGCACGAGAATCGAGAGTTTGCAGAACATTACGCTGTTTCCTGCGAATATCTTTGTCACTTCAAAAGAGAAGATAAAACAAGCCACGGAGGAGATTATGCTCGACATGTTCACACAGGCGGAATATTTCAGAGATATTGGAAAATATGAGGATGCCAAACGCTTGGAAGACCGTGTGAATCATGATGTTGAGATGATTCGCGAACTCGGTTACTGTTCGGGCATCGAGAACTATTCGCGTTATTTCGATGATCGTGCCGCGGGAACCCGTCCTTTCTGTCTTTTGGACTTTTTCCCCGATGATTTCATCACCATCATCGACGAAAGTCACGTCACGGTGTCGCAGATTCGCGGCATGTACGGCGGAGACCGCTCAAGGAAGCAGACACTTGTTGAATACGGCTTCAGATTGCCGTCGGCGCTCGACAACCGACCGCTGAAATTCGATGAGTTTGAATCACTTACGGGGCAGACGATATACGTCAGCGCGACACCTGGCGACTACGAGATGCAGCAGACGCAGGGCGTTTACGTGGAACAGCTCATTCGCCCGACCGGACTGCTCGACCCGAGAATCGAGGTGCGGCCTTGCACAAACCAGGTCGACGACCTCGTGGACGAGATAATTCGCGTGATTGCACGCAAGCAACGTGTGCTTGTCACCACTTTGACTAAACGCATGGCGGAAGAGCTCACGAATTATCTTAACAACCTGAATATCATGACAAGATATATCCATTCCGACGTCGACACTCTCGACAGGGTCGAAATCATGATGGGGTTGAGAAGGGGGGATTTCGACGTTTTGGTTGGCGTGAACCTGCTTCGTGAGGGTCTGGATTTGCCTGAGGTTCAATTGGTTGCGATTTTAGATGCCGACAAAGAGGGATTTTTGCGTTCTGAGCGTTCCCTGACGCAGACTGCAGGACGCGCCGCCCGTAACGCCGACAGCAAAGTCATTATGTATGCAGACAAAATCACGGACTCGATGCGTAAGACAATCGACGAGACGCAAAGGCGGCGCGAGAAACAGATGGCATATAACATTGAACATGATATTGTGCCAAAGACCATCATCAAACCTCTTGACACTGCATGGAACGACACCATCAGCAGCCATAAACTCGTTGATTATGAAGCGTCTGAAGAACGTATTAAAGCTGTCGCAGAAGAGAAAGTCGCTGTCTATAGGTCGCCCAAAGACATCAAAAAAGCAATTCAGGAAGCCAAGAAAGAGATGGAGAAGTCCGTCAAGGAACTCGACTTCATGAATGCAGCGAAATACCGCGACATTATTGTCGCTTTGGAAGAGAAGTTAAACAAAATGTAATTGAATATGAATACGTTAGCAGTACCATTTTTCGCCACAGATGCGGTTTGGAATCTCATGTTGCAGTTGTGTATCATCGCCGTTGGTCTTCTGGCAGGAAACATTGTGCGAACAAAAGTGCCGTTCATGCAGAAAAGTTTAATCCCGTCAGCATTGATAGGAGGTGCTTTGATATTGATTTTCAAGGCAATATACACTGATATTCTTGGTTGGGAGGATTTAATCAACAAAAGTTCAATGGAGATTATCACTTACCATGCCTTGGGTCTCGGATTTGTGGCTTTGGCGTTGAAAAACAACAAAGTGGAGTCGAAATCGAGTACTATGAAGGTGATTGAGACAGGTACATTGACGGCAAGCACTTACATCATCCAAGGCATTGTGGGTCTTTTAGTTACGATTCCGATGTTCTATTTTGGTAGAAAGATATTCTATGCTGCGGGCTTGCTCCTTCCAATGGGATATGGGCAAGGACCGGGACAGGCGTTGAATTTCGGTACAATTTACACGGACAGAGCTTTCGAACAAGGCATCATTTTCCCTGGCAAAGACTTCGGATTGTCAATAGCTGCTATGGGTTTCATCATCGGATGTGTGGTTGGTGTGGTTTATCTGAACATTTTGAAACGTAAAGGAAAAATCAATATTTCAGAGATTATTGAGAAGCAGTCAAACAAGCTCAGCGACTACGAAAGCGAGAACGAAATCCCTGACACTGAATCAGTTGACAAGCTGTCGATACAGATTTGTCTGGTGCTTTTCACATATCTCTTGGTTTATCTTTTCAACCATTTCCTGCAGACACTTCCGCTTGGCAACTTCGGTGAGAAAACCCTGATGCCTCTGATGTGGGGCTTCAACTTCCTGCTTGGAACGCTGTTCGGCATAATGATTAAAGGCATCATGAATGGTCTGAAAAGGGCAAAAATCATGAAGCGCGAGTACATCAACAACTACCTTCTGAACCGTATCAGCGGATTGTTTTTCGATATCATGATTGTGGCGGGCACGGCAGCCATAAACTTCAGTGAATTCAAGGGTTTTGCGTTGCCTTACATTCTCGTTTGCGGTCTCGGCGCCATTGCCACATTCTGGTTCGTTCGGAAAGTCTGCAAACATCTCTATCCGAATTATGTTTATGAAGGCTTTTTCAGCATGTTCGGCATGTTGACTGGTACCGCTTCCAATGGCATGATTCTCCTTCGTGAGATTGACCCGAAATTTGAGACTCCTGCAGCAAACAACCTTGTTTTACAATCACTTCCAGCGGTGGCATTAGGATTCCCTGTGCTTCTATTAGTGAGTTTTGCACCGCAAGGATTCACCCAAGCGCTCATCACTTTGGGAATCCTGATTGTCGTATTCATCATTTTCAATCTCTTCATGTTTAGGAAAAAAATTTTTAGGAAACATTAAATAGTCAGAGATTATTGGTGTTATTTGCAGGAATGCGACCTACCACAGATTTTGATTTTTGGTTTTAGAGATTATAAGTACCTCTCGCAGAATTACGACTTACCACAGGGTACTGAGAGTAAATCGAGAGAGGTACTTATAATCTCCATTAAAAATTCATGAATTTTTTGTTTTTTATTTAAAAAAATATATTAAATTTGCTGACTTGATAAAGGTGTATTGGCTTTTATCATGTTTTGTATTGCAACTAATTGATAAAGAGTAAATTATATTATATATGAGCGAAGGATTATATTCAATGGAAGCTAAGGATTTCGACAAAACCTTAGACTTGACGAAAATTAAGCCGTATGGCGACACCATGAACGATGGCAAGACCCAGCTGAGTTTCACATTGCCAGTGCCATGCGGCGCAGAAGCTGTTGAGGCAGCAAAACAACTCCTCAAAACCATGGGTTTTGAGAATCCTATTGTAGTGTATTACAAAGAGTTAACCCCTGGATTCACATTCTTTAACTGCTACGGAAGCTGCACTCACACCGTAAACTACAGCACAATCTACGTTCCGAAGGTTGAATCGAACACCATGGACATGTACGAGACCGACCAGTACATCAAGGAAAACATCGGCCGTAAAATTGTCATCGTTGGCGCAAGTACTGGTACCGACGCTCACACTGTAGGTATCGACGCCATCATGAACATGAAAGGTTACGCTGGCCACTACGGCCTGGAGCGTTACGAGATGATTGAGGCTTATAACCTCGGTTCGCAGGTGCCGAATGAGGAATTCATAGCAAAAGGCGTTGAGCTTCATGCTGATGCGTTGCTCGTCTCGCAGACAGTCACCCAGAAAGACGTTCACATCAAGAATATGACCAACTTCATCGAGTTGATGGAGGCTGAAGGCTTGCGCGACAAGATGATTTGCTGCTGTGGCGGCGCTCGTATCTCGCACGAGCTCGCTAAGGAACTCGGTTTCGATGCAGGCTTCGGAATGAACACCTACGCCGACGACGTGGCATCATTTGTGGTTCAAGAAATGGTTAAAAGAGGAATGAAATAGAAGATGAGATTCCTCCCTTTGGTCGGAATGACAAAAGAAAAGGAAGTACGATAAGGCGCGGCAATTTAGTTTTACTAATTAGTTGTATCCATCAAGCCGCGCCACAGAAAATAAAAAAGAATTGTCATTCCGAGCACGAAGTGCGAGGAAACTAAAAAAGAAAATTACAATAACAATTAAATATTTCAGAATATGGATAAAAATGAAATGAGAGAAGTTATCGCCAAGAGAGCGGCAAAAGAGCTGCATGACGGCGATGTAGTGAACCTTGGTATCGGTATCCCGACATTGATTCCTAACTACCTTCCAAAAGGCGTTTCAGTGACGCTGCAGACCGAGAACGGTGCTATGGGTATGGGCCCGACACCAGAAGAAGGCAAGGAAGACAAGAACCTCATCAACGCTGGCGGCGGTTTCATCACCTTGACACCTGGTGCTTGCACATTCGATTCAGCGACATCATTCGCAATCATCCGCGGCGGTCACGTCAACGTGTCGTTCCTCGGCGCATTGCAGGTCGATGAGAAGGGCAACCTCGCCAACTGGATCATCCCGGGCAAGATGGCTCCTGGCATGGGCGGCGCAATGGACCTCGTGGTTGGTGCAAAACGCGTTATCCTCACCATGGAACACACACAGAAGGGTGCTCCGAAGATCTTGAAGGAATGCACACTGCCTCTCACAGCAGCAGGTCAGGTCAACATGATCATCACCGAGATGGGTGTGATGGAAATCACAAAAGAAGGCATCGTCCTCACAGAGATCCATCCTGAATTCACCGTCGAGCAGGTGCAGGCCGCAACAGAGGCTAAACTCATCATCAGCCCGAACCTGAAATCAATGGTCGATTAAAATAGTAGAGACGGTGTGCACACCGTCTCTACAGAATCAAAATAAATTATGGAATACAAATTCTTAAAAAGCGAAGTCAGAGAAGACGGCATCACTATCATGACGGTGTCAGCTCCTAAGTCGTTGAATGCATTGAATTCGACGGTCTTAAGAGAAATCGACGACTTCGTCAGCAATCTCGACACCAAGAAGACACGCGTGCTCATCATCACTGGTGATGGCGAGAAGTCGTTCGTGGCTGGCGCTGATATCTCGGAGATGGTGCATCTCTACGAGAAAGAAGGCTACGAGTTCAGCAAACTTGGCGCTATCGCTTTCCGTAAGATTGAAACCCTCCCAATTCCTGTCATCGCTGCTGTCAACGGATTCTGCCTCGGTGGCGGATGCGAGTTGGCTATGGCATGCGACTTCCGTTATGCCTCAAGCAACGCCAGATTCGGTCAGCCTGAGGTGGGACTGGGCATCACACCTGGTTTCAGCGGCACTTACCGTCTCGCAAAGCTCATCGGACAAGGCTACGCCAAAGAGATGATCTACACCGGCAAAGCTATCCGTGCCGACGAAGCATTGCGTATCGGCTTGGTGAACGCTGTTTACGAGCCGGAAGTTCTGATGGAGAAAGTCATCGAGACAGCACTAAAAATCGTTGCTAACGCTCCTTTGGCAATCAAATACGCTAAGGAATGCATCAACGAGAGCTACGACATGGTTGCTGCCGACGCCATCGAACTGGAAAACCGTAACTTCGGAAAATGTTTCGCTACAGAAGACCAGAAAGAGGGAATGACAGCGTTTCTTAATAAAGGAAAACCGCAATTCCAGGGTCGATAGGTGTAGAGACGGATGATAATCCGTCCAAAAAATAGGAAATAACAAATAAATTATAAATTTAAGTAACATGAAAGTATTCGTTATCGGAACAGGAACCATGGCAAAGGGCATCGTGAAGGCTTTCGCAGCTAAGATGCCAGTCGTCATGAAGAGTAGAACTCAAGCTAGCATCGACAAGGCAATGGGTTCAATCGCAAAAGGTTACGCTAAACTCGTTGAGAAAGGCAAGATGACTCAGGAGGCCGTTGACGCTCTTTTGAAGAACATCACAACCACCACCGACTACGCCACATTCAAAGACGCTGACCTCGTAATCGAGGCTGCATCAGAAGATATGGCTCTTAAGAAAGAGGTGTTCGCCGAACTCGACAAGATCTGCAAACCGGAAGCAATCTTCGCAACAAACTCATCATCATTGTCAATCACCGAAATCGCTGCCTGCACAACACGTCCAGCACAGTTCATCGGCATGCACTTCTTCAATCCGGCCGACAGAATGGCATTGGTGGAAGTCATCAAGGGACAGCTCACAAGCGCAGAAGTGACAAAGACTATCGTTGACCTTTCAACTGAAATCGGCAAACAGCCGGTCGAGGTGAAGGAAGCCCCAGGTTTCGTTGTCAACCGCATCCTCATCCCTATGATTAACGAGGCAGTCGGTATCTTGGCCGACGGCATCGCATCAGCAGAGGATATCGACAAGTGCATGATGCTTGGCGCAAATCACCCAATGGGACCTCTCGCATTGGCCGACCTCATCGGAAACGATGTCAACCTCGCCATCATGGA
>JAFZKP010000033.1 GCA_017553625.1 Bacteroidales bacterium
ACGGCAACCTCTCACTTGTGGCTAAAGCATTGAATATCAGTCGCCCGACATTATATAACCGCCTCAAGAAATACGGAATATGAGCGTGTGGCTGTGGATATTGATTGTTGTGGCAGCTGTGGTTTTGACTGCAGTGGTTACTGCGTGGCTCGTCAGAAAGCAGGACACCCGAAAGGTGTCGTTCATGATGGACTCGCTCGAAGACGGCGAGATGAATTTTCGTTTTCGTGACAACTCGAATCTGAACCGAGCCTTGAATCGTATCCGTGGCATCTTTACAAGGCGCACAGCAGTGGATGAAGCCGCATCGTGGAGCAAACTGTTTCGCGTGATGACGCACGAAATCATGAACACAGTGGCGCCAATCGCCTCGTTGAGCGAGGCGTTGGCGCAAGACGACAGTCTGGACGTTAAAGCCGGACTGGAAACGATATCATCTTCTTCAAAAGACCTGATAAGATTTGTGGAGTCGTACCGCAGCATGATGAAACAGGCTCCACCGGTTAGAAAAGCCGTTATGGTTGATGAGCTGATGGAGCGCGTTTTAAACCTCAATAAATCAAGGTTAAACGAACAAGGCGTAACTATCAGTTATACTTCTAAAACGCCAGATCTTCTAGTGTTTATAGACGAATCTCAAATAATCCAAGTAATAAACAACCTCATCAAAAATGCTGTGCAAGCCGAAGCGAACTCAATCCGCATCAGCGCAGAATTGAATTCCGAAGACCGCACTGTCATCAGCGTGACAAACAACGGGAAGCCTGTGCCGCTTCGCCAGCAGGAAGAGATTTTCGTGCCGTTCTACACCACCAAGCCCAACGGCACCGGCATCGGGCTGAGCCTCTCGAGACAAATCATGACCAGACATAACGGCTCAATCCAACTAATCCAAAGTGACAAAAATACCACGACTTTCGCCTTGATACTATAACACTGTCATTCCGAACGAAGTGAGGAACCTCATTAACTGATTAACTGAACAACTGATTAACTGAATAACTGATTAACTGCCAACTGGTATCAATCTCCTCCCTGGTACATTCTGCTTATCACATCCTTGTATTTATCAAGAATCACTGAGCGTTTCACCTTTAGAGTAGGAGTGAGGATGCCATTAGCTGTAGACCACTCATCAGCGAGGAACTTGAATCTCTTGATCTTCTCAGTGTCACCGAAGTTGGCGTTGATTTTCTGAACCTCTCTCGTCAAGCGGTCTTTCACCTCTTTTGTTGTTATCATCAACTCGTTTTTGGTGTATGGAATCTCGTGCTTTGCGCACCAGTCCTTCAAGAATGAGAAGTCCGGCACGATGAGCGCAGCCGCGAATTTCTCGTTTTCACCCAACACAACGACGTTCTCGAAGAATCCTGACTCGGTGAATTTGTTCTCTATGATGTCAGGGTTGATATATTTGCCTAACGAGGTTTTGAACAGATTCTTCATGCGACCTGTAATCTTGAAGTTGCCATATTCATTGACACTTCCGAGATCGCCGGTGTGGAACCAGCCGTCTTTGTCGATGACTTCGGCTGTGAGTTCAGGCTGTTTGTAATAGCCCATCATCACGTTGTGACCGCGGCAGATGATTTCGCCGTTTTCAGCGATTTTAACCTCAACACCAGGCAATGCCGGACCGACATATCCTGCTTCACGGCCGTGTGGCTCATTGCAGCTTGTGCAGATAACCGGTGAGCACTCTGTCATGCCGTAGCCTTCATAAACCGGCATCTTAATGGCTGAGAAAAATGCTGAGATATTTGGCTGGATGCTGGCAGCGCCCGAAACGATGATGTCGAAATATTCAGCGCCGAGTTTGCTGCGAATCTTGCTGTATACAAGTTTGTCTGCGATTTTGAGCTTCTGGTTGTAGAACCAGCTGCGTCCATCTACTGTATATTTCTCGGCTAGGTTCATCGCCCAGTAGAATATGGTCTTTGCAATGCCTTTTTGGCTCTGTCCCGACTGTCTGACCTTGAGATATATCTTTTCCAAAAGCCTTGGCACGCAGGTCATCATGGTAGGATGAATCTCCTTCATGTCGTTGGCGATGGTGGCGACGCTTTCAGCGTAATACACCGACATCCCAAGATATTGGTACAGATAGACCAAAGTCCTTTCGTATGCGTGGCAGATTGGCAGGAAACTCAATGCGCGTGTTGATGTCGGCGACGGAGTCTGACGCAGATTCTCAATCTGACCGAGAATGTTGGCGTGTGAGAGCATCACACCCTTTGGAGTGCCTGTTGTTCCTGATGTGTAAAGTATTGTGGCACAGTCAGTTGGTTTGACTGCAGCTTTGCGTCTCTCAAGCTCTTCAGGATTCTGGTTTTCGCTTCCCAAGGCAAGCAAATCAGCCCAGATAGGGTAGTCGCCTCTTTTAATAAAGGTGTATATCATCTTCAATGACGGGATGTCATTTCTGATTTCTTCTATTTTGTTCAAAACGCAAAGTCCTTCAAGCACAACGAGTTTCGCCTCGCAGTTGTTGATGATGAAGCGGTAGTCCTCTTTGCTGATGGTCGGATAAATCGGCACTGTGACGGCACCGACCTGCTGAATCGCCATGTCGAGGATGTTCCATTCTGGACGGTTGCTGCTTATGATGGCAACTTTATCGTCTTTCTGAATGCCTAATTTGATAAGAGCATAGCTGATGATATTTGTCGTCTCGACGTATTGCTGAATGCTGTACTTTCTCCATTCACCGTTTTCTTTCTTGGCTAGAGCGGTTTGTTGGTTCGGATGTTTCTGTAGATAAGTTGCTAAAATGTCAAAAATGCGTTTTTCTTCCATCTCAATTGCTTTTTAAAACAGTGCAAAAGTACGTTAAATTTCAACCCATAAATTTTTTTGGGGTGAGTGGGGTGAAATATGGGATAAAAACGCTAAAAATGGGGTAAAAATGCCGATTACAGGGGTGAATGAATTGTAATGTCCTTGTATTAGGGGGTGAAAATATCCAATAAGTGGCGATAAAAACAAAACTGTGGGGTGAAAATTAAGCACCAAAATCGTCGAAAAGAATGTTTTCTTTGGGCACTCCAAGATTGTCGAGCATGGTGAGAACCGATTGCGTCATCATCGGCGGACCGCAGAGATAATACTCGATTTCCTCTGGTTCGGTATGGTTTTTGAGATAGTTTTCGAAAAGTACCTCGTGTATGTTGCCTGTGTAACCGTTCCATTTGTCTTCAGGAAGTGGTGACGACAATGCTATGTTGAACTTGAAATTAGGATTTTCGGCTTCAATCTTCTTGAAATCGTCGATGTAGAACAGTTCTTGAAGCGAACGTCCTCCGTACCAGAACGATGCTTTTCTTTTGGTATGTTTCGTTAGGAACAAGTCAAGGATATGCGAGCGCATTGGCGCCATACCTGCGCCACCTCCGATGAAAACCATCTCGTGGTCAGTGTCTTTGATATGGAATTCGCCGTATGGTCCGCTGATTGTGACCTTGTCGCCTGGTTTAAGCGAATAAATATATGATGAGCACACACCAGGGTTAACCTTCATAAAACCGCCGTTTTTCTTGTCGAATGGAGGTGTGGCGATGCGTACGTTAAGCATGATGATGTCATTTTCCGCTGGATGGTTTGCCATGGAATACGCCCTGAATTGTGGTTCTGGATTGCGCATCACAAGGTCGAACATGTGGAATTTCTCCCAGTCCTTGCGATATTCCTCGTCAATGTCAAAATCCTTGAAAATTACATTTGTTTTGGGAACGTCTATCTGAATATATCCACCTGACAAGAAGTCAAGATGCTCGCCTTCAGGAAGCTTTACGACAAGTTCTTTAATGAATGTCGCCACATTACGATTACTTACTACAGTGCATTCCCATTTTTTAATGCCGAAAATCTGTGGATTTATGTGAATTTTAAGGTTCTCACGCACTTTCACCTGACATCCGAGCCTCCAATGGTCAAGTTGCTCTTTACGGCTGAAAAATCCTTTCTCTGTCGGTAAAATTGTGCCTCCGCCTTCTAATACATGACATTTGCACATGCCGCAGTTGCCTTTGCCGCCACATGCCGAAGGAAGGAAAATCTGCTCCTCGGCAAGAGTCTGAAGTAAGGAATTCCCCGGTTTGACATCAAGTTCGCGCTCCTCGTTAATGCTGATTCTGACATTTCCTTGCGGTGAAAGCCTTTTTTTAATGATAACAAGTACAGCGACAGGAATAAGAATTACTGTGAGAAATACTATTACGCTGGTTAATATGATTGATGTGGTGCCCATGACTTTCTAAATGGTTATTCCGAGAAAAGCCATGAAGGCTATTCCCATTAGTCCTGTGATAATGAATGCTATACCAGTGCCTTGCAGTGATTTCGGTATATTCGAATATCTGATTTTTTCTCTTATCGCTGCCATTCCTGCTATGGCGAGAAGCCATCCGAGACCTGAGCCGAAACCGTATGAAATCGATTGTCCTATTGATGTGAAATGACGTTCCTGCATGAAGAGGCTCGCTCCTAAAATTGCACAGTTGACGGCTATCAAAGGCAGGAAAATGCCCAATGATGAATACAATGCTGGACTGTATTTTTCAATCACCATTTCAAGGATTTGAACTATGGCGGCGATTATTCCTATGAAAAGAATGAAACTGAGAAAATCAAGGCTTATTTCTGAAAAAGCTGGGCTTATCCATGATAACGCGCCTTCCGACAAAACGTATCTGTCAAGAAGATAATTCATTGGTACTGTGATGATTAGCACAAAAGTGACGGCGATGCCGAGACCTAACGATGTCTTGACGTTTTTGGAGACGGCGAGGAAAGAGCACATTCCGAGGAAATATGCAAAAATCATGTTGTCGATGAAAATCGAGCGGATAAAAATACTTAACGACTCCATCACTTGCCCTCCTCAGGTTTTTGCAGCCAGATGATTATTCCAATGATTATCAATGCCATAGGCGGAAGAATCATGAGGCCGTTGTTCATATATCCTAAATTGTACAAGCCTTGTGGAATGACTTGAAAGCCGAAAAGCGTTCCAGAGCCGAGCAATTCGCGGAAAAACGCGACGATCACAAGGATTGAGCCATATCCGAGACCGTTGCCGATGCCGTCGAGGAATGACTCCCAAGGTTTGTGCGACATGGCGAAAGCCTCCAGACGTCCCATCACAATGCAGTTGGTGATTATAAGTCCAACAAACACAGATAGTTGCTTGCTTACGTCATACATAAAGGCTTTTAAAAACTGGTCGACAATGATTACCAAAGTGGCAACTACAATGAGCTGCACGATGATACGTATTTTTGAAGGTATTCCTTTGCGTAACAATGAAATCACGAGATTTGACAATGCAGTCACCACTGTTACTGACAGCGCCATCACGATGGCAGGTTTCAGCTTCGCCGTGACAGCCAAGGCAGAGCAGATACCCAAAATCAATACCGTGACTGGGTTTGCTTTACGCAAAGGAGCCGTTATCAGATTCATATTCTTACTCATTGCCTTCAAAATATGCTTTATAAGCTTCTAAAGTGTTCTTAATCATGTCTTTAACTCCATCCGAAGTGCGTGTGGCACCAGCTATTGCATCCACTTCGACTGTGATATTGTCGCCGTTTCTTTTCATCTCCTTGCCGGAAAACTGGCTTTGGAAATTGTCTGTCGTAATCTCTGCGCCTAATCCCGGTGTCTCCGATTTATGGTCGAAAACGGCACCTACAATTGTTTGGAAATCTTCAGAAAGCCCGATATAGCCCCAAATCGGCCCCCAAAGTCCGTTGCCCTGCATGGGGATGACGGTGGTTTTGTCGTCAATTATATAATAAGGTAGGTCGCCGTCGTTAGTTGTGGTGCAATGCTGCTCGAACAATTGCTCAGCGTTATTTTTGTCAACGCCAGTGATTCCTGCGGCTTTCAAGATATTGATGCGCTGCTCGTTTTTCTTGTTGTTGTCCTGATATGGCTTTAGCAGCATCGCGGCACCCGAAAGAAGCACCGACACTATCAACACAAGGATAATGATGTAACGGAAGATGTAACGGTCATTCATTTTGCACTCCTTTCTGTTGCACGCCAGCGTTTTTTGCGTTTTCTGATATTTGCACCCACCACGCACCAGTCGATGAGAGGGGCGAAGACGTTGAGCAATAATATCGCAAGCATCATTCCTTCAGGGTAACCTGGATTTGCCATGCGGATGAGAATGGCAATGGCTCCAATGAGGAAGCCGTAAATCAGTTTTCCGATGTTGGTTTGTGCCGCTGTCACAGGGTCGGTCGCCATGAAGATTGTGCCGAACATGAAACCGCCCATCAAAACATGATAGTAAAACGGAATGTCAAAAAACAAACTCATTGCTATTGCGCCTGCAAATGTCGCCAAGATGATTCTTAAACTTGCTATTCCGTTGATTATCAGGAATAAGCCGCCAATAAGAATCGCTATTTTTGATGTCTCGCCGATGCTCCCTGGAATCGTTCCGATAAACAATTCCGACAGACTTGGCAAATCGTTGATTGTGCCTCCGTTGAATATCGTTCCGAGTGGTGTAGCACCGCTGTAAGCGTCAGCTTTTTCTGCTATCCACACGCTGTCGCCAGTCATTTTGGAAGGGTAGGAGAAAAACAGGAATGCTCTTGCCAAAAGTGCGGGGTTCACTATATTCATTCCGCTTCCGCCAAACACCTCTTTGCCAATGATTACTGCAAAAGCCACAGCTAAAGCGAGCATCCAAAGCGGCACGTCTACAGGCATGATAAGCGGGATGAGAAATCCAGTCACGAAATAACCTTCGTTGACTTCCTCGTGGCGAATCTCAGCGAAAGTGAATTCTATTGCAAGACCGACGATATAGCTGATAAGATAAATCGGGATTATCTTCAATAATCCGTAACTGAATGTGTGCCAAAAAGTTACATTCTCGCCAAGAGAAAGAAAATGCTGATAGCCAATGTTCCACGTTCCGAAAAGGAAGCAAGGTATGAGAGCGAATACAACATAAATCAAACTACGTTTCATGTCGACGTAGTTACGGATATGTGCGCCATTGCTTGTTACACGATTCGGGGTATACAAAAACGTCTCAAACGCCTCGAAAGTGGAGTGGAACTTGGCGTATTTGCCGCCTTGCTCGAAGTTTGGCTTGATTTTATCGATATAATCTCTCAGTCCCATCATTTTGTCTCCTTTCTGATAAATTCAAGTCCTTCACGAATGATTTTTTGTATCGGCGTTTTTGACGGGTCTATGACCTCGCAAAGCGCAAAGTCCTCTGCGTCAACCTCATAGATGCCGAGTTCCTCCATCTGGTCGATGTCTTTTATGATGCAAGCCTTGATGAGTTGCATAGGATAGATGTCGAAAGGAAACACTTTCTCGAAGTCGCCAGTCATGATGTAGGGGCGGGTGTCGCCATTGGTGTTGGTGTCGGTGAAACGTTTGAAAACAGGTCGCAGCCAGCCAAATAGCTTGTATTTGTTGCCTTCGGGTATCACAGTGACCTGAGTGTCGTGGAAACAGAGAAAATTGTCGTTTGTGATGTTTGTCCCTGTAAGCACGTTTCCGCTTATGACACGTGAATTTTCTTCGATATCCAAAATTGGTGTTATGTTGGCACCTATTCTTGTCTTGTAATAATGCGGATTCTTTACCGCCGAGCCTGTTGTTGCAATGATACGTGTGCTATCGTATTTTCCAGTTAGGAACAATTTGCCGATGGCAATGACATCCTGCAGATAGCAATACCACACGGTTTCGCCTTTGTTTATTGGTGAAATGGGGTTTATCTGCGTCCCGATATTACCGGCAGGATGCGGTCCTGAAAATTCAGTTATGACGATATTATTAACGTGTTCGTTATTTGATAATGCCGTATAGACACGATTAATCGTGTCTATACACGTAGACGAATTGGCGGCAACGTTAATGAATACGTTCCCGTCTGTCAATTGCGCCAGCACATTAATTCCCATTTGTAGAGACGTTTCCTGAAACGTCTCTACCATTGTGTTTTCAATGATAAAATCATTATCAGGTGCCAACGGCGCGGTGTCGAACATCGAAACAAATATATGTTTCGGGTTGTCGTTTGGGTTTGCAATGGTAGAAAACGGACGCTGACGAATCATAGGCCACACACCGCTACGCAACATCTTGTCAATCAGTTCGTCGCGTGATAACGTTGATAGAGACGTTTCAGGAAACGTCTCTACGGAACCAAAATCGATTGCATCATTGTTGCCGTCCGATTCAATGACAACCTCAAGAATGGCACGTTTCTCGCCTCTCACAACGGCTTTAACATTTCCCGAAAGGGGAGAGGTGAAAACAATATTCTCATTGTTTTTGTCGTGGAAAAGGACAGAACCGACTTTCACATTGTCGCCTTCAGCGACATGCATTTTTGGAATAACACCGATAAAATCGCCGGGTTTTATTGCGCACAACGAAGGTTCAAAACTTTCGATTGATTTCGAAGGCGCACCTTTAAGATGAATGTCGAGACCTTTTCTTATTTTGATTTTATCCATTTTCCCGTTTCGTTTCCGATTTTCCAGAAGTATAATCCTGGTGCCCAACTATCTGTGTTTATTGTCGTTATATTATCATTGATTTCTCTTTCGAGAATCATTCTGCCTTGGAAATCAAACATTTGTAACTTGGCACTGGTGTTATTGACAACGACGATGTTAAGCTCATTATTGCCTGGATTTGGATAAACCAAGAAATTGCTCTCTGAATCAGTATAATTCTCATCGACGGCGGTAATCTCAATCCGCATTGGAGGCATCTTGATTAAATCAATGGAGGCCGAACCCTCAGCAGCATTGCTTTTTCTTGAGAAAGTCCAGTTGAACAAATATTTTCCAACACTTATCGGATATTCAAATTTCTTCCAAGTGTTACCTGTAAGATCAAATTGTGTCGAGTTGATAGTGAAAGAGAACACATCGTTGCTGTTGCCGGAACCTTTATAATAGAATGAAATGACATCATCGATTTCTGTGCTAACACTCATCAACAATCTTGATTTTTTTGAAGATGATGTTGAGGTGGAAGTGTAGCAATAATCACCCTCGTACGGATCGGTGTCGTCTTTAATCCACGGTGCGGTGCCGTTATTGCTCCAGATAAAGAGACTGTTAAGCTCCTCATTTTCAAAGTTTTCGATGCAATGGCCAAGAGGAATTGTGGATTGGTGGATTTCCTTGTAGCCGTTTGAAATCACCTTAAGATAGTCATCGAGGATTGCACCGTATGGAGCCTCGTCTGTGACGGTTACGACAAATGTTACATCTATGCTGTCGTTTGCGTCAATTCCTTCAGTGTATATTGTATAAGCTTGATAATCAATGACTGGTGCATCGATTTTTAAAACATGTTTGACTTCGTTGCTTCTACTATGTCCTTGATTCTTAACAGTATAAACCAATTGAGATGTCTCACCTTTATAAAGTCTTCCTGTTAAATTCCCGTCTTCGTCTTTGATTTTCAAATCAGTGACTGCAAAAACTGGTGCATTGACTGTGATGTTGAATTTGTCGGTGAAAGAATATTCTCCGTTATTCATACTCAGATATAATGGAATCACAGTCTGGTCAGGAACATTATCCTTCAATTTTATAGTGAAAGCGTTGGTTTTATTTGAAATCTCATTAACGTCAATTGATTGGTAAGTCGTTGAGGATGAAAGAACTTGGACATAAGGAGAGTCGGAAGAGAGTTCAACGTTGACATTTTGTATGTTGGCAAATCCAACATTGTGAAGAGCTATGTCAAATGAAACCTCTTCTTTGAAATCGATTTGACCATTATTGTTTTGGTCGTTAATCTGGTAGCTGTTGAAAATAAGATAAGGACCATGGTCTGGAATCACCTTGATTTCCCTGGTGTATCTGAAATAGTTCTGCTTTGTGACGGTCAGAACCACGTTGTTGCCTAATTCTTGAGGCGTGATGCTGATGTTCTGAGTTTGTCCTGTTCCTGTTGCCAGACCTATTATTTCTCCGTTGGAGGTGAGGCATATCGTGGCATCGGGGTCTGTCTTGATTTGATATTGTGTGGAACCTTCCACCACGACAGGAAGCATTGTAATGTCAAGATTTTGAGGCATTTCGGTGTATAGATTCATATACACGTCGCCGTGATGGTTGAAGAGGTAATAAGTGATTTCCCTTCCGTCGCCCCACGAAATCCAGTTTGACTGTTGCAGGAAGAATTTTCCTGACGCATTGCCAAAGCCAGGCATTATGAACGATGTCGGGTGATGTGTACCGTATATCGGCATGAAATCAGGCCACATATTGTCATAAACGCCCCAAACGTAAACATCGTTAAGGAATGAATACGACACCTGCGTTGCTGCAATAATGCCCAAAGCGCCGTATTGGTGGCGGTGGAATGCCTCAGCGAAGCAGCCGTTTTCACCGGAATAGTTGAATTTTCCGGTAAGACAGTTGTTTGACATCACAAAGGTGAGGTCTGGATTGACAAGGCGTTTTATGTATGAAATGCTGTAGGATGGTTCACCCCACACTTCTTCGGCACCGTGGTCGCGATGTTGGAGAAGGAATGCGCCAGCGTTCACAGCCTCGTTGATATCGTCGCCTGTACCACTCCAGTCATGCAGATGTGACATGTTTTGCGGGATGTAGCCGAGTCCGTTGGGACCGAAGAAGTTTACAACAGATGAAGTGTAATCGGCTGTTGACCATGAACTTCCAGGAGTGCCTTGATAAACGGCGTTGACGCGGATAGGGTGTTTCTCCAAACCGAATTCCCAGAAACCGTTGACCACCTCTGAACAAATCTGGAACCAACGCTCGAGTTGGAATCCCATGGCGGTGATAGGCTTGTCGTAGAAGCGTTCGCTTGTAGGAGGTGTGCGCTCATACTGCAAGTCCTTGTTTATCATGTGATAAAGCTCTTCGTAGTTGCGTCCGGTGATACGTCCTATGGCGACATCAGGGAGATGGTCGTTGTTCATGTCACCGTATTTGTTGTCGGAGATGTACGGATTATATCCAGTACCTCCAGGGTGGTTGTTCATTGTGTAAGACACTACGCCTTGGGTCTCGTCGCTGTTGTGGTCGCCGAGGATGAGAACAGCGGAGACAGGAACGTCCCAGTTGTTATATGCGTTTTTAATGTAGTTGTGTATCGCATTACCAGTGTTTCCGCCACATTGATTAACTGTAACGACATCAGTAAGAATACCTTGCTGGTTGCGGAACTGCTTTATTGAGTCGGCGAGGTGGTAGAAGTCGGGATTATTTGGAGTGATTATGAGATACTCGCACCCTGTCGCGCGACGCTCCACGGATTCCTTGATAAAGCTTTGATAATCAAAGTCTGGAATCACGTTCTCGTTTATTACCATATCCCTGACTATTTGTTCCCATGCCTTGCTGAGATAACGCGGGTCGCCGCCGAAATTGCCGTCGCCGCCTTCAAAACTCACTTCAAGGTTAAGTTTTCGTGTCACAACGAGTTCCTTGCTGACAGGATTGTATTGGAAAGGGGTGACGCTGAGGATGATAACGTCGACGTCACGGATTTTCATCGGCTCGGAAGTGATAATCGGCTCCTGCGGGAAAAACGCGTCGGTTGAATACACTTTCTCGTCGCGATAATATTTCATCGGTGACTTGTCGTCGTCCAATGGCAGCTCAGGAGCAGGCATGAGGTCTATGCCGGTCAATGTCTCAGTCACGATGTTTTTAACGTTGACATTTACAGAAGCGCCTCTCGGAATGGCAATATAGCGTGAAACAGCGGGAAGGTTAGGCATCCCGGCTCTGTTAGGCAGGAAAATGCCGTTGAGTTCGATGGTCTGTCCCTCAATGTCATTGTGACGCTCGTAGTTGAGATTGAAATCGTCAATGTTGAGGCTCAACTCAAGGTTTGAGCGCGTGCTGTTTACTACTTCAAACGTTTGCGCACTGACTGTCATGGTCATTATTATTGATGCCAATGCCAATATTATTTTTGGTATGAAATTTGTCCTTTTCATAATATGTGGGTTTTATTATACTTCTTCTTTCTGTTTGATCAACGTAGCTGAATCATGCGAACTGACGAACCAAACAATGTCGTTGTTGCTGAAAACAGTTGAGGCAGAAGGGCTTAGAATGAATGTTTCGCCTCGTTGTATCGCTATTACCATAGCATTATATTTGTCCTTGAACATGGAGTTGAGCAGCGACACATGGCAAAGCGGACTGTTTTCAGTTATTTTCACCATGTTAAGATTCATGTTATGCTCTTTACGTTCATGTATCAATTCATTGTCTTCAATATCAATAATTGGCTTGACTTTATTGATGTTCTCGTCGCTTCCTACAAGAGTGACGATGTCGTATGGATAGAACGTCATGTCTTTGTCTGGAAGGTCGAATGTGTCTTTGCCTCTTTCAATGCACACCACGCTTACTTTGAATTCGCGGCGGAAAACCGTCTCTTTCAGTTGTTTTCCGACTATTCTGCTGAGCGGGCTGACGGTCACTTTCTCAAGATGGAAGTTCTGTTGGAGCACTTCTGGAATGACAAACGATGCCTGTTTCTGGCGCCTGTTGAGGTTTTCCATGAAGCTTTTCTCCAAATGGTCGTAGAATTTCATTATTCCGTTAGAGAAAGCGAGAATTATGGAACCAGCCACTGCTATTCCAATAATTGCAAAAATGTTTATTTTTATAAAATGAGAGATAATCAGAATGATAATCACCGTAGCGATAAGATACCTTAAAATAAAGATTATCGCGATAACGTGGCTTTCAAAAACGTTTTTGGTTATCAGTCTTTTGTTTGTGAGGGAGATGTTGTATTTGAACGCCATCGCCCAGATGAACGGAGCCACCAAAATAAGCGTTATGGCGGCGGCTGTAACATTTCCCCAGATTCCGTTGATGTTTTTTACGACAAACGGTCCGATGGCTGAATATGATATCAAAGCGAGTGCCATTATTATGCAGCCGTAGATTATCATATTCTTAAACTGGTTTATGACGAAAGTCTTGAATGTCAAGGTCTTGTTTTCGCTTGCCTTGAAGCCTTCCGCATAATTGGTCATCGTTTGTTTCCACTTTTCAGGGATTTTTGGATCAAGCCAATTGAATAACGGATTGGCGAGACGCATGATATAAGGCGTGAAAAACGTCGTGACGATGGAAACGGTGACGATGATAGGGTAGAGGTACTCGTCGATGACTTTAAAGCTCAAACCGAGAGACGCGATGATGAATGAGAACTCACCGATTTGGCAGAAGCAGAATCCTGCTTTGAATGAGGTGTGAATGTCGCGACCCGAAATCAGCATTCCAAAGGTGGCGCTTAACGTCTTGACAATCATCACCGTTAGAGAGATGATAATCACCGGCCAAGTGTATTGCACCAGAATCTGCGGGTTGACAAGCATACCTACCGACACGAAAAATATCGCGCCGAAGAGATTTTGAATAGGTTTTACAAGTTTATGGATGATGTCGGCTTCGAGTGTCTCCGCAAGGATTGAGCCCATGACGAATGCGCCGAGTGCCGAAGAGAATCCGGCGTAGTTGGCGAGCATGACCATTGCGAAGCAAAGCCCGACAGCGATGATGACCAGCGTCTCTTCTGTCATGAATTTCCTGATCATCCTTAGAAACGAAGGGATGAGATAAATTCCGAAGATAAACCAGATTATCAGGAAGAACATGAGTTTGAGCATGCTGAACAGAAGCTCCACGCCGTCGAAAGTGTTTCCCACCGACAGTGTCGAGAGGATGACCATAAGGACTACGGCGACGAGGTCTTCAACCACGAGCGCCCCGATGACGTGGGCGGTGAATTTCTCGTTTTTAAGTTTCAAATCGTCAAAAGCCTTGACAATGATACTCGTCGAGGAGATGGACAGCATGCATCCGAGGAAGATGCAGTTCATTTTCTGCCATCCGAACATTTTCCCGACGAGGAAACCTATCGAGAACATTATCACAAGTTCGGTGAGCACCATGATGGCACCTGGACCACCGACTTTTTTCAGTTTCTTGAATGAAAATTCAAGACCAATTGCGAAAAGAAGGAATACCATGCCTATTTCGCTCCATGTCTCCACGCTGTGCGGGTCGCTGACGACTGGAAAATATGTGAAATACGGTCCAATCAAGAAGCCTGCCACGATATATCCTAATACCAACGGCTGTTTTAACCATTTAAAAATCACTGTAGTGATTCCAGCGGTGATTAAAATCAGAGCCAGGTCAGAAAATAAAGCAGGTATTCCTTCCATTCTTCAATAATTCAAAAAACTATCTTTTAATAACCTTCTTGATCCAGACATTCTCTTCGCTTGAAATGCGGAGGATGTATGTGCCGTTTGAAAGGTCATTAAGATTAATAACTGTTTCAAGTCCGTTTTCAGCTTTTTCTGTCTGAGAATAAACCATTTGTCCGACGCTGTTGTACAATGAAATCTGGACGTTGGCAGTGATATTCTCGATAGAGACATTGATGATGTCGTTAGCAGGGTTAGGATGGATTGTCATCGTGTTGGCGTTGACTTCTTCGATTCCGTGACCTCTCAACGAGATGATGAGCGGTGCTGACGGTTCGCTGGAGCCGCAGTTTTCTGAATGACCGATAACGCTGAGTGAGACCTCGGTGTCTTCGATGTCCATGTTCCAGTTGATTGTGACCATGTTGCCTTCAGCTGTCATGGTTCCTGCTTCGGCTGGCTCAAGGGTCCATTCATAGCTTGTGAAGAACTCATATCCGTTGACAACGTATTCTGTTTCAGCATTGTAGTTGTAAACATCCTGCGGACCTTCCGGCATTGGAACTGTCACTTCAGTGAAGTTGACTGTCACATCGTGGCTGAAGACTGTCTCGTCGCAGCCTTTGTAGTTTGCTGTGAGTGTCACAGTGCCGTTGTAATAGTCGTTATCAGAAGGTGTGAACTCGACCTCTGCTGAGGTTGCATCGTTGAACGAGCCTGTTCCTGTTGTTGTCCAGTTGAGGAACTCGCCCCAGTCGTCTACAATTATGAAGCTTATTTCAATCGGGTCTGCTGAGCATGTGTTGATTACATCAACGCAGGCGTAATCTGGGGCTCCTTGGTAACCTACTGTGAGCTCTGCTGAAGCCTCGCCGCAGCCTATAGCTGTTATTGTTATCGTAGCGATACCTGCTTCGATGTCTTGTGCGCCGAAGGTGTAAACGCTGCCGTTGAATGTGCCGTCGCCGTATGATGTGTACTCAAATGATTCGGCTTCGTTTGCTGTGAAGTAGTTTGTGACGTCTATGACACCCATGCAAGCCACAGCACCCGAAGTTGTTGAAAGCTCGATTGTTGGAACACCCTTGAATGACACCTCGACATCGTCGGTAATGACTTCAGAATCTTTGTGTGCCGTCAGTGTGAGTGTTGTGCCGCCGTTTGCAATATCCTGAGTGCCAGGAGTATAGACTGGAGTAGGGATTGTAGCGTCGTCGAATGTACCGTCACCTGCTGTTGTCCAAGCAAGAGAAGTGTAGTTTGCAGCATAGCCGTTGATTTGTGCGTCATCACCCTCGCAAATCTGAACGTCAAGACCTGCAGATGCTGAAAGGCTCAAGTCACGAGGAAGAATCACGAAGTCTATCCAGCAGCAGTCGCTTCCGCTTGACACGCTTGAATCTTTCTTGTATTTCCATGTGAATGTGTGTGAGCCTGCTGTCACAGCATATTGTGCTCTTGTCCAAGCCACTGTACCTGACCAGTTGCTCTTTTCAACATTGTCGATATAGAAGTACAACTTGTCATAATTGCTTTCAGATGACACTTTGTAGTAGAATGCAATAGAATCGACATCACCGACTTCGTATGTCATGTTTAATGATGTCTCCTGGTTGTGACTGATAGTGCCAGATTTAACGCAATAATTGCCTTCGTATGGTGATTCTGTGCTGGCTGTCCAAGGATATGTGGCGTCGTTGCTCCATAATGACGGGTCGATGGTACCTGTTTCGAAATCTTCGACATTGAGACCGATCTTCGACATGAAGTCTTCTGTTGCTGTATAAACACCTGATTCAACGTTAAGCGTATATTCTGCTGCGAATCCTGAAGGAGCGCCTCCGACAAACACCTCGTATTCAACGATACTTGTCTCGTCAGCGGCGATGCTTGTGACTGTCACTGTCGGCTGGCTTGTGATTTGGATGAACACGTTGTTCATTACAAGTGAAGCATTGACTGCCAATGAGTTGGCGTTGCCTTTGTTCTTCACTGGGAATGAAAGTTTTGCTCTCTCACCCGGGTCGAGACGGCCGTTGCCGTTGCCTTCAAGCTCTTCAATTGTGACACTTCCGATTGTGAACTCAGGAGCGTAGGCTTTCATGTTGATGTGGCTCTCGTATGTGTCTGAACCGCTTGTGATTGTCACGAGGAAGTCGATAGCGGTCTTGTTAGGCACTTCGTTTGAAACAGTGAATTGGAAAGCGTTGTTGAGATTCGATGTGGCATTTGAACTGAGGGCTGCGAAGCTTGCAGTGCCGTTTGTTATTGTAACATATTCCGATTCTGTTGTAAGAGTCATTGTGCCGGCTGATGCCTGTGCATTACCGACGTTCTTGATTTGGAGGTCAAATCCGGCTTGCTCGCCGAAGTTGAGCTGTGTCGCCTGGTTACTGAGTTCGTATTCGCTGATAACGATGTATGGACCGCTGGCAGGGATGACCTCGATATTTGCCTGATACCGGAGGTAGTTCTGACCTGTCACGGTTAATTTCATAATTGTAGGTGGCAACTGTGCAGGAATCTCAATGTTTTGAATGCTTCCTGTTGCCTGAGCCACTGCAATAACTTCCATATTTTCACCTTCGCCTTTTGTCAAAGCTACAGTTGCTCCTTCAGGAGCGGTGACTTGGAATGTCTGCAGACCTGCGAGCTGCACGCTCTGATGCTGCACTGTCATAGTCTGAGGCACTTCTGTGTAAAGACGCAAGAAAGCGTCGCAGTGTGCTGTGAACATCTGGTAGGTGATGTATTTGCTGTCGGTGTTGTAAGGCCAGGATGTCTCGTTAAGGAAGTGCTTTCCTCCAACCAAACCGAAAGCAGGGAACCAGTTGCCGCTGTTTGTGCTCACATAATTTGGTACCGTTGTGTTGTTTGGCAATGTTGGCATGAAATCAGGCTGAAGCTGGTCGTAGATACCCCAAACGAGAGCGTCGTTGCAGAAAGAGTATGACACGTCGGTAGGGCAAATCATACCGACGGCACCAGCGTTCTGTCCGTTGTAGGTGCGACGCATGAAAGCCTCGGCGAAGCATGGACCTGAGGTGAGGTCAAACTGACCTGTCAAGCAGTTGATTGAGAACACGAAAGGCATTTTGCCCACGTTTGTGAGCTGATCCACGTGAGTGTTGCGGAATGCAGGCTCGCCCCAACCTGTCTCAAGACCGTGGTCGCGGTGCTGCACGAGCATGGTGCCTTGGTTGATGGCAACGACAATCTGCTCAGGAGTTCCGCCGTCGAAACCTCCGAGCTGGTCAGGAGTCTGCGGGATGTAGTTGGTTCCTGAAGGTCCGAAATAACTTACGACCTGGTTGGTGTTCTGGTTTGATGACCATTGTGATCCTGGTGTTCCTGAGTAGATGCAGTTGATACGCTGAGGGTTCTTGCCGTGAGCGCGGAAATAACCGCCAACGACCTCTGAGCAGAGCTGGAACCAGCGTTCTGTCTGCCAACCGAGTGCTGTGACAGGCACGTTGTATGAGTTGGCGTCCATGTTAGGATTGGTGAACTCATATTCAATCTGCTTGTCTGCCATCATAGCAGCCTCTGTTGGGTTGGCTGCGACAAGACGTGAGAAAATCATTTCCGGAAGGTAGTCACCTGTGACGTCAGCGTACTGGTTGTCGGTGATACAGTTGCCGTAACTGCTTGAGTGATAAATCTCTTCTGCAGGGATGCCTTGCGACATGTTGGTGTTGTGGTCAGCGAAGAGAAGCACTGCTACAGGAGCGATGTCCCATGTGTTGTAAGCATCGTGGAACCATGTCTTCAACATTGTTGTAGTGGTGGCAGGAATCTCATCGAGACGATAGACCTTTGTGAGGATACCCTGTTCCATACGATAGTCTTTCAAACGGTTTGCAGGCTCGACAAAACCATCGTTGTTAGGGATGATGATGAGGTATTCGGCACCATCTTCGCCGTCTCTGAGCCACTGTTGCATTCTCGCGGCATAGTCGATTACAGGCAATGAATTGTAGTTCATGATGTTTTGTGCGAGAATCGGGTCGAAATACTGTGAACGGAGACGATTGTCGCCGAACTGTCCGTTGCCGCCAACAAACTCAACTTCAACTTCGATGTTGTGATAAACGACAGCTTCTTTTGTCACAGGGTTGAATCTGACAGGGTTGATGCTGATGTTGACAACGTCAACGCCACGAATTGACGACGGAGCGCTGATTGAAGCGAATTCCGCTGGATAATAAGCGTTTTCTGAATAAACCTTGGAATCCTTTGTGTAATTCATGTCAGGCTCTTCGTTCTCAACTTGGACGCCTAATGACGGCTCCACGTTGACGTTCTTAATCACTTGCTGTTCATAGCTTTTTACGTTTAACACAGCTGTTGCACCTTGCGGGATAGCGATGGTGCGGCTGTAGCAAGGAACATTAGGGAGTCCCTTGGCGTTCGGAAGGCTGATGTCAGCGATGCCGATAGTTTGCATCACTTCTCCTTCGTAGGTGAATGATGTTAGGCTCATCTCATCGATAGTGTAATCGATGGTTACATTGCCTCTTGTCTGTTCCACAAGTTGCATGCCGTTTTTACCTTCATGGTTGAATTTGAAGGTGCGGACTTCTTGTGCCGTTACGATTGATGTCACGCCGAGCATCAGTAATGCTGCGCAAACCAATCTACGTAAGTTTAATTTTTTCATTTGATATAGTTTAATTGGTTTATTTTATTTTACAAGTCCTCCAAAACCCATAAACGCCATGGCGAGTATGCCCGCTGTAATCAAGGCGATAGGTGTTCCTTTCATTCCCTTAGGCATTTCCATAAGGTCGAGATGCTCGCGGATGCCTGAGAATATTATCAAAGCCAAGGCGAAACCGAGCGCGATGCCGGCTGCGTAGATGACGGCTTCACCGACGTTGTTGCCGTAGATGAAACCTTCGCCGACGACCTTCAAAGAGACGCCGAGGACGCAGCAGTTAGTGGTAATCAATGGTAAAAACACGCCGAGTGCGGTGTAAAGCGACGGGCTTATCTTTTTCAAGATAATCTCAACCATCTGCACCAATGCAGCAATGACCAGAATGAATGCAATGGTTTGCAAAAACTCCAGTTTGTGCGGTACCAGGACGTATGCATTTAACAGGTAAGTCACCAGAGTGGCAAGGACAAGCACGAAGATGACGGCAGCGCCCATACCAACGGCGGTGGATGTCTTTTTGGAAGTGCCTAAAAACGGGCATATTCCGAGGAACTGCGCCAAAATGACGTTGTTGACGAAAATCGTCGATATGAGAATAAGAATTATAGTTTTCATGGCACTTTGTTATTTAGTTTTCTTTAATCTGTTGACTATTGCGATGAGATAACCCAAGGCGATGAAAGCTCCGGGGGCGAGCACGAAGATGAGTATTGTGCTGGCGTCTTCTGGGAGGAATCTCCAGTCGAAGATGCTGCCGCTGCCGAGGATTTCACGGATGGCACCGAGAACCGTCAAGGCGAAGGTGAAGCCTAAGCCCATGCCGGCACCGTCGAGGATTGAAGGCAACACTGGGTTCTTTGAAGCGAAAGCCTCAGCACGTCCCAACACGATGCAGTTCACCACGATGAGCGGGATGAACAGACCTAATGTCTCGTAAATATCTGGAACGTATGCCTTCATAACAAGTTGAACCACAGTTACAAACGAGGCGATAACCACGATGAAACAAGGGATTCTCACCTTGTCGGGAATGAAGTTCTTAAGCAATGAAATGACGAGGTTCGACATTATCAAAACGAATGTTGTCGCAAGACCCATCGACATTCCGTTGATGGCACTCGTCGTGGTGGCGAGGGTAGGACAGCATCCTAACAAAAGGACGAGGATAGGGTTCTCCTTGATAAGTCCTTTAGTGAAAGTTTTCCAGTTACTCATTGTTTCCTCCTTTCATGAATTGGTCTTTGTTAGCCTCGAAACCGTCGACAGCCTTCTGGATGGCTTCCGACACGGCTCTTGAGCTGATTGTGGCTGCTGTGATGGCATCGACGTTTCCGCCGTCTTTTGTCACTTTGAGAATGAACTCTTTTGGATTCTTGCCGTCAAACTGGCTCTTCCATTTCTCGTTCGTCATGTTGGCGCCCAAGCCTGGAGTCTCGGCCTGTGCCAAAACAGACACCTTATTAATATAACCGTTTTTCAAAATTCCGACCATCAACTCGACTTTGCCGCCGAAGCCGTTGTTGGAATATGTCTTGACAGCTGCGCCGATGAAGTCACCGTTAGCGTCGTAGGCGAGGTTATAAGTCAAGTCTTCAATGACTTTCGCTTCTGTAGTAGCTATCTCAACGTCGGTTTTCAAAACTTCATTGATAGCTTTGAGATTCTTGTTGGCTTCCACTTGGTCAATGGCAGGTTTTGTCAAGCCATAGACGAAGCCAAGCACTCCGCCCGACACGATGGTGATTACCATAAGGGCGATGAGCATATTTACTAATGTTGATTCTTTCTTTGCCATAATTTCAAAATTTTAAGATTCAACAATTACACTCCAAAACGTTTTGGTTTGAAACCCTTGTTGATGAGCGGCACAACGGCGTTCATGATAAGGATTGCGAACGACACGCCTTCAGGATACTGTCCCCACAGACGTATGATGACTGTGATGGCGCCGATTCCGATACCGTAAACAATCTTGCCTGAGGTTGTCATCGGGGATGTCACCATGTCGGTTGCCATGAAGAAAGCGCCGAGGATGAGACCTCCGTAAACCAGATGATACCATGGGGCTATGTACTGTGTGGGGTCGACAAGGTAGCAGATGCCTGTCATGATGAACACTGTGAGAAGTATGCTCAATGGTGTCCAGATGTCGATGATTTTTGTGACGATGAGGTAGATGGCACCGATGAGCAATGCGATAGCGCAGACTTCACCGAAAGCGCCGCCACGGTTGCCGAGAATCATGTCGAGGAACTGCATGTCGCCTGATGCGGCAAGTTTCCCTGGGTCGCCTTCCTTCAAAAGGCTGAGTGGGGTAGGACCTGTCACTGCATCGGCGAAGAAGCCTGAATTGAAGATGGGCTGTGCCTTCGGCCATGTCGTCATTGCTGTCGGGAACGACACGAGCATAAACACACGACCTACCAATGCTGGGTTGAACGGGTTCTTGCCCAAGCCGCCGAACGACATCTTGGCGATGCCTATTGCGACCACGCTACCCACGATGACCATCCAAATAGGAAGGTTGGCAGGCACGTTGAAAGCCAGCAGCAGACCTGTCAAGGCAGCGGAGCCGTCGTTGATGGTGAGAGGGCCTTTGATGAGATATTTCTGGATGAGCCATTCGGTCAGCACGCAAGCCGCCACCGAGACGATTGTCAGGCGGAGGGCATACCAGCCGAAATAATAAACGGCGACGAGCAGGGCGGGTATCAGCGAGATAATCACCATGCTCATTATTTTCTTTACGCTTAAGTCTCCGTGAACGTGCGGAGAACCTGATATTGTCAACTGATTCATAGCTATTTCTGATTACGTGAACGTATTAATTGTCCTGTCTTCGTCTTGCCGTAACGGATGTAGTCCGCAAGCGGGATGTTGGCAGGGCAGGTGAACTCGCATGAGCCGCATTCGATGCAGTCCATGATATTGTGTTTCTCTGTCTCCTCAAAGTTGTTCTGACGCGCGAGACGGTTCAAGAGATATGGCTCCAGACCCATCGGGCAGGCCTGCATGCACTTGCCGCAGCGGATGCAGTTGCTGACCTTACGCGGCTGGGCGTCTCTCTCGTTGAGCATCAGGATGCCGGATGTTCCTTTGATGGTCGGGAATGTTGTCACGCTCACCGACTTGCCCATCATAGGACCTCCGTTGATGAGGTTCGCTGTGTCTTCCGGGAGTCCGCCCGCTGCCTCGATGAGCAGGTTGGCAGGAGTTCCTATTCTCGTCAGGAAGTTCGACGGCTTCTTTACCGATTTTCCTGTCACGGTCACGACTCTGTAAACGAGAGGCTTGTTCTTCTGCACTGCCTCATAGATTGCAAATGTCGAAGCCACATTGACGACCACGCATCCTGTCTCGATTGGCAGCTTGCCTGACGGCACCTCGCGTCCTGTGACGGATTTGATGAGCTGTTTCTCGCCGCCTTGTGGGTATTTCGTCTTCAACGGCTGGATCTCGATGCCGTCGAAATATTTGTCGCTCTTGACGATTTCGTCGAGTTTCTTGGCCGCTTCCATCTTGTTGACCTCGATGCCGACCACGCCTTTCGGTGCGTTGACGGCTTTCATGATGACTTTCACGCCTACGAGGAACTCGTATGGTTTCTCTAGCAACAGTCTGTTGTCGCAGGTGAGGTAAGGCTCGCATTCCGCTGCGTTGATGATGACGTATTCGGCTTTCTTGTCTTTCGGTATCATCAGTTTGACGTAAGTCGGGAATGTGGCGCCGCCCAAACCGACGATGCCGTGCTGTTTGATGCGTTCCACAATCTTTTCGCTGGAGAGGGTGATATCTTTCACTAATGTGTCGCTGGTGTCGATGCCTTCGAGCCATTCGTCACCTTCCACGTCGATGAAGATGGCGGGCTTGCGGTAGCCTGTGTGGTCCATCACCTCGTCAATCTTGTTGACGGTGCCGCTCACCGACGAGTGCACGTTGACGCTGATGAAGCCTTTCGCCGTGGCGATGAGCTGTCCCACCTTCACCTTGTCGCCTTTTGCGACTATCGGCTCCGCTGGCGCGCCGAGGCACTGTCCGAGCGGGATGATCACCTGTTTCGGAATCTCAAATGTGATGATGGGCTGATCCGACGAAAGCTTGTTTTCTTCCGGATGAACGCCACCTTTGGGAAATGTCTTAATTGGATTCATACGTTATTCTTTACTTTC
>JAFZKP010000034.1 GCA_017553625.1 Bacteroidales bacterium
ACGCGCGCTTCATTGTGAAGCTTGCCTACCTGCCTGACTACGGCGAGGGCAGCGACGACATCTTCGCATTCCAGAGCGGCAGCGAGGTGTTCGTGAGCGGCGAGGGCGAGCTGCAGGTGTTCGACATGCTCGGTCGCTTCGTGATGAGCGAGCGCATCAACGGCGTGAAGACGGTGAGCGTGCCTGCACAGGGCGTTTACGTGTTAAGGTTAGTGGGCGAGAACGTGAAGACACAGAAGATAGTGGTGAGATAATGTGCCGCGATGCGGAATGTGCCGCCTGACGGCGGAATGTGAAGCCTTCGGCTTAATGTGCCGCGATGCGGAATGTGCCGCCTGACGGCGGAATGAGGCGAAGCCTCCACATTCCCGAACGTAGTGAGGGCACATTTCACGAAGTGACACATTTCACAAAGTGACACATTTCACGAAGTGACACATTTCACGAAGTGAACCACATTCTGCGAAGCAGCAAATTTTGAGAAGCAACAAATATTGACAAATTTAAAAAAAACAGATACAATGAGAAAAGCATTATTAACTATAGCAATCGTATTGACAATGGTTTTGGGTGCGAGTGCCCAGAGTGACGGTTTCTTCAAGAACTACAGGGATGACGTCTACGGCGACCGTGGTGGAAGTGGCAGTGACCCGTTGATGCCAGCATTGCCAGGTGGCGGCGTGGGTGCATACAACACCGACCAGGGCGCTCCATTGGGAAGCGGACTCTTAATGCTCACTGCTCTTGGAGCGGGATACGCGTTAAGAAAGAGAAGAGAGGAATAAAAAAAGAAAGCGTCCTGCAGATATGCAGGACGCTTTTGATTTCAAGTACCCAGGGCCGGGATCGAACCGGCACGAGTGTTACCTCATCGGTTTTTGAGACCGACGCGTCTACCAATTCCGCCACCTAGGCCTAAATTTCAATGAACTTTTTCGGCTGCAAAATTAATACATTTTTTGTTACACGCAACATTTTTTTTCATATTTTTGCAGCCGAAAAATTAAACAAACAGTTTTCAACTATGCAAGAGCCCATTGTATCAATCTTTTCAGGCAGAGCCACGAAATATCTGGCAGACAGAATCGCCGAATATTATGGCAAACCTCTCGGAACATGCAACGTAACAGTGTTCTCCGACGGAGAATTCCAGCCAAGTTTTGAGGAAAATCTACGCGGAAGGGACGTGTTTTTGATTCAATCCACGTTTCCGCCGACAGAGAACCTCATGGAGCTTCTCATGATGGTTGATGCCGCCAAACGCGCCTCGGCACGCCGTATCATCGCCGTCATCCCTTATTTCGGATTCGCGCGCCAGGACAGAAAAGACCGTCCGCGTATCAGCATCGCCGCCAAACTCGTCGCCAACCTGCTTCAGGTAGCCGGCGTCACACGCGTCATCACAATGGATATCCACGCCGACCAAATTCAGGGATTCTTCGACATCCCGGTCGACAACCTCTACGCATCGAAGATTTTCGTACCTTATATCAATAGCCTGAACCTGAAAGACCCTATCATGGCATCACCTGACGCCGGCGGCACACGTCGCGCCTCGTCATACGCCAAGATGCTCGACACAGTGTTCTGCATCTGCCACAAACAGCGCTCGAAACCGAATGAAATCGAGAAGATGATCCTCATCGGCGACGTCCAGGACCGCGACGTCATCCTCATCGACGACATCATCGACACGGCAGGTACAATCACCAGAGCCGGACAGTTGCTCAAGGACAACGGCGCACGCAGCGTCCGCGCCTTCGCGACACACCCTATCTTCTCGGGCTCGGCAATGGAAAGAATCGACAACTCAGTATTCGATGAAGTGGTCGTAACAGACACCATCCCGTTGACAAACCCAAGCAAGAAGATCCACGTGCTCTCAACAGCCGAACTCCTCGCCGAAGTCATCAAGAAGGTGGAGAATTACGAGTCACTGAGCGAATTCTTTAACAAGAAGTAATATCATTAATTACAAGGAATGTAAAGACGCGATTCATCGCGTCTCAACATACAACAATTAAAGTAATCACATTAAAAAAAAGTAAAAATGAATTCAGTATCATTGAGCGGTTCTCTTCGCGAGAACGTAGGGAAAAAAGATGCTAAAGCATTGCGCGCAAAAGGTCTCGTACCATGCGTCATTTACGGTAACAACATCGAACAGGTGAAGTTTGCAACAGATGCAAGAAGCTTCAAGAAGATTCTTTACACACCTGAGACCTTGATTATCGACTTCGAAATCAACGGCACAGTTTACCACACAATCCTCCAAGACATTCAGTATCATCCTGTTACTGACGAAGTCCTTCACGCCGACTTCCTCGATGTCAACGAAGACAACCCTATCACAGTCATGCTTCCTATCCGCACACAGGGCACATGCCCAGGCGTTATGCGTGGTGGTAGAATGAACATGAACCTTTCAAAATTGAAAGTCCGCGGTTATGTCAACGACCTTCCTGACAACATCATCATCGACGTTACAAAGCTTCAGATGAACCAGGCTATCAAGGTGAAAGACCTCAACCTCGAAAAGATGACAGTCCTCGTTCCAGCCAACACCATCGTGGTCGACGTCAAGGCTCCACGTAACGCAGCAGCCGAAGAAGAGACTGAAGAAGCAGAAGCAGCTCCAGCAGCAGAAGCAAAATAATGTAAATTTCAAGAAATTTATATGGAAAAAGCCTTCGTTTGAAGGCTTTTTTTTATTTTTGCAGCATGAAATATCTGATTGCTTGTCTGGGAAATATCGGAGCCGAGTACGCCAACACGCGGCACAACATCGGTTTCATGGTCGCCGACCATCTGGCGAAAGACCTCGGTAACACATTCACCACCAGCCGCTTAGCGATGGTGTCGGAGATGAAATACAAAGGCCGTCAGATGATTGTGATAAAGCCGACGACATACATGAACCTTTCAGGAAAAGCCATAAAATACTGGGCGACGCAGGAGAAAATCCCGATTGAGAACATCTTGGTTGTCTGCGACGACCTCGCACTGCCAGTCGGCACCCTGAGGATGCGCAAAAAAGGCAGCGACGGCGGTCATAACGGCTTGAAAAACATCATCGAGTCGCTCGGCAGCAGCGACTTCTGCCGCCTGAAAGTGGGCATCGGCAACGACTACAGCAAAGGACATCAGATCGACTTCGTCATCGGGGAATGGAAACAGCAGGAAATAGACGAGATACAGCCCCGCCTCGACATCGCCGTAGAGATGGTGAAAAGCTTCGTCGCCATCGGTCCTGATTTGACAATGAACCAATTCAATAATAAGTAATGTGCCGCTTCGCGGAATGTGCTGCTTCGCAGAATGTGGCTGCTTCGCAGAATGTGCCGCTTCGCAGAATGTGCCGCTTCGCGGAATGTGCCGCTTCGCGCATATTCGCCGAAGGCGCACATTCAGCCGATAGGCTGCATATTGCCCGAAGGGCACACATTGCCTGAAAGGCATCACATTGCGACCGCAGGGAGCATCACTTTACGAGCGTAGCGAGTAACTCCTTCATTCCCTCAGAAGCTCCTTTTTTGATATGCGTTATCGGGCGGCGCGTGTTGATGTTAACGTCTTTGGGGTCAATGAGATACACTTGGGCGTTGGACGGCACGTAATACAGCAGGCTCGCTGCCGGGTACACGTTCATTGACGTCCCGATGATGACGAAGATGTCGGCTTGTTCGACAAATTTCACCGCCGTCTCGATTTCAGGCACCGCCTCTCCAAACCACACGATGAACGGTCTCAATTGGCTGCCGTCACCCGCTTTGTCGCCCATTTTCACCTCAAACTCCTCAGGTTTCAGCTCGCGGATATAACGAGGGTCGTTAGGGTTGTAGCTCGAGCACACCTTCGTCAGCTCGCCATGAAGATGGATGATGTGATGACTGCCGGCTCTTTCGTGAAGATTGTCAACGTTTTGCGTGACAACAGTCACGTCGAAATACTTTTCAAGCTCAGCGCAAAGGATATGACCCTGGTTCGGTTTCACGTCGAGAAGCTGTTTGCGGCGCTCGTTGTAAAAATTGATAACCAACTCAGGGTTAGCCTCATAGCCCTCGATTGACGCGACCTGCATCACAGGATATTTGTCCCACAGTCCGCCCGCGTCTCTGAACGTACTGATTCCACTTTCGGCACTGATGCCCGCTCCGGATAAAATGACTAATTTCTTCATAACTCAGATTTATTGCAAAATTAAACAATTTTTTCAAAATCGACAAATTTTAACTATTTTTGCATTCTAAAATGAATTTTTATGAAAAGAATCATAATCGCTATTATTGCTATATTTCTGACATTCAACGCGTTGGCACAGCTTGAAGTCAAGCCCGGCTCTTTCAAGGAAACCATCGGTTTTGTGAACACCAACCCTGACCCCGACTACCAGTACGACGACAACGACCTGCCTTTCGCGGTCATCAAGGTGAGAACCGAAAACATCAGCGACAAGCAGCGTCGCGAGCTGATTTTCGAGGGCAACGGCGGCACTTTCATCATGCTTGAATATAAAATCGGTGAGGTTTGGGTCTATCTTACCGCAAGATACGCCGACTATCTGAAGATTTCGCATCCGGAGTTCAGCTCTTACGAATTTACATTGCCGGAAGATTTGAAGGCGAAGCACGGCTACGAGATGACTCTCGTCAACAAAACGTCAAAGGTGAGCGACGGCTGGGGCTCGCTGAAAATCACGACGACGCCTGAGGATGCCAAAATCTCGCTTAACGGCACCGAAATGAGCAATCCCTATTCAAACGACATGATTCAGGCAGGAGGCTATGAGATTATCGTTTCCAAAGACAGATACAAAACCACATCGGAGTTTATTGAGGTGAAAAAAGGAGAACACAGAGAAGTGAATATAGTGCTTAAAAGCGATGTGGCTGAAATAACATTTAAAGCCGAAAAAGACACCGAGATTTATCTCAACGACAAATTTTTATGGCTCGGCACCTGGACAGGCAAAGTATCAAGCGGCAACTATAAGGTTGAATACAGGCAACCCTACCATCGCCCAGTTACAGAACTGATTACTGTTGTCGCGGAAGAACCAGCCACCTACGAGCTGCATCCAACACCGATTTACGCCAAAATATCAATAACATCAGAGCCTTCAGAAGCCGACGTTTACATTGACAACAAGCATGTGGGCGTCACGCCGTTGTCATTGACAGATATTATGATTGGACCGCGCGAGGTGAAAATCAAAAAAGAGAAATGGAAAACAATAAAAGAGCATTTTGATGTAAAGGAAGTCGACATTATTATTCTCCATGAAGTGATGATAAACTGCCCAGAAGGAGCCGTGAACGGAATTTTCTCGGTCAGCGACTCGACAAAAGTTTATTTCTCACAGGGAAATCTGCAATATCAGGCATCGACAAACACCTGGCGTTTCGCCGAAAACCCATGGGATTTCATTGACGAGGAATCAAACAAGAAAAGGTCCGAGACATACGACGGCTGGATTGACCAGTTCGGATGGGGCACAAGCGGATGGGACAGCGGAGCATGGTGCTATCAGCCATATTCAAAGGTTCCAAATGAGTTTTGCACCAATTATGGTGAGGTTATTGGCTCTAAAAATCAAGCGGGACTTTGCTTCACACCTGGAGGCAACGACTATGCCTACAATAGAGCAACCATAATCTCGTATGCAAAAGCCATTAATAAACGTGAATTAACAGGGAAATACGCGCGTGCCGACTGGGGAGTCTACAATGCCATAGAAAACGGAGGCAACAAACCAAATATATGGCGCACCTTGTCAAAAGACGAATGGGTTTATGTCTTCAACAAAAGAAACACAAAATCAGGCATAAGATATGCCAGAGCAGTCGTAAATGGCTTTGCCGGGGTGATTTTGCTTCCAGACAACTGGGATGCAAAGACATATAAATTAAGCGGTGCAAACAAAGAAGACGCCAAATCAACTTCAAATAAAATCAGCAGCAACGACTGGAAAGATAAATTTGAGGCCAATGGGGCCGTATTTTTGCCGTTAACCAATATTTGCTATTATTGCAAGCACAAAACCATGTATGCTCATTACTGGTCGGTGTCGGTTGCCCGCACATGGTCGGATGATTGCTATTGGGCACACGCTTTAGGCATTCATGATGATAATATCAAAGCCGATGATGACATGTACAAATTCAAACCATACAGTGTCCGTCTCGTCAGCGATGTCGAACAATAATCAAGACTCTCTTCTCATCTCGTTCAGCACAATCCTCAGCTCTCCCCACGAGTAATCCTCGCCGAGAACATCGCGGGCGCGTCCAAGCGAAGAGTCTTTGGTTTCCTCAAAGTACTCCACGATGTTGTCGTGATGTTCCCTGCTCATGAAGTCTTTTGCCTCGGCTTCGCCATTCAAAACGAGCTCCGCCACGTGCTGTTCTATGGTCGCACGCGTCATCCCGCGCCTTTCAGCGATTTCGTCGATGGTGAGCCCTTCGTCAATCAGCTCCTTGGTGCGTTTCACCGAAGAGCCTTTCTCCCGTTTCTCCTTCGGCTTCGTCTCCTTTTTCTTCCCATGCTCCTCAGACTCAACGATTTTCTTGTTTTTCGTCGTGAGATATTTCTTCATGTCGAAGCCAGTCATGCAGCTCACAAGACACGCCCTCTTGACAAAAATATCCGATTTCAAAAGCTCAAAAGCACTCTTGAACGACGCTTTAACCTCCTTGTTGTCGACATCAACTGATGACTCGATAATTTCATCCAAATCGGCAAGCTTGTCCAAGAAATATGCGCAACCTTTCTTCACCCGTTCCTGAAGCTGTAAATTATTGTCAATCTGGAAGTTATCTCTTAAAATACCGCCAATCTGACGTTTGAATTTCTCTGCGACTTCAACCACTTCCTCATGAAACTTCTGCCCTTTCGACGAGATTTTTTCTTTCAGTTTGTCTTCAAAGCTTCGTTTATGCGCAAAAACGACCTTCCTGAGTCCGTTTAAATCGCTCTCAATGTCAATAAAATCAACAAGTTCGAACAACATCTGCGACTCATAGAGTTTCTTGTTGTATTCAAACTGCTCCTCATTTGGCTCCCTTGACGGCAAAGCAGCGACAAACTGATTGATAGTCAGGTCGTTAAACAAGCCACTTTGTGACAATTTCGCCTTTAAGACAAGACCTTCAAGCGAGGTGCAGCGGCTCAAAGCCACATAAACCTGACCATGTGCGAAGGCGAGGCTCGCGTCAAGAATCAGCTTATCGAACGTCAGTCCCTGGCTCTTGTGAATAGTTATCGCCCACGCTAATTTCAGCGGAATCTGCGTGAAGCTTCCGACCTCCTTCTCCTCTATCTCCTTGGTCTCAGCATTGATGCTGTACTCGAAATTAGACCACGTAACAGGCTGGACTTCAATCACTTCGTCATCGCATTTCACCTGAAGTCCGTCGTCCTCGTCATAGCCAATTATCCGCCCTATTTTCCCGTTGAAATAAGCCTTTTCCGGCGAAGGGTCGTTCTTCACGAACATCACCTGCGCCCCGATTTTCAGCTCAAGCTCGAATTTTGTCGGATACGACGACTCCGGGAAGTTGCCGAAGACCTTCGCTGTAAATTTCAACAATTTGGTTTTCAATGCGTTAAGCTTGCTTTCGTTTATCTCATCCACCTGACGGTTATGCGTCATCAAGGTGATGTAGCCTGCATCGTCATCCGGCTCAAAATCAGGATGATAATGGCTGTTTAGGATGCGCAGACTCTCCGCATCAAGGCAGTTGTTGCGCACCTTGTTTAATATGTCGATAAACTGGCGGTCTTCCTGCCGGTAGATATGCTCAAGCTCGATGCAGCAGTACGGTGTCTTCGTAAGCACATGACTGTCAAAGAAATACACCGATTTATAATAATCGTGCAACAACGCCCATTCCTCTTCTTTTGCGACGGGCGCGAGCTGGTGGATGTCGCCAATCATCAGCACCTGCACGCCGCCGAAGGGTTTGTCATTACGTCTGACGCTCCTCATCACGGCATCGACGGCGTCGAGGAGGTCGGCGCGCACCATGGAAATCTCGTCAATCACCAGCAATTCCAATGAACGGATGATTTTCAGTTTTACGGACGAGAATTTTTTGTATTGCACTGTAGAGACGCGCCATGGCACGTCTCTACCTGGCGTTGGATTGGCGGTGGTGGTATGAATTACGTCGACGGGGATTTGAGGACCGAATTCCAATTGGAAAAATGAATGAATCGTCTGTCCGCCCGCATTGATGGCGGCGACGCCAGTAGGAGCCAGAATCACCAGGCGTTTCGTTGGATTCTCCGCCAGACCGCGCAGAAACGTCGTCTTGCCTGTGCCCGCCTTGCCGGTCAGGAAGATGTTCATATTGGTGTAACGGACGAACTTGTCGACCATCTCCAACTTGGCGTTCTCGATTTTCCGCGTCTGCATAATTTTCTTTTTCGGCTACAAAATTACAAAAAATATAAATCATCTCATTGTTGAAGATGGTAAGATACTATCAACAACAACAAAATCACCATCCGTATGAAAAATCACGTTCCATTTTTGGTTTTTTGTGATTAAACGTTTGGCTTTAGGTTGATATTGTTTAGCAATTTCCCATCTGGAAAACTGCATGGCATCGGCAAGATATCTTATTGTTTCTATTTCCTTGAATAATCTTTTTGAATAGTTTTCGGCTGCTTCATAAGTATTAAGGCTTGCAACAAAATTTTGGATTTCTGATATCTGGTCGAACACTCTCTTATGAATGATCAACTTGTATTTTTTCATATCTTTCTTTTAAACGTCGGAAGTATTCTTTTTTGAATTGGCTGAACGGGACACAATTCTTTGGCAATTGTTCAACTGATTGCGTGTTTTGCGTTTTTTTATTCAAGCCTGTCAAATTAAAATTACTTGTTGTTTGTATTTGCATAATTCTTAAATATTTCATTTTGCAAAATTATACAAAAATTTTGAATGCCATGCAATCTTTTTTGTTAAAAATTTTTAACAATTAAACAGCTCCGATGCGATGCCGTCGGCGAAAAGCATGCCAGTGGAGTTTAAGATGTATTTTTCGCCTTTTTGGAACATTTTTCCTGATAAAATGTATTTTTCAGACGATTTTTTAAACCTTTTAGCATATTTTTCACCAAAACTCTCACGAAGATAATCCGCATCGACACCCCACATCGTGCGAAGCGAGGTCATGATATATTCATTGTAGCGGTCATCGGGTGTAAGTTCTTCTCTTTCAAAGGAATAGTTATCACAATAATCCTTCACGCCCGCCACATTCCACTGACGCGAAACGCCGTCGAAAGAATGTGCCGACGGCCCCAAGCCGAGATATTTCTCACCTTTCCAATAAATGGTGTTATGCCTTGAATAATGTCCCGGGCGCGCAAAATTGCTTATCTCGTAATGCTCAAACCCGTGGCTCTCAGCCTGTTGCGTCAAGATTTCATAATGCCGGATCGTGGCTTCCTCGTCAACGGGAGCAGCCGCGCCTTTCCTGATGCGCTGCCCGAGAGCCGTCTTCTCCTCGACCGTCAAGGCGTATGCCGAAAGATGGTTTATCCCCGTCGAAAAGAAAATCTCAAGGTTTTTCTGCCATTTTTCGTCCGTCAAAGTTGGGATGCCGTAAATCAAATCCATTGTAACCTCCTGAAAGCCAACTTCCTGTGACCACTCCAAAACCTGACGCGCGTGCTTCGAGTCGTGTTTTCTGCTCAGATATTGCAAATCGTCATCGAAAAAACTCTGTATCCCAACGCTCAACCGATTGACACCAACTGACTTATATTCCAAAAGCGACTCTTTTGAAACCGTGTCCGGATTCGCTTCAAGAGTGATTTCAGGATTGTCGATTATCTTATAGTTTTGACGCAAGACATCCAAAATCTCCTTTATTTCAGAAGGCATCAGCAACGAAGGCGTGCCTCCGCCGAAATAAACCGTGCGCACCTCATCACCGCCAAGATAATCCTTCCTCGCCACGGCTTCTTTTTTCAAAGCTTCAAGAAAATCAGAGCGTTGCCTCTCGGAAACGACCGAAAAGAAGTTGCAGTAAGCGCACTTCGACTTGCAAAACGGAATATGGAGATAGAGACCTGCCATGACATGGCAAAAATACAAAAAAATGTGTTGCTCCGCAAAATGTATTAAAATATGCTGCTTCGCAGAATGTGGTGCACTCGTGCACACATTAATACGAAGTGTTCACATTGCGACCAGAGGGAGCATCACATTTTTTTTAAACATTTATAAATAATTTTAAAAAATTCCGTATTTTTGTAGCTTAAAACAAATTTGAATTATTATGGCTAAATCTTTACAAAACATCAGAAAAATCGCCGCTTTGACAGTCGCATTGTTAGCGATTTCATTAGGCGTAAACGCTCAGACATGGTATATCATGGGCGAATACATCTGGAGTCCACCGCATCCGCAGGGAACATTTGAAGAGACTCATTACCAGGCCGAGAATGTCGAAATCGGCGGAATGGAATATCACACCATCTACATCCAGGGCGAAGGCACTCTTCTCGGCGCCTACCGCAACGAGGACAACCAGGTTTATTACTGCAAATGGAACGGCAGCAGCTACGACGAAGAGGTGATGCTCTATGACTACGACCTTGAAGAAGGCGATTTCTTCAACGACAGCGACGAGCATCCTATGCAGGTGACCGAAGTGTCAACAATCACTGACAACAACGGCGTTTCAAGAAAGAAAATCACATTCCAATTCATTGGGCTCGAAGACGAGACAGAATACTGGATTGAAGGCGTCGGAAGCAGCAAAGGCTTCATCAACTCGGGCAACTACACCCCTACATCGGACGGCGCGATTTTCCATCTGCTCTGCTACCATGTGGGCGAGAATCTGATTTATGTAAACCCTGTCTACAACAGCTGCGACATCGACGACATTGAGGAAAACGGCTTCGAAAACAGTGTCAGCATCTACCCAAATCCGGCAAACGAAGTGATTAAAATATTGAATGACAACAATTTGAGCATCTCAGGCATCGAAATCATCGATTTGATGGGACGCACCATCATGAACGTCGAAAACTGTGACGAAATCAACGTGTCAGACCTTGCGGAAGGTCAGTATTTCGTGAAGATTTACGGAGAATCGAATATCGTCAAGAAATTATTCATCTCAAAATAAACTACCATGAATAAATTCTGGCGTTTCATAACATCATTTGTATTTCTCCTGACGCTCATCATCGCGGCGTTTGAGTTCTACAGATGTGGAGTTACAGTTGTCAACTCATTCAAAACAGGCACTTACCAAGGCTATCTCTGGCTTGGGATAGGCATGGTGGCATTCGTCATCATCGCGGCTATTTTCTTCAAGAAAAACCTCGACATCATGCAGACCATGACACACGAAGGCTCGCACATGCTCGTCAGCGGTCTGTTCCTTCGCAAGAAAATCAGCGAATTCAAGGCGAAATCAGCCGACTCGTTGTCGGAAAACGACAGAGTGCTCGGCTACGTGGCATCCAACACAGGCGAGAACATCATCATGCTGTTGGCTCCATACATGCTGCCGTACCTCACTTTCATCTTCGTTTTCATCCGTCTGATGATTAAAAACGAGTGTCTTCCGATAATCGACTTCATCATCGGCTTCACCCTGATGTTCCATATCACCTGTTGGAAAAAAGACACCCGCAGCGACCAGAGCGACTTGCAGAGAAGCGGCGTGTTCCGTTCGTACCTCTACATCTTCACTTTCCTGTTCTTCAACATAGCGATAATCCTCTATTCTCTCGGAGGAGGAATGTCAGACCCGACAAACATCATCCAAGCCAACGTCGAATGGTTCAGCCAGGCGTGGAAAGACATCCAATGGTTAATTTCATTAGTTGCAAAATAAAATCATAACAATATGAAAATAAGAAACATAGCAATGGCATTAGCTATCACGGCAGCCCTCGTCAGCTGTGGAAGCAAACAGGACGAGAAATCATGCTGCGAAAAGAACTGCAAAGAGAATTATGAAGCCCTCGCCAACCAATATGCGAAGGTGACTTTGACAACCGACATCAGTCATCTCTCTGAAAACGAGGTGAAGATGCTCGACCTTCTGTTCCAAGCCGGTCAGATCATGGACGACATCTACTGGACTGAGAACCTCGGTGGTGACAAAGACGAGTTCTTGAGCAAGATCGAAGACCCGAACGCCCGCAAATACGCGGAAATCAACTACGGTCCGTGGGATCAGCTCGACAACCGCCGCATCTTCATACCTGGTTGCGACCCGAAACCTGCAGGAGCGGGATTCTACCCTACCGATATGACAAAAGAAGAGTTCGAGGCATGGGAAAACCCTGACAAGACAAGCCAGTACACCATGGTTTACCGCGACGAAAACGGAAGCCTCCAGACGATGTGGTATCACGAGGCATTCGCAGAGCAAATCAACAAAGCCGCCGACCTTCTGAACAAGGCATCAGAACTCGCAGCCGACAAGGAGTTTGCGGAGTATCTGAAACTCAGAGCGAAAGCTCTTCTCACCGACGACTATTACTATTCAGACATGGCGTGGATGGATGTCCGCAACAACAACGTGGACTTCGTCGTGGGACCTATCGAGAACTACACCGACGGCCTGTTTGGCTACAAAGCCGCTCACGAGTCGTTCATCCTCATCAAAGACAAAGAATGGACAGAGAAACTGACACGTTACGTGGCATTGTTGCCTGTGTTACAGACTAAGTTGCCTGTCGAAGAGCAATACAAACAAGAGAAACCGGGCAGCGACGCCGACCTCGCGGCATACGACGTGGTGTTCTACGGCGGCGACTGCAACATGGCATCGAAGACCATCGCCATCAACCTGCCAAACGACGAGAGAGTGCAGCTGCAGAAAGGCACACGCAAGCTCCAGCTGAAGAACGCCATGAAAGCCAAGTTCGATAAAATCGTCGTCCCGATTTCCAATGTCCTGGTCGCCCCTGAGGCACGTCAGAGCATCAAGTTCGACGCTTTCTTCGCCAACGTGATGTTCCACGAGGTGGCACACGGTCTGGGCATCAAGAACGTACTCAACGGCAGCGGCACAGTGCGTCACGCCTTGAAGGAGCAGTATTCAGCCATTGAGGAAGCCAAGGCCGACATCCTCGGCTTGTTCCTCGTGACCAAGCTCCATGAGATGGGCGAGTACACCAACACCACTTTGGAAGAAAACTACACCACCTTCATGGCGGGCATCTTCCGTTCAGTGCGTTTCGGAGCCGCCTCGGCACACGGCAAGGCCAACATGATTGAATTCAACTATCTCGCCAACGAAGGCGCATTCACACGCGACGAGAACGGCTTGTACAACATCGACTTCCCGAAGATGAAGCTCGCAGTCGAGAAACTCGGCGGCGCCATCCTCACCGCACAGGGCAACGGCGACTATGAGTTCGTGAAGGACTGGATTGCCACCGACGGCGTGATAAAACCGGAGCTCCAGGCCGACCTCGACAAGCTCGCAGGATACGGAATCCCGAAGGATATCTGGTACGAAATGGGAATGGAATAGTTGACAGTTAGTCAGTTAGTCAGTTAATCAGTTAGTCAGTTAATCAGTTAGTCAGTTATTCAGTTAGTCAGTTATTCAGTTAGTCAGTTATTCAGTTAGTCAGTTAACATTTATTTATGCTGGTAAAGACGCGATTCATCGCGTCTCTTTAAGAAACATTAACAAATTAATATCAATAATTAAAAAATGAAAAAATTATCAGTTTTCTTCGCCCTCATCTTTGCCATGATGGGCATCGTTCGCGCTGACGAAGGCATGTGGTTGCCAATGTTCGTCGAGCGCTTAAACTACGTCGACATGCAGAAAATGGGTCTCCAGCTGACACCAGAGGAGCTCTACAGCATCAACAACAGCAGCTTGAAAGACGCCATCGTGGGTCTCTCAAACGGCGCGAAACCACGTGGTTTCTTCTGCACTGGCGAAATCGTTTCCGGCAACAGCTTGCTTTTCACCAACCATCACTGCGGCTACAGCTCAATAGCAGCTCTCTCGACAATGGAGCACGACTACCTCAACGAAGGTTTCGCAGCAAAATCGTTCCAAGAAGAGCTTCCTGCTGAAGGCGTCTCAGCATCGTTCCTCGTCAGAATGGAAAACGTGACAGCCGAAGTATTCAGCGTCCTTGACTTCGACATGGACTATGTTGGCAAACAGAAGGCTATCAACAAAAAAATCAAGGAGTTGGAGGAAGCTGCATCAGAAGGCGGCAAGCTCAACCCTGTAATCAAGAGCTTCTTTGAGGGCAACGAGTATTACATGTTCGTGTACAAGACCTACACCGACGTGCGTCTCGTGTTCACAGCAGCACAGTCAATCGGTAAGTTCGGCGGCGACACCGACAACTGGATGTGGCCTCGTCACACCGGCGACTTCAGCGTGTTCCGCGTCTACGGCGACGCTAACGGCGAACCTGCAGATTATTCAGCAGACAACAAGCCTCTCACCCCTAAACATCATCTCCCGATAAGCCTCGACGGCGTCCAGCCAGATGACTTCACCATGATTTGGGGCTTCCCAGGATCAACAGAGCGTTATATGACTTCTTTCGGCATCAACTACAACGTCGACGTGTTCTATCCAATCGTTTACGAAGTTTTCAAAGCCGAGACAGATGTCATGGACGAATATATGAAAGTTGACAAGGCTGTCAATATCGCTTACGCAGACAACAAAGCCGGTCTGGCAAACACATGGAAGAACTTTGAAGGTCAGATCACCATGCTCCGCAAGAACAAAGTCGCTGAACGCAAAGTGGCTCTCGAGGAGCAGTTCAAAGAGTGGGTCAACTCCGACGAAGACCGCATCGCTGAATACGGCGAGGTGTTCGGCACTCTCGATGCCATGTACGCACAGCTCTCAGAAGTGGCTACCACATTGTTCTACCCTAACTTCCTGGCACAGCTCACCCCGATGTCAATCTCAGCTGAATTTGCAGATTATCATGAGATGGCAACAATCAAAGACGCTCCAAAGGAGGAAAAAATCGCTGCTACAGAAGCATTGAAACAAATGGACATCGACGCGATGTTCAAAGACCTTGACGCACGTGTTGAGAGAGACATCCTCGTTGCTGTCATGAACATCTACGGCAAGAAATTCGCTACAGAGGAACTCCCTGTTGAGATTCAGAAGCTCCTGAAGAAAGCAAAAGGCGACTGGACAACATTGGCAAACATGATTTATGACAATTCTATTTTCAGCAGTCCTGAGTCAGTGAAGGCTTTCATCGAGAAACCTAACCCAAAGAAGATGACCAAAGACCCAGCCTTCGTGATGTACAACGCATTGAGAGACCAGATGTACTCAGTGGCACCAGTTTATAGAACAGCCAACTTGGCAATCTCAGAGGCAAATCACTACTTCGTGAAAGGTCTCCTTGAGTTCTACACAAGAACACAGCCTGACAAGAAATTCTATCCAGATGCAAACTCAACATTGAGAATGAGTTACGGTTCTGTTAAAGACTACCAGCCAGCCGATGCCGTGTCATACGACTACGTCTGCACCGCCAAAGGTATCCTCGAGAAATACATCCCTGGTGACTTCGAGTTTGACGCTCCTCAGCGCCTCCTCGACCTCATCGAGAAGAAAGACTTCGGCCAGTATGCCGACAAGAACGGCGAGCTCATCACCTGCTTCCTCTCGACCAACGACATCACCGGCGGCAACTCTGGCAGCCCTATCATGAACGGCAAGGGCGAACTCATCGGCCTCGCTTTCGACGGCAACTGGGAAGCCATGAGCGGCGACGTCAACTTCGAGCCTAAACTCCAGCGCACCATCAACGTCGACATCCGTTACGTGCTCTTCATCATCGACAAGGTGTACGGAGCCACCAACCTCATCGACGAACTCGACATCCACAAGGCGATGCCAGAACCAATTAGAGTTGAGGAATAATAAATTTGATTATCAAAATTTTGTAGAGACATACGGCCGTATGTCTCTACTTTTTTATTATTTTTGCAAAAAATATCAATATGAGAAGATTTTCCATTTTAATATTTGCAATTTTCCTCGCGCTCAGTGCGAAGGCGCAGCTTGAAGTGAAACCCGGCTCTTTCAAGGAAGTTGACGGCTTTGTCAACATAAATCCGGAGATACAGACCGACGACAACGACGTGCCATACGCAGTTTTGAAAGTAAAAACCGAGAACATCAACGACAAGCAACGCCGCGAGCTGCTTTTCCAGGGCGACGCGCAGACCTTTATCGAGTGCGAATACAACGTCGGCGAGGTGTGGGTCTATCTCACCTACAAAGCCTCATATCTTAAAATCTCGCATCCCGATTTGAGCTCAACGGAGTTTTGGTTTCCATTCGACATGAAGCCAAAGAAAGGCTATGAGCTGACTCTCGTGAACAACGCCAAAATGACCGAAGAGGAGCTTCTGGAACGCATGAGAAAACTTGAGGAGGCCATGCAAAGTAAACCGGAGTCTCAGGTCGTCTATGTGGAAAAACCAGCCAAAGAGCCGAAGCCTGCGACACCTGAAAAACCAAGAAAACCTCTGCACACTTTCATCACATTAAACCTGTCCAACAACACTTATAACCAGGCTGCATTCGGATTTACCGTCGGCACGATGCGCAAAGCCGGTGTGTTTGTCACCTTCATGACAAATGGCGTCTTCACAAATTTAGGCGTTGAGGAGAAATGGGAGCACATGAAATCAGAGAAGATTCAAGCCATTCTCGATGCTAATCCGAGCTACAGAGCTGAGAGGAGCTACGTCTCGATGTCGGTCATCGGCGGTTTGGTTTTCAAGGTTTACGGTCCCATCAACATGAAAATCGGCGGCGGCTACAGTGCTAACTCGTTGTGGGTGAAGATGTTTGACATTTACGACAACCGCACCGACTACTGGGCGAGCGACTACAGCACGTATGGTTTCGGCGGCTTGGTCGGTGTCCAGGCGCATCTCGGCAGGATCGTCGTCTCGCTCGACGGCGCCACCACGAATTTCAGCGTTTTTGAAGGCAGAATAGGAATTGGTTATTGTTTTGGCAAAAAAGAATAAAATTTTACGATTATGAAGAAGATAGCGACAATATTAGCATTAACGGTTTTGGTGCTTGCGACAGGCTGCAAGAAACTGCCCGAGTTCACTCAAGGGAGCAGTGGAGGTTCCTCAACTGGCGGCACACTTTATTATCATTTAAACGGAGACCCTGAAATCGGCACTGATTATATCAGCATATCAGGAAAATACGGAAGCAAGGGCAAGATTTCTGACATGTGGCTGTTGGTAAGCGAGAAAGCGGATATGCCAGCAGGTTCCACATTCTATTCAGGGATAACAATGAACTACCAGGAGTTTTCAGTAACTCTTACCGGTCTTGAGCCAGGCACCAATTATTTTTGGTGTATAAATTACCTTGAAGACGAGAATTCATACATGACTGATCCAGAGGAATTTATGACACTGGAGGGGCTTCCTTATTCGGAGCTGGTTTTAGGAAGATGGAAAACAGCTGACGGAGGTCACTATGAGGTTTATAACAGCGACGGCACTGGCAAAATGTGGAATCCAGCAGATGATGTACAAGAAGAAGATGCCGATACATTTGAATGGAGTATAGATGGCAGTAAACTAACACAGATCATTCATATTCAAAGCGGTCAATCTGATATCCCACAGTATTGCAACATTATTACATTAAATGAAACAACATTTGTGTATAACAACGATGGGTGGAAAAGTGTATATTCACTTATTAGAGAAACAGGAATTGATTTTAGCATAAATCCCAATACTCCTGAATATCAAGAACTCAATGATGTTGGTGGATGGGTTTATTTAACAGGTGGTCAGGATGGTATCATTGTATACAGATTATCACTTGATGAATTTATGGCCTATGACCGTATGCCAATAATAACCAACGTTTTATGCCCAGATAATCGTCTTCTCGTTGATATACCATACATCGTTGACGAATGCAACAGCCAACAATATAATATACTCAACGGCTACAATTTAAATGGTGTCGGCAGTCATGTCTATTGGTATCAAACCGAATATGACGGTACAATGTTAAGAATTTATAATTAAAATGTCGTCGGCAATGCTGTAGAGACGGATGCGAATCCGTCTCCCACTTCGGAATGACAATGACGACAAATCACGTTGTCCAATAATTTTTCCCTCAATATTTTTACCGCCTCATTGAAATTCGGCGGATAGGGAGACGGATTTGCATCCGTCTCTACGCAAATATACAACAGAATTAATCCCAAAAACAATCTGATTTCCAATTAATTACGTTATTTTCAATGTAATTGAATATCTTATTGTATTCTGCGCTGTTCCTTATAATATGGTCATAGAAACGTGTCTGCCAACCAAATGGAATATCGTTAATGTTAGCATATTTTGTAACAACAGATTTCATAGAACCAATAATAACAGATAGTTTTCCCTTACGTAAAGAAATCTCTTTCATTTGTTGGTTAACATCCAAATCACCTTCAGAATCATTAGAGTTATCTTGCTCTTTCTTATCAAAATTAACATAGATTAGAATATGAACGTGATTGGGCATTATTACAAACGCATCAATGCCGCAATAAGGATACAACAATGGTGTTTTCTGAATGGCATTAAAAGTTTGATATCCTATTTCTGACAAATGCATTTCGTGATTTATTATCTCACCAAGAAAATGTTCTCTCTTTCTCGTGCAAAACGTCACGAAAAAATATCCGATGTTATAATCGCTGTTGAAATATCTCGCCGTTTCGATACGGTATTTGTTTTGAAATAAGGTTGCCATAACTAATGATTTTTAGACATGCAAAAATAATAAAAATTATATTACGTAGAGTTTTTTCGTTATCATGTGTAGAGACGGATGCAAATCCGTCTCCATCGTCGGAATGACAATGACGACAACACACGTTGTCCAATAATATTTTTCTCAATATTTTTCCGCCTCATTGACATTCGGCGGATGGGGAGACGGATTTTCATCCGTCTCTACACATATCTACCGCAAATTTTTCTCTAAATTTTGCATTTCCACGATTTTTTCATATCTTTGCACGATTAATTTTCTGCAAACATGAAAAAACTCTTTACCCTTATCCTGATTTTCACGGCATTATTTGCCAACGCTCAAACACCAGGCGAAAACTTCGACGTGAATCATTACGACATTCATCTCAATGAAATCGATTTTACGAATCATACTCTGCAGGCACAGACCACCGTCACGCTGACTGCCTTAAATGCGACAAGCACCATCGAACTGGAGCTTAAAACCTTGACCGTCAGCGCAGTGACTTCAAATATGGCAACCGTCAGCAGTTTTGCACAAAACGGAGATGTGCTCACCATAAACCTCGCATCGCCATTGTCGCCTAATGCATTGGTTTCGTTTACAATCACTTATGGCGGCAACACCTTCAACGAGAGTTGGGGCGGCATCATGTGGACCAACGGCTACGTCTGCAATATGGGCGTGGGATTCGAGTCGATACCGCACAACCTCGGCAAATGCTGGTTCCCGTGCGTCGACAACTTCACCGACAAGGCTACATACGACGTTTTCGTCACTGTGACCGACGACAAGACTGCTGTATGCGGCGGTAACCTCGAAAGCAACACCGACAATGGTGACGGCACCCACACAGTGCATTACGTTGTGCCTCAAGAGATTGCGACGTATCACATCTCGTTTGCGGCAGGCGACTACGTCGAATGGACCGACACCTACAACGGCGTCGAGCGCGACATCCCGATTACCGTTTATGTGAAACCGAACCAATATGACAAAGTGTCTGGCACTTTCGTGCACGTGAAAGACATCGCCAACTTCTACGAAACCAACTTCGGACCATATCCGTTCAACCGCATCGGCTACGTCATCACCAGCGTGGGCTGCATGGAACATGTCGACAACATCGGAATCACAAGCGGCGTTTTAACAGGAAACACCACACAAGAAGAATATGTGGCGCACGAGATGTCGCACATGTGGTTCGGCAACAAGACAACATGCTCTACAGCTGAAGACATGTGGCTCAACGAAGGCTTTGCACAGTTCTGCGGAGTGTTTTACCGCGCGGGAGTCTACGGAGAAGACGACTTCCAGCAGGAAATGAGCGCCAAAACCAGCACCATCACCAAATGGTGCAAGAGCGAAAGCAACTGGATTCCTTTGAACAACATCCCGCAAACCATGACATACGACGGAAGCGCCGTCTATAACCGTGGCGCCGTGGTCGTCAACACCATGATGAACTACTTGGGAAGAGAGACTTTCCTTGCCGCCATGCGCGACCATCTTAACAACTATGCATTCGGCGCATCATCGTCGGAACAACTCCGCGACGACATCACGGCATCAACCGGCATCGACATGAATGGATTCTTCGACACTTACGTGTTTACCGCAGGCATGCCTCACTACGGCATCAACCTCCTCGACGTGACACAAAGCGGAAACCAGTATGACGCCACCGTCAAGATGACCTACCAGCACTATGGTCCTGAACACGTTGGTCAAAACAACCGCGTGGAAGTAACCTTTGTTGACAACGAAGGTCTGCTGCAGACGACATTGGTCAACTGGGACGGCATGGAAGCTGAAGATACCGTCACCCTCGACATCAACCCTGTTGCTGCTTTTGTTGACTATTACAACCATTTCCTGGATGCTAAAAGCGACAAAAACATGACCGCCACCGCATCAGGAAACCTCGGAATAGACCAACAACTTTCAATCATCGTCAACAGCGTCACCGATTCAGTGATGCTACGTGGCGAAGAGCATTATGTTGCGCCTGACGACGACTCAAATATTCCGGGACTGACACTTTCAACAAGACATTATTGGAATGTGTTGAGACTGGATTTTGGCGATGCTGATGTTTCAGGAAAATTCACCTTCTCCAACAATGCCAACATGGACGGTGACATTATCCATACAGAAAACGACTCCGCAGTGCTGCTCTATCGCTCCAACATCAACGATACTTGGCACACCATCCCTTACACCCAGCAAGGCAACTGGAAGCTTGGCTTCTTTATGGTCAGCGACCTTCAAACAGGACAATACACCATCGGTGCCATCGACAAAACCCAACTTGGCGTTGCGGAAAACACTCTCAACACAAAGAAGATGATTCTCTCACCAAATCCAACAAATGGTTTTGTAAAAATAAGCACAGAGATTGAATCTTCTGAAATATTGATAATCAACTGTTTAGGACAATTTGTCAATTCTTGTAAGATTTCAGGAAATGAGGCAACTATCTCCGTTGAAAGTTTTCCTTCAGGAATTTATTTCATAAATCTTCTTGACGACAATAAAAATATCATTTCAACTGAAAAATTGGTTAAGAAATAAATATATTTCTTATTTTTGCAACAAATTCGAATTTTAATATTTTTATCATGAATCCAACCCATATTGAACACATCGGAATCGCTGTCAAAAGCTTAGACGAGTCGATTCCAGCTTTCGAGCAGTTGCTCGGAACCAAGTGCTACGCAATCGAAGAAGTTAAAGACCAGAAGGTCAAGACCGCGTTTTTCAAAGTCGGTCAGACCAAGATTGAGCTTCTTGAGCCAACCTCACCTGAGAGCACCATCGCCGCTTTCATCGAGAAAAACAACGGCAAGGGCGGCATGCACCACATCGCATTCGCGGTGGAAGGCATTGAAAACCAGTTAGCCGAGGCAAAAGCAGCCGGCATCCGTCTCATCGACGAGACTCCACGCGGCGGCGCTGAAGGCCTGACAATCGCATTCCTGCATCCAAAATCGACATGCGGTGTCTTAACTGAACTTTGCGAAAACAAAAACAAATAATAAAATCCATAGAAAATGTTAATCGAACAGAAAATTCAAGAGTTGTTGGACAAGCGCGCTCTCGCACGTTTAGGTGGCGGCGAGAAAGGTATCGCTAAACAACATGAAAAAGGAAAGTACACCGCTCGTGAGCGCATCGCCATGTTGCTCGACGAGGGCAGCTTCGAGGAGTTCGACATGTTCCTCACACACCGCACCACCGACTTCGGTCTGGAGAAGCAGGTGTATCTCGGCGACGGCGTCGTGACAGGCTACGGCACCATCGACGGTCGTCTCGTTTACGTGTATTCACAGGACTTCACGGTGCTCGGCGGCTCGTTGTCGGAGACCATGTCGAAGAAGATATGCAAGGTGATGGACCAGGCCATGAAGGTCGGTGCTCCTATCATCGGCATCAACGACTCAGGCGGTGCCCGTATCCAGGAAGGCTCCCGCTCATTGGCAGGCTTCGCTGAGATTTTCCAGCGCAACATCAACGCATCGGGCGTGGTGCCACAGATCAGCGCTATCTTCGGCCCTTGCGCAGGAGGCGCAGTCTATTCACCGGCATTGACCGACTTCATCCTCATGACAGAGCAGAACAGCTATATGTTCCTCACAGGTCCGAAGGTGGTGAAGACCGTGACTGGCGAAGATGTCAACACCGACCAGCTTGGCGGTGCATTGGTTCACAACACAAAATCAGGCGTAAGTCAGTTTATGGCAGCGACAGAGGAAGAAGGCCTACAGCTCATCCGCGACCTCGTCTCATACTTGCCGCAGAACAACCTCGAAGAGGCTCCGCGCATCGAATGCAACGACCCTATCGACCGCAAGGAAGACT
>JAFZKP010000035.1 GCA_017553625.1 Bacteroidales bacterium
AATTCCAGCCAACATAAGCACGCTGATAGGATAATACACCATCGGCTTGTCGTAGATAGGAAGCAACTGCTTGCTAACTCCCTTTGTTATTGGATATAAACGAGTGCCGGAACCACCAGCGAGAACTATGCCTTTCATTATCTAATTCGTTTAACAAGCTTAATAATTCTCCGCATTCAACTCGAAATACGCCTGCGGATGGTCGCAGACAGGGCAGATTTGCGGGGCTTTGGGACCGATGACGATGTGACCGCAGTTTGAGCACTTCCAAATCCTATCACCATCACGGGAAAACACAATGCCTTCCTTAATGTTGTTCAAAAGCTTGCGATAACGCTCCTCGTGTTCTTTCTCAATGGCAGCCACCATCTCAAACTTCGCTGCAATCTCTGTAAATCCTTCTTCACGCGCCTCTTTAGCCATGCGGGCATACATGTCAGTCCACTCGAGGTTTTCACCATCGGCAGCATCTTTCAAGTTGGCTTCAGTGCCAGGAACCTCGCCGTCGTGCAAATACTTAAACCAAATCTTGGCATGCTCCTGCTCATTGGCTGCAGTCTCCTCAAAAATCTTGGAAATCTGCACATAGCCGTCTTTCTTGGCCTTGGAGGCAAAATAAGTGTATTTGTTGCGTGCCATGGATTCGCCTGCAAAGGCTTCCATGAGATTCTTTTCTGTTTTTGTTCCTTTAAGATTCATGGTCTATTGTTTTTAAAGTGTTAGTCTCTCTTGAAAATATCTCTTGTATAAACCTTGTCAATCACATCATCCAAGCAACTGTCGTATCTGTTAGCAATAATCGCCTGAGACTGTTCCTTGAATTTCTTCAAATCATTAACAACCAGACTTCCAAAGAATGTTGTGCCGTCTTCCAAAGTCGGTTCATAAATAATCACCTTGGCGCCTTTTGCTTTCACGCGCTTCATCACACCTTGGATGGAAGACTGGCGGAAGTTGTCGGAATTAGACTTCATCGTCAAACGATAAACACCTATCACACATTCCTTTTCTTCCTTGGCGTTGTAGCTGCCGTTGTCGAAATAGTCATAATAGCCGGCTTTCTTCAAAACCTGATCAGCAATGAAATCCTTGCGTGTGCGGTTGCTCTCAACGATGGCGCTCATCATATTCTGAGGCACATCGGCATAGTTGGCAAGAAGCTGCTTGGTGTCTTTCGGCAAGCAATATCCACCATAGCCAAAAGACGGGTTGTTATAATGCGAACCAATTCTTGGGTCCAAACAAATTCCATCTATAATGGCTTGGGTATCAAGACCTTTGACTTCAGCGTAGGTGTCAAGTTCGTTAAAGAAACTTACTCGTAATGCCAAATATGTGTTAGCAAATAATTTTACTGCTTCAGCTTCCTTCAAACCCATTAACAAGACCTGCACGTCTGGTTTTAATGCACTTTCCTTCAAGATATTGGCGAAAGATTCAGATTCTTTTTTGAGTTTTACAGGATAGCCAACGATTATTCTGGAAGGATACAAATTATCATACAAAGCCTTGCTTTCTCTAAGAAATTCAGGTGAGAACAACAGGTTTATATTTTTGTATTTCGCGTAAAGGCTGTCAGTGTAACCCACAGGAACAGTACTCTTTATCACCATCACCGCCTTTGGATTAACAGAAAGGATTTCTTCAATAACCTCTTCAACATGAGATGTGTCGAAATTGTTGGTATGTGGGTCGTAATTCGTTGGGACAGCAATTACAATGAAATCGGCTGATTTATAAGCTTTTTCAGCATTTAGAGTCGCAGTGAGATTCAACTCCTTTTCGGCAAAATATTTCTCAATGTATTCATCCTGAATTGGAGATTCTCTTCTATTGATTTTCTCAACCTTTTCAGGTATGACATCAACAGCAACGACATGATGATGCTGCGCCAGCAATGTGGCGATGCTCAATCCTACATATCCAGTTCCTGCTACTGCGATGTTCATTTCTTTGTGTAAAGTTTAGAGTTTAACTTAAATGTTATATGTTTTATGTTTTTCTTCTTTTTTCACTTCTATTTTTTCTACATCAGAGGCGTTGAGTGCCACCGTTGCGACAGCTGCTATGCCCTCTATTTGAACCACAACTCGTTTCTCGTGACGGTTCGGCATCCTCACATAAATGCCTTCAACTCCCTCAAATGGACCAGTTAAAATCCTGACTTTGTCGCCTTTTCTTAAATCAATGTTCGGGTCGACTGGCTTCGAGCCCATGGTTCGAACCACCTTGATGAAGTCCGCCATCTGCTTGTCGGGAACATATTGCGCCTCGCTCAACAAACCCTTCTCGTCCTTCCCCATCATGAAGCGGAGATAATCAAGTTTTCCCTGTTTAAGTTTTAAAATGTTTTCGTACGAATCGTGAATGAAGATGTAATTATGCACCAACGGCTCTGTCTTCCATCCAATAGAAACGCCTTTCTCATTGCGAATCCTTGTCCTTATTGTTGGAACATAATGCTCAATCTGAAGTTCCTCCAATGCCTTCGATGCCGTTATCTCGCGCTGATAAGTGACGCGCAAAACATACCAAGCAATCTCTTTTTGTTCTATTTTATCCATATATAATAAGGACACGGCTATAGTACCGAGTATACCTCGGGGACATCGAAATCATCTAATTTATTGGATTTCAATCATTTATAAAAACCACTTGGGATTTTTCGCTTTTATCATCTCATCTTAAAACGCAGACAACACGCGAAAAATAGTCAAATGCAAAGATAAAAAAGTATTTTATTACTTCGACAAAAAAATTGTAAAAATACAAAAAAAATAAGACACCTGATGATGTCTTATTTTTGAGTTTTGTTGCCCAACCAGGGTTCGAACCTAGACTTTACTGATCCAGAGTCAGTCGTGTTGCCAATTACACCATTGGGCATTGCGACCGCAAAATTACAAATTATTTTTATTCGCTCAACAAAAATTTTGTTTTTTTCTTATTCTGCTGATACTCACTTACTTGCCACGCAGATTCACCGTATTTTTTCATCTCTTCCGCCCTCTCTGGCTCTTCATAAATTCGGTTTTTCTTGTCTTTTTCCTTGTATCTGTACAACCCAATCTGCTCTTCACCTGGCTTGTTTATCAAAAGCCATTCGCCGTCAAGCACTCCGTATTTGTCATCGCCCATGAAATAAACATAAGGTCTGCTTTCCCTCTGTAAATCAATGCCAAAAGTATTGTTTACATAACTCTTCCCTAAAATTCCCATCACAGTGGGAAACACATCCATCTGACTTGCAACACACTCGTTTTCAACAGCTTGCAAAGTCCTTGGCATATAAAACACCAGCGGACTATGAAAATAGCTCAACGGTATAGAATAGTCTGAATCCAACGACGCGCCATGGTCGGCTACAAACACAAACAAAGTGTTGTCGAACCACGGTTTCTCCGATGCCATCTCGATAAACTTACGCAACGACCAGTCGGCGTACTCCGTAATCTGATACCTCACATCGTCGTTACGCGGCTTAAAATAGTCAGGAATATAAAACGGTCCGTGGTCTGAAGCCGTCATCATCGCCGCAAAGAAAGGTCTGCCATTACTCGCCATCTCGTCGAAAACCGGCATCGAAAACCTGAACATGTAATCGTCGGGGACACCAAGCGTGGTCTTCACTTCGCCCACAGGATAATCAGCCTGCGAAATGATGCGCTCCACACCGTTCTGGCTCAAAAATCCCGCCACGTTGTCAAACTCCTTGTCGTGAGTGGTGAAATATGCTGTCTGATAACCTGCCCGCTGCAACGTCGCTGCAATGCCATCGTACTGTAACACCGGAATCCGCTTCAAAGCATGATTTCTGAAGATGACAGGATACGATACCATCGTGCTGTAAATACCGCAGTAAGTGTGAGTTCCCGTAGTGTAACAATTGCTGAAACTCAACGACTTATCCATCAAAGAATCCAAAAACGGAGTGAGATTCCGTGTGTTTCCGCCATGAGCGGTTTTGTTGTAGCTCATGCCTTCCATTATCACCACGATAACGTTGTAATCATTTGATTCTCCTTCATTTACAATCTCTCGAGCTATCGGGAAATCTTCATTCGGATTCTCAATGCCAAAATATTTTTGCATGTTTTTGATTGCAACTTCATCCGACATGAATTTAACTTTCTGATTATCAGGGTCTTTACTATCAAGCCAGCTTCTCGTCAAGGTGAAATTCGGGTTCAATCCGAGCTGGTTCAACATGGCGTTGTTTCCAAAATATGCCGTTCCCACCATGATGGGCGATTTCTCGTTCAACCTGCCTCTCATCCCAATGAAAACCAATCCCCAAAGCAAAGCGGTATAAATCCCATATCGCACATAACTCACTGATTCCCAATCTTTTGAGTTTTTCAAGATTTTATTTGCAAAATACCAGAAAACGAATCCGCAACCTAAAACAGGCAGCATCATCAGGATGTAAGTCGGCTCTTCCCACACCATTTTAAAGACGAAAGCGCTGTCGCCGGTGCTAATCCACTCAAAGGCGGTGATGTTGAACCTGTCGAAAAACTGGTCAAAGTAAGGGATATCAGCGGCGCAAATACCGAAAGTTATTGTAAAACAAATAGTTAGAATCCAAGTGTAAATCTTCTCAAAGAGTCTGTTTTTTCTGCCAAGAAAAGAAAACGCCGTCAATATCATCGTCGGGATGGCAATCACAAAGCCGATAGTGACGATATCGAAGCGGACACCCATGATGAAAGCTTGCAGCACTTCCCACGCCGTCGTCTCTCCTACTCTATTGATATTCAACAGCAGAAGCGTCACTCTGAAAGCAAAATAAATCGCAATCAGCAAAAGATATAGTTTAATTGTGATTTTTACAAAAACCGGAATCCTTTTCATTAGTTAATCAGTTGTTCAGTTAGTCAGTTGTTAACTGACCAACTTATCTAAATAGTTTCTCCACTTCTTTTATCGCATTCGGCAGGGCGAGAACCACCACGCGGTCTTCCGCTTCGATTTGGAAGTCGCCGGTGGCGATGTAGCTGATTTCACCGCGGATGATACCTCCGATGATGGCACCGTCAGGCACATGCAGCCTGTTGATCGGGCGCATCGTGGCGATACAGCCGTCAGGAACCATAAACTCCATAATGTCGGCATCTATGCCGCTAAGACATTTCAGCGTCGACACATTGTCGCCCAAAGTGTACCGCACTATGTAACTTGCAGCGATGAGCTTCTTATTAATTATGGTGTCGATGCCAATGTTCTGAGAAATGTCGATGTAATCGATGTTTTCAACCAAAGCGATGGTCTTTTTCACGCCGTAAGCCTTTGCCTGAAGGCACGTCAGGATGTTCGTCTCGGTGTTCTCCGTCACTGCGATGAAAGCGTCCACACTCTTGATGCCTTCTTCTTCAAGCATGTCGACATCACGCGCATCAGCGTTGACAACCAACGTGTTAGACAACGAGTTAGTAAGTTCGAAGCAGCGGTTTTTATCCACCTCGATAATCTTGATGTCCATATCTTTCTCAAGACGTTTCGCCGTAATACGACCGACGCGACCGCCACCGATAATCATCACGTTATGAATGTTGTATTTCTGCTTGCCGCTCATCGACATAAGCTCTCTGATGGCAGTCGGCTTCGTGATGACATAAACCATGTCGCCGGCTTTGAGCGTGTCGCCATCGTGAGGGATAAAAGTATTCTGCCTGCGGTGTATCGCAACCAATTTAAAATCAAGGTGTTTGAAACGCTCTGATATCTCGCTGAGGCTCTTGTCGATGACGCTGGCTTTATCTTCGAGCTTCATCATGTACATCTCGAGTTTTCCACCCGCAAAGTCGTAAGCCTCCGTCGCCGCTGTCTGTTTCAAAAGCGTGATAATCTCTTGAGCAGCAATGTCTTCCGGTGAAATGATGCCGTCGATTCCCAAATCCTGGTAGATGCGCCACGACTCAGGACTGAGGTTTTCCATTGTGTTGACACGCACGATGACACGTTTCGCGCCGAGTTTCTTCGCCAAGATACCCGTCAACAGGTTGATATGCTCGTCGTGAAGCACCGCGATAACCATATCCGCCTTCTTCACATTAGCTTTCTGCAAAACCTTGATAGATGTGGAATCTCCCGCAATCGTCATAAGGTCGGAATGCGATTCCATCATCTTCAGAAGTTCCTCGTGTGGGTCCACAATGGTGATGTTATGGTCGCTGCGCTCCAACGCCTCCGCCAAGTGCATACCAACTTCACCGTCACCTGCAATGATTATATCCATAATTATTCAGTTATTCAGTTATTCAGTTATTCAGTTATTCAGTTGTTCAGTTGCTCAGTTAACTGACTAACTGATTAACTGACCAACTGATTAACTTTTGTTTTAATCCCAATCTTTTGCAACTACAAAATACTGACGGAATGCCTCCAACTCGAATTCACTCAGTTCCGCTGTGAAAACGCTCTCTCCTGCCAGCGCTTGTTCCACTATGCGTCCTTTCACGTTCAAAACCATGCTCTCGCCTTTGTAGTCAATGTTGCTGTCGTCTATTCCGACTCTGTTCACTCCAACCACAAACGCCTGATTCTCAATGGCTCGCGCTCTCAACAGCGTATTCCACACCTCCGATTTCTTCTTCGGCCATTCCGCCGTGAAAATAGCAACGTCGTATTCAAACTTGCCGTCTTTGACACTGTTTCTGTCCCACACCGGAAAACGCAGGTCGTAGCACACAAACGGTCTGATTCTCCATCCTTTCCACTCTATCGTGATGCGCTCCTCACCAGGATTCAAACCGACTTCGCCGCCCATGGTAAAGAGATGCCTTTTGTTGTAGATATAATACTTTCCATCAGGCTCCATCCAGATGAAACTGTTGTAAAAGCCATTCATTTTCAATATTATCGTTCCGCAAACAGCACAATTCTTCTCTTCCGCCTTTTTCCTCATCCACTGCATCGTGACGCCGTCAATCTCCTCGGCAAAAATGTTCGGATCGGCAGGAAAGCCCGTCGTGAACGTCTCAGAAAACACTATAACATCAGTGTTTTCAACGTTTTCCAACATTTCGTCAAGATGCCTGCGATTCGCCTCAGGGTCTCTCGCAATGACGTCGCTTTGAATACACGTTATTCTTAAATTCATAAAAAATCCTTAAAAAAACTTACAAAAATACTACTTTTATCATTTTTTTACTAATTTTGTAAAAAATTTTTTAAAAAATGAACAAGAAATTAACATTATTAATCGGCATCATGGCATTTTTCGCATTGAAAATGTCTGCCCAGGATGAATATCAATTCGGCTTGTATCTTGGTATGGGTGCAAACACAGTAACCATCAACAGCGACATGTATTATGATGACTACACTCCCGAAATAACACCTGTGATAAACCACTCCGACACCACTTCTTACAATGCATTCTATCTGCCAATAGAAAAAGCTTCTGTAACTCCTATTCCTTCGTTTACAATAGGCGGCTATTATGAAATTCCAATCAATGACATAGTTGGAATACAGATGCACCTTTTATATAATAAATATGGTTATAGGATTTCAGGTAATGTCAACCAAAAGGACATTGCTGACAACGACACTGTGCAGTATAATTACACTGGAACATTGAAAATGAGCAACATAAGCGGTTCTGTGCTGCTGAAATTCAACATCATTTCGGAGGGATTGTCGTTCCATGCAGGCGTAACGCCGAGTTTGTGCGTCAGGATGAACAAAGACATTGAGCGTGGCGCTCTTCATAAAACTCTGACTTACGACAGCAAAGACGAATACAGCGCCTTCAACGTCTGCGGAACTCTCGGCGTGACCTGGTATTGGTTTGAGTGCTTCTTCTGCACGCTGAATGTCAACATTGGACTCATCGACGTGCTGAAAGTCAAGGAGCCATACATATCTTCCGACGGTCAGAACGACGTAACAAAATACAGATACTCCGACACGAAATCTAAAACGAACTCGGCTTATTTAACCGTCGGTTACAGATGGTAAAAGTTCTGAAGCAAATGACAATCAACCGTCAGAAAATAAAGGAGCTTTACGCCGACAAACGTTACCAGACCTACTTTGACGTGGGGCTGTTTTTCGTGCTTATCTTCAGTTTTCACTTTTTATATAGTTTTTGGAATTACACTCTTGACTACTGGCCTATAAAAAGTTGGGTTGACAAGCTCTTCGCATGGGCTTCGGCACTCCTTTTCGACCAGAGCACCTGGACTTTGGAGCATGTCTTCCGTTTTGATTTCTTCACACGCGGCAAGACCATCTGGTTTTTAAATAACGAAAACTTCTATTCGGGTGTCACGGTGGCGCCGGAATGCACCAGCCTCAAACAATGGATGCACTGGCTCTTCCTGATGCTCATCTTCCCTGGACCGTGGAAGCACAAAGCATGGTATATACCGCTCGGCCTCGTCATAGTGGAGCTGACAAACGTGGTGAGAATTGTCGGAATCTCCTTGTTTTTAAAACCTTTTCCGCATGACTTCGCGCTGGCACACGACGGGATTTTCAAAGTGATGTTCTACGTGGTGATATTCTTGATGTGGGCTGTGTGGAATGATTACTTTCACCATAAAAAAAATGTGTAGCCTACGGCTAAATGTGTTTGAATGTGTAGCCTACGGCTAAATGTGTACCCTTCGGGCATGGGCGAAGTCCACACATTCCGCGAAGCGGCACATTTTGCAAAGCAACACATTATTTATGTCTTTATTCCGCTGAGATTTCTTTAAGTGTCGCCTGATAAGTTGTGAAGACGTTGGCGCGGGAGATGTAGCCGATGTATTTCCCGTCGTCGATGACTGGGATGTTGTATTTGTGCGATTCCTCGAATTTCTGGACAACGCTTTCCATAGGCTCGCCAAGACTAATCTCATAATCTGGATAAACCATCAATTTGTCGACAGAAACATCGTAAAGATTGGTGTCGAACATGAATTTGCGCACGTCGTCGAAGAGGATATGCCCTTTGAAGTCGCCATTTTCAGCCACCACAGGGAAGATGTTTCTCGTTGAGGATGCGATAAGCGGAATCAAATCGCGCAAAGTCTGCTCAGGACGTATCATGCTGAAGTTCGTCTCTATCAAGTGGTTGGAAGTCATCATGTTAAGGATGGTTTCATCCTTGTTGAACGACACTTTAACACCTTTTTCGGCAATGCTTTGGGTGTAAATAGACTCCTTGAAGAAAAGCCTGTTGATGGCGAGTGACAGCGCCGACACCACCATAAGCGGCACCATGAGTGAATATCCGTTTGTGATTTCCGCGATGAGGAAGATGCCCGTCAGAGGAGCGTGAAGCATTCCAGCGATAAGTCCGCTCATTCCGACAAGTGCAAATTTCGACACGTCGAGATTTCCAATTCCCAAGTTATTTATAATCAAAGCGTATGCCATACCTGTCACGGCACCCAAGAACAGAGCCGGAGCAAATGTGCCGCCGACACCGCCAGCAGCAAACGTGAACGAAGTGGCAAACGCCTTGCACAAAATCATTGCAACGACAACAAGAACAACAATCCAGATATTGTCGCTAAACGGTTCAAACAAGCTGTTTTGCATTATATCCGCCCATCTTCCATTCAAAGCGGCGTTGATAGTCTCGTAACCATCGCCATACAATGACGGAAACACGAAAATGAGCGTGCCAAGGCCAAGCGAGGCGACGATGAAGCGAACCCAATGATTCTCAATCTTACGGAAACGTTTGTCGACATCGAAATAAACCTTCATGAAATAAGCCGACACAAGTCCAACAACAACGCCTAAACCAATGTAATACAATGAGTTCGACGGAACAAACGACTCCGCTATCGTGATTTCATATTCAAAAGCCCTTCCAAGGAAATAATACGATGTGAGAATCGCCACGAAAGCGGAAATGATAATCGGGATGAGCGCCGTCATGGAGATGTCAATCATGAAAACCTCCATTGCGAAAATGACGCCGGTGATAGGAGCCTGGAAAATGGCAGCAAGTGCCGAAGCGCCGCCCATGCCTATCAACACGTTGATTTGCTTTTGGTTAAGCTTCAAAAACTGCCCGATGTTAGAGCCTATGGAGCCGCCCGTTGACACCGAAGGACCTTCCAATCCGACGGAACCGCCAAAGCCGACTGTCAGAGCACTGGTGATGATAGAGGAAAACGTGGTGTAAGGCTTCACGATGCCTTTGTTGCGCGACAAAGCGTACAAAAGCCCGGGGATGCCATGCCCGACCTCTCTTCGGATAATATATCGTATCACAATGATTGTCAGCAAAATACCGATTGCCGGCAAGATAAAAAACATCAGGTTGAACCAGTTGTCTTCGGTGCGGAGAGCAAACAAACCGTCGCGAATCGAATGTGTCAGAAACTTGATTAACACGGCGGCGACACCAGCCAGAAAACCCGTCGGGATAGCCAAAATTATCATGAGCCTCCTGTCGGACAGATGCGCCAAACGCCATTTGTTCAATGACTTACGCCAAATCTTGAGCCGTGTATTCAACCTTAATCTCATGCCACAAAAATAAAAAATGAATTTTTATGATGAATGCTTTTTTGTAAAAAATTTTAATTATTTTTGCATTGCTTAAAATGCAATGAAAGGAAAGATGAGAATTATCAGTTATAACGTAAACGGAATTCGTGCGGCGATTTCGAAAGGACTGCTCGAATGGCTTGAAAGCGTCTCGCCTGATGTCGTTTGTTTTCAGGAACTTAAAGCGACACCTGACCAGATTCCGGTCATGGAGATTGAAGCCATGGGTTATAACTGCTACTGGTTCTCCGCGCAAAAAAAAGGCTACAGCGGCGTCGGACTTTTGTCGAAAAAAACGCCCGACAACGTTGTTTACGGCATGAACAACAAAACGTATGACGACGAAGGACGTTTTCTGAGAGCCGATTTCGGCGATTTGTCGGTTGTTAGCGTGTATCATCCTTCTGGCACCACAGGAGAGGAACGCCAGGATTTCAAGATGGAATGGCTTGACTTCTTCAGAAATTATGTTAACGAACTGAGGAAGACACGCCCCAACCTCGTGCTTTCAGGCGACTACAACATCTGCCACGAAGCCATCGACATCCACGATCCGGTTAGAAATGCCAACAACTCTGGCTTCCTACCAGAAGAACGCCAGTGGTTCACCGACTTCCTCAGCGACGGCTACATCGACAGTTTCAGGACGCTCCACAAAGAGCCGGGAAACTATTCGTGGTGGAGCTATCGTGCCAACGCAAGAGCCAACAACAAAGGCTGGCGCATTGATTATCACATTCTTACGGACAACATGAAAGACAGACTGCTCAAAGCGGCGATTTTCCCGCAGGCAGTACACTCCGACCATTGTCCTATTTTGGTTGAATTAAAATAAAAATTGATATGGTTGACAATATTATTGATTGGTTCATTGAACACAAAGAAGCTCTGATAGCCAAAATCCCGACATTCATCATGGGATTGGTAGGAGTCGTGATTTTGGTCTGGCTAATCTGGTTCTTCAAATCCAAAAGACGCAGAAGACATCTCAGATTCCACTGGCATCACTTCACTTACGCCATCGGACTGAGAAGAATCATGTCAAGACATTATGTCGCCAAGGTGCATGTTCACGAATGTTTCGACCCGCTCGTCGACTTCCTGCCTCACAAGCACATCATTTTCAACACAGAGACTCTCGAAGAGCCGAATCTTATCAGAAAAACGGTTCTTTTCAAACTTTACAGCATTGCCGACAGACTTCCAAATGGTGTTAACCTTAAGATTTACAACACTTTCCGTTCAAGGACAAAGATGAATGACGCTTTTGAGGCTGTCATCGGTGAGATTTCGGCTGAAAATCCTGAAATCGGGCGTCACGAGGCTATGAAACTCGCGAAATACAAGACCGAAGACCCTAAAGGAAACACGGGTGGACATGAGACCGGCGGCGCTGTCGACGTGGCATTGTGCGATAACAACGGTGTCGACTTCGACTACGGCACAAAGTTCCATGAATACAACGATTCCACCTTCACGAGAAGCAGAAAAATCACCAAGGAACAGAGGAAAAACCGCAAAAAACTCATCAGAATCATGAGAAGAAAAGGCTTCGTGAACTTCCCTGGCGAGTGGTGGCATTTCTCATACGGCGACCGCATGTGGGCGGCTTACAAAGGCAAACGCAACGGCGGCATTTACGGCTCGGCTGAGACAGAGATGGGCGGACACTACGGCTTCACCATCCCTGTGAAAAGAACGGTACACGAAAAACACCACTAAATGAACATCGCTGCGTTAGTGTCGGGCGGCGTCGACAGCTCCGTCATCGTGCCTCTCCTTAAGGAACAAGGTTTCGACCCCCATATTTTCTATATAAAAATAGGACTCGAAGGCAAGGAAGACCTCATGGACTGCCCTTCCGAAGAAGACATTGAGATTACCACCTTCATCGCCCAAAAATACGGATGCAAATTCGACATCATCGACCTTCAGAAAGAGTATTACGACCGTGTGGCACGCTACACCATGGAGTCGGTGCGCAAAGGTCTCACCCCGAACCCCGACGTGATGTGCAACCGATTCATCAAATTCGGCGCGTTCGAAGAGAAAGCAGGTTACCAGTTTGACCGCATCGCCACAGGACATTACGCCCAGCAATGGATTGACAACGAAGGCGTTGCGTGGCTCGGCACGGCAGTCGACACATTCAAAGACCAGACCGATTTCCTTGCGAGGATAACATACCCGCAGCTTAAGAAAGCGATGTTTCCTGTTGGAGGAATTCCGAAGAGCGAGGTGCGCGCATTAGCGGAGAAATACAAGCTTCCGAGCGCACAACGTCATGACTCACAAGGTATTTGCTTCTTGGGAAAGATAAACTACAACGACTACATCCGCGAATACGTGGGCGAGAAGGAAGGCGACATCATCGAGCTTGAGACGGGCAAGAAATTAGGCAGGCACAAAGGATTCTGGTTTCACACCATCGGGCAGCGCAAAGGATTGGGTTTGGGCGGCGGTCCGTGGTTCGTGGTGAAGAAAGATACCGAGAACAACATCGTTTATGTGTCACAAGGCTACGACCCTGAGGCACAATACGTCAACACCATAGAACTCGTCGACGTGCAGGCGATGAATCCCGTCATAAAATTCGTTGACGGTCAGCGTGTGAGATATAAGATACGTCATCAGCCCGAGTTCAGGACAGGCACCTTGAGCGTCACTGAAAAAGGTCTGACAATCAACTCCGACGTGATGATTTCCGGTGTCGCAGGCGGGCAGTTCGGGACGATTTACCATGAGAGCGAGCCTGTTGTTCTTGGTAGCGGGGTGATAGAATAAGTCATTTGAACAATCCATGGAATAGCCTTCACAATCTCATAATCAAGATTCTTTACAATATCCAAATCCTCATAAGGTCTTATGTCGTGATGGATAAAGAGTTTTTTGTTCTTACCGAGTTCTTTTGCGAATTCTGCGTTTGCGTATTTGTCCTCGTATGTATGCGCCATACGGAATCCGAGAAGCAGTTTCTCCACCGTCCAGCGGTTATGCTCCGTCATCGCGAGTTCCTCTGCCATGTCTTCTGGCAGATTCTCGGTGTCGCGGCTGGCATCGTCAGGATCGAGACCGCGCATGGCACGTATTGAGGCGAGCTTGCACGGGATGTTGTCGGCGCTGTAGAGGTTCGACCAGCGGTTTGCCACCGTGAGCGGTTTCCAGAGCCTTTCAGCCTCAGCCCAAATCTCTTCCGAAGGAATCTTCTCCAAGACATCACGTGTCGTAAACCTGAATGTCGAATAATCGGCAGTGTTGTAAAGATAATTGATGAGTTTTGCTCTTTTCAGCGACACCTCATCAACGCAATAAGCGAGGTCGTTCATGCCAAACGGGAACAGATGGGCGTAGCGTCCTTTCCTCTTCACCTCGCTCAACTTGCCGTCGTTCACCGTAGCGTAGATGATTTCCCTATCGTCAGATTCCCTCAGGTTCGTCACAAAATTGTCCGTCTTATCCTGTCTGATAAACACCGGAATTCCATAATTATAAATCTCTTCAGGCATGTTCATCGCGATGGCGAAGTTGTTTCTTTGGTCGGTCATCGTGAGGAAGATAGAAAGGTACTGGTTCTCGTCTTTCGCCCATTTTGCAAACTCGTCCTGAATCTTTTTTGAAAATACGTCGCCTTTCACAAACTCAAACGACACGTCAAGGAAATCTGTTTTCTTCTCTTTTGCAAATTCAGCCTCGAAGACCTTGTCCTCGCCCTTGTCTGCCGACAAATCGCGATAGCGGTACGACTGCACCTCGAAGAAATGCCTGTTTCTTGTCACAAACAGAGGCATCTCGGTGTCGGCTTTCAAATCGATGAAAGTGATTGTGGTACGGGTCGAGCTGTCGTGTGCAAAGTTCGGGAAATGCAGCAGCTGTGCGGCTTCCATGGCAAACATATCCGCAAGATTTGTCGCCCCCACCAGCACCACATGCACATGCCTCTTGTCGCCAGGTACGATGCCGTCGCCGTAAACAGCAGGATAAACGACTTTCGTGGTGAAGTCGCTGCTTTCGATATAAGAGCGCGTCACCAGCACTTGTTTTGCCCAGCCGGCGTAAAAATTATACGGCACGAAGTCGATGCCCATGTCGTGCACTTTCTTGAAAATGTCGGTGGTCAGAAAAGCGGCGTAGGTGTCGATATCCTCAAACACACATGTTATCCGTTTCGGTTTATAGTCGAGATTTTTTTTCTTCAGATAATAGCAGATGCTGTCGACGCATTGCACGTTGATGGCGTCGTGAGCCGACATCGTGCGGTTGCCAACCAAATAAATCTCCTCCGCCGTTTCAAGATGGATGCTTTTGTAGTACTCGGTGGTGGTGCGGTGTCCGTAGTTGATAATGATACGAGGCAGATTCTCATGAGGCACAGCCTTACGCAGCTTTTCCTTTACATTGTTGACATCCGCAGAGGTGAGAAGCAGAATGTCAGCCTTCGGGTCCTTTGCAAAAATCTCCGTGATGATGGAAGGAACAAGGTCGTCATAGCCCATCACGACATAATGTCCCGATTTCAGATAATGAATCAGACCGCTGCGGTATTTGTCGACACGGTTTTCGATAGCGTTGCCTATCACACCGATGAGCATTCCTGTAAACACCATAAAGCCTACAAAATACACCAACCCACTGATTATCAATGTATACCGACCAACATTTCCGCTCATGTAAAGATTATTGAATGCGCTTCCGTCTATAAGGAGATACAGCGGAAATATGAACTTGCTTATGCCATGTTCGTCACAATAAACCTTCCAGTCGCTGCCCGCGAGTTCAAGCATGCCGAAAGAGACCCAGAAAGCGACAAACAGGACACCCAGGAGGAACAAAGCCTGCTTTGAGAGGTTATTCGACAACGCCCTGTCGAAATATAACTTGAAATTACTGCGTTTTTTCTTCATGATAATTATATTTTATTCCAGATAATACATTTTTCGTTCTTCATCGGTCAGAGGACGGTTTTTGAAGCGCTCGCGGGTTTGGTCGATGAGCTCTTGGAGAGGTGGGAAGTCGTATTGGCGTATTACGCCGTGATGATGTTTACGAATGAATATTGTAGCATCCAAAAAATCGCTTAATACAACTATAATATGCTTTCCATCATTTGTAAATGCATAATCCTCTATATAACCATATTTTTCTCTATCAACTTTTACAGAATAAACGCAGCCATCTGTACTCATATCCCAAACACATAATGATTTCCCATCAACTATTGTGATGAAATACTTCCCATCAGGGCTGACAGTCGGGTTTTTCGCCCACATAGACCCTTTAAAACTATGTAACACTTCACCTGTCTCCAAATTCCATAATTTTGTGTTATTGTCATCATACGAAGCAACAACAGTGTCAGAAACAAATCTTATATTTTGCACCGTCGTGGAATGTTCATTAAAAGTCATTATTGTATTGAAACTTTCAGCATCTTTAATAATTATTCTATTATTATACATGACAGCAATTTTTTTCATATCAGGACAATAATAACAATGTCCTATAAATTGTTTGTCAAATCTCTTAATTTCATTTCCTGTTTCCAAATCCCAAATAATAGTCGTGCCGTCTTCAGAATTTGATAACATCTTTTTTCCATCAGGTGAAACACTAACATGGTCTATGTCATCTTCATGTCCTTTCAATGTACAAACATGTTTTTTGGTGTTTATATCAAAAACATTTATAATATATTGATTGATTGGCATTCCTAAACTAATAAAATAATTCAAGTCCTGATCAAACACAGGTCTCATAAAATAGTCGTCTATATTCATGTAGACAGCATTATTTGGGTCATTATCAATAATGTTTTCTTTATCGTATTCAATAGTAAAAGCACCAAATGTCGCATTTCTAAAACCTCTTTGAGTTAAAGAATATATTGTCTTTTTATCTTTTCCAATAAAGGCTCTGTCATAATTAGAAATCCTGGCGATAATTTCTTTATTGTTTTTTGTATTCCATATTTTTAACGTAGCGTCATCAGAACCAGAAATCATCTTGCTGTCATCAGGATTCAAAGCAACAGAGTTTAGCCCTCCATTATGTGCTTCCCAAGATTTTATTTCCTCTCCTGTATCAATATTCCAAATCTTAATATATCCGCTACCATGAGCTGTGACAAGTTTTTTGTTGTCATTGGTGAAATAGGCCGATGTTGCAACGGAATTATTTTCCCATTTCATGGTGTTTAGTTTTTTCCCATTTTCAGCATCCCAAACTATAATATCTCTGTCGTAAGATGTGGTAACAATGTTTTTTCCGTCAGGATTATAAGCCAGTGATGATATCAGACAACGATGTCCAGTCCAAGAACTTAAAACCATGCCATTCTCAGAATCAACAATATAAAAAGTATTTTTTGAATATCTGAATAATTTTAAAATAACATCTTTTGAATCCTCATAGTAAAAGTCATACGAAGATGCCCCATAATTATATGCTCTTCCAGACTTGTCCTCACACTCAACATAAGCAAATTGTTTCCCATCAGGGCTGAATGTAACCATTTTAATACGCCTATCAACAGGATGAACAGCTTTTTTATAAAACAACACATTGCCCGTTTTCGTATCCCAAACCCTCAAAAGGCTGTCTGCTGACATTGAAACGATTTTATTCCCGTTTGGACTGAACGCAATATCGAAAATTTTAGATTTTACATTTATTGTTTGTAAGATTTCGCCCGTCTTCACCTCAATTATTTCAATCAAGCTGTCATGAGCCACAGCAATTTGTTTTTTGTCGGCACTGATTTCAGTCCTCCGTATATTGTGAAAATCTTTTTTCAACAATTCCATGCCATCATAAGAATCCGTAACATATACAGCATCGTCGGTCGCGGATATTATTTTTCTGTCATCATCGCCAAACGACACAAAACGGACATAACTCGGATATTTGAAAACGACATTCTTTTTGTCATTAATTGTCCGAAGAGCATGTTCCGCCTCGGGAGTATATGGTCGGTCTGTCGGGTTGTTCACATTTTTCGGAAGGATTTCGAGAGCCACTTTTTTTGCCGCATACGAATCTTCGTCAGCCCAAGCCATCACTTCCTTAGCCAGAACCCTCGACTCTTTCTCTTTCATCTTCCAAATCGTTTTTGCAAGGTTATCACGTTCCTGTTCAAGCTGTTCGTATGCGGTTTTCAGGTTTTTGTTTGTGTTTTTGATAGAGTCTTGCTGCCGTGTTATAAGCTTGTCGCGCTTGTTGATGCTGTCGAGTTGTGCCGCCATTATCAACGAGTCGTTCTGCAGACGCTCGTTTTTCTTTACGATTTCATCGTTTTGGCGCGAGACTTCATTACTTTTTGCGACAATCTCTTCGTTTTTCTTTGAAATCTCGGCATTTTGCTTCGAGACCTCATCGCTTTTTTTCGAAATTTCTTCATTTTGAAGAACTATTTTGTCGTTTTGCTCCGAAATCCGCTTGTTTTGCCTTGAAAAACCCACTGCCACGCCGACACCAATCAGAGCCAACAGCAAAGCAGCACCTATGGTCATGAAACGTTTTCTGCGCTGTTCCCTCTCATGCCTCTGCCACAAATCGTCAAATCGCAGCCCAAACATCTGTGCGATAACCTTCACTGCCGCCGCATCTCTTCCCATCTCGTTGATGTTTACGCCCAAAAGCTCGTCCTCGGCCGGCAACTCGCGAATAGCTTTTGGAAAACACTCTGTCTCGTCATTATTCGAATTCGGAATACCTTCAATTATAAAAGGAATGATTTTGTCAGTTCTTCCTGAATCAATAAACGCCTGTACCTCCTTGTTCACCCATTCCGATTTCGCTGAATGCGGCGAACAGATAACTATCAAATATTTAGAATTATCAAGTGCTTTTTGGATTTCATCAGCCAAAACCCCTGCCGCAAGCTCGGACTTGTCACGGAAAACGGGGCGGATCTCCTTCGGCAAATCGCTTCTGCCGTTCAAATTCGACGGAAGCTTATAATGCTCCAGTTTTTCCTGCAGCCATTCCGCCCATTTCTGGTCATCGCGCTTGTAGCTGATGAAGGCGTAGTATTGTTTTGCGGTCGGGGTCATTGTTTTACCAATCTATTAATCCACAATTCGAAGAATTTGTCATAAACATGATAATTGCCATTGTCATTTGTGATAAAATCCTTCTCCAACAACCCATTAATCGCCGAACGCACACTGCTCGCCGACGGCAGTCTGTGCCTATGAATGAATTTCCCGCCAGTAACATTCTTTGCATTGCCTTCTTTTGCAATAGCCAGTAGCACATCCCTCTGTTTTTCCGGCATCTGGTAAACCAAGGAAATATATGTGTCGTTAGAGATATCCAGCAATGTTTCTATTGCTGTGTCAATCATATCGGCACTACACGTTCCTCCTGTTGCGGTCATCATGAAAAGCATATTCATAACTCGTTGGAGATATGATGTTATACCATCAAACCGCTGATATAAATCCATTACAACATCGGCATCAAGCATCTTATCATTATCCATAAAGTGCTTTTGTGCAAAAACCATGTATTTTTCAATAGAAATAAGCGGAAGATTCATGATTGTCACCGACTGGTAAAAAGGTCGCGACGGCGAAGTGAACATCGCACTCATAATATGACGCTGCGAGCCGGCGAACACAAAATGAGCATTGGATGTTCGCTGAATATACGTACGCAGCAACGCCTCCATATTCTGGTTGTCGTTGTACCTCATAATCTGCTGGAACTCATCAATGGCGACAATGCAAGGCTTTTCGGCATCATTCAGGTAACGGAAAATCTCATCCAGTGTTATTGTAGGGTTTTCAATCGCACCGATTCCCAATCCCCATACCGGCAGGCCGTTGATATCAAAATTGATTTCAGAGCGCAACGATTGCATAATCTGCAGAAAACGTTCCCACACAGACCTCCCTTTGGGACGCAATTCGTCAATAATCGCCTTTCCAAAAACATTGACAAAATCGCGAACAGATGCCGTGGCATAAATGTCAATTATAAAAGTGTGATAGTTGTCTTGCAGAGCCGGTTGCCCGAAACAATGATGCAGCATGTCAGTTTTCCCAATACGTCGTGGAGAAATCAAGGCAACATTATTCTCGTTAACCAGAAAATCCGTCAACATTTCCGTTTCTTTCTCTCGGTCGCAAAAATACTCAGGACCGGCATATCCGTTGGTGACAAAAGGGTTTTTCATCGTTTATTCTTTTAATTACTGCTGCAAAGATAATAAAAATAATTTTTGCCATAAAACAATTATCATAAAATGGCAAAATTTATTTTCAACTAAACAATCATTCCAGATAATACATTTTCCTCTCTTCCTCCGTCAGCGGGCGGTTTTTGAAGCGCTCGCGGGTTTGGTCGATGAGGTCCTGGAGAGGTGGGAAGTCCCACTGGCGTATTGTGCCGTCTTTACCTGCCGAGATTATATGTTTACCGTCAGGAGTGAATATTGCAAACATCACACCGTCGTCATGACCTTCCAAAACATTGACATTGACTCCAGACTTCAAATCCCAAATGCGAACAGTTTTGTCATCTGATGCAGTTACGACATATTTTCCATCACTACTAAAATCAATAAAATTGACAAAATCACTATGACCGACCATGGTTTTCACTTCTTTGCCTGTAAAAGCATCCCAAATTTTTATTGTCTTGTCCATAGAAACCGAAGCTATCAGGCTTCCATCCTGATTATATACCACATGATTTATTCCACTCGAATGTCCTTTCAATAAAAACTTTTCATCTCCTGTATCGGAATCCACTACTTTGATATCCGTCATTTTTATATAACAGATTTGTTTTCCATCTGGACTGAAAACGGTCATTCTCACTGGTGTGTTTTCCATTATTGCCATAATTTCTGTATTGGTCTTGGCATCCCAAACGCTCACCCTGTTTTCATTTACATCAAAAGATGTACTGACAAATTTGCTGCCATCATGGTTGAATCTCAAAGAAACAATTTTGCTTTTTTCCCTATAATCAAAATTTGTCCTGAAGTTAAATTCTGATTTCACTGTCTTAACAGAATCGTCGCTTTTCAAGTCAAAATAATCAACACTGTCTGTCGTTTTAAAAAACCAACATCTTGGAACGTTTTCATCAAACGAATAATATATAACTTCCTCACCGTCAGGGCTAAAAGCCTTAGGACAGAGATTTTCGTTTTTCTCGTTTAATACATGTGTTTCAACACATGATTCGGTATTTAAAATCCTTATTTTACCCTCTCTCATGTATGAAATCAACTTTTTATCAGTGCTTATGGCATACTTGTCAATCGGATAATTTGGAGCAGGATCATCTATTCCCGATAATATCTTATTATCACATGAATTAACACTATTAATCATCATGTTATAATTCGAATATGACAAGACGCTCTTTCCGTCAGGACTAAACAACGCATTATTGGAAACGTGGTTTACTGTTTTAATATCGCGACCAGTTTCAGCATCCCAGATTTTCACACACGACCCATGAGTTGAAATAATATAATTGCCGTCTGGACTGAATTTTATCTTATCAGGATAAGTTTCCGTGGTTATAGTCTTTGTTTTTTCATTTATTTCCATATCCCAAAAACAAATACCACAATCATCATTACTTTCATATGGATTTCTGCCACCACTACTTGCAATAATAGTTTTACCATCCGGACTGAAATCAAACGGGAGTCCGAAAGTGCCATATATTCTATTAACCTCTTTCCCCGATCTCAAATCCACTATCACAACCGATGTATCACTATAAAGACTATTGTCTTCAGTACAATTTAAATTATATGCCAAATAATTTCCATCCAAACTTAATTTAAAACTTGATGAAAATTCGTGATTTTTGTCCAACGTGAAACTTTTCAATAACTTTCCAGTTTCCGCATTCCAAACATTCAATGTTTTTAGATTTGAAATAAATATATTTTTGCCGTCATTACTAAATCTTACCGCATTATCATATTCATTAAAATAACAAATCTTTTCATTTATGGTTAACAATTCTTCTCCAGATTCGGCATCTATAACACAACAAATGCTATCTTTTGAATTATAGATTATTTTTTTACCATCAGGATAATACGACGCAAAAGGGACGAGCGCATTCATCTTGAAAGTCCTAACGACTTCAAAAGTATTTGCATTACATATATTTAGAGTGCTATCATAAGATGAATATAAAAAATAATCTTCTTCGGGGCTATACGATAGTGTTGTCACATCATTAATAGAATAAATCTTTTTAGCAGTTTCAGCGTCATAAACAAACACATGTTTACCACTAAATCCGCCATACTCATCATAAGAATAAACTAATTGTTTGCCATTTGGACTATAAAAAGCATCAAAATGATATTTGAATTGAGAAACGTATAACGAGGTGTCATCAATAAACGCTGAAACCTCTTTACACGACTCCCTCAATGCACGCTCAGCCTCTGCCGTAAAAGGCTTATCGATTGGATTGGCAATATCTTCAGGAAGAATCTCCAGTGCAAGCATTCTTGCCAAATACAAGTCATCTTTAGCATTAAACCTTATCATTTCAGAAACCATCTTTGACCTATTCTCCATCATTGCCCAGTTCGCCTTCAGCGTTTGCTGCCGTTGCGCGTACATCCAGAAAGCGACTCCCGCCATGGCTAAGAAAGCAACAACTCCAGCGGTAATCATCAATATTCGTTTGCGTTTCTTCTCCCTTTCGTGTCTCTGCCATAAATCATCGAATCTCAACCCAAACATCTGGGCAACCACCTTCACTGCTGCCGCATCACGTCCCATCTCGTTGATGTTCACGCCAAGAAGCTCGTCCTCTGCTGGTAACTCGCGAATAGCTTTTGGAAAACATTCAGTTTCGTCGTTTCCAGAATTTGGCGTTCCCTCAATGATAAACGGAATTATCTTATCCGTCCTTCCTGATTCAACAAACGCCTGTACCTCTTTGTTCACCCACTCCGATTTCGCTGAATGCGGCGAACAAATAACTATCAAATATTTTGAATTGTCGAGTGCTTTCTGTATCTCATCAGCCAAAACTCCTGCCGCAAGCTCCGACTTGTCACGGAAAACAGGTCTTATCTCCTTTGGCAAGTCGCTTCTGCCGTTCAGGTTTGTCGGCAATTTATAATGTTCCAGTTTCTCCTGAAGCCACTCCGCCCATTTCTGGTCATCGCGCTTGTAGCTGATGAAGGAGTAGTATTGTTTGGTGGTCGGGGTCATAAAAATCCAATTTCAGTTTTTCAAACATCCTATAGGGACAATCTTGACACCATCTTTGCGTGTATAAGCCATATCGCCTCCGGTTAATACTATCAACAAATCCGGAAGCTTGATTTTTATAGGACTGTCCTCGTTTTTCTTCTCAATCAAATTGCGCAACTCAAGCAAATGCTTGGAGGCCTCTTCTATATCCCGACTGCCGAGTTTACACTCTATCAGGGCATATCGGCCGTCGGAAAGATGCAACACAGCATCGGCCTCAAGTCCTGTCCTGTCGTGATAATATGAAAGACGCCCGCCTGCTGCGGCAGAATACGCCTTCAAATCCCTCATACACAGGCATTCAAATATGAAACCGAAGGTATTCAAGTCAAGTTCTAACATTTCAGGTGTCAATCCCAATGCTGCAACTGCAATGGAAGGGTCGATGAAACATCGTTTCTTGCCAGTTCTTATCACTGTTTTTGAACGTATGGCCGGACTCCATGCCTCTATATCGCTAACAACAAACAGTTTTTCCAAAGCGGTGACATAATCGTCAAATGTCGACATGGCAGTGTTTTCCATCTCAACAGAAACATCCGCCAACATACCGGTTTTCTTTGCCAAAGTGCAAACATTTCTCGCATAGGAACGCATGATGAGCCTGGCGAGCGAGGGGTTGCGCTGTCGTTTGTCGACGCGTGATATGTCCTCTTCACAAATAACATTCACATAATCATTGGCTATCAACAATTTAGCTGCATCGCTCATATCGTCCAAAGATGCGGGCCATCCGCCTCGGCAAGCCGCAAAAACAAGCTGTTCGATGGATAACTCCGACTGAAGCCCGTCAATATCCAGTTCTTTGTTGTCAAAAAGCTCCATCAAAGATATGCTTCCGTTAGATTCTTTAGATTCAAAAAGACTCATCGGAAACATCAGCATTTGTGAGATTCTCCCTGTGCCCGAATGCATTATCTCGCCGTTTTCGTCATCCACAACCGTTGAGCCTGTAAGTATGAACTGTCCTTTCTGTCTGCGCTCGTCCACTGCGTTTCTCACGGCATCCCAAAGCACTGGAGCCACCTGCCATTCGTCAATGAGTCTGGGAGTTTCGCCTTTTAGAAGCAATGATGGTTTTGTACGCGCCGTCGCCAAATATCCTTCTCGAGTGTCAGGATTTTGCATTTTTATGATGCTTTTGGCATGCATCTCGGCTGTTGTGGTCTTTCCGCACCATTTGGGTCCTTTTATTTGTACAGCACCAAATGCCTCCAATCGTAATTGCAGAATTTCATCGGCTATTCTATGCAAGTATTCCATACTACAAATTATTATTCAGACGCAAAAATACAAAAATTATTTAATTGCGCAACACCCATACTGCGTTTTTGATATGTTTTGTGCTGTATTTTTGATTAATTCCATACTCTGTTTTTGAAAAAACCATTATTCCAAATAATACATTTTCTTCTCCTCCTCCGTCAGCGGGCGGTTTTTGAAGCGCTCGCGGGTTTGGTCGATGAGGTCTTGGAGAGGCGGGAAGTCCCAAACGCGGATGGTGCCGTTGGTCGAAACAGTTATGATATGTCTGCCGTCGTCAGTAAACGAAGCACCCGACATCACATCATTATCACGTTCTATTGTATAAACGCAACCACCAGTTTTTATATCATAAACGTTGAATTTCTTTTCATCAATCTTAGACAATATATGACACCCATCAGGACTGAATGGATATTGATTCCAGACAACTCCGTCTATTTCAGTTATCTTAGCACCACTCCTTGCATCCCCAATTCTAGGACATGAAGGATATATATTCGAATATGTAACAAAATATCTTCCATCTGGGCTTAAATACATCTTATTATGGTAGCTATTTTCAATTACAATATTTGGTGTTTCTTCTCCAGTCAACAAATTTATTATAACTAAACCATGAGCTAAAAACTCAGTATCAAAAATATCATTCCCATATAACAAAGCCATGTAATTGTTATCATAACTAATGTCTCCTATATGAATACATGTTCCATTAAAAACAATGTTTTTTCCCAAATGTCTCGTCTTCTCACCTGTTTCAATGTCAAACATATTAAAATCCAAACTCATTTGAACACATCCGTTATCTGTAATACTATCATACGACAAAAGACAAATAAGTTTTCCGTCACGGCTTATTCCTTCATCTTTTATTATGTTATCCGAAACAATTTTGTATAAGGTATCGCCATTTGTGTCATTACATGCAACAATAGTGTAATCATCAGTTTTATAAAAACGATATTTATAATTAAAAAACAATTCATCGGGTTCCATTGTCCTTTGTTTTCCAGTTTTTGTTGTTATGTCGAATATATACCAACTAAAATCATAAATATTGTAGTATTCCACAATATTGTGTTCTACAAATATATTAGACTTGTCGTAATCATCATTAACACCATCCACTTTTGCTATCACATTAGAATCCACATTTGTTTCAATTTCAACTATTTTTATAATATTGTCAGAACATACAGCTAATTTTTTCCCGTCTGGACTAAAAGTACCGTGAAAATCGTTTATGACAGTTCCTCCCAATTCAAACACATCAATAACATTCAACGTATCCACATTCCAAATCTTGACAATTCCATTAATATAAACTATTGCCAATAATTTTCCGTCAGGACTTAACGCTAAGGGCATTGCTTGTTTTCCATCCGAAAGATTCATTGTCTTTAGCTTTTTCCCTGTTTCAACATCCCACATCGCCATCTCTCCTCGTCCCAAATTGGTCAGAAGTATTTTTCCATCATAATTAAATATACCAGAGTCAAATTTTTCATCGACAATCCATGAATGCGTTTCGCCATTATTAATGTCAACAATGTTGATCGTTTCTGTATCATTGCTATTATATTCATAATAGAAAGATTTTTGTCCATTAGGACTCACATCAAAAAACATACTTTCCAAATAGCCGATATTCAACTCCTGTCCTGTTGCTACATTTATTGTAAACAATTGGTCTTGCTTATTAAAAACAACAACTATATCATCACAATAATACGTTACCGCCTCAATATTGTTATATTGGTCAAAAGTCCGTATTTCATCACCAGTCTCCACATCTATGATTTTAAAAATGCTGTCATTCATCACAATTGCCTGCTTACCGTCAATGCGGATGTCTGCAAAACCATAATCAGAACTCTCAATTCTTTGCAATTCAGATCCTGTTTCGGCATCCAAAACGGTCAAACCAGGATTAAGCAAATTCCATCTTCTTCTGTTCATGAATTTTGTGCCGTCTTCACTAAATCTCGCTTCTGCGTAAAGACTGTTATTATAGCCTTTTACAAAGCATGGTTTGTATTCGAATGTTTTTCTCAACACACGCTCAGCTTCTGCAGTATATGGTCTGTCTGGATTTTCAATGTCTTTTGGAAGAATTACCGAGGCGATATTTTGCACCAAATCAGGATTATTAATAATCTCAGAATACACTTTCTCCGACACAAACCTCGACTGGTTCTCAAGCATTTCCCATCTCTGCTTTTTCAACAATACATTTTGATGCCAAATCCAACCTGCCACGCATATCACAGCAAAAGCAAATGCTGTTATTCCCGCCGTTATCAGATGACGTTTACGTTTCTTCTCCCTCTCATGCCTCTGCCACAAGTCATCGAATCTCAACCCAAACATCTGGGCAACCACCTTCACTGCTGCCGCATCACGTCCCATCTCGTTGATGTTCACGCCAAGAAGTTCGTCCTCGGCAGGAAGCTCGCGAATCGCTTTCGGAAAACATTCCGTTTCGTCATTTCCTGAGTTCGGTGTTCCTTCAATAATAAAAGGTATTATCTTGTCAGTTCTGCCTGATTCAATAAACGCCTGCACTTCCTTGTTCACCCACTCCGATTTAGCCGAATGTGGCGAACAAATAACTATCAAATATTTAGAATTGTCGAGTGCTTTCTGTATCTCATCAGCCAAAACTCCGGCGGCAAGCTCCGACTTGTCACGGAAAACAGGACGAATCTCCTTCGGAAGGTCGCTTCTGCCGTTCAGGTTTGTCGGCAATTTATAGTGCTCCAGCTTCTCCTGAAGCCACTCCGCCCATTTCTGGTCATCGCGCTTGTAGCTGATGAAGGCGTAGTATTGTTTGGTGGTCGGGGTCATAAATGATATAGTTAATCAGGGTATTCCAACAGCCATTTCCAAACAGGCACTACCTCTATGGTCAAACCGCTGTTGTGCTGTATTGTTTTTTCTTCGTCACGTGTAATTATAAGCGCCCTTCTCAACGGCTCAAAGTCATGTAACTTGACCATTGCGTTTATCTCGCGCTCGACAGTTTTAATATCGCTTAAGCTGTAACAAACCTGTATGGCAGTCTTCTCTTCCGGCAAATAAAAATCAACCTCAACATTTTTATTATAATAATACAATTGCTCATCGGAATAATTCTGCCGGAGATGTATGGCGCATAAGTTTTCCAGTAAAACCGAGTCGTTATTGTTTAGAAAGATGTTCAGAAGTCCGTTGTCAACAAAATAATGCTTTTTAATTGTCTCGCGCTCCGAAAACTTGGCGATATAATTGGTCAGTGAGAAAACCATGCAGGCATCGCGCATGAAGCGCACAAAATCCATTACCGTGTTAGGCTGGCAATTGACGCCGGCGCTTTTAACCATGTTGCTTATGCGGTTGTATGCGGTGGGCTGTCCGACACATTCAGCAAGTCGTCGCATGGTGAGCCTCAAAGCCGCCTCGTTGCGTATTTTGTTTCTCACGACAAGGTCGGCAAAGAAAATCTTATTGTACAATTCATTAAGCCACAATCTTTTAGCCACCACATTCCTTATTTCAGGAAATCCGCCGAAATAAAAATACTCGTTAAATGCGCGCTCAACAACAGCACGCTTTTTCTGGCTGTTATACCACACCTTGTCAAGTTTTACATCACGACTTTCCAAAAACTCCTTGAACGTGAACGGATAAACATCTTTTGTCCAGTATCTGCCTCCAAGCGTAGTGGCTATGTCGCGACCAAGCATTTTGGCGTTGCTTCCTGTAATGAAAACCTGGTATTTCTGATTGGCGAGCCGCCGCGCAAAATGCTCCCATCCGTCAATATTTTGTATCTCGTCGAAAAAAAAGACTGGTTTTTCTTCATACACCGAGCTGTATGCTTGGAGAATAAGGTCAAGCTCCTCCGATTTCATCATTTGCAGTCTCTCGTCATCAAAGTTAACGTATACGATTTGCCGAATGTCGCATCCTTTTTTCAGCATTTGCTGAATCTGCTGGTAGAGCATATATGATTTTCCGCATTGCCGCACTCCGACAAAAACATAGTTTCCCTTCTCCTCCAACTCGTTTGGGCGGTCATACAGGCTTATCTCAGGAATAATATCCTGACCTTCCCTTATTATATTGACCAACATTTCCTTTACCATGACAATTTTCTTTGTTGCAAAATTACAAATATTTTCATTGCCAATGAAAATATTTTACAATATTTTTTCAACAACAATAAAAATATTGTTTTAAAAAAACCATTATTCCAGATAATACATTTTTCTTTCCTCCTCCGTCAGCGGGCGGTTTTTGAAGCGCTCGCGGGTTTGGTCGATGAGGTCTTGGAGAGGCGGGAAGTCCCAGAGGCCAATATTTCCTTTGCTTGAAACAGTCATAATATGCTCATCACCGACAAACGACGCAGCCAAGATTGTGTCGTTCTCCACCTCCAAAGAATAGACACAATTGCCACTGACTACTTCATTTACATTGAATATCAAATCTCCTGTACGCAACATTATATATTTACTGTCATCACTGAAAACAGACGAACCATTCGGCCTGATTTTACCATTTAAAACACGCAATGCGGTGCCATTGGATGCATCCCAAATAGTAGTCTCAATAGATATATCGTCATTACTTGTCGCAATATATTTACCATCAGTACTAAATTGCGCATTTTTGCCTTTTATATTTGTCATAGTTTCTCCAGTTTCGGAATCAATAATTACAATACGACCACTTTTAATATAATCTGTTTCGTTCAAATAAACCAAGTTTATCGCCAAATACCTGTTATCGTAACTTACATCCTTGATATAGCCCTCAAATGGCATCTCTTCATCAAAAAAACATAGTTTAAAATTCCCATCTTTTTTTCCAGTCTTCATATCCCAAATATCCAACTCGACAGGAACTGTATCCTTTCTTAATCTTGCAAATTCATCAAAATTGTCTTTCCATGACAAGGTGTATAATTTCATATTGTCATGGCTGATAATGCCATTGTGAATGTTTGGGGTTATCCTGAAAGTTTGCACAACAGCATTAGTTTTTGTGTCACACAGTATTAATGTAGTGTCATTCAAACGACGTGTATATATTCTGTAATCTTCTGAGTAGTTATAATTGTCATTTATGGTTTGTTTTTTCCCAGTTTTTACATTTATCGCATCAAGTGTCGTATAATTAATGCCATAAATGATTTCGTTGTTGTCTGGTGTTATTTCAGCATATGCCAAATGGCTATCTATGTTAAGAATAACATTTGGTGTTTTATCGTATTCCAAATTCCAGATTCTTATTTCAGAACCAGCAGATGAAACCAAATATTTATCATCAGGAGTAAATACAACCTTGATTATGCTGTTTTTATGACCCTGCCATTGTCTTAACTTTTCTCCTGTATTCACATTCCACATTATAATCGACCCGTCTGTTTGTCCAAAAACAACGTATTTGCCATCATAACTAAACGAAACAGAAATATCATATTGTACTGCAGCAATATTTATTATATTTTGTAATTCTCCTTTTTCAATATCCCAAATCTTGATTTTCCAGCCAGCATCGCCAGAAATGGTGGCTAATTTCGTCCCATCATGATTGAATGCCAATGATAAGAAAAACTCATCAGTGTTACCATTCCAAGCACAAATCGTTTCATCTGTTTCGATATTTTTCACGATAATGTTTTGATTAAAATGACAACCCCCTTCTTTTAATAGTTTCGGTTCATCATTATATGCAAACAACTTTCCATTATCGCTAATAATCGGAGTGGATTCAGATTTAGGATCACCGGAATATTCCAGCAATTCGTCGCCGGTAAATGAATTCCAAAATCTTACCTTTGAATCTGAATGTGCTGATAAAATAACTCTGTCCAGGTAAAGAGCCATTACAACATTATCATATTTCAAATCAAATTGTCTTTGATTAGACGAGACATCATAAACAACGCATTTCCCGTCTTGCAAAGCAATGGCTTGCTTGCCATCAATTCTAACATCAAAATATCCCAATGAATGATAATCTATTGTTTTGAGAACAGCACCATTTTTAATATCGTAAAAACGAAAATCATCAGTTTTCACAGAAATGCACTGACTATTATCGCACACATCAAAAAACCTGACATAACCTTCACGATTACACAACAATGAAGATTTGTATTCGCAAGCTTTTCTCAGAGCCCTTTCTGCATCCGCTGTATATGGTCTGTCTGTTGGATTGTTGGCATTTTCGGGAAGTATTTCCAAAGCCACCAATCTTGCAAGATATGAATTCTCTTTTGCATTGGAGACAACTTCTTTTGCGACAAATCTCGACTGACTTTCAAGCATCTGCCAGTTGGCTTTCAACGTCTGCTGTCTTTGGGCATACATCCAAAATGCGAAGCCGGCCATCATAAGCGCAAACGCTGTTATAGCAGCCGTAATCAGATGACGACGACGTTTCTTTTCTCTTTCATGCCTCTGCCAAAGGTCATCGAACCTTAATCCGAACATCTGCGCAACAACCTTCACTGCAGCGGCATCGCGTCCCATCTCGTTGATGTTAACACCAAGAAGCTCATCTTCAGCCGACAATTCTCTTATCGCCTTCGGGAAACATTCAGTTTCGTCATTTCCTGAATTCGGTGTTCCTTCAATGATAAATGGAATAATTTTGTCGGTTCTTCCCGAGTCAATAAACGCCTGCACTTCCTTGTTTACCCACTCCGATTTTGCTGAATGCAGCGAACAGATAACAATCAAATATTTAGAATTATCAAGTGCTTTCTGGATTTCATCAGCCAAAACTCCGGCGGCAAGCTCCGACTTGTCCCTGAAAATCGGCCTTATTTCCTTCGGCAAGTCGCTTCTACCGTTCAAATTCGACGGCAGTTTATAATGTTCCAGTTTTTCCTGAAGCCACTCCGCCCATTTCTGGTCATCGCGCTTGTAGCTGATGAATGCGTAGTATTGTTTCATGATTGGGGGCATAGTTTTTTCAATTATATGTTTACACTGCGATTTATACTTGCAAAAATAATACTTATATTATTAAAAACCAAATAATTTTATGATAAAAAAATGTAGGGGCGAATAATTATTCGCCCCTACATTATGCAGACAAATTTATTGTCGTCTGGTTTTTTAAGACGGATTTTCATCCATCTCTACAGGATTAATCCTCGTCCTTCTTCGATTCCTCGTAAGCCTTCAACAGCTTGGTCTGGACATCGGCTGGAACCTGTGCATACTCGGCATATTCCATTGTGAATGAACCACGACCTGAGGTGAGTGAGCTCAATGATGTTGAATATCTGTCCATCTCTGCAAGTGGCACTCTTGCACGGATAATCTGGTAGTGTCTGTCTGAATCCATTCCCATGATGATGGCGCGACGACCCTGGAGGTCTGTGTTCACAGCACCCATCATATCTTCTGGCATGCGGACTGTCAAATCGTAGATAGGCTCCATAATCTTAGGACCTGCTGCCTTGAATGCGATTGAGAAGGCCATACGACCAGCAATCTTGAAGGCCATTTCGTTTGAATCGACCGGGTGCATCTTACCATCGTACACGTAGACGATGATGTCGCGTGCGTAAGAACCTGTCAACGGACCTTCTTCCAAACGTTCGTTGATACCTTTCAAGATAGCCGGCATGAAACGTGCGTCGATAGCGCCACCGACGATGCAGTTCTTGAAGATGAGCTTGCCGCCCCATGGGAGGTCATACTCCTGAGTGTCACGGACCTGCAAGTCTGTCGGATCGGTGTAGCCTTCATAGTAAGGGGCCAAACGCATGTGAACCTCACCGAACTGACCTGAACCACCTGACTGTTTCTTGTGACGATAGTCGCCGTTAGCAGCCTTTGTGATGGTCTCTCTGTATGGAATCTTAGGTGATGCGAACTCAACAGCAATCTTGTTGACGTTGTCGAGATACCATTTGATTGTGTTGAGGTGATATTCACCCTGGCACTGAAGGATATTCTGTTTCAACTCGCGTGACATACCTGTTATGATTGTAGGGTCTGTCTTGTGCATATCGTTGAGGATACCGCCGAGTTTCTCATCTTCCTGTGAGTTCACAGCCTTGATGGCGATTGAGAAGATTGGTGTCGGGAACTTGATAGCCGGGAATGCAGCTTCTGCGACCTTGGCGTCCACGAGGCTGTCGCTCACGCGCACGTCTTTCAACTTGATTGTTGAGATAATATCGCCAGCGCAGGCTTTCTCCACTCTCTCGCGGTTCTTGCCGTTTGAAACGAGGATCTGTGAGATACGCTCTTTGTTGCCTGTACGTGGGTTGACGAGGTCCTGAGCCTCTGACACTGTGCCGCCGTAAATACGTGCCATGGCGACATCACCGACGTTCTGCTCATTGGAAATCTTGAAGAAGAACATTGCTGTCGGCTCGTTAACATCGTTGTGGAACTCTGTGCCGTTTACAGCCACGACTGGAGCGACGTGTGCCGGTGAAGGGCAAGCGTTGACGATGAATTCAAGAAGACGTGTCACGCCGACGCCATTCTTTGCAGCACCGCAAATGACTGGGAACATCTCGCGTTTTGCGATACCCATGCGGATACCTTTTTCCATATCTTCCTCTGAGAGTGTGCCTTCGTCGAAGAATTTCTCCATGAGGGCGTCGTCACCTTCAGCAGCGTGCTCGATAAGCTCGTTGTGAAGCTCTTCTGCCTTGTCAGCAAGGTTGGCAGGGATGTCCTGAACCTCAGGAGCGCCGTTGCCGTTCTTGAAGACGAGCATCTTCTTCATAATGAGGTCGATGACAGCGTTGAAACCCTCGCCGGCGTTCACTGGGAACTGGATTGGAGTCACCTTATCACCGAAGTATTCCTTCAACTGATGAATCGTATCATCGAAGTTAGCGTTGTTGTGGTCGAGCTGGTTCATGAAGAACACCACCGGTTTGTTTGTGTTGGCGGCGTGTTTCCATGCGTTCTCTGTTGTTGCCTCAACACCTGACTGTGAGTTGACTGTGAAGACAGCTGTGTCGGCAGCGGTCAGACAAGCGACGATATCGCCAGAAAAATCGCTGAAGCCTGGAGTGTCCAAGATATTGATTTTCTTGTCATTAAAGATTGTGTAGCATAAGCTGGCGTTAACAGAAATACCACGTTCCATCTCAATCGGACGGTAGTCTGACACTGTGTTTTTGCTTGAAGTGTCGCCTTTTCTGTTGATGAGCTTGCCTTCGAAAATCATATTTTCAGCAAGCGTTGTCTTTCCGGATTTAGCAGCTCCAATGAGAGCGATGTTCCGAATTTCGTCTGTCTGGAATACCTTCATTTTGTTTAAATTCTATATTTATTAATACTTTTTTTCAATGTGGGTGCAAAAGTACAAAAAATAATCGAAACACAATCAATTAATATAAAATAAATTTATATGAGATTCCTCACCCCCTTTCGGGTGTTCGGAATGACAAGGCATTATTAATGAAAAATATGGCGCGGCATAACGGAACCTACTAATTAGTATAAACCATCAAGCCGCGCCAAAATGTCCAATAATTATCTTGTCATTCCGAACGGAGCGTTAGCGGAGTGAGGAATCTCAACTAAAGACTAAACTCTTTGTGAATCGTCTTCCACTGCTCTTCTTTGAGCTTCGCGCCGAGGTTTTGAATCACGTTTCCTGCGAGGCAGGTGCCGAGTTCGCCGCTCTTCTTCAAATCGTATCCGCTAATCAATCCGGCGAGGAACCCTGCGGCGTACATGTCGCCGGCGCCTGTAGTGTCGATGACGTTCACCTTGCTGCATCCGACCTGCACCTTTTCGTCGCCTCTCTTGATGAGCGAGCCCTTGCTTCCGACCTTCACCACCGCGATTTCGCAGTTCTTTGCAATAAATTCCAAAGCGTCCTCTGGAGTGCTGTGTGTCAACGCCTTAGCCTCTTCCTCGTTGGCAAAAACGATGTCGATTTGCGGCAACAACTCCACCAAAAAGTCACGGTTGTCTTCCACAACGTTGTATGATGCGAGGTCGAGAACAACCTTACAGCCTGCCAGTTTTGCCAACTCTATAGCCTTCTTGAACAAGGGACGGTTAGCGATGAGATAGCCCTCGACATAGCAATAATCCCAGCCCTTGAAAATGTCTGAAGTGAGAAGGCTTTCGTTGAGCAAAACCGCCGCTCCGAGGTGAGTTGCAAATGTTCTTTCCCCATCTGGTGAGATGATGGCCTGTGCTATTCCAGACGGCACGTCACCATGGAACATTATTGGCTGCACTCCCACCGATTTCATAGCATCGTCGAAAAACTTTCCGACCTTGTCATTGCCAGTAAAACCAATGAATCCGGTTTTCACGCCGCATTTTGCAAGCCCGTGGATGGTGTTTGCCGCAGAGCCGCCTGGAGCCATCGAATTGTCGAATTTCTCAAGAGCTTTCGCCACTTTTTCTGAAGTCTTGTCGTCAACGAGCTGCATTGAGCCTTTCGGCAGTCCCAACTCATTGAGGATGTTGTCGTTATCAATTCTAGTTAAGATGTCAACTAATGCATTACCTATGCCTAATACTTTTTTCATAGTTAGTTCTAATTATTATGAGATTCATCACTTCGTTCGGAATGACAATCCGTTGTCATTCCGAGCCACGAAGTGGCGAGGAACCTCATTGTCATAAACCGTGTCATTAAAAGTGTTATTACAAAAAAAGAATGAAAACCTCGTGGATTCCATTCTTTCAATTAATAACATGAAACATAAAAAATTACACTTTGTAATCTCTCTTGCGCCCCCTTCAGGACTTGAACCTGAGACCCCCTGATTAACAGTCAGATGCTCTAACCAACTGAGCTAAGGAGGCTAACAACGGTTTTCTCCGTTTGCGAGTGCAAAAGTACGACGTTTTTCAATACGCACAACAAAAATTTGAAGATATTTTTTGAAAAAATTATATCTTGTTGATAATCAACACTTATTTAGCCAAAAATTGTTTTCCAAAGCATAGAAACATCAAGCCAAACCGACCAGTTTTCATAATATTCAAGGTTGATTTTTACTTTGTCAGGCCAAATAACGTCGTCATTATACTTATTCGGGTCGTCTTGTTGCGCCAAAATCACATCTTCGTGACGATATTTTATCGAGGCAGGACCCGTCAACCCGGGACGCATTTCCAGAATCTTCCTGTCGTCGCCTTCGAGCTTGTCGGCATAGCCTGGCACATCGGGACGCGGACCAACAAAACTCATGTCACCTATTAATATATTTATCAGCTCCAAAAACGTGTCGACCTTGCTCTCGCGCAGCCATCGCCCAAACGGCAAAACCCTCGGATCATCAGAAGGTGTCACCGAACCCTCAACCTCAGAATTATCCGCCATGGTACGCATCTTGAAAATCCTGAACGGCTTGCCGCCTTTGCCAATCCTCACCTGCCTGTACACGAATTTCCCTTTGGGCATTTTTATCTTATGAAGGATAAAAATCACCAGCAGCACCGGTGACAACACCACCAGCAAAATCAATGAAAAAATTCTATCAAAAATATATTTTATTACCATTATCGTCAATTACACCACTGTACAGACGCGATTCATCGCGTCTCATCAAGATGCGATGAATCGCATCTCTACAAGCATCTATTAATGTGCATATTGCATTTTATGCATTCTCAACACCGCCTTCACATTTATATTCCATATCAATTTCCTGAACGGTAACAATAACCTCACCACGATTCCAAACCACCATTTATATCTTATTTTTAACTTGCAATACGCTTTTCTGAATTTGAAATTTTTCTCCAGAAACGATTGAATATCAGAATGTTCCGTAATGCTTCGTGCACCATCCGCAACGTATCTGAATCGCTTTTCTTCAAGATAATATTCATTCATCTTGTAAAAAAAACCGTAATACGGATAGGTCGCGTCATGCTTGTATTTTGGCAGAAAACCTATCAAACCATACTCGCAAGAATCTTCCCAGACATGAACCGCGCAAAATCCAACCAATTCCTGCGTTTCCTTGTCAAAAGCGCCCCAAAAATCGTAATTGTTTCTGCCACAATGGTCAAGATATTCATTGAAAACTTTCTCGTTCATGTCGCGGTCCGAAACACGATAGTCTTCAAACGTGGCTTTGACAATCGAAAATGCTTTTTGTCTAACTAATTCTTTATCAACGAGTTTAAAATCAAAACTTCTGAAAGCGTGACGCAATTTCTTCCTCTCATTCTGCGACTGCTCTTCCATCCCGCCAAAAGAATCCTTTATAAGATACCAGAAATCAGTCTGTTCCTTGCAGTCAAAATCAAATGTATTTCGGACAAACCAGCCACCTTTTCTTAACAACGCTTCACACTGAGAATCAGAGAGTTGTGGCTCTTTATCAGGAGCCGAAGCAAACCTCCAGGCGTGACGGTATATCTCAAAATCCTTTTCAGAAAACATGTTTTTTCACTGCATTAAATGAGTAACAAATAAAATTTATCACCGATTTTGGCCATGACAACTTCTCGATTTTTCGATAAACTCGCCAAACGTCGCACGCCGCCTTTATTTTATTGCTCGAAGCTGAACCTGGCGTTATTCTGTATTTGTGAAGCGGACCAGGCACAGGATAAGCGGCGAAACCTCTACGCATTATGCTGAGCCACAACGACATATCCTCACTCGTCTTGATAATTGGAGTGGCAAAATGACCTGTTTTCTCGCGGTCAATGACCACCGTCCCGCAGCATATTATGGTGTTTCTGAGATATTTTTTATAACTCATCACCCCAGCGTCTTTGACTATCCTATTCTTTGAATTTCCCTGACAATCAATCACTTCATAGCTTGAATAGGTGAAAGCCAAGTTATTTTCAAGCATAAAATTCACTTGTTTCTCGAGCTTTTCAGGATACCACACATCGTCGCTATCCAGAAACGCCACAAAACGCCCCTTTGCGCGTGAAATCGACATGTTTCGCGTCCTCGCAATCCCTTGGTGCTCATCAGGCACCATCACGTTGATTCTTTCATCGTTTTTGCTGTATTTACTGATGATTTCAACGCTTTTATCTGTAGAGCCGTCATCTGTGATGAGCAGCTCCCAGTTGTCGTAAGTCTGCGACAAAACGGACTCGATGCTTTGCGCGATATAACGCTCGGCATTATAGCAAGGCATTATTATGGAAACCAATGGCTTCATCTCTTGTTCGACGCTGTAATTTGACCTTCCTCCAAGCCTTCGGTGCTTTCTTTTATGAAAATGACCTTCAAAGTCAGCAGAAGCAGCTTCAAATCCATCAAAAGCGAGCAGTTTTCGACATAAATCATATCGAGTTTCAGCTTGTCGTATGACGTTGTGTTGTATTTTCCGTAAATCTGGGCATAACCCGTGAGACCAGCTTTCACCTTGAGGCGGAACGCAAACTCCGGCACCTCTTTGGTGTATTCGTCAGCAATCTCTGGGCGTTCCGGACGCGGTCCTACAAAACTCATGTCACCTGCCAAAATATTGAAAAACTGCGGCAGCTCGTCAAGTCGGCAGGCTCTGATAAATTTCCCGACAGGTGTGATTCTGCTGTCGTTGTCGGCAGCGAGTCGCGCCACGCCATCTTTCTCCGCATTCGGAATCATACTCCTGAATTTCAATATCTTAAAGGTCTTTCCGTCTTTGGTATAACGCGTCTGGCGATAGAAAACCGGACCTCGGTCATAAAGGAAAATCGCCAGCGAGAGCAAAATCATCAACGGGGAAAGGATTATCAAACCAAGCAACGAGAAGAAAACGTCGGAGCATCTTTTTATCATGCGCTGCGACAACGTAAACGTGGTGTTTCTTGAAAACAAGAGCGGAGTGTCGAAAACATCAAGTTTTTCAGCGCCTCGCACAATTATATCCGATATTTTAGGCGTGATGTAAACCTTTTTCCCTTTCGCAAAACAAATCTTCAAAATGCGGTTTCGCGTCTCTGTCGGCGCGTCATTTATAATTACAGCATCGTAGCCATCAACAGCAGCACTGATTTTCTCAATGTCATCATCGTAATCCATCTCGCCCGTAATTACATATTTATCGTTTCTCGTATTGAATTTAGCAACAAGGCTGTTGTCATGATTTCCACGGATATGCAACATTTTGTATGGAGGGAAAATCTTGAAATACAATGAGATAAAGATTATCGCAAGCACAAAGACGAAAGCAAATTGTATGACAAAGACCTTTGCCATCGTAATGATAATCGACATGATAAGATGACGGTAACCTACCATAAGAACCGTTATTATCACCTGGATTCCATCGGCAAAAAGTATGCCTATTGCCTGAGACAGAATGATATGCGATTTCTTGCTGACTCCGATTTTATAGCCTCCGAAAATGCCTACAAAAAGCATCACTATCACCCAATACACCATGATAGTCAGGTAGTTACCTTTCATCAAGAATTCCTTTTCCAAAAGGACATTCAGTTCCTTATACCAGAACCAGCTGAAAACCGCCACGACTGTCAGCGTAATCAGTATGTTATAAAAACTCCGATACCAGATTTTGCTTGTATTTCCCATAGTTTTACTTTTTCAAAAGACTGATTATTTTACCAAAATAACGTGAAACCTGCTTGAAAAAATTGCTCGGCAGGTTGTGTTCGCGAATGCAACGCATCCTTTCCCTCATGATTTTTCTATGCACTTTCAAACCGTTTGAAGACGTGCCACCGCTTCGCATATTTACAAATATATCGTTGATATACAATGTTTTAATATTTCCAATCCAAATCATTTTCACAAACATGTCGTAGTCGGCGCAGATCGGATAGTCGAGGCTGTAGAGTCCGTATTTGTCGTAGCACTCACGTTTCACATAAAACGACGGATGTGGTGGCATCTGTCCCCAACATATTTTTTCCCTTTTGAAATCCTTGCCGGAAAACATACGCACTGTCTTGCTTGTGTCATTCCAATCGACATATCTTACATCTGCGTAAACGCCATCAATTCCTGGGTTTTCCGTAAACGCAACGTTGATTTTTTCAAGCACGTTGTCAGATGCGAAGAAGTCATCGCTGTTGAGAATTCCGACAATATCGCCTTGCGCCATCTTCACGCCTTTGTTCATGGCATCGTAAATTCCCTTGTCTTTTTCGGAAACCCAACGCAGACGGCCTTCAAATTTAGGCTCGAACTCCTTCACGATTTCAATCGTATTATCCTTTGAATTTCCGTCTATGATAATATAATCCACATCTTTAAACGTCTGATTCAGAACGCTTTGCAGAGTGTCACGCAAGGTCTCGGCACTGTTATATGTCGCTGTTATCAAGGATATTTTCATACAAATCAATATAATCTTTAAAACGATCGTCTTTATTATAAAATTTCACAGCTCTTTCTCTGCAACTATCTGAATAACAATGTTTTCCATTTTTACGGACAACTTCAATAGCCGTGCAAAGCTGCTCAAAATCACCTTTGTCAACCACTATGCCGGTCTCAGGCGTTATCGACTCCGGGCTGCCTCCGGTTTTGTAAGTAATCACTGGCGTTCCACAAGCCAAAGCCTCAAGATTAACTGTCGGGAACGTGTCTTTGTATGTCGGGTTGACAAAAACATCCGCAAGTGAATAATATTCAGCGAGTTCCTGTTGATTGTTGGTGCGCGAAACAGCAATTATCGACTTAGGCAATTTCTGTTTCAATTCGTCCTTTACACCAACCATAACCACCTGATAATAAACGTTATCAGACAATTTGATAAATTCTTGAACGCCTTTGTCGTCGTCCCAGTTGGAGGCGACACCCAAAATCATAAATTTATTGGAGGAGATTTTTCCACTCGCTTCGCTCGGTCGAAATGACGAGATGTCAACGCCGTTATTGATGACTTTTATTGGATATTTTGCCAAAAAAGACTGTTTCACTTTATCTTCAAGCCAATGCGAAACAGGAACTATCGTCATGTTTTTCACTGATGTGAAACATTGTTTTTTCAACTCGAAATTCCTTCTCGACCTGTCGATTAATGACTTTGGATACCAATCCATAATATATTGACAATCATGGCATTGCGTTTTCCATTTATCACAATTGTAATTCTCGAACTGCGAACAGTGTCCCGTAATGCTCCAGCAGTCGTGCAAAGTCCATACGACCGGCACGCCGCTTTTTGCCAGATAATCGAACAAAATCTGATAATTCAGATAATACCCGTGGATGTTATGCAGGTGAACAATGTCTGGTTTTATCTCTTCAAGCTTGGTTATCAACGACTTTGTGGCGCATTTCAAGCCAAGTCCATGTGCGTCGAACAACAGACTCCTCATGCCGTTCAATCGCTCCTGATTTTTGGTAGTCGTCTGAATATCGGCGAATTGCGATTTGTTGACATACCGCGCCCCATGCACAATGGTTGTATCAAATCCTCGTCCCGCGCCCACGTGCGAGATCTGCTCCACGATACGACCATGCGAGCCACAGTTTAAAGCGGTATTTATCTGAACAATCTTCGGCATCACACAAACACTTTTTTCATCACGTCAATCTGATGGTGGATGTTCCATTTGGCATCAATAGTACGATACGCCGCAGCTCTTGTGATTTCACGCTCTTCCGGCGTTTTTGCAAGCCAAATCTTTATCTTTTCTGTCATGTCATCCACATCGTCCATCTTAAAGAAACTGCCCGTCACATCTGGCGTAATCGCTTCAAACTCAGGCATTTGATATGGAAAATTGTCGTGCGTCACCACCGGACAGCCATACGTCATGGCGTGAATCGAGGTCAAGCCGACATTGCCTGGAGAAACGCACACTGCCGAGTTGTAAAACATCTCGCCAATCGTCGCCTCATCATAACACGGACCATATAACCACACAGAATCTTTAACTCCCAACTCATTGATAATCTTTGGCAAATCAACATTTTCATCATCTTTTCCGACAATCACAAGGTTGCATTTCACACCTTCATTTTTCAATTTCTTGAAACTCTCAACAAGCAAATCCAGTCTCTTAATCTTCTGAATCCTTCCGATGTAAAAAATAATTGGCTCATCGTTGCCGAAATGTGACGAAAAAATATCTGTCTTCTTCAATCTATCTCTTACAACCAATTGATTATCAGTGTCCATCGAGTTTGCAACACAAAACATCTTCCGTTTGTCAATGCCGTCCTTTTCCATCAATCCAATTGAATAATCGGAATAGACCATTATCTTCGTAAAAAGCTTTAAAAACGTTTTTTTCACGATTCTTTTCACAAAGCCTTCTCTTCCGTAATATCCATGAGTCCACGTCACAGTTTTCTTACCTAACAATTTGGCAATCAATAATATAACCCAATATGAAATACAGAACGGCTCGCCGCTTAAGACGAAATAATCGTAGTTTTTGAAAATCAGCCGCACCGATTTCCTCTGCCAATAGAAGGTGTTCCTGATAAAAACGTTGTGAAACTCCTTTTTAAAACCTTTTAACTCATTGTAATTCAGCTTCTTAATCGGATTCTGCATCTTGTCACCGAAATAAAAGTCACAGTCGAAATTCTCGCTCATCAGCGAGAAAATCGGCATTCGGTAATGCGGAGCCATATTGAAAATGCAACAAATCTTCATCATTTTTTCTTATGTAAAAACGTTCCGATTATATATTTCACTTCGCCGAACATCGGGCGGTTGAACACAAATGCAAGCAAAAGATAAGCTATAGCGTATATAACTATTTGAATTACAGCAATATAATACATATTCAGCCCGACAAACAACTTCGCTCCAATGAGATATGCCACCGCACCGGCAGCCGCCGCAACGAGCGCAATATCAAACAAATCCTTCAGCTGAATGAAGATGCTGAAGTTGAGATAATGTGCCGCAAGTGACGCGTGTATCAGGAAAACAAGATAAAAACGGATTGTCACAGCCCAAATTATGCCTCTGACACCGAAAAACGAGCCTGCAATAATCAAAAGCAAACCCAAAACCGACTTGATGCAGGTCCATCTGAACAAAACCCTGCTCTTACCAATGGCAGCGACAGCGTTGTAGTTGATGTCGCCCAAAGCCTCCGCCATGCCGCCGATGCACAGAATTTGGAAAAACGGCACGCAGTCGACCCATTTGTCGGTGAGCATCAAAACAATGGCAGGTTTCGCTATCAAAATCACCAGAATCATCGCTGGAAACACCACAAATGCCATCACTTTCGTGATTCTGCGAAGGATGTTCTGCAAATGCTCCAAATCATCCTGAAACTTCGAGAAAATCGGGAACGTCACCTGATTGACGACCGTCGAGGCTGTGTTCGACATTATCGACTCGAATTTACGCGCCTGCGAATACAATCCCACATCTCTCGCCGTGTACATTTTACCCATTATAAGTGCCTGAACCTCATTGGCAAATGTCACAATCATATTCGAAAGGAGAATGAATCCGCCAAAGCCAAACAACTCCTTGAAAGACTTCTTGCTGAAAACCAACGAGGGTTTCCAACGATTGAAAATCCAATATAAAACCGTCGACATCCCGCTTATCAGAAGCTGTTGCGCGACAAGACACCAAACACCGAACCCGTTGTAAGCCATGGTGATAGCAATAATGACGGCTATCAAATTGGCACCCAAAACAATCAATGAAATCTTCTTGAACTGAAGCGTCTTGCGCAGATTGTTCTTGTGGACGAGCCCGAAAGAGTCAAGAATGATAATCAGTCCCTGAACCCTCAGAATTTCTTTAAGAATCGGGATTTCATAGTATCTCGCAATGACTGGTGCAAGGAAAAACAGCAGGAAATACAATCCCAAAGCAAGAAGCAGATTCCAGTAGAAAATAGTGGAATAATCATCCTGTGTCGGGTCTTTCTTCTGTATCAAAGCCGCACCGAAACCGCCGTCGACAAAAATCTGCGACAACGAGATGAACACCATAAGCAGGGCTATGCACCCGAAATCGTCAGGCGACAACAAACGGGCAAGCACAAGATTCGCCACAAACGCCAGGAAAAGCGTTGCAAATCGCTGTACCGTGGTCCAAGCCACTCCGCTAACCGTCTGCTGACCTAACGACATCAGTCTACAATATCTTCAATGTTCTTAAATCCGTAATAGCAAGGCACACCCGACTTATATGGCGCGCTAAGGTCTTTGTTATCAACCATCAAGCGTCCAGCACCGTCAATAATCCTTTCCTCGCGAACCATCTGCGCCCAACGCAAAATAGCGTCGATAGTCGGGACCTCAATCTTCAATTGCTCGGCAATCCATTTCGCAATGCAGTTGCCAAAATAGATGTCGTCCATGAAAAACCTGTAGTTTTTGTCAATCTCCCAAAGTCCTTCCTTGTTCTGAACGACAGGCGTCCCGATGGCTACAAGCGTCTGCGAGTTGATGAAAGACTCTTTGATATCAGTGTTGTGCGACTGATAAGAAAAACGTTCAAGTGCCAGATAATCAAGCATATATCTAAAATCTTTCTGCGGATAACGCTCTTTTATCTCCTCCCTGATTTTTGTATAATCATAATCTAAATCGGCAAGCAAATCGGCAGATACATCATCATAATCACGATAAAACATCGGCACATCCGCTTTATTTTGCCAATAACGCCCGCAAACTTTATACAAACCGAAGCATCTTGACGTGTGAATTATCTGATTATCAACCGATAACGTCAGAGAAAGAAAGTTTTCACTTTGCTCCACAGCGCCTTTTCCGAACCATTTGTTGCAAATATTCTCAAAAAACTCCTCGTCAATCTGCTTGAAATACGACTTCGGATAGCATGCGGCATAATTAGCGGCCTTGCATCCGTATGTCACTCCGATTTTACCATATTCGATAGTCCGTGCAATCCAAGGAATCAAGCCGAAAGCGAACGTCACGATGTTGTCGTAGGAGTACTTGTTTTTTATCTCGTCGACCATCCAGTTCCAGCCCCCTTGACCATACATCGTGCCTAAAAAAACCGTCTTGTTTCTGTTGATATACGGCGCAATCTCCTCCAAACCGATTCTGTATTTGTGAACCGGCATGCAAAAAACGATATAATCTGCGTCAGGGATGATTTCAGCCGCATTGTCCGACGCTTTTTTCAATGGTCCGGAGAATGTCTGCAGCACCTTTCCATCCGGAGATTGGTATTGAAGCTCAATTGTATGATGCCATTTTTCAGGTTTCGAAGTGAAAATCGACACCTCAAAGTCGGAGTCTTTCAAAAACGGAATCAGCGTGTGCGCACTGCTGCCGCCTCCACAGACAACAAGTTGTTTCTTTTTTACCATTTTCTGCTTATTTTTTCAGGTAAATCAATGTATTTGCCCATCTCGACGGTCGTTTCGTAAGTGTATTCACGGTCTAAAACGTTGCCGTCAGGAGAGAATGTCAGTTCGCCAAAGAACACTCTTTCTCCCACAGCGTACAAGTCGACTCTCACATACGGAATGCCTTCCGAGAGCTTCTTTGCGACCTCGAGAATCTTGTCCAAAGCTTCCGGTTTCTCCACATTGCCGCCATCATTCGGGTCGTCATCTTTCAATAAAAACAGACGTTTCCAGTCAGTCGAGTAAATAGCTCCTTTCGAGTGGCGGGTAACAATGTCGCGGTCGTAACAAACACCGATAAACTTTGGCTCGCCATTGAAACAATGAACCTTGTAATCCTTCACATCGCGATAATCCTTTACAGGCAAAAACTGCTCGCAGATTATCATCGGCTTGATGTAATGATAATGTCTCTCTGGAGTCTTCGCGCCCCAGTCCACCTTCATCCATTCCTTCAGCTGCTTGACGCTTTTCTTCACATCAAGTTTGCTTTTATCCTCAACAATGATATTATAGCCGCATCCGTGGTTGCATTTCATCACAAAACGCTGCGGAAGTGCCTCGAAATCAATCTTGTCGGCATCGTCCCAAGCACCATAAAGTTCAAGCAAAATGTCATCCAAACCCTTGCTTTTGATATAATCACGAGCGGCATATTTGTCAGCGCCTATCGACTTCAATTCAGGCTGCCAATATTTGTTGAGCCAAATCAACTTTTCCGACCACGTCTGCGGATTCTTCAAGTTCAATTTATGTCCAGAATGATGTCTGTAGCTCACTCTCATAATCAAATCAGCCGTGAAACTGTTTTTCATCATGATAGCCTGGATAAAATCCGTGATTTTTCTTCTTAATGTCATATTTTTAATTGTTAATTTTTCAAAACTTTTAACTTCTTGTCACCTCTAACCCGTTCTCGCTCAGCCGCATATCCACAAAACGAGCCCTTTCATTCGGTGGATTTTGTGTCAAGACCTTTTTAATTTCCGCTGCCGCGACATCGTCTTTCGCCACCATGTATACGAACCCTCCGCCGCCAGCGCCAGGCAACTTATAACCGATGCAATAATCGTCAATCTTTCTCAAAATCGCCTCCACTTCCGAAGGATTAGTGCCGCTGTCAAGACGTTTGTTCTGCTCCCATGTCTTGGCAATCATCTTTCCAAATCCTTGATAATCATTCTTTTGTATCACGTCAAACATCTCAATGGCATGATTTTTTATCTCGGCGAGCAATGCCATGGTAACGTCGTCCCTGACAAACATTTTCTTCACTATCTCCGCGAGTATTCCTTTGGCAGTACGAGTGATTCCTGTGTAATACAACAGATGGCTCGACTTGTATTCAGGCTTTGTGAACAGATAATCTGGCAGCCAGCGCACCACAGGCGTCTGGTCATAACCCGCTTTCGTTTCAAGCAGCTTCACGCCATGACAGACGCCGCCGTACTGGTCTTGCCATCCGCCGCCCGTTGTCAGCAACTGCTCAAGAATCAATGTCTTGTTGCAGACTGTGGTCTTGTCCCAACCAAGTTTGCAGAAATCAGACAACGCAGCAAGCACCGTGGCCGACAGCACCGACGAAGTACCCAAGCCACTTCCTGCCGGTATCGCCGAGAGCAACGTTATCTCCATTCCGCACCCGAAATCACTTAATTGTTGTTGCAACGAAGCATATTTCTTCTGGCAGAACTTTGGCGCGAAGCCCGTAAGGGCGAGCGCCGCCTTTGGTATGCTGAACGGCGAGCCGACCTTTCTGAAGTCACAAACCTCATCAAAGTTGGTGATGACCTCCATGGCACCCAAGTCGATGGACCTCAACACTATACGAAGCTCACTCGACGGCTTCACATACACCTGAATAGGCTGCTGTCCGTTCAACTCAATGGCGATGTTCACCACCGAGCCGCCTTCCATCAGGCAATACGGCGGTGTGTCGGTCCAGCCTCCAGCCAGGTCGATGCGCACAGGAGAACGGCTCCACACAATCTGGTCGGAATACACATCGCATCGCGGCATCTGCAAATCCGCCAACGCCGACGCTGTCAACCGCTCCTCTAACTCCTTAAACTCCATCATGATATGATTTTCGTTGCCCAAAAAGCCTTTTCAAATTAGCCTGATTCAAGATTTCCTCTGCGGAAACCATTGGATATAAACCGTTTACGTTTTCACCACCCAGAATCATATTCACAGCCTTTCCCAACTCCTCAACGTCATCAACAACAGGGAATGCCTTCACTTTAAACGCGTCTTCTTCACCAGCATCGACGTATTTGAACGGCTCATTGAATCCGTAAGGTCGTGCCACAAACGATTTATCACCAATCGGTATAATGTCGAGGCAGTCGCCTGGTTTCAAATCTATTGTCCAGTCATTCCTTGGCACTCCAGTGATGATATTTTTCTCTGAAATCGACCAATTTCTACCAATGAAGCTGTTTTCTATCCAAATCTCACTGTTTTTTTCAGAAAAATCAGTTTCCACGACACAATTTTGAGTAAAAACAGACTTTTTATGTCCTAAAACCGCCATCGTCGATGAAATCAGCTCACGACTCGTGCCATAATGGTAAAACTCTCCACCTTTTAGCGTTAAAATACTGACACTCAATTTGTTAAGCTCTTCATCATCAACTTCCGGATGCTGGCCGAGACACCTCCCGAAATCGGAATAAAGGTCGTAGTACTTTATATTTCCTTCTGCGTCCTTTGAACGTTTCTCCAACATTTCAACGGCTTTGTCGCTTAACAGCCATAAACCGATGTCCATCAAATAGTTATGCGTTGTTTTCACTTCCGCCAGCCGTTCCAATGAGGGTTTCTGCATCATGAAGTCAAGTTCCAAGCCACAGTCTTTTTTCATGGCAAAAACACCATGATTCTTGGCTATTTCAGGTTCAACCTCCAAGCCGTAGCATATCACATCGGCGTATGGAATCTCTTCCAAAACCACAGACGTCCTGATGAAAACGTCGCCGCTTGCAATCAACGTGTTAACGCCTGTCGGCGCTTTTTGCATTATCTCCTTATACAACGGCAGCTGCATCTCCAGCAGGCTCGTATTAAACTCCGGAATCGGTGTCAAAACCTTGCCCGAGGTGGAATATGACGGCAAACGCCTCGACTCACCTCCCGCATGAATCAGAATCTTCTTCCCTGACGCTCCGCTTCTCTCCAAAAGCCACACACTGCCGCCTCCCGAGCCCACGCGATGCCCTATCGGGTCGGACGCGCAGAAAAACTCATCGCGCGACAAGCCCGTTATCTCATGAAACGAACCGACAAGATTCGGCGGAAGCGACAACAATATTTTCATCTGTTAAAAATCGTAATATTTTCTGTCCAAACTGCACCTGATGCCAAAACTGAACACAAAATCATTTTGGTTGTCAAGACCTTGTGCCTTGAAGCTGCGATGAGTCACCTCAGCAAAAACATTCATGTTGTAAGCCGGATTCACCAGATACGACACAATGACATCATTCATCATCACCGTGGTTTTTCTTCCCGTAAGGAGATAATGACCGTCATGTGTATTGATGCCGTGTTCATCCCAATCCAAAGGAATTGCAGTAGTGTAATCATTATAGACATTATGACCATAATTAGCCCAGACGTTATTCTCCACGTCCCAGTCGTCGCCATATTGTCCATAATTCAGTTTATACTGGAAATACCAACGTTTCCAGTTATATTGGGCGCGTGCCACCATCTCCCAAAGGTTACCGCCCCAAGGATGTGCCAAAGGCTCGTTGTAATGAGCGTAATTGTCTTCTCCCACTGTGTTTTCAGTGCCTTGCGGAGTATGCGAATACATATACGGTCTCACGATATTGCCTTCCAACTGCAAAAACAGGTTCTTCACACCAAAACAATCGTAGCTTTTCACACCAAGCTGATACGACTGCTTGTTTCCTGTATAACCTTTAAATGCTATGAATCTCTTGAACGTCATCTCATCAAGGACAAACTGTCCGTAAATTGTTGTGTGCTTACCAATAATGTAACTCGCGTTCAAACCGATAAGGGCGTTGTCAGGTGACTTTCCCGCATAATATTCTGCAGAGCGCAAGAAAATTATCGGGTTAATATATTGAAAATCAAAGCCTCTTTTCATATCAATGGTCGTCACCGTCGAATCTGCCGCCATAACCTGCTGATGAGTCTGAGCCGATGCCACCACAGCGTCGAAGAATCCTATGTTGAAGCGTTTTGTCACAGCAAAATCCAGATAATGTATCACCGCCCATTTGCGCGCGTAAGTATTGTCTGCCAAAACTGTATTTCTGTCGGTCATCTGAGCATACAAACAGGTGTACTGAATTCGCCAGAAATCAGCAGTCGCCTTAAAATACGGGTAATTCGAGGCGTTGTCAGAAAGCATCATCGAGCGATAGCCGTCACCAATGAAATTTTTGCCGTAACCCAAAGTCATGTCGAGCCAATATGCCGGACGATATGCCAGATATGCCGCTGCGTTGGTGAAATCCCTGCCTTTTTTCTTGAATTTATTGGCAAATCCCTGACCCGGAACGATATGATACGTATCACAATAAGCGTCAACGTATTCAGGAAAAACAGCCTGATTCTCGCGGGCAGCAGCATAAAAAGCGAAGTTTTTACCCAAAGTTCCTTTGATTTCCGCGCCTCGAGTGTTCACCCAAGTGGTTCGATGACCGTCAGAACCGACCTGAAAGTCTATGTAAGGATTGATAGCAACATAATAATCATCGTTCTTAATCCTGATGAAGTCGTCGTTCAAGATTGAATTCAAGATATAATTCGAAAATCTTCCCTTTTTATTGATTTTAATCCTATAAAACTCGTTGACACTGTCGAGATTGATGATAACCTTAAACTTCGACTCGACCCAGCCTCGCATCGCAGTGTGAAACAGATAATCGGAGCTGTATGCCGCCGTCTGAATCTCCATCTCATAATCGTCGTTCAACGGAATCTGCAACTCCTGAGCTCGCGCACATAAAGCCGCCAGCATCAAAGCAACAATAACCAAATACTTTTTCATATCAAAAACTTTTAAATTCTAAACCTGTCAACTACTCTAAACTCTAAGCTTTCAACTCTAAACTGTTATTAGGTCGAAATGACATGTAAAACAATAATGCATTGAAGAAGCAGAAGAAGATTATTCCCAACTGCACCTCAAAAATCGACTCGAACAACGCGTTGAAGCCTATCATCAGCAAAAACGAGAAATACAACATGTCAAATCTCTTCAATTTTATCCAAAGCACCAACGGAATCACAAAATACGCAAGCAAAAGCAGCAATCCGATGATTCCGACGCTTATTATCGTATCAAAAAACATGTTATGTGCATTTATCTCTTTGTCGATTGCAAATCTTATAAATTGATATTCAACAAGATACGCCGAGATAATCTCGGGATCGACACCAAGTTTCACAGCTTTTGCCATCATATCGTTGCGCATCTTCTCATCAGGCTCATAGTAATAATCGTTGATAACTTCATCGATTTCAGCCGCCATCTTCGGGGTGATTATCTCAACGATTTTGTCTTTGTACTTACGATAAGCCGCTTGAGTTGCATCGGTTCTGTCGCCTGTTCCGACACCAAAAAGCCAGCTTTCCTCCAAGACGGATTTGTATCCTTTAAACTGCACCAGACGATGGTCGGAAGAGTGTTCTGACTTGATATTACTGACAGTTTCCGTGATTCTTGAAACGCTGGAAGGAAAAGCCAGACATGCCCCGACGACAGCTATCACGAAGACACCACCCATTATCAAGCCCATTTTCTTCTTTTTCATGATGAAAGTAAGGCTGATCCATTGCAAGACAAACAGCAAAACCATCCAAATCAAGCCGGCACGCGACCTCACCAAAATGATGAAAACAACAAGGATAATATACGCTATTATGCTGATTACCTTAATTTTACGATTCTTATTTTCAAAAATCTCCATGAAACAAAACATCAAGCCAAGGCTGGCGTACATCGAAAGATAACTATGATGCACATAATAAAGCTTCATCAAACTCTGGTCGAAGAACCTTGAAGTCGTAGCGCCATTGAAAATAACATCATAAATGGCATAAAACAGATTCATGAAGAAAAACATGATACAGCCCGCAACAAGAGAAAATCCTATGGCTTTCAGTCTTTCTTTGTTCATATACGACATGTCAGAGAAGATGAAAATCATCGGGAAAATCAGGAAGCCGAGTTTCTTGCTGACCTGCGCCCATCCCACCGACTGGTTCTCCGAATAAATCATCCCGACAAGATATATGACCCATGTCAAGGCAAAAATGATATAAGCCCATTTGAATTTCAGCTGTTCTTTGTTAAGACTGAATTTCTGGTCAAAAATGACTTTAAAAACAACGCAAACGAGCAACGCCACCTCGCCACACTGCGCCGCAAACCAGTGAAACGGTATCACAAAAGCCAGAACCATCATTATCAAGAGTTCAGCTTTCTGAAAAGGTCGCAAACCTTTGAAAATATTTTTCATTTTTAAATTATTGACTATTAAACAATTACAAGACCTTTTTACACAGCTTCGCCACTTGGGTCACAGATGCGAACCAACAAAAAAAGCCTTATTTTTATTAATCGACAAAAATAAGACTTTTTTTTAAATAAATATAAATTAATTGAACAAATCCAACTCCTTGAATTCTCTTCTCAGATTCTTGTTGAAAACCCAGCGCAAATCGGACGTCCAGAGTCGGACGTACTCGCTGTAGTCGAAATAAAAGACATAGCTGTAATACAGGAAAATCGAGCCCAGCGCCGCGTATTCCCAAGGCACGAGACAGAACAGCAGCGTCACGCCCGTCGCCATGATAAGCGGATGCAAAATAAGCTCTACGCACACGTTAACAGTGTTGCGGAAAGCCTTGTCTTTCAAGTTTTTAAGTATAAACCACGCTGTAATCCATATCGGACTCGACACGGCGGCGGCAGCCACGAAAACCGGCAACCCGAGAAGCACCAAAAACGTCTTCCAAAGCGTCCTCCAGAACGGGACACGCATCGCCACAGAACTGACAGATATGCCCTGCTCCTTCCTGTGTTTTGTGAATTCCATGACTTTTTGAAAAATCTCTTTCGATTTTTCAGGCTCTTTCTCCTTGAACTTCAAAATATTAGAGATGAAACGCCTGTTTCTCTCAAGTTGTTTTTTCTGTGTTATCGGCAGTCGTCCCGATTTTATCTTTGTCATCTCCCAGATGGCGTCATAATCTTCATTATCAGGCACAAACGAGATAAGTTCCGACATCCTTTGCGTGAGAATCGCCTTCAATTCATTGATAATCACAGCTTCGTTCTCGCCTTCGTGTTCCTTCACAAATTCCGTCACATTGATTGGCTTGCCATAGCTCACCAAAATCGTCGAGCGGAAACGGAAATAGTCGCCATATTCCAAGCCAACGGGCACAATATAAACAGGTTTCTCGTGTCCGAACTGGCGGTTCGCGTCAAGTGCGATGTGGAAAATGCCCTTGCTCAGCTGGCGCAGCGAGTGTTTGGTGCGGTGAGCAGCCTCTGGGAAGAGGTACAACGGAACCTCGTCATGCATCACGTCGACGGCCTGGTCGATGGTGTCGCCGTTTTTGTCGCGCACCGCCCCGATGCCGTCACGAATCCTGAAAATAGGCAGGATTCGCAGCCATTTCAAAACCTTAGCCGTATGTGGATTGCTGAAGATGTCGCCTCTTGCGATGAAAACCTTTTTCTGCCGCGACGTGGCGAGAAGCACCAGCGCGTCCATCAAGGTGTTGCAGTGGTTTGAGCCGAAGACACATGCCCCGTCAGCAGGGATGTTCTCCCTCCCGATTATCTTAAACCTCCTGAAACTGCGGTATGTATGAAGATCCACAAAATGCTTCAAAAAAGAATAAAGCTTGTCATCATCCTGAATTTTTCCCATAGCTTTTGCTTTTGAAACGACAAATTTACGAATTTTTCTTCAAAATGAAAGATTATTTGTAATTTTGCCAGCGAAATTTAAGAAATAACAAACTGAATAAAATGAAAAGCATCAAAATTTTAAATTACGTTTTCGTCGTCGCTCTCGGCTTCTTCGCCGTGATGTTCGGCATCGACCGTTTCGGAGGCAAACACGCTGAGCAGCCAGCTGACACCATTCTCTACACAGAAGAATATTGCAAAGATATCGTAGGCTTTAACGATGTCATTCCTTTGGAAATCTATATCGTTGACGGCAAAATCTCATACATCAGCATCCTTCAAAACAAAGAGACTCCAGGTTTTTTGAGAAAAGTCACAAATGCCGGTCTCGTTGAGAAATTCTACGGTTTGACACCTAAAGAAGCTGCCAAATTGGAAATCGACGCGGTGAGCGGAGCCACTTACAGCTCAAACGCCATCATCAAATCGGTGAAGACCCGCATGGCGATTTACGAAAAGGAAGTCAACCCAAGCCCGTGGACATGGCAGCTCTTCGGCATCATCGGATGCGCCGTGGTGCTTTGTGTTTTAAGCATTCTCAAAAGATATAATTAAACCCGATATACGCTTTCATCCCTTCGCCGTCAAGCTTGTTGAGGGCTTTGGCGAATTCTGCTGAGACCACGAAATTCTTGTTCATGATGAGCTTTAAGCCGCATCCGGCAGAGGTGTGGAGACTTTCGTCTTTACCACTGTAAATCAGGTTGTAATCTATGTCTGATGTCATGTTTTGAAGCTTTTCCATCGCCTCTTTTTGCTCCTCAAGACGGAATGTCTGCGTCACCATGCCCATGTCGAACATCGGATTCAATGCCACGCACCAGTTCTGGTTAATGAACTTGAAATTGGTGATACGCCAACGCAACTCAGCATTCAGCCATGCCACTCCCTGACCAATCACGCTGTTACGGTTGATACCGCGACCGGTAGTAGAACCGCCGTACGCCTCGGTGTAAATCTTCTTATAAAACATGAGATTGGTGTTCATCATCGCATAGAACGGGATGTCGCCCGCGATGACGTTTTGAGTGCCAATACGATAGCTGAATGTCAGGTGGTCGCCCAAAACAGGAATGTAATGATGGAACACACCTGTGAATGTCAGATGGTCGTAACCGTGTTTGTCAATAAAATCTGGAGCTGCCGTGAATGTTGCCTCGAAATAAATACCGCGTGTCGGGTCGTTTTCGTAGTTTTTCGAATCGTAAACTATGCCAGCTTTAAACTGTGTGACATTGCCACCGCCAACTTCATTGCCACGGATAAGTCCACTTTGGCAATACAAGTCATAAAGTGTGTATTGATTCTCATACTTTTTGATACTCAGCTGATTAAAATCGTAATTGTAGAAAGCCAATCCGACTCCATAATATAGATTATTCAAATTGCCAATCTTTTGTCTCATGCTCACAACCGCACGGAACTGCCGTCTGTCGGTGTAATACAAACCGCTTTCGGCCATTCCTGGTTCAGTGATTTCATAAGGATTCATTTGAACAGCGGCATCTTTATAGTAAGGTGCTGCATATCCGTTGAAACCGTAAAAATCGAATTTCTTATCGATAAAATATCCGAAATCAGCAAAGAGGATGCCTTTTGGGATGACGTTGTTCCAATATGAGTAAGAACGAAAAATGCTCGAACCTTTAGTGTATGTCGACACTTCGAAGTTCATCTTGAAGTTATAATTAGGATATTTCGAGCCGTCACCATAGTTGAATACGTCGAGACAAACTCCGTATTGGAATCCCATATCGCTGTTGAAGCCCACCACAGGCAATGGTCCGAAGTTCCAGCCTTTTTTGATGATTTCGCCTTTTTCGTTTAAGGTCTTGCCGTTATCCTGAGCTGCCAATCCGAACGTCAGCAACATGAGACATAATACGATAATGCTTTTTTTCATGGTTTTCTTATTTAATGAGTCTGTTGTCATTCAAAACATACTGAGGAAACTCCTTCCAAAACTATTACTATTTCTCCTTTGACTTCTTTTTGTTTGAAGTATTTTATCACTTCCTCGAGAGTTCCGCGCACGTTTTCTTCATGAATCTTCGTCAGTTCACGCGCCACCGACACTCTGCGGTCAGGACCTGCCGCTTCTGCAAGCTGTTCAAGCGTCTTCACAAGTCTGAACGGCGATTCATAAAGAATCGTAGTGTATTCGTTTTCAACAACTTGCTTTATCTTCGTCTGACGGCCTTTTTTATGAGGCAGAAACCCTTCGAAGATGAAATGGTCGGCAGCGAGACCTGAGTTCACCAACGCCGGCACGAAGGCGGTGGCGCCCGGAAGACACTCTACTTCCACGCCGCGTTTTATGCATTCGCGCACGAGCATGAAACCCGGGTCGGAAATCGCCGGAGTGCCGGCATCCGTCACTAAAGCCATGCGCTCGCCGTTGGCGATACGTTCCGCAATACGTTCCACAACGACGTGCTCGTTGTTAAGGTGAAACGCCTGCATCGGCTTGCTTATCTCATAGTGTTTCAATAAGTTACCGCTTGTGCGAGTGTCCTCGGCAAGTATCACGTCGACTTCCTCGCGCAAGACACGCAACGCCCTCAAAGTGATGTCCTCGAGGTTGCCAATCGGTGTGGGGACTAAAAACAATTTCATATAAACCTTCTTTCCACGAGGTCATTGAGCATGGTGTAAGCCTGCGACTCAGTATCCCATTGAAGCTCAATCTGAAGCTCGCTCATGTAAATCTTAGCGCCCGACAATGTCGGAAACTCGTTGAGCGCCTCTATTGATTTGTTGTATCTCTCAAAAGAACCTTTAAACAAATCATTGATAATCATCATCTTATCATTGATACCGAGAGCCGCGCGAATATCGGAGACATGTGTTCTGTGCAGGCGTGCAGCGAGGCTGTTGTCCTCTTCGACAGGTTTTTTCTCCTCTTGCGGCGCGACAATCATAGGGCTGTCCTCGTAGTCGTCTTCATTAATCGGCTCGATATGGAAGGTCTCATCTTCTTCATCTTCCCAGTCCTCATCGTCAATTTCCTCTTCTTCGGACAAAACAGGTTCTTCATCAGGTAAAACCTGTTTATCATCAGGCTCATCGTGTTCTTCAACTGGCAAAACATCTTCATTAACAGGCAAAACAGGATTTGCCACAACATTTTCCGGAGTCTCTATTTCGAGTTCCACATCGTGTTTTATAATCTCACCACCTTCATTGATTTCTTTTTCAAAAGAATCTGTTTTATCAGAATTTAAAAAATCCTTATCCACTTGATAATCACAGAGTAAGTCATACAAATCGCGGGTACGTTCCATCATCACGTCGAGGTCGAGACGGCTCATCTCACGGTCGTTGCGATACATATAATCCACTTGCACCATCATGCGGCCCAGCTGGTGTTTCAGCTCAAGCACGATATTTTTTTCATCATTTTTTTGTGTTTCCATGATAAAATTCTTTACTTTTGTAGCAACAAAATTATAAAAAAATTAAATACGTCGGATATGTTTCTCGAAAAAGATTCTCATAATAAGTCACAAGGATGGATTGAGGTGGTGTGCGGCTCAATGTTTTCTGGCAAAACCGAAGAATTGATACGTCGTTTGAACCGTGCCAGAATCGCCAAATTAAGAGTCGAGATCTTCAAGCCTGGAATCGACACGAGATACAGCGAGGAGGACGTGGTTTCGCACAACGCCAACGCCTTGCATTCCACCCCCGTTGAAAACGCGCAGCAGATTTTGTTTTACGCCAACGAATGCGACGTAATAGGCATCGACGAGGCGCAGTTTTTCGGGAACGAACTCATTGATGTCTGCCAACAGCTTGCAAATCAAGGTATTAGGGTTATCATTGCAGGTCTCGACATGGACTTCCTTGGCAAGCCATTCGGTCCGATGCCGCAACTCATGGCGATAGCGGAAGACGTCACCAAAGTTCACGCGATATGTATGCGATGCGGAAGCTTGGCACAATACTCGCACCGTACCATCGCCGGCGACAAACTCGTGGTTTTAGGCGAGACCGAAAGCTACGAACCCCTCTGCCGCGAATGCTACAACAAAGCAATGGCGGAAAAGCAACAACAGCAACAATAAAAAAGGCAATTTTTCGTAAAATATTATAAAAATAAGGTTTTAGGAATTGACTGACATTTTCTGAAACTGTATTTTTGTGATTTAAAATTAAATCTCATGAAAAAGATATTTGTAGCCATCATAGCATTAGCTATATCATTGAGTATCAATGCACAAAGTTACGACAAACTCTGGAAAGAATACAACGAAAACATGGAAAACTACCTACCGGAATCGGCAGGGAAAGTACTCGACAAGATTGAGAAAAAGGCGCTGTATGATAAAAACGAAGTGCAAATTCTGAAAATGATGGCGGAAAGAAGTAAAATTTTCGCTTTTACAGCTGAAAATCCAAATGACACCATCATAGGTTATTGCAAAGCATATCTGCCAAAGCTTTCAAAAGCTTCGCAAGTATTTATAACTGTTTCAATTGCTAAATATACTCTCGACTTTAAACCGGTTTTAGAATTTATCCACGACGACTTCATTAAAAACATCTCGATGAAAGATTACGCGATTCTTTTTGAAAACGAAGAAAGCGATTACGACTTTGAACTCGAGCCAACACTTTATGATTTTGTGCTGCACAGCCTTATAAATAACTATTGCCCTTACGAAGACAAAGTGAAATTGTACCAATATCTTCTTGATTTCGACCTCGAAAACGGGTATATCAAAGCTTATTACAACAACAGAATCAACCGTTTGGGCTATACTATTCTTAACAAAGAAGGTTTTATTGAATTTGAACAGCTTGCAAAGGAATGTCCTGTCGATGAATTGATTGCAAAGATAAGAGTTCATCAGATAATATATCTTTCAACAGCTGATTGGGGTCAAGAACCAGATTATGTTCTGGCAAAACAATACTGTGAGGAAGTGATGAAGCTTGTCAATGCTGATCATCAATATTATAGTTATGCGGTAGAAACATTACAACACATCAATCAGAAAACGATAAGAATCATGATGCAAAACGCTTATGTGCCAAACACTTACATTCCTGTTGCCTTGACTTATCGAAACACGACAAATCCTTCATATAAAATATTTAAGGTGTCGGCGAAAGAATTTGAATGGCTTTTAAATCTTTATGATAAAAATTTCCTTAAAGTATTGTTTGCCAATGAGATACTTGTGGAAAACACAATTTCTTTGCCAGAGGAAACCGACTATTACGAACATTCGACGCTCATTGCACTTCCTCCATTGGAAAAAGGATTCTATTACACTGTTTTTTCAACCACCGACAAATTCGACAACCTCGACGACTTGGTTTTCATGGGATTTCAGGTGACCAATTTGAGCTATTTCTACTCGGAAAGCGAGAATGTTGTTACCATGCACATAGTTGACCGCGAAACCGGACTGCCAAAAAAAGGAGTTACCGCATCTTTTGCAAGACAAGTATATGATTTTCAAGCACATAAAAACATATTAGAGAATGTTGGTTCGGCTGTCAGTGACAAAAATGGGCTTATCGTCTCCCAACTCGATTTGGACTACAATACTTACGTTGAATTATACCATGATGGCGACACAATGCTTTCAATCAAAGCAGACAGAGTTTACAGCGAAAAAAGTGATGAAGAACCTGTCATAAAAACGAATTTTTACACCGATAGAGCGATTTATCGCCCAGGGCAGACGGTGCAGTTCAAAGGCATTGTCTATCAGCAAACAGGCAACAAACAAGAACTGCTTACAGATTTTGAGACAACGGTTTGTATGTATAGCAATTACCATCTTTTTGACAGTTTAAATATTATTTCTGATGAGTTTGGCTCAATCTCAGGAAGTTTCAACATTCCGAACGATGTATTGAACGGAAGATTCTGTATCACAAACGATTATGGCTCACTTAATTTTGTGGTTGAGGAATACAAACGCCCGACATTTGAAGTCACATTCAACACTCCTGAACAAGAATATAAAATCGGCGACAGTGTGACAGTTACAGGCAAAGTCATGGCACTTTCGGGCTTCGGTCTCGACAACGTGAAATATTCTTACACCGTTTACCGAAAATATCAGTTTCCTTGGGGTTTACGCGACATCATGGAGCCAATATCAGACATAATGATTGCATCGGGAGAAGGAAAAACCGACAACGAAGGATGCTTTGCTATTGATTTTCAGCTGCTTCCAAATGAAAAAATCAAAAAATACGAGCGACCATTTTACACTTATTTAATAGAGGTAAAAGCCACAAACGCGCAAGGCGAGTCGCAAACCGAAACATTTACGGTGACGGCGGCTTACAACAAATACAACATCAACCTGACAAATAACGAAGCATCAATCGACATTTCCGATTTGAAAAACATCGAAGTAACTGTGACGAATATTGGCGGCAAGCCAGCAAGTACAAATATCGAATATAAGATATTCAAATTCAACGATTTAGAAAGATTTAAAAAACATCTTGAAGACTTCGACCGCCAGATTTTGAGCGATGAGCAGCTTACCGAATACTTCCCGAATTTCGATTACTATGCAGACAAGCATATTAGCAAAGAGCTTCTATATCAAGGTGTTATATGTGTTGATGGAAATGCAAAACTTCTGCCCGAAGATTTGAAATTAGACCCTTCACAATACCTCATCGAGTTGCAGTCGGTTGACGACACGCTTTCAATCATTTCAAAGGAATATTTGGTTTACGACCTGAAATCAAATAAATTACCCTGTAAATCAATGTGTTGGACACTCATCGACAAGACAACGGCACATAAGGGAGAGACAGTCAATTTTTATGTCGGCTCGTCTTTGGAAAACGCCTCTGCGATAATATTGTTATCGTCTGGCGACAAAATCCTGAAGATGAAGCGGGTCAAGCTGAATAACAACGTTTATAAGTTTTCATATAAAATCAATGATCTTGATCTGGGATATGTTTATTTCACTGTAAGGATTGTAAAACACAATTGTGAGATGAGTTGTTCAAAAAGGGTTGAGATACCATTTGACAACAGAAAACTGAATATTACTTTAAACACGGAGCGTAATAAAATGTTGCCAGGTGAGACAGAGACCTGGAGCGTGACGTTAAAAGATTACAAAAACAAGCCTGTCATTGCCTCTCTGATGGCTGGGATGTACGACGCTTCGCTCGACAAATTCATCGCTAATCGATGGTATGCGACTAACAGCTGGAATTTCAACAACATTCCTGTCAACTATCATAGAAGCGGCATACATTATGCCGACTATACTTTTATGACAAAAAGCGATAGCAGCAAAGAATCATATCTCAGTTCATATTTCTATTGGGATTATTTCAATAATAAAACATATTCTGACAACTCTATTCTACCATATTTGGAAAGGCGAGCAGGAGCATCTCTCGATGCCGCATTATGTGTCGTCGACAATGAGGAAGTTGAATATACCAAACAGTCTCTCTTTAGAAAAGATGAAAGCAATCATGCATCAGAAGAAAAAACAGATGTTCCTGCTGCGAAAATACGCAAAGACTTTAACGAGACAGCATTCTTCTATCCAAACCTGCGGACCGACAAAAACGGCAATGCGACCTTCACTTTCACCATGCCTGACGCGCTAACTCGCTGGAAATTAAGAATGTTAGCTTATGACAAGGATTTGAAAGTCGGGAGTTTTGAAAAGGAGTTTGTCACACAGAAGCCTCTGATGATTATGGCGGATATGCCAAGGTTTGTTTACGATGAAGACACACTTTGGATTGCAGCCAACCTAATCAATTTGTCGGACGAAGCACTCGCACCATCAGCGAAACTCGAGGTTTTCGACGATGCAGACCATTTTGTCGATTTGATTATTTCCGAACCAAATATTATTATGGAGCCGATTCCGGCAGGTCAGAGTCGTAGCGTGAGATGGAAAGTGGCGATGAAGAAAGACTTGAATGTCTTGAAGTTCAGATTCTCAGCAATAACTGATGGTTTCAGCGATGCAGAGCAGCACGAGATGCCAGTTTTGAGCACCGACATTTTCATGACGCAGACCTACGCACTCACCGCAAAAGCTCACTCCGTGAAAGAATACAACTTCGACATAAACCGAAACGGTGAACGCAACCATAAAATAACGCTTCATTTCAATGAAAACCCTTTGTGGACTGCCATTCATGCCATGCCATATATCGCGGAAGGCGATGAGAAATATGCCCTGACAGCGTTTTACAGATTTTTTGTCAACAAAATGTCACTGCAAATCATGGAAAGCCATCCTGAAATTGCGGAAAAGATAGAAAACACTTATAAAAACGACACTTTGTCGGAACTTCAGAAACACGAAGATTTGAAAGCCATACTGCTGCAGGAAACGCCCTGGGTTTTGGAGGCTGCAAATGAAGCCAAACAACGTGCCAGCATCGTAAAACTCTTTGATTCTGAATCAGTTCTGAAAAACATCGAGTCGGCTCGCGATGTTTTGGCGGAGAAACAGACCATAAACGGCGGCTGGTCGTGGATGGATGGCATGCCTGAAAGCGAATATATCACACAATACATTTTAAGCGGTCTCGCAAACCTCGGCCTCGACGACCAAATGACCGAAAACGCATTTCATTTTATTGAAAATCAAATAGTTGAAAGATACCTAAAGCTTGACACACAAAAGAAGAAAAACGATGCCATTTGCGACTTTATGACGATGAAAGGCCTCTACACAATGAGCTTCTTCAACTATGAAACAAACGATAAATTCAACGAAGCCAAAGCGTTTTTCATTAAAAAATTATTCAACGATTGGAAGTTGTATGGAGTTGAAGAACAATCATATATCGCATTGATACTCAATAGAAACAATCATAATAATGTGGCAGATTTGATTGTCAAGTCGTTGCGCGAGCGTGCAATCAAGAACGAACTCGGAATGTATTGGCGCAACTGCGATTTGATGGCGGAGGTGCGAATTTTGGAGGCGTTCAACGAAATCGACCCGAAGACTGAGGAAATCGACGCAATGAGACTGTGGATTCTGACACAGAAACGCACCAATATGTGGGAAAACGAACGTGCCAGCGCCGAAGCAATATCAGCATTGGTGAATACCGGCAGCGACTGGACTGAAAACGGCGATGTCACGTTGACAATCAACGGCGAAATCGTCAAATCTAACGATACAACGCTTTACGAACCCAATGTAAAGACGCGATTCATCACGTCTCTGCCAGTAAAAATTGACAATAACAGCGACCATGTCGCTTGGGGCGGACTCTATCGCCAGTATTTCGTACCAATTGACAAGTTGCAGAAACATAACGACGCAATGAAGATTACGCGTGAACTCATTATGTCTGAAAATGTCAAGGTTGGCGACAAAGTCACAGTGAAAATCACGTTTGAAAACAACCAAGACATGGATTTCGTGTACCTCAAAGACCTTCGCGGCGCTTGCTTCGAGCCTACAGAGCAACTTTCAAGATACCACTGGAACAACGGACTTTGGTATTACCAAAGCACCAGCGACGTGTCGATGGAGTTCTTCTTCGAGCGGCTTCCAAAAGGAAAACACACTGTTTCGTATGATGTTTACGTCACGAAAGAGGGCAGTTTCAGCGCAGGATATTCATTCATCCAATGCCAGTACGCACCTGAGTTTGGCGCATATTCCAACGGAGCGAGAATCTACATCGAATAACGATGCAGTTCAAGTAGTGCTTTTTGCAATTCATATTGAATATCAATGACTTTCAACGAAATCTGATGTTGATATTCTGTCTCTATGAGAAAATCAAAAAGCGTCATCTCGCCCTTGTCAAGCAGTTTTTGCAACAATTCAACGCCATCCGCCTCGCTCATCATAGAGCTCATGGTCGCATAGTTTTCCTGCAGTCTTTTTGCACGAAGATAAGTGTTGTAAAGCTCGTTTTTAAGCATAACGCGCTGATTTTCAAGCATCGTCTCACTACTTTTGGCACGCAGTTTTGCACTTTTAACTAAATTTGAATTGCTCCAAAGAGGTAGCGACAACCCGATTTGAGGTCCTTGATAACCGCCATCGGTCTCATCTTCAATAAGATAGCCTATTTTCAAACTCGGAATCCATTCAGATTTCTGTAGCTTCACAAGTCGTTGATTTAAAGCGTTTTCCTTTTCAAGATGCACAAAAACAGGATTGTTTGCCTCAACATTTTTATACCATTCCTCAAAATCGGCTGGCAAAGGCAGATTTGCATACGTATCTTGTTCAAAATCAATGTCTATACCACCATTTAAAACTTTCAGACGACCAATTAGGGCATCTTTTTCCAAAATCAGCAAATCGTGTTCATTTTTATGATCGATATATGCAAGTTGTGCCTTTTTGTAATCGATAATCGTGGCTTCTCCAGTATCTAATTTGTTTTTATAACTCTCGCGTGTCATCTCGGCGCATCTCAGGCAATGCTTGTTTTCCTCAATCTTTATCTTATTGTAAACCAAATCATTACAAAGCAACTGGACTTCAAACAAAAACTCATTTCGTTGAACTTCAAACTCAGCGTCAGATACATCATCACTGATTTTGTTGACCTTGTTTTTATTCGAATAAACAGTTGGAAAAACTATTTCCTGACTGATTTCCAATGCGATACGACGCTGGTCATTGCCGTTTATGCCCCAATGATAGCCAGCTGCAAGCTCAGGATCCGCCATCAAAGGACCGGTGTAGTTTTCCGCTTTATCAGCTTCCACTTGCATCTTCAACGATGACAAAAATGGACTGTTTGCCTCGACCTGGTCAAGGATTGTCTGATAAGCGTTTTGGGCATTTACTATTGAAATATAAAATACCAATATTATAAAAAGAATCTTTCTCATATTACTTGTTTTTATGTATAAGTTCATAAACGACCGGAATGACAAAAATATTAAGCAAAGTGGATGTTAACAAACCGCCAAGCACCACGACCGCCATCGGGCTTTGAATCTCGTTTCCCGACTGGTTTCCGTTGATTACCAAAGGAATAAGCGCCAATGCAGATGTCAGAGCAGTCATTAAAATAGGTGTAAGACGGTCACGCGAGCCTTCGATTATAGCCTGACGCAATGACTTGCTTCCGCTTTCAATTGCCTGATAACGGGAAATAAGCAAAATGCCGTTTCGGGTAGCGATGCCGAAAAGCGTAATAAAACCTATGATTGCCGGAATGCTGATAACTTTTGAAGAGATGTAAATCGCGAGTATTCCTCCTATGATTGACAAAGGCAGATTCAACAGCGTTATTGCCGAAAGCGTTGTGTTTTTAAACTCGCCGTAAAGCAGGATAAAGATGACCACCAACGCTATCAACGTCATGATTAACAACACCTTGGAAGCGTCTTTCGCACTCTGGAACTGTCCGCCGTATTCTATGGTGTATCCCTCAGGCAAAACGATTTCGTCAGCGACTTTTTCCTTTATTTCATTAACCACGCTCACCACATCACGACCGGAAACATTAGCGGAGACAACGATTTTACGCTGCACGTTCTCTCTTGAAATGGAGTTCGGACCGCCCACTGAAACGATTTCAGCGACGTTTTCAAGAGGCACCATCGCTCCTGTTTCAGTGTTTATCATAGCTGATTTCAACAATTCAATATTATTGACATATTCGTCACTATAACGCAATACTAAATCAAAGCTGCGCTGACCTTCGTAAATCTCCGAAAGCTTCTCGCCAGAGAATGCCGCCTCCACAAAATGATTGAACTCCTCCATCGAAACCCCATAACGCGCCAAGATGTCACGGTTCGGACGAATCTGAATCTCCGGAGTCTCAACCTGCTGCTCCACACTTAAATCGACAAGTCCCTGAATATCAGCGATTTCATCTTTGATTTTATTCGCCGTCATGAACAATTCGCTGATGTCGGTGCCGAAAATCTTGATTGCAATGGCTGCGCGAGTTCCGGTAAGCATGTGGTCGATGCGATGTCCAAGCGGCTGCCCCACAGTCACGGCGATGCCAGGAATCTCGCCCAGACGATGACGCACCTCAACAAGAAACTCTTCCTGCGAACGATTGTTTAACGTGAAATTGACATCGATTTCTGCGCTGTTTGTAGCCTGCGAATGCTCATCAAGCTCACCGCGACCTGAACGACGCGCCGTACTGTTTACCTCAGGAATCGCAAGCAGCTCATTCTCAATAACTTTACCAAGTTTATTGCTCTCTTCAAGCGACACTCCAGGCTTCGACACCGCCGTAATCGTCAGCGAGCCTTCGTTGAAGTCGGGCAAGAAGCTCTGACCCATCGTGAAGAACAATACTAACGAGACTCCAAGCATAGCTAAAGTGCTGAAAATCACTGCCGTTTTGTGATTCAATGACCATTTGAGCGACTTTTCGTAGCCGTTCAAAAGATGACGTGTGAGCCAACTTTCCTTATCCTGTTTTTCAAGATATTTCTCGTTTGAAAGCATCATCTTGCAAAGTAGCGGCGTCACCGTCATAGCGACGACAAGCGACATCAGCAATGCAATTATATAACTGATTCCCAATGGTTTAAGCATCCTGCCTTCCATTCCCGAAAGGAAAAACAAAGGTGTGAACGCCACTATGGTAATAAACGTCGCGTTGATGATTGAAGTACGAATCTCGCTTGAACCGTGAAACACCACACTGAAAGCGCTGTCACGTTCTTCTTTAGGTTTCATGTGATTCTGCCTCAATCGTTTATACACGTTTTCCACATCAATGATTGCATCGTCAACCAAGGAGCCGATGGCGATGCACATGCCTCCTAATGTCATCGTGTTTACATTCATTCCCAAAAGGTTGAGAACGATTAAGGTGCCCAGCAGTGAAAGCGGTATCGCAATGATGGAAATCACTGTCGTGCGGAAGCTGCCGAGGAACAGGAACAGAATGATTATCACGAAGATAGCACCCTCTATCAAAGCTCTTGCCACATTGTTGACCGACGCCTCGATGAAATCTGCCTGACGGAATATCTTCGTGTCCATCTTCACGTCTGCAGGCAGCGATTTCTGAATGTCGACAAGGTTCTTTTCAATGTTCTTGGTAACCTCTAACGTATTGATATTCGGCTGTTTGGATATTGAAAGAATGACTGCGTCATTGCCGTTTCGAGAGGCGTAACCCATCTTCACCGCACTCCCGATAACAATATCAGCCACATCCGACAACACTATCGGCGCACCTGACTCATTGAATTTCACAAAAGTGCGTCCAAGCTCCTCCAAATCGTTGGTACGTCCCATTCCGCGCAAGGAATATTCGTTGCCAAAGTCTCTCACCACACCACCTACTGAATTGACGCTCATCGACTTACCTACACTTTCAAGCTCATCGAGAGTGACACCGTAAGCATTCATCCTGACAGGGTCGGCTATGATTTGATATTGTTTGAGGTCGCCACCAATTATCGTCACCTGCGACACTCCGCCCGTTGCCAGAATAGCAGGTTTCACAACCCATTCCGCCAAGGTCCGAAGCTCCATCATGGAAGTCGTATCCGATTGTAAACCAACGAACAATATCTCGCCCATCACGCTCGACTGCGGCGCCATTACAGGCGTTATCCCTTCAGGAAGCACCTCCGACAGCGACACCATCTTTTCCGACACAATCTGACGCGCCTTGAACACGTCCATGCCCCAGTCGAACTCCACCCACACAAATGAATATCCCATCATCGAGGCGGAACGCACACGACGCACGTTAGTCGCACCATTCATCGAAGTCTCTATCGGGAATGTGACAAGACGCTCAACCTCTTCGGCAGCCATGCGATGCGCATCCGTCATGACGACGACGGTTGGAGCGGTGAGGTCTGGGAAAACGTCTATATCCATTCGGCGCGACGACATGTAGCCGCCGATTATCAGCAGCAGCGCGCCGACGAGAACCAAAAGCTTGTTCTCCAACGAAAACTTTATGATTTTGTTCAGCATGACGTCAATTTTTTAGTGAACATGTCCAGCATGAGGATCCAGTTTTCCTGAGCCTTGCGCAAGTTTTACATAGATGGCGCCTTTTTCAACAATCGTTTCACCCTCATTCAAACCATTGGTTATCAATGTGTTTTTACCATCTGTAAAGCCCAAGTTAACCGCACGTTTTTCGAAAAGCTCATGTTTGGCTTCCACGAAAACGAAGAAGCTGCCCATCTCCTCAACGAGAGCCGTGTTAGACACCATAATACCATTGCCGTCACTCTTAACGATAATGTAAAGCTCTACAAATGAACCACTTATAAGCTCGCCGTTGTTTTTAATCTCAAAAGTTACAGGAACCAGCGGATTATTGGCAGAAACAGATTTTCCGTATGAAAGAAGATGTCCGTTAACGTCATTTAACGAATATATCTTGTTGGTATTCAACGGCTTAATGTTTGCTGAAACGATACTTTTCAAAACAGGATAATATTTTGAAGATATTTCCGCTTTGAGATAAAGTTTGTCGTTATTTGACAACGTCATAAGTGTTTGTCCCGCAACGACATACGAACCATTTTCAACAAGAACGTCATTCACGAAACCTGAAATTGGAGATTTCACGAGCTGCTTGCCACCCGCAAAATTGTTCTTCATGTTTTCATATTCCTTTTTCGCGTTAAGGTATTCTGTTTCAGCCGTTTGCATGTCGCTTTCCGACACAAGTCTGTCCTCGTGCAGAGATTTTTTACGTTCGTAATTAGCCTTGGCGCGTTTGTATTCCGTCACGATTTCCTCTTCGCGGACGCTGAGGTTGCCTTCCGCCATATTCTCATTATTAATGGTGAAAAGCTCCTTGTTTTTCGTCACTTCAAGACCCGTCACAAGACCATTGTCGCAATACTCCACGATTCCGTTTGTCGAAGCTGTGATAATCTTCAGCTCATCCTGTGCCGGCACAATTTGAGCAGTCGTTTTAATCACTTGATTTACAGTCGATTTCTTCACATCAATTAACGAAAAATCAACTTTCTCCATCTGTTCATGCGAAAAAGCCACAGTGTTGCTCACAACCTCTTCCTCACAATGCTCATCATGTTCATGGTGATGGCCGTGGTCGTGGTCATGATGGTGTTCTTCGTGGTCACCACATGACAAAAGCCCCAAAACTATTGGGATTATCAGCAAATATTTTTTCATTTCAATCCTTTCACCGTCGGTGTGCCCGGAACGAAATCTTTCAGGTAGAAAGGCTCGAAATAAGCCACATCGACGAAATCTTTATTATTTAATTTTTGTTGAGCTATAATATTCATATACTTGGCCGAGCAATGGAAGTCCTTCACAACAGTAATTTTCTCGTCTTTTTCAAAAAGCTCGGCAAATTTGTCGGCACCGTCGCCGAAAAGATAAAGCTGATGGTCTTTCTTGAGGTCAGAAAAAGAATTCTCATCCACGATGACCGCCTCTGTGTCCTTTATTTTATTAAGGTTTTCATCAAAAATGGCGGCGTAGACCTCCATGCGGCGGGCGTCAATCATTGGGATACGTAAAGACGTTTCAGGAAACGTATCCACCATCCCGTATGCCATTGCGTGCAATGTCTCCACAGCAATTAAAGGCTTGGAAACAGCGTAGCAGATACCCTTTGCGGTGCTCACGCCTATGCGTAAACCCGTATAAGAACCAGGTCCCATACTGACTGCAACAGCCTCAAGCTGATTGTAAGAAATCCCAGCTTTTTTCATCACTGCATCAATGAAAAGCGTAATCTTTTCCGAGTGGTTCTGGCCTTTCGGGTCTTCCTCGCAAGCCAAAACCTCACCATTATGCACTAAAGCCACCGAACACGACGGAGTGGCAGTTTCAAGACAAAGAATCATTTTTTCTAAATTTTTTGCAAAAATACTATAATTTTTTTTGATAATAATTTTTAAATATGTAATTTTGCAGGTTATTTGTACATTTTTGAAAAATGGAGTTTATAAAAACGGACATCGAAGGAGTTGTGATTATCGAACCGAGAATTTTCGGCGATGCGCGGGGTTATTTTTTTGAGTCGTTTTCACAAAGAGAGTTTGATGAAAATGTAGGAAAAACAGTTTTTGTGCAGGACAACGAATCGAAATCTTGCTATGGAGTTTTGAGAGGTCTGCATTTCCAGAATCCTCCGTTTGCACAGGCGAAGCTTGTTCGCTGCGTGAAAGGAAAGGTTTTGGATGTGGCTGTCGACATCAGAAAAGGCTCTCCGACATACGGAAAACACATAGCTTGTGAACTGAGCGAGGAAAACCACAGGATGTTTTTCGTTCCGAGAGGATTCGCGCATGGTTTTTCGGTTCTGAGCGAGACCGCCATTTTCCAGTACAAATGCGACAACTACTACGCTCCGCAAAGCGAAGGAGCTCTGCAATGGAACGATAAAGACTTGAATATCAATTGGATGATACCAGAAAAAGACGTGATTCTATCTGAAAAAGACAAACATCATCCATTATTTAACGATTTTGATTCTCCTTTTGAATTATGAATATACTAATCACAGGCGCCAACGGACAACTCGGCAACGAGATGCGGATAGTTTCCAAAGGAAGCTACGACAGCTACATCTTCACCGATGTTGACGAACTCGACATCACTAACCGCGACGCCGTGATGAAGTTCATGAAGGAAAACAAGATTGAGGTGGTTGTCAATTGTGCCGCCTATACAAATGTTGACAAAGCAGAAGACGACGAAGCGACAGCTGAACTCATCAATGCCAAGGCCGTTGAATATCTTGCCGAAGCTTGCAAAAGCAACAACGCCACGCTCATCCACATCTCGACTGATTATGTTTTCGGAGGCAACGACGGCAACACCCCGCGCACCGAAGACGAGCCCGTTAATCCTACTGGAGCGTATGGAAGGACGAAACTTCACGGTGAAGAAGCCATTGAAAAAGTCGGATGCAACCATATAATCATCCGCACAGCTTGGCTTTACAGCGAGTTCGGAAACAATTTCGTGAAAACGATGCGCAAACTGACATCCGAAAGAGACTCATTGAAAGTCGTTTTCGACCAGGTGGGAACTCCTACTTATGCCTTAGATTTAGCGAAAGCGATACAAACTTTTATTGAAGAATTAAAAACTCCCAACTCCTCACTCCCAACTTCTAACTGTGTTTATCACTTTAGTAATGAAGGAGTTATCAGCTGGTACGACTTCGCCAAAGAGATTTGCGAACTGAGCGGGAACTTGTGCGACATCCAGCCATGCCACAGCGACGAGTTCCCGAGCAAAGTGAAACGCCCGAGTTACTCCGTTTTAGACAAGACAAAAATTAAAAACAAGTTAAATATCACGATTCCGCATTGGAAGGAGTCATTAAAAAAATGTATTGAAAACCTATGAAGAACATCATCATCACCGGCGGCGCAGGATTCATTGGAAGCCATGTCGTAAGACTTTTTGTGAACAAATATCCTGATTATCATATCATTAACGTCGACAAACTGACATACGCAGGCAATTTGGCGAACTTGAAAGACATCGAAAACAAGCCGAATTACACTTTCGTGAAAGCCGACATTTGCGACTTTGAAACGATAATGGGAATCTTCAAGAAATACACCGTCGACGGTGTGATTCATCTTGCCGCCGAAAGCCATGTGGACCGTTCCATCAAAGACCCGTTCACATTCGCTCAAACCAACGTGATGGGAACGCTTTCGATGCTTCAGGCAGCCAAGCTGACATGGGAACAGCTTCCAGAAAAATGGGAAGGCAAACGCTTCTATCACATCTCCACTGACGAGGTTTACGGCGCATTGGAGATGACAGACCCTGAAGGCATTGAGCCTCCGTTCACGACAAAGGCATCGTCAGGGAAACACCATCTCGCCTACGGAAGCAAGTTCTTCACTGAGGATTTGAAATACATGCCGCATTCACCGTATTCGGCTTCAAAAGCAAGCTCAGACCACTTCGTGAGAGCTTTCCACGACACATACGGCCTGCCTACAATCGTGACAAACTGCTCGAACAATTACGGTCCGTACCAGTTCCCCGAAAAGCTTATTCCGTTGTTTATCAACAATATCCGTCATCGCAAGCCGCTTCCAGTTTACGGCAAAGGCGAAAACGTCCGCGACTGGTTATACGTTGAAGACCATGCAAGAGCTATCGATTTGATTTTCCATAAAGGAACGATAGCCGAGACTTACAACATTGGCGGTTTCAACGAGTGGAAAAACATAGACATTATCAAGGTCGTCATCAACACTGTTGACAGGCTTTTGGGCAGAAAAGAAGGCGAAGACATGGATCTCATCACTTTCGTGACAGACCGCGCCGGACATGACATGAGATATGCCATCGATTCATCAAAACTGCAGAGAGAACTTGGCTGGGAGCCATCACTGCAATTTGAGGAAGGAATTGAAAAGACAGTGAAATGGTATCTTGAAAACCAGGCTTGGATGGATAACATCACATCTGGCGAATACGAAAAATACTACGAGTCAATGTATGCGAACAGGTAATCTTTCACATATTATCAAATCGAAGTGCAGATATGCACGAGTTGTCACGCCTTGGCCGTGATTAAAAGGGTTGTTTTGTCATTCTCAAATTATTAACCCTAAAATTTTTATGTAAATGGACAAAGTAACTTTAATACCTTACGAAAAAATATATGAGGACTTCGTGGAGAAAAAATATCTTCATGAAGGTCAGGATGAGTATTTTTTCAGAAACCAACAAGCCAAAAAACCTGAAAACGGCTGGCGGCATCTGCGTTCAGACGAGATAGAGCGTCTTGTGAAAAACAGCAACACCGCCACGAGCTGGGATGACATCCTTGTAACCGACGATTTCGACACCAACCTTGTGAAAAACAATCGTTTCTACGGATTAGTGCGCATCGGAGCCATCAAAAACGTGGTGCTTCAATATCACGACTTGAAACAAGCCTGCGGTATCACCGACAGCACCATCATTTCATGTGACATCGGCGACTACGTGGCGATTCACGACGTGCATTACATCGCGAACTACATCATCGGCGACCGCTGCATCCTCTTTAACATCCACGAGGTTTCATGCACCGACCACTCGAAATTCGGTAACGGTATCCTGAAAGAAGGCGAGCCGGAAGATGTGCGCGTATGGCTCGAATTGATGAACGAGGCTGGCGGACGTAGGGTGTTGCCTTTCGACGGCATGATTACTGCCGACGCTTATCTGTGGGCAAAATACACTGATATCCAGAAACTTCAGGACAGACTTTTCGAAATCACACAAAAGTCTTTCGACAGCCGCAGAGGCTACTACGGAACAATCGGGGAAGGCTGCGTCATCAAGAACTCATGGATTATCAAAGACGCGAAAATCGGTCCGTGCTGCTACATCAAAGGTGCTAACAAACTGAAAAACATCACCATCAATTCATCGGAAGAAGAGCCGACGCAGATTGGCGAAGGCGTGATTTTGGTGAACGGTATCGTGGGCTACGGCTGCCATATCTTCTACTCTGTCGTCGCGACACGTTTCGTCATCGGAGACAACTGCAACCTGAAATACGGAGCGCGTGTCATCTACTCTGTTTTAGGCGATAACTCAACGATTTCATGCTGCGAGGTGTTGAACAACCTGATTTTCCCGGCACACGAGCAGCATCACAACAACTCGTTCCTCATTGCAGCCTGCGTGATGGGACAGAGCAACATGGCTGCAGGCGCAACTCTCGGCTCCAACCACAACAGCCGTGCAACAGACGGTGAAATCGTGGCAAAACGCGGTTTCTGGCCAGGTCTCTGCACCAGCGTCAAACACTCGTCGAAGTTCGCGTCGTTCTCGCTTCTTTCAAAAGCAGATTATCCGAACGAGATGAACATAAAACTTCCTTTCGCATTGGTAAACAACAACATAGCGAAAGACCAACTCGAGGTGATGCCTGCTTACTGGTGGATGTACAACATGTACGCCATTGCGCGTAACACATCAAAATACCAGAAACGTGACAAACGCAAACGCCGTATCCAAAACATTGAGTTTGAGACATTTGCGCCAGACACCATGGAAGAAGTCATAGCCGGACGCAAACTCCTCGAAGTGTGGACAGCCAAGGCTTATCTACGCTCAAAAGGCGAGAATCCGGAACAGGAATACTACACATTGCGCGAACTCGGACACAAACTGCTCAACGGCGACAAAGCCGCTGTGAAAGGTCTTGAGGTCTTGGGCGAAGAGATGGAAAAATCACATCGTAAAGTGGTGATTCTCAAACCTTACGAGGCTTATCACGCCTACGAAGACATGATTATCTATTACGCTGTGAAAAACATCATAACATATCTCGAAAACAACCCGAAAGAGACATTCGACAGTATGTGCAAACATCTCACCAATGTTCGTCAGCGCGAATGGATTAACCTCGGCGGACAGCTCGTGACAGAAGACGACCTTGAGAAACTCATCGACGACATCTGCAACGGCACGCTCGACAGCTGGGATGACATCCACGGACGCTACAACGAATTGTGGGATAAATATCAGAAAGACAAGCTGTTACATTGCTATCAGGCATTGAGATTCATTTATGACAAATGTCCTTCTTTGACAAAAGAAATATTCGCCGACGCATTAAGCAGAGGTGAGAAAATTCTTAAATACGTCTGCGACCAAGTCTATGAATCGAGGAAGAAAGACTATGAAAACGTTATCCGCAACTCGACATTCCGCAGCATAGAAGAGCGTGACGCCGTTAACGGAAAACTCGAAGACAACAGCTTCGTGAAACAAATAAGAAAAGAAACAGAGCAGGGATTGAAATACATTGCTGACGCAAGAGAATTGATTAAGTAAAATCTTTAAAATTATAAATTATGAGAGTAATTATTGAACCTAACTACGAAAAGATGTCACAGTGGGCGGCAAATCATATCGTCCGCAGAATCAATGAATTCAAACCGACGGCAGAGAAGCCTTTCATCCTTGGATTGCCAACAGGTTCAACGCCAATCGGAACATATAAATGTCTCATCGAGGCTTACAAAGCAGGTAAGGTTTCTTTCAAAAACGTGGTGACATTCAACATGGACGAATACGTGAAGATTCCGGAAAACCATCCTGAGAGCTACCATTCTTTCATGTGGAACAATTTCTTCAGCCATATCGACATCAACAAGGACAACGTGAACATCCTCAACGGCAACGCTGAAGACCTTGAAGCAGAATGTGCACGCTACGAGGCAAAAATCAAGAGCTACGGCGGCATCCACCTGTTCATGGGCGGTATCGGTCCTGATGGCCACATCGCTTTCAACGAGCCAGGCTCATCTCTGACATCACGAACAAGGGTGAAGTCTTTGACAACAGACACTATCATCGCTAACTCACGTTTCTTCGAAAACGATATTAATAAGGTGCCGAAGACAGCCTTGACAGTCGGTGTGGGCACTGTGATGGATTCACAGGAGGTAATGATTCTCGCCAACGGTCACAACAAGGCACGCGCCTTGGCACAGGCCATCGAAGGCAGTGTATGCCATCTATGCACAGTGAGCGCATTGCAGATGCACCCGAAAGGCATCATCGTGTGCGACGACGCTGCGACAGAAGAGATGAAAGTCGGAACAGTGAACTATTTCAAAGACATTGAAAAAGCGAACCTGTAATGTTTTTCAAACACGAATCGAGTTATGTAGATGAAGGTGCCGTCGTTGGCGACGGCACCAAAATCTGGCATTTCTGCCATATCCAGAAAGGCGCGGTGATAGGAGAAAACTGTTCCTTGGGGCAAAATGTCAATATCGGAAACAATGTAAAGATAGGAAACGGCGTTAGGATTCAGAACAACGTGTCGGTATACGAAGGCGTGGAGATTGAAGACAACGTGTTTTGCGGTCCGAGCTGCGTGTTTACCAACGTCGTGACACCACGTGCGCACTTTCCGGTGCACGGCGTTTATGCGAAGACATTAATAAAAGAAGGTGCGTCGCTGGGTGCCAACTGCACCGTGGTTTGCGGACACACCGTTGGAAAGAGCGCATTGATAGCGGCTGGCGCCGTCGTCACCAAAGACGTGAAAGACTACGCCCTGATGGCAGGAGTGCCGGCAAGACAAATTGGTTGGGTTTGTGAGTGTGGAAAGAAGTTAGGTGCGGATTTGAAATGTGAATGCGGCAGAAAATATAGATTAGAAAATAATATTTTGAAGTTAATCAGTTAGTCAGTTAAATCTGACGACTGATAACTGAACAACTGAATAACTGAATAACTGAATAACTTATGAGTAAGAATTTTGCGATTATTGGAGTTGGAGGATATATTGCGCCGAGGCATCTGAAGGCGATAAAAGATACTGGTAACATAATGGTTTCAGCCTACGACAAGAGCGATTCGGTAGGTATCATGGACAGTTATTTCCCGAATGCGGCGTTTTTTACCGAGCAGGAACTCTTTGACAGACATAACACCCGTTTGATTGAGCGTGGCACTAACATTGATTTCGTAACTGTCTGTACACCAAACTATTTGCACGACGCGCACACACGTTACGGTTTGCGTCTCGGCGCCGATGTCATTTGCGAGAAGCCTGTCGTTTTGAACCCTTGGAATATCGACGCTTTGGAGAAAGTGGAGCAAAGTACAGGGCACAAGGCATATACTATTTTGCAGCTCCGCCTTCATGATTCGATAGTTGCGTTGAAAAAGAAAATCGACGAAGGTCCGAAAGACAAGATTTACGACGTAGATTTGACATATATAACCGCAAGAGGCAACTGGTATTACACTTCGTGGAAAGGCAACGAGAACAAGAGCGGCGGCATCGCAACGAATATCGGAATACATTTTTATGATATGCTGTCGTGGATTTTCGGTCCTGTGACGAAAAATGTGGTTCATATCTCCACACACGACCGCGTTGCAGGTTATCTTGAGATGCCGAAAGCACGAGTGCGTTACTTCTTGAGTATCAATGCCGACACCCTTCCAGAAAACGCTGTGCAAGGCGAGAAAAAGACCTATCGCACCATCATGATTGACGGCTCCGAGTTCGAGTTCAGCGCCGGATTCACAGAATTGCACACAAAGAGTTATGAAAAAATCCTTGCAGGCGAAGGATTCAGGATTTCTGAAGCCAGAAACTGCATTGAGATAGTGTACGAGATTAGAAACGCAAAGCCGATAGGATTGGTTGGCGACTACCATCCGCTGGCGAAATTGCCATTGAGCAATCATCCTTTCGGATGGCGGTAAAACTGAACAACTGATTAACTGAACAACTTATGAAGATATTAGTTACAGGCGGGACTGGATTTATCGGGTCACATACGACCGTAGAGTTACAGCAACAGGGATACGATGTAATCATCGTGGACGCATTGTTTAATTCAAGAATCGAGGCACTCGACGCGATAGCTTCAATAACAGGCAAACGCCCTGAATTCGAGCAGTTTGACCTCGCCGACAGAGAAAAAGTCGACGATTTTTTCAAACGTCATCAGGACATCAAAGGCGTGATACATTTCGCAGCACACAAAGCCGTAGGCGAGTCGGTTGAGCAGCCGTTGAAATACTACCGTAACAACCTCGATTCTTTGATGAACATCCTTGAATCGATGAACAAATACGGTGTGCAGAACCTCGTCTTCTCGTCGTCATGTACTGTTTACGGCGAGCCTGACCCTGAAAATCTGCCGATTTCCGAAAAGGCTCCTATCAAGAAGGCGGAATGCCCTTACGGAAACACGAAACAGATTGCAGAAGAGATAATGCAAGACTGCATCGTGGCATATAAAGGATTGAACGCCATCGCGTTACGTTACTTCAACCCTGTCGGGGCACACGAGAGCGCGAAACTCGGCGAACTGCCGTTTGGAGTGCCTGCAAACCTCATGCCTTACGTCACGCAGACAGCCTACGGAATCCGTCCGTTCCTGAGAGTTTTCGGCAACGACTACGACACTCCTGACGGAACTCCAATCCGTGACTACATCCATATCATGGATTTGGCGAAAGCACATGTGAAAGCTGTCGAACGCATGATTCAAGGCAAGATGAAGGCTCCGTTTGAGGTGTTCAACGTTGGAACAGGCACGGGTTATTCTGTTCTCGACATCATCAAATCGTTCGAGAGAAGCAGTAATATCAAGCTGAAATACGAAATCGTTGGAAGAAGAGCCGGCGACATCGTGAAAATCTGGGCTGACCCGACTTATACCAATAAAGAGTTGGGATGGAAAGCCGAGCGCACCCTCGACGACATGACACACAGCGCATGGGAATGGGAAAAAGCCTATCGTGAAGGAAAAACTTGTTTTAAATTAGATGAAAAGTAAAATTTGTGTAATCGGCTTGGGATACGTCGGGCTGCCACTTGCAAGGCTGTTCTCGACGAAATACCCTACTGTCGGCTTCGACATGAACCAAAAACGTGTCGATGCTTTGATGACTGGGCACGACGGAACACTGGAGGTAAGTGACGAGCTGCTTCAGGAAGCGATAAAAAACGGTTTCAAGTGTACCACAAAGCTTGAAGACATTAAGGATTGTAACGTTTACATCGTGGCAGTGCCAACGCCTGTCGACGCAAACAACCATCCTGACCTTCAACCGCTTTGGGGAGCGTCGGAGACAGTGGGAAAAGTCATCTCAAATGGCGACGTGGTGATTTACGAATCCACTGTATATCCTGGCGTCACCGAAGAGGAATGCATACCTGTGGTGGAACGCATCAGCGGACTGAAGTTCAACGTCGATTTCTTTGCAGGATATTCGCCAGAAAGAATCAATCCCGGCGACAAGGAACATACCGTCGAGAAAATCAAGAAAGTGACCTCGGGCTCAACACCGGAAATAGCCGATTTTGTTGATGATTTATACAATTCGGTTCTTGTCAACGGAACGCATAAGGCACCATCAATTCGTGTGGCAGAGGCTTCAAAAATCATCGAAAACTCACAGCGTGACGTGAATATCGCGTTCATGAACGAGTTGGCAAAGATTTTCAACGCCATGGGAATCGACTCTCACGACGTTATCGAGGCAGCTTCAAGCAAATGGAACTTCATAAAACTCAGCCCAGGCTTGGTGGGAGGACACTGCATCAGCGTAGACCCGTATTATTTGATTGAAAAAGCTGAGGTTTTCGGTGTTTTCCCAAGAGTCATGTCAGCAGCAAGACGCCTCAACGACAGCATGGGCAATTACGTGGCAAACCAGACCATCAAACTCATGAACAAGAAAGGCGTGATGGTGAAAGACTCCAAGATTCTCATTCTCGGCGTAACATTCAAGGAAAACTGCCCTGATATTAGAAATACCAAGGTTATCGACATTTATCACACCTTAAAGGAATACACCGACAACATCACCATTTTTGACCCTTGGGCAAAGCCAGAAAAAGTCAAGGAAGAATACGATGTTGAAATTACCAACACATTGAACGACAACAACTTCGATGCTGTTATTTTAGCCGTTTCGCACAAGGAATTCCTGAAACTCGACATAAAATCGTTGGTGAAAAACGGCGGTGTGGTTTACGACGTGAAAGGATTTTTGGACAGAGACATTATTGACGGAAGATTATAATGATAATGAATTTAATATGAATAACAATCATCTTATCATAATGGCAGGCGGAGTCGGGTCGCGTTTTTGGCCGATGTCGATTCCGGAAAAGCCGAAGCAGTTTATTGATGTGATGGGTGTAGGCAAGACCATGATTCAGCTTACCATTGAGCGTTTTGCTGGTATCATCGAGCCAGACCATGTGTGGATTGTGACCTCAAAAAAATACAAAGACATTGTAAAGGAGCAGCTACCACAAATACCTGACGCACAGATACTTATGGAGCCTTGCATGCGCAACACGGCACCTTGCATCGAGTATGTGAGCCGTAAGATTTATGCCAAATATCCCGATGCAAACCTCGTGTTCTCACCTGCCGACCATCTCGTTCTCGACGTTCCGCATTTCCAAGAGGTGATAAAAGAATCGCTTGAATACACAAAGAACAACGATGTAATTGTTACTCTCGGAATGATGCCGACACGTCCGGAAACAGGCTACGGCTACATCAAAGCTGTCGACGCAAATTCCAAGGAAAAAATCCAGAAAGTGGACGCTTTCAAGGAGAAACCGAACATTGAAACAGCACAAAAATATCTTGCCGAAGGCGGTTATTACTGGAACGCGGGCATCTTCATCTGGAATGTTAAGATGGTTGTCGACACTATCGCGAAACTCGTGCCTGATTTGGCAGCAGTTTTCGACAAAATCGAGCCTCATTTCTATAAAAACGACGAGCAAAATGTCATTGACGAACTCTTCCCGACATGCCAGAATATCAGCATCGACTATGCCGTGATGGAGAAATCAAAAGACGTTTTCGTATATCCTGCAAGCTTCGGATGGAGCGACATCGGCACGTGGGGCAGCCTTTACACCCACATTCCTTACGACGAGAACAAAAACGCCATCATTGGTGAAAACATCCAAATGGTCGACAGCAAAAACTGCGTCGTACGTTCATACGGAAGAAAAAAAGTGATAGTGCAAGGTCTTGATAATTATATAGTTGTGGACGACAATAATTGTCTTCTCATTTGTAAAATGCAAGACGAACAACTGATTAAGGAATGGCAAAAATAGTTTTTTGAAATAAATTTTTATATTATGAAGAAGTTTTTAACGAATGTTGCGAAATTATTCTTTGGCAAAAGAAATTCAGGTTCATTATCAAGGATTTACGTTCTTGCTTTTGACATTTTTATCGTAATAGCGGCAATATTGTTCGTTCCGTTTGTCGGTTATTATCCTGAATACCACAGAGATACTATTGAAGTGTTTTTTGAAGGATCCGTCTCCGTATTATTATTCTTCATCATCGGATTCCTGATAACAGGCTCATACAAAGGACTTGTCAGATATACTGGTTTTAAAGACATTGAGCGCATTTCAATAGCTACAATCTGGGTGTTTTTCGCTCTTTGCGTTTGCAGATATCTGATTACCAATTTTGGAGGATTGCACTTTTTGAGCAAGTATTTCCTTAATTATCTTTCAATATTCCTGACATGTATTGTAACTCTGGTTTTCCTGGTTTTCGGACGACTAATAATCCGTCGTATTTACAATGAATATCTGCGTCCGCAACCGAATAAAACCAACATTATCATTTATGGTGCCGGTGACGCTGGTCCTATCACACAAAACGCTCTGTATCAGGACACTTCAACACAATACAACGTCGTTTCTTTCGTCGATGACTCGAATTCAAAGATTGGAAAATCCATCAACGGCGTGAAAATCCGCAAGCCTGAAGTCGCACTCAACAAAGATTTCATCAACAGATACAGTGTCGATATGATCATTCTTGCGATGCCAAGTTTGAATATTGACAAACGTAATGAAATCATCAATAAACTCATTGACCTTGGGGTTTCTGTCAAATCAGTGCCTCATGTCGATTCGTGGATTAACGGCAACCAATTGAATTTCAATCAGATTGAAGACATCAAAATTGAAGATTTGCTTGAAAGGGAGCCTATAGTTTTGGGCAAGGAAAACGTGAAACACGAGCTTGAAGGCAAGGTCGTGATGGTGACTGGCGCTGCAGGTTCCATTGGTAGCGAGATTTGCCGTCAAGTGTTGCAGCACAATCCCAAGTGCTTGATAATGTTCGACCAAGCCGAGTCGCCAATGTATGATTTGCAGTTTGAGTTGAACAACGAGGCACCATACAAACATATTCCTGTCCCGAAAGAGTTTGTCGTCGGTAACGTCAAGGATATCAACAAGATGACCGAGGTATTTGAAAAATACCAGCCTCAGATAATATATCACGCTGCTGCCTACAAACACGTCCCATTGATGGAAAGTTTCCCTTACGAAGCTGTGTTTGTCAACGTGTTCGGCACAAAGATTGTGGCTGATTTGGCAGTAAAATATGGCGTTGAGAAGTTCGTGATGATTTCAACTGACAAGGCTGTCAACCCGACTAACGTGATGGGAGCCACAAAACGTATCGCCGAGATTTACACCCAAAGTCGCAAGAGCGGCACCAAGTTTGTCACGACACGATTCGGTAACGTCCTCGGTTCAAACGGTTCTGTTATCCCATTGTTCAAGAAGCAGTTGGCGCATGGCGGACCTCTCACAGTCACCGACCGCAACATCATCCGTTACTTCATGACGATTCCGGAAGCCTGCAGCCTCGTGCTTGAAGCAGGAGCAATTGGCGGCGACGGCGACATCTTCGTGTTCGACATGGGCAAACCTGTCAAAATTTACGATTTGGCAAGCAAGATGATAAAGCTCTCTCACATGCCTGACGTACAGATTGAGATTACCGGATTGCGTCCTGGTGAGAAATTGTACGAAGAGCTTCTTGCGACCAAAGAAAACACCATGCCGACAGAGCATCCGAAAATCATGCACGCCAAGGTGCGCGAGTACACTCAAGAGGAAGTCGACAAGGAAATCAGCAAGCTTTTGGAGATACTTCCGACATGCAATGACTTCGACATTGTGAAACAAATGAAAGTAATTGTGCCGGAATTCAAGTCTAACAACTCTGTTTATCAAATCCTTGACAAACAAACGGGGGGGGGTATAAGTCGCTGAGTATCAGCTAATTTAGAGCCACGTGTCGGACTCGAACCAACGACCTACGCATTACGAATGCGTTGCTCTACCAACTGAGCTAAAGTGGCATTTTTGAGACGGCAAAAATACAAAATTTTTGTATTCGTGCAATAGAAAAGTAAAAAATAAAGTTAATCAGTTAGTCAGTTGTTCAGTTGTCTGGGTTTTTAACTGACTAACTGGACAACTGACTAACTGATTAACTGATTAACTGATTAAAAGTGTTTTGGAAGATTCTTTCTGTGGTTTTGCTTTCGGTGGTGAAGACGTTTTACGCGCCGGCGGCGGGATTTGCCGCAGGGTTGTCGTTTGGCGTCACCTTTGCCGCCACATCTCTTGGCGCGATTGCAGGATTCACTGTTTTTTATTTCTTCTGCGACATAATCTTGAACCGTTTTTACAAAAAGAGAAAATCACATCCATCTGAAAAACAGCTGAAAAAAGCGCGTAAAATCGTCATCTTCAAAAAGAAATATCCAGTATGGTTGTTTTTGCCGATGCTGACGATAATGTCGGTTCCAGTGATGGCGATTATTGTAAGAAAATTTTTTAATCACAACAAACCAATGTTCGCATTGTCACTATTGACGGTGACGTTGTTCGCATTGGTTGGATGTTTGGTGTTTTCGCCGATACAGATGTTATAATTGGCAGAGGGCAGCTGCACCTAAAATTGCCACCTCGTTGTCTTTCAGTTCCGAGACACGGATTTCCACTGTACCCTGATAGATATTCAAAAGATGCTCGTCGAATGACTTGCGCAGAGGCTTCATCAGGACCTCGCCAGCGTGGACAGGACCACCCATGAGGAAGATTGCCTGCGGGGCAGAGAACGTGACCGCGTTTGCCATAGCGATGCCAAGCAGATAACCAACATTTTCAAAGGTCTGGATGCCAATAGGATCGCCCGCGTTGGCAGCGTCGCCAACCATCTTTGAGGTGAGGTTTTCAGGCGCAATTTGCTTCAAAACGCCATTGTACAAAGGATTCTGCTCCATCAGCTCAATGGCGGTGCGACGGATGCCTCCTGCCGAGGTGTAAGTCTCCAGACAGCCTTTTCGTCCGCAGCCGCACTGACGACCGTTGATAATGATAATGGAATGTCCAAGCTCACCTGCAGTACTTGTGGAGCCGAGAACGAGTTTTCTGTCGATGATGATACCGCTTCCGACACCTGTACCGAGGGTGAAAGTGATGAAATGGTCGAGGTTCTTGGCACCGCCGTAAATCATCTCGCCGTAAGCGGCGGCGTTGGCGTCGTTCGACACAACCACTTTAGTGTCAATATGTTTCTTCATCATCTCGGCAAGCTTCACCTGACCTTTGAAATTCAGATTCGGTGCCTTGTCGATGCTTCCCGTGTATGTGTTTCCGTTCGGCGCGCCGATGCCTATGCCGTCGATTTCAGAAATATGATTGCGTTCAAGCAAGATTTTTATCTTGTCGGCCACATCTTTCACATACAGCTCAGCGTCGTAATATTCGTTGGTGTGCAGGTTTTCTTTGTCTATGATTTTTCCGTCAGCGCGGACGATTCCAATGTCGGTGTTTGTGCCTCCGACATCGATGCCGATTGAGTGATTTATTTTCATATTGGTTAATTTTTATTTCAAAAACATATTTTTCACCGCAAAAATAAAAAAATATTATTTAATATTTTAGAAAATGATTCTTTTTTTATATCTTTGCGAATTATTTTGAAATATTATAACATTTTATGAAGAACGCTTATCGCGAATATAAGTTTTTGAATCTCACGAACATAGCTGATGAGATTCGTAAGTATTGGGAAGACAATGACATTTTCAACAAAAGTTTGGAAAACACAAAAAACGGAACAGCCTATGTGTTTTATGAAGGACCGCCGTCGGCAAACGGTATGCCTGGCATCCACCATGTGATGGCTCGTACCATAAAGGACACATTCTGCCGTTTCCAGACTTTAAAGGGAAAATACGTGAGCCGCAAGGCAGGTTGGGATACCCACGGACTGCCTGTGGAGCTCGGCGTTGAGAAGAAACTCGGCATAACCAAGGAAGACATTGGCAAGAAAATAAGCGTTGATGAGTACAACAAGGCTTGTCGCGAGGAAGTGATGAAATACAAAGACCGTTGGGACGACCTCACCCGCCAGATGGGATACTGGGTTGACCTCAACGACCCGTATATCACTTTCACCAACGAATACATTGAGACCCTTTGGTTCTTGCTTAAAGACTTGTATAACAAAGGCTTGCTTTACAAAGGATATACGATTCAGCCATATTCACCGGCAGCTGGAACAGGATTAAGCTCACACGAGCTTAACATGCCTGGCTGCTACCGCGACGTGAAAGACCTCACCTGCGTGGCGATGTTCAGACTGAAAGCCGAGCAGCGTAAGTTCCAGAAACTGCCATTTGGTGTTGACGTGAACTTCCACGATGTGCAGATTGTGGCATGGACCACAACACCATGGACTTTGCCGTCAAATACAGCATTGGCAGTGGGTCCTGGCATCGAATACAACCTCGTGAAGACAGTCAACCCGACAAACGGCGAACAGACATACATCATCATCGGAAAGCCATTGATGGCCTCGTTCTTCCCGACAGAAGAGGATAAACCGAAGTTCGAAGACTGGAAAGTCGGCGACAAGAAGCTTCCATACGAAGTCCTCGGCACATGCAAAGGCAAAGACCTCGCAGGATTGGACTACGAGCCACTCATCCCGTGGGTGAAGCCTGACGGCGACGGATTCCGCGTTATTCCTGGTGACTACGTCACAACAGAAGACGGTACCGGTATCGTCCACATCGCACCTACATTCGGTGCCGACGATAACCGCGTGGCAAAACAAACCAATATCCCGCCACTGCATCTCATCGACAAAGACGGCAAGGCACAACCGATGGTCGACAAGACAGGTAAGTTCTTCCTCCTCGAAGAACTCGACCCTGAATGGGTTAAGACACATGTCGACGTTGAAGAATATGCAAAATACGCAGGCAAATTCGTGAAAAACGCCTACGACCCGACAAAAACCGACAAAGATATCTCATTGGATGTAGAAATCGTCATTATGCTGAAAGAACAGGGCAAGCTCTTCAAGAGCGAGAAACACACCCACAACTATCCGCACTGCTGGCGTACCGACAAACCGGTGCTCTACTACCCTCTCGACAGCTGGTTCATCAAGACAACAGCGTTGAAAGACCGCATGATTGAGCTCAACAAGACCATCAACTGGAAGCCTGAGGCAACAGGAAGCGGACGTTTCGGCAACTGGCTCGAGAACCTCGTCGACTGGAACCTTTCACGTTCTCGTTACTGGGGCACGCCACTTCCAATTTGGAGAACAGAAGACGGCAACGAAGAGATTTGCATCGGCAGCGTGGCGGAACTCAGAGAAGAGATTGAGAAATCAGTCAAGGCAGGATTTATGAAGGAAAATCCATATAAATCAGAGGATTACACCAAATTTGACTTGCACAGACCATATATTGACGGCGTGGTTTTGGTTTCAAAATCAGGAAAGAAGATGTTCCGTGAGCCTGACCTCATCGACGTGTGGTTCGACTCTGGCGCGATGCCTTACGCACAGATTCACTACATGGGCAAGCCAGGTCAACTCAACGACAAGACCTTCCCGGCAGACTTCATAGCTGAAGGCGTCGACCAGACACGTGGCTGGTTCTTCACCTTGCACGCTATCGCGACAATGTGCTTCGACTCAGTGGCATATAAGAACGTGATTTCCAACGGATTGGTGCTCGACAAGAACGGCAACAAGATGTCGAAACGTCTTGGCAACGCCGTCGACCCGTTCGGAGCAATCACAAAATACGGAGCCGATGCCGTGAGATGGTATATGATAACCAACTCTCAGCCATGGGACAACCTGAAATTTGACGAGGAAGGAGTGGACGACGTACGCCGCAAGTTCTTCGGAACATTATACAACACATACGCATTCTTCGCGCTCTACGCCAACATCGACGGATTCGAGTACAAAGAAGCCGACATCCCGTTTGAGAAACGTCCTGAAATCGACAGATGGATTTTGTCAGAACTCAACTCGCTCATAATCGAGGTTGAAAAAGACTACGAGGCTTACGAACCTACCAAGGCAGGACGTGCCATCGGTAACTTCGTCGACGCTCACCTCAGCAACTGGTACGTGCGCTTGTCACGTCGCCGTTTCTGGAAGAGCAACGGCTCAGAAGACAAGACCTCGGCATATCAGACATTGTACACCTGCCTTGACACCTTGGCACGCCTGATTTCGCCTATCGCGCCGTTCTTCAGCGAACAACTCTACCGCGACCTCAATGCCGTGACACATCGCGACAACGCCGAATCAGTGCATCTCACAAAATTCCCGAAAGCAAACGAGAAGTTCATCGACAAGAAACTCGAGGAACGCATGGAGATGGCACAACTCGTCGCCTCGATGGTGCTTTCGCTCAGAAAGAAAGCCAACATCCGCGTGCGTCAGCCATTGTCAAGAATCATGATTCCGGTGCTTTCAGACGAGATGAAGCAGCAGCTTGAAAAAGTTGAAGGACTCATCCTTTCGGAAGTCAATGTGAAGAAAGTGGAATATCTCACTGGAGAGCTCAACATTCTGGTGAAGAAAGTCAGACCGAACTTCGCTTCATTGAAGACACGTTACCCCAAACTGATGGGACAGCTCACGAAGTATTTCAACACCATGAGCCAGGAAGACATCCGTAACTTCGAGAAGAACAACGGCGCAACCATCACCGTTGACGGTCAGGAAGTTAACCTGATTTTGGAAGACGCTCTCATCACCACGGAGGACATCCCGGGCTGGACAGTGACGACACAAGACAACATGACCGTCGCCCTCGACATCAACATCACTCCGGAGTTGTTTGAAGAAGGTCTCGCAAGAGAAATCATCAACCGTGTGCAGAACATGAGAAAAGACAGCGGTCTCGAGGTGACAGACAAGATTATCTTGACGATAGAGAAAAACAACGACATCATGAAGCCTGTGGAGCGTTTCGGAGAATACATCTGCTCAGAGACACTTGCAACTCTTGAACTCGTTGACAATCTTGACGTTGAGGCACAAGAACTCGTTGAAAAGGTTTCAGCTAAAATAATGATAAAAAAATCGTAAACTAAATATCACAATTATGGAAGAGACAGTAAACAACACTCCAGAAAAGACCAGATATTCCGACGAGGAGTTGATGGAGTTTAAGGCATTGATATTGGAGCGTCTCGAAAAAGCACGGAAAGACCTTGATTTGTTGCAGGAGAACATTGCCAGCGGCGACAATTCGGATGACATGGCTCCTACTTTCAAGATTTTGGAAGAGGGTGCGGCGGTACTCTCAAAAGAAGAGAACAGTGCTTTGGCAGTGCGTCAGGCAAAATATATCCAGAACCTGGAAAACGCTCTTATTCGCATCGAGAACAAGACTTACGGCATCTGCCGTGTAACAGGAAAGCTCATACCGAAAGAGCGTCTGCGCGCCGTTCCACACGCAACACTCAGCGTTGAGGCAAAGATGAATCAGAACAAGAAGAAATGAAAAAGCCACTGATTGTCATATTTCTGGTTTTGCTGCTCGACCAAGTATCAAAAATACTTGTCAAGAGCACTATGGCAGTCGGTGAAGCCGTTCCTGTTTTCGGGAAATGGTTTTATATCTTGTTTGTGGAGAACAACGGCATGGCGTTCGGATGGGAGCTGTCCGGCGGAGCCTGGGGAAAGCTTGTTTTGAGCGTTTTCCGTGTGGCTGCCGTGGTGCTGTTGGTTTGGGTTCTTATACATCTTGTGAAGAAAAACGTAAGTTTCGGACCGTTGTGCGGCATATCGTTAATCATCGCGGGGGCGTTGGGTAACATCATCGACGGGATGTTTTACGGTCTCATCTTCGATTACGCCGGTTTCATGCAGGGGCGTGTCGTTGACATGCTGTATTTCCCGCTGTTCACCTTCCCGAAATGGGTGCCATTCTTTGGCGATGAGATATTTTTCAGTCCGGTTTTCAACGTTGCGGACAGTGCCATCACAATTGGAATATTTTATCTGGTGATTTTCCAATGGAAATTCATCAAGAATTTTGAGTCATTATTTAGAATTGAACAACAACAATAAATAATATGGATAAGGAAATAAAGGGCCATATTGTACAGATCATCGGACCTGTCATCGACGTGGCATTTGAAGATGAGAAGCACCTGCCGAGTCTTCTCGACGCGCTTGAGATTACGCGCGACAATGGCGACAAACTCATCACCGAAGTTCAGCAGGACATCGGAGAAAACACCATGCGTACCATCGCTATGGACTCAACCGACGGTTTACGCCGCGGCATGGAAGTCCGCAGCCTTGGTCATCCTATCACCATGCCTACAGGCGATCAGGTGAAAGGACGTCTGTTCAACGTTATTGGCGACAGCATTGACGGCTTGAAGCCGATGAATCCGGGCAAACGCAACAGCATCCACCGCGACCCTCCTAAGTTTGAGAACCTCTCGACGACACAGGAGATTCTGTTTACAGGTATCAAAGTCATCGACTTGATCGAGCCATACGCAAAAGGTGGTAAAATCGGTCTGTTCGGTGGCGCTGGCGTCGGTAAGACCGTGCTTATCATGGAGTTGATTAACAATATTGCCAAGTTGTACTCAGGTATGACAGTGTTCGCCGGCGTTGGCGAGCGTACCCGTGAGGGTAACGACCTTCTCCGCGATATGATTGAAGCAGGCGTTATCAAATACGGCAAAGAGTTCCAGGAAGAGATGGCTAAAGGCAACTGGCCACTCGACAAGGTCAACTATGAAGAACTCGACAAATCGCAGGCTACGCTGGTGTTCGGTCAGATGAACGAACCACCTGGAGCACGTGCAAGAGTGGCTTTGTCAGGTTTGAGTATGGCAGAATATTTCCGTGACGGCGACGGCGAGACAGCAGGACGTGACATCATGTTCTTCATCGACAACATCTTCCGTTTCACACAGGCCGGTTCAGAGGTGTCAGCACTTCTGGGACGTATGCCTTCAGCCGTGGGTTATCAGCCTACATTGGCCTCGGAGATGGGTTTGATGCAGGAAAGAATCACTTCAACAAAGAGCGGTTCCATCACCTCAGTACAGGCCGTCTACGTGCCTGCCGACGACTTGACAGACCCGGCACCTGCAACGACATTCGCCCACTTGGATGCAACGACAGTTTTGAGCCGTAAAATCTCAGAATTAGGTATCTACCCTGCCGTCGACCCACTCGACTCAACATCACGAATCCTGACACCTGACATCGTTGGCGAGGAGCATTACAACACAGCACAGCGCGTGAAGGGAATCCTCCAGAGATACAAGGAGCTGCAGGATATCATCGCCATCCTCGGTATGGACGAGCTTTCGGAAGAGGACAAACTCATAGTGCACAGAGCACGTCGTGTACAGAGATTCCTCTCACAGCCGTTCACCGTGGCAGAGCAGTTCACAGGCTTGAGAGGCGCCACCGTGAAGATTGAAGACACCATCAAGGGCTTCAACATGATTATGGACGGCGAGGTCGACCAGTATCCTGAGGCAGCTTTCAACTTGGTTGGAACTATCGAGGAAGCTATTGAAAAAGGCAAGAAGATGTTAGCAGAAAACAAGGAGTAAGCCATGAAACTTGACATAACATCACCTGACAAACAGATTTTCAAAGGCGAGGTCACTTTGGTGCAGATGCCTGGTGTCGACGGATTGTTTGAGGTTTTGAACAACCACGCCCCCATGATAGCGTCACTCGGACCAGGCCGCGTGAAAATACTGGATTCCGACGGGAAACAGCAGTTTTTCAACATCAAAGGCGGTGTATGCGAGGTGTTGGAGAACAAAATCACCGTGTTAGCGGAATAATTGTTTCTAAATAAAACCACGTTATGTAGAGACGCCACAATGTGACGTCTCTACGTTAGAAAATTTTGATACCTTTCTCGAATTACTCTCAGTACCATGTGGTAAGTCGTAATTCTGCGAAAGGTATCAAAAATTTTTTCAATAAATAGTAAACGCTTTTACTTTTTTCGTATCTTTGCACCGAAAACGAAATAAATTATTAACAAATTTACAAAAAGATGAGAAAAACAAAATTTACATTGTTAGCTATCATGCTGACATTCAGCGTTTTAGCTTTTGCACAAGAGAAAGTCGACCTGATGCCTAAGGTTTCAGGCTTCGCACAGGTCAGATTTGACGCAAACTTCGACAAGGACTTCGATTTAAAGAACAACACATTTTTCTTACAGCGTGTTTGCGTTAATTTCGATGGAAAATTTACAGAAAAACTCAGTTACCGTGTAGGTGTTGACTTTGTGAGAAAGCCAGCTCTTACTGACGCTTTCCTGAAATATACAGTATGCGAGGCATTTGTGATTCAGGCAGGTCAGATGAAGACACCTCTCAGCATCGAAAACCAGTTTAATCCAGCTTTCGACTGCGAAATCTTCGACTACGGCACAATGATAAAGCAGCTCACAGGCTATGAGGGCGGCATCACAGGCATTGGCGCTCTCGGTCGCGACATCGGTGTTATGGCAAGCGGTAAGCTTTTCAACGGTTGGGTTGAATATAAAGCCGGTATCTTCAACGGAAATGGTATCATCATTAAGGACAACAACAAGCGCAAGGATTTCATTGGAAGCATAGCATTGCATCCTGTGAAAGACCTGACAATCTTGGGTTCATATCAGAATGGTGAATATGTCTGCGATTCTATGATGCAAGGCGACAACAACCGCTGGAGCGCGGGTATTCAGTACAAATCTGACAGAATCGTGCTTCGTTCGGAATATATCGGAGGTTCTACGGGCAGAATGGACTATATTGAAGATACCAACAAACCATTCAACAGCAATGGATTCTACGCAGTGGCTGGCTATTGGTTCAACATCACCGAGACACAGAGACTCATGCCAGTGGTGCGCTACGAGCGTTTCAATGGAGACGAGACCGTTGAAAAAGGCGCTGTGACATATTTGACAGCAGGTGTCACTTATCTTCCTGTAAAACAGGTTAATTTTAAGGTCAACTATCAGTTGGCTCAGCCTGAAACAGGAGACAATGCTCATACAATCGTGGCGATTTTAAACTATAAATTCTAATTGGTTATGTCGAAAGATTTATTGAAAAAAGAAGACTGGCTGGCGGTGTGGATTGGCTTCATCGTCATCGCAATAGGAGCAGTGGCTGTTCTGACCGGATGGTTCGACTTCTCAGCTGCGAAATTCAGTACATGGGTTGTTAACGAAGAAGGAGTGAAAAAGGCGGTGCCGCTCGCAGAACAGCTTGGAAACTGGATTTTCTGGCGCAAGCTCATCGTCACGGTGCTGGTGCTCGGAATATTATTTACAATAGGTATCAAACTTCAGGGCGAGAAAGTCAGCAAATTCATTCCGGCTTTCATAGTGCTGTTTGTCATCGCCATCATCGTGCGTTTCGTGAGCGCTGAGTTCACCTTGAACCGTTACCTCGAGTGGGCGTTCTGGGCATTGCTCATCGGATTGTTGATTTCCAACACTGTAGGCACGCCAGAATGGCTGAAACCTGCAATCAGGACTGAGTTTTACATCAAGACCGGTTTGGTCATCATGGGATTCTCGGTGTTGTTCAGCAACATCGCGAAGTTCGGTCTCTACGGTCTCGGCATCGCCTGGATTGTGACTCCTATCGTCATCATCTTCATGTGGTGGTTTGGCACGAAAGTGTTGAAAATCGGCAACAAGCCGCTTGTAATCACTTTAGCGTCAGCGACTTCGGTGTGCGGAACATCGGCGGCCATCGCAACGGGAGCGGCGGCAAAGGCAAAGAAAGAAGACCTTTCATTAGCAATATCAATCTCTATCATTTTCACCATTTTGATGATGGTGTTTGAGCCGATGATTATCCGTTGGGCAGGCATGAACCAGATGATGGGCGGCGCGCTCATCGGTGGTACTGTAGATTCGACAGGAGCTGTGGTTTTAGCAGGTAACGCCCTCGGACCAGAGGCTGAGCAGGTAGCATCGATGGTCAAGATGATTCAGAACATTCTCATCGGATTCATCGCTTTCTTCGTGGCCATTTTCTTTGCTTTGAAAGTCGATAAGACGGGCGAAAGCAAGGTCGGCGCAGGCGAGATCTGGAACCGTTTCCCGAAGTTCATCATCGGTTTCTTTGTGGCTTCATTGGTGGCATCGTTCATCATCATGCCACTCACCAAAGGCATGGATTTTGGCGGCGTTTCGGGTGTCAAGGCTATCAACAATGTGCTTGACCAGTACAAGAACTGGGCTTTCGTGCTTGCATTCACAAGCATTGGATTAGACACCAATTTCAAGACATTGGCAAAGCAGATGCAGGGCGGCAAGGTGCTGTGGCTCTACATCGTCGGACAGCTGTTTAACATCGCTCTGACGCTGTTTGCGGTGTGGATCCTGCTCTCAGGCGTGGTGTTTGACATTCCGAACCTCGATTTGTTCAAATAATGGGCAAAAAACACATAGTTTTCAAGGTGATTACCATCGTTGTGGTGGTAATCACTTTGGTTTTGGCGGTTTACATCATGCTGAACCGCAAGGGCGTTGTCGAAGACTATGACTTCGGCGCGGGGGCATATTATTACGCTGACATACCGACTGAGCAGTACAATGAAATCGTCAACGAAGACGCTTATCACAGCACCATTCCGAAGTGGATTTACTATGTTTTGTTCTTTGCGTGGGGCTGGCTGATGTGGCGGTTATGGATATGGATTGAGGGTCGCAACGAAGGTCGAAAAAAATAATTTTCGAAAAATCGTTTGGATATTGAAAAAAGTTGTATTTTTGCAGTCCCAATGACAAGGTATCATGGCCGAGTGGCTAGGCGAAGGTCTGCAAAACCTTTTACGGCGGTTCGATTCCGTCTGGTACCTCAAAAAATAGCGTTAACGCATTAGTGAACGCTATTTTTTTGTATTTTTGCATCCAGAAAGCTGTTTAAAATGCGAAAGGTAACACACTTCATATTATATGTGCTTTTGACTATATTTGCTGTTAGTTGTACAAACACTGACAATGGTATTAAATATGAACCTCAGCCGGACGACACGCTCTACACCGCTGATGCGGCGTTGGCTATTTTTGACCGTAATCCTGAACGGGCACTGCTGATACTCGATTCGGCAGTAATCGTTGGCAATATGGATGCAGACCTCGCCAAGATGCTGCGCGCTAAAGTACTGTGCCAATCGACCACCGATCTTAAGTTTGAAGAGGCACAAAAGATTTGCGAAGCTTTGATGGAGAGCGATTTCGTTGATAATCCGACTAACCGTGAAAATGTGCTTGATTTGCTGATTACCATCACACGCCGACGTGGCGACAACGAGCAATGGATACGCTGGTCGACCGAAAAAGTTGAGCTTTGCCGTCAGCAGGGCGATGAGACCGAGGCGTTGCGCACCGAAGCCGAGATAGGATTCAGCTTGGCCAAACTCGGCGAGGAAGAGAGAGGCCTCACCAAACTTAACGGCGTTATCGGGGCTCTCGACGAACAACGTCATTTCAGCGAAATGGATGCCTGCATCATCGCGCTCAAACGAAAAATCAATCTTTTAGACATCCTTAACAGACCAGAAAGCATTATCCCACTTGCCCAGCGTATCATCGAAAAAATCGACGATTACCGTCAGCACCGCGATGAATATGCCGATGGCTCATTCCGTATGCCGCCAAACGAAGAACAATTCTACAGCTATTGCAATTTCTATACCGCCCAGGCTTATGGATTCCTTGCCAAGGCATACGCCGACATAGGAGAGGAGGATACTGCCCGTCATTACCTTTCGTTGTTCGAGGAAAGCGACTATGGCAAAACATTCTCAGGACGCATGATGGCATCAAACACATGGGTTGTTTTGGGCGATTACGACAAAATGCTTGCCATCTACGACGTGGCTGACAAACGTTTAGGAAACGACACTATGAATCACGATTATGCGTCTATGCTTCACAATCGTGCCATTGCCGCTGAAGCAGCAGGCGATTATCAAACCGCTACAGACTTCTGGCATCGCTATGTAAGCATAAAAGAAAACCTCGACAGAAAACAACATGAGGGACAGGCATATCATTATGCGGCACGTTACAAGTTGCAGGAAGAGCGAATGAACACTGAGCGCGAACAGACTAAGGCCAAACATAACAAAAGTCTTGCTTTGGCTGGTTTCATCTTGGTGTTATTGTCTGTCGGTTTCATCATCCGACTGTTGATACAAAGCCACGCCATAAACCGTAAAAACCGTGTGCTTACCGAGCAGATGATGGAGTCGATGAAATATAAGAAAAAGGAGTCGCAGAACATCAAGATTCAAACGCCGAAATCAAAACAGGATATTGACACTCTCGACGATAAACAGCTATTTAATTACCTTAGCGATGTCATCCGTAGCGAGGAGCTTTTCCTCAATTCCAACTTCGGTCGTCAGGTGCTGATGGATCGTTTCCATCTTACCGACCGTCGCATCGGAGCCGCTTTCGCTCATGCCGATTCGTGTAGTTCATTGCCAGATTTCATCCGCGACTTGCGCCTTGAATACGCCTGCCAATTGTTTACCGACCGTCCTGACATGAGCATCAGCGATGTGGCAACCGCATCAGGATTCTCAAACCTTACCGTCTTCGGTCGTGATTTCAAGCGTAAATATGAGGTGACTCCGACATATTTTAGAAGTCAAATGACAGCCAAAAAGTAAAAACCATTCGACTTTTTGTGTTTGAAAACTCAACTTTTCACACAATCCCCCCATTATCAAGACCTTGATTCGATTGTTTATGAAAAGCATTCGACCATTTGTGCAACCTGAAAAAATATGCTCTTGATTTGTTATCTTTGTAAAAAATCAACAAAGGGAAAATGGGGAAAATAATCATCACGATTAACCGCGAAAGTGGAAGTGGAGGAAGACAGATAGCTTTCCGTTTGGGAGAGTTGCTTGGCATTAACGTTTACGACAAGGCAGCGATTGAAGGCAACAAGACTTACAAATCTGAAAATAAGAAAGTCACATCCCGTGAGGCGTACTACGCTCAAATCCAGAAGATGCGCGACATCGCCGCCAAAGAGTCGTGTATTTTTGTTGGGCGCACCGGATTTCGTGTTTTTAAAGACGACCCGAATGCATTGAAAATCTTCATTTTTGCCGACAGAGATATGCGCATCAAACGTATTGCTGAAAAATTTGGAGTCAATGAGGAGTCTGCTGCCAAATGCATAGACGATGTCGACAATGCCCGTGAAACCTATACCAAATATTATGCTGGAGCATCACGTTATGAGGTTCGTAACTACGACTTCACCATCAATGTGACCAAGTTTTCCATTGAGGAGGTGGCTCAGCATCTTGCAGAAAACATTTGTTCGCTATATTTTACCTCAAATACTATCAACGCTGAATATTTTTCCTCGAGGTCGAAGCCATCAATATAAAATACCACACACCTCTTTCAGGCATCAACTTTGACTCATCTTTAAGCCTGGCATCAAGACTTACATTTTGGCATCGAGCCTCGAGGAATACAGGCGTAAGACAATAATCACGGTCTGTTATTGCTTACCGCCCTCACCACCTGTCCCCTGCTCCGCTCGTAGGTGCCGCACACGTGACAGTTAACATCATCGAAATGCAAACTCCATCCTGCGACTTGGCACTCCGTTTGAAGAGAATTTGACCAATAGACACCAAGACCCGTGCATATC